>NZ_JBBCYH010000091.1:0-202 GCF_037144955.1 Paenibacillus sp. USHLN196 | reverse complement strand
ACAACTATTCGGTATTAGCTACCGTTTCCGGTAGTTGTCCCAAACTTGAGGGCAGGTTGCCTACGTGTTACTCACCCGTCCGCCGCTAACTATCAGAGAAGCAAGCTTCTCTTCAAGTCCGCTCGACTTGCATGTATTAGGCATGCCGCCAGCGTTCGTCCTGAGCCAGGATCAAACTCTCCAATAAAGTATTGAAAAGAGC
>NZ_JBBCYH010000090.1:0-203 GCF_037144955.1 Paenibacillus sp. USHLN196 | reverse complement strand
CTGCGGTCCAAGTACCATCGGCGCTAGAGGGCTTAACGGTCGTGTTCGGGATGGGTACGTGTGGAACCCCTCCGCCATCGCCACCAAACGCGTAGCTTACATTTCAGAGTTGTTGTTCTCTGAAAACTAGATTCGAAACGAAACATGCGATTTAGAACTTGCTAATTGGATAAGCCCTCGACCGATTAGTACTGGTCAGCTCC
>NZ_JBBCYH010000089.1:0-210 GCF_037144955.1 Paenibacillus sp. USHLN196 | reverse complement strand
ATATAAGGGTTGCGCTCGTTGCGGGACTTAACCCAACATCTCACGACACGAGCTGACGACAACCATGCACCACCTGTCTCCTCTGTCCCGAAGGAAAGATACATCTCTGTACCGATCAGAGGGATGTCAAGACCTGGTAAGGTTCTTCGCGTTGCTTCGAATTAAACCACATACTCCACTGCTTGTGCGGGTCCCCGTCAATTCCTTTGA
>NZ_JBBCYH010000088.1:0-213 GCF_037144955.1 Paenibacillus sp. USHLN196 | reverse complement strand
GTATGTAAGACCCCTTGAAGACGACGAGGTAGATAGGCTGGGGGTGGAAGTGCAGCAATGCATGGAGCTGACCAGTACTAATCGGTCGAGGGCTTATCCAATTAGCAAGTTGTAATTCGCATGTTTCGTTTCGAATCTAGTTTTCAGAGAACAACAACTCTGAAATGTAAGCTAAGCTATGCGTTTGGTGGCGATGGCGGAGGGGTTCCACAC
>NZ_JBBCYH010000087.1:0-215 GCF_037144955.1 Paenibacillus sp. USHLN196 | reverse complement strand
GGAGCTGACCAGTACTAATCGGTCGAGGGCTTATCCAATTAGCAAGTTCTAAATCGCATGTTTCGTTTCGAATCTAGTTTTCAGAGAACAACAACTCTGAAATGTAAGCTATGCGTTTGGTGGCGATGGCGGAGGGGTTCCACACGTACCCATCCCGAACACGACCGTTAAGCCCTCTAGCGCCGATGGTACTTGGACCGCAGGGTCCTGGGAGA
>NZ_JBBCYH010000086.1:0-219 GCF_037144955.1 Paenibacillus sp. USHLN196 | reverse complement strand
CCGAAAGGCGTAGTCGAAGGACAACAGGTCGAAATTCCTGTACCACCGTAAGCCGTTATGAGCAATGGGGGGACGCAGTAGGGTAGTGACGCAGACTGATGGATGTCTGTCTAAGCAGTAAGGCTGATGTGTAGGCAAATCCGCACATCGTAAGGCTGAGCTGTGATGGGGAGTGAAAATTACAGTAGCGAAGGTCATGATCTCACACTGCCAAGAAAA
>NZ_JBBCYH010000085.1:0-219 GCF_037144955.1 Paenibacillus sp. USHLN196 | reverse complement strand
CCGAAAGGCGTAGTCGAAGGACAACAGGTCGAAATTCCTGTACCACCGTAAGCCGTTATGAGCAATGGGGGGACGCAGTAGGGTAGTGACGCGGACTGATGGATGTCCGTCCAAGCAGTAAGGCTGATGTGTAGGCAAATCCGCACATTGTAAGGCTGAGCTGTGATGGGGAGTGAAAATTACAGTAGCGAAGGTCATGATCTCACACTGCCAAGAAAA
>NZ_JBBCYH010000084.1:0-220 GCF_037144955.1 Paenibacillus sp. USHLN196 | reverse complement strand
TAAGGGTTGCGCTCGTTGCGGGACTTAACCCAACATCTCACGACACGAGCTGACGACAACCATGCACCACCTGTCTCCTCTGTCCCGAAGGAAAGGTACATCTCTGTACCGGTCAGAGGGATGTCAAGACCTGGTAAGGTTCTTCGCGTTGCTTCGAATTAAACCACATACTCCACTGCTTGTGCGGGTCCCCGTCAATTCCTTTGAGTTTCAGTCTTGC
>NZ_JBBCYH010000083.1:0-222 GCF_037144955.1 Paenibacillus sp. USHLN196 | reverse complement strand
CGCTCGCTTCCCTTGTTTTGCTTGCGCAAAGCCAAAAGTCGCTCCCACCCAAAACCATCGTACGTGCAATCTACCTTATAAACACTTCACTTGTTTACACAAGATCAGCTTAAAGGAATGTTCTAATTCGCGTTTGTTTCGTTTCGATATCTAGTTTTCAAAGAACAAGCTCCATGCAAAAGCAAGCTGTTTGAGAGTTTGAGCTCTCAAAACTGAGCAACG
>NZ_JBBCYH010000082.1:0-223 GCF_037144955.1 Paenibacillus sp. USHLN196 | reverse complement strand
GTTGTTCGCCACGTCCTTCATCGGCTCCTAGCGCCTAGGCATCCTCCGTGTGCTCTTAGTAGCTTAACCATATCGCTCGTGTTCGAGCTGTCACTCCACTTGGTTTGCTTGTGCAAATCCAAAAGTCGTTCCATTTCGATCACTCGCTCATGCAATCTACCGTTTTTATTGAAACTTGTTTAACACAAGTTCAGCTAAAAAGGAATGTTCTAATTCGCGTTTG
>NZ_JBBCYH010000081.1:0-223 GCF_037144955.1 Paenibacillus sp. USHLN196 | reverse complement strand
AAGCTGATCTTGTGTAAACAAGTGAAGTGTTTATAAGGTAGATTGCACGTACGATGGTTTTGGGTGGGAGCGACTTTTGGCTTTGCGCAAGCAAAACAAGGGAAGCGAGCGACCAATACCGGAGCACGAGGTTAAGCTACTAAGAGCACACGGAGGATGCCTAGGCGCTAGGAGCCGATGAAGGACGTGGCGAACAACGAAACTGCCTCGGGGAGCTGTAAGC
>NZ_JBBCYH010000080.1:0-223 GCF_037144955.1 Paenibacillus sp. USHLN196 | reverse complement strand
CGTATATATGGCTAGTTGGTTCAGTAGTTTGATGTAATACACGCGATTCCCAATATCTTCATAGCTTGCGAATGTCTCAAGATCGTTAGAGATATGATCGTTCAAAATATGGTCAACATTCCAGTTGTTAAGGTTAGCGGCTTCCAATATGGTAATCAAACCAGGCAATATCTCTTCCTCGTCTGATTGAATAAAGGTGTGGTACTCTTCCAGAATTTCAAAG
>NZ_JBBCYH010000079.1:0-223 GCF_037144955.1 Paenibacillus sp. USHLN196 | reverse complement strand
AGGCGAGGCCGAAAGGCGTAGTCGAAGGACAACAGGTCGAAATTCCTGTACCACCGTAAGCCGTTATGAGCAATGGGGGGACGCAGTAGGGTAGTGACGCAGACTGATGGACGTCTGTCCAAGCAGTAAGGCTGATGTGTAGGCAAATCCGCACATCGTAAGGCTGAGCTGTGATGGGGAGTGAAAATTACAGTAGCGAAGGTCATGATCTCACACTGCCAAG
>NZ_JBBCYH010000078.1:0-223 GCF_037144955.1 Paenibacillus sp. USHLN196 | reverse complement strand
GGGTTCGAATCCCCTACGGGTCATATAGATGGAGGCTTAGCTCAGCTGGGAGAGCATCTGCCTTACAAGCAGAGGGTCGGGGGTTCGATCCCCTCAGCCTCCACCATATAATTTTTATAACGACGCGGGGTGGAGCAGCCCGGTAGCTCGTCGGGCTCATAACCCGAAGGCCGCAGGTTCAAATCCTGCCCCCGCAATTATACTTTCCTTGAGAAAGTGATCT
>NZ_JBBCYH010000077.1:0-223 GCF_037144955.1 Paenibacillus sp. USHLN196 | reverse complement strand
AAAACAATTATTCGGTATTAGCTACCGTTTCCGGTAGTTGTCCCAAACTTGAGGGCAGGTTGCCTACGTGTTACTCACCCGTCCGCCGCTAACCATCAGAGAAGCAAGCTTATCTTCAAGTCCGCTCGACTTGCATGTATTAGGCATGCCGCCAGCGTTCGTCCTGAGCCAGGATCAAACTCTCCAATAAAGTATTGAAAAGAGCGATAAGCTCATTTTGAAT
>NZ_JBBCYH010000076.1:0-223 GCF_037144955.1 Paenibacillus sp. USHLN196 | reverse complement strand
CAAGCTCTCTGGTTTGGGCTTCTCCGCGTTCGCTCGCCGCTACTGACGGAATCACTATTGTTTTCTCTTCCTCAGGGTACTTAGATGTTTCAGTTCCCCTGGTATGCCTCTGCATAACCTATGTATTCAGTTATGAGTAACTGGAAATTACCCCAGCTGGGTTTCCCCATTCGGACACCCCCGGATCAAAGCTTGCTTACAGCTCCCCGAGGCAGTTTCGTTG
>NZ_JBBCYH010000075.1:0-223 GCF_037144955.1 Paenibacillus sp. USHLN196 | reverse complement strand
CGTTACGCCATTCGTGCGGGTCAGAATTTACCTGACAAGGAATTTCGCTACCTTAGGACCGTTATAGTTACGGCCGCCGTTTACTGGGGCTTCGGTTCACAGCTTCGGGATGACTCCCTAACCACTCCCCTTAACCTTCCAGCACCGGGCAGGCGTCAGCCCGTATACTTCGCCTTACGGCTTCGCACAGACCTGTGTTTTTGCTAAACAGTCGCTTGGGCCT
>NZ_JBBCYH010000074.1:0-223 GCF_037144955.1 Paenibacillus sp. USHLN196 | reverse complement strand
GCTTACAGCTCCCCGAGGCAGTTTCGTTGTTCGCCACGTCCTTCATCGGCTCCTAGCGCCTAGGCATCCTCCGTGTGCTCTTAGTAGCTTAACCTCGTGCTCCGGTATTGGCCGCTCGCTTCCCTTGTTTTGCTTGCGCAAAGCCAAAAGTCGCTCCCACCCAAAACCATCGTACGTGCAATCTACCTTATAAACACTTCACTTGTTTACACAAGATCAGCTT
>NZ_JBBCYH010000073.1:0-223 GCF_037144955.1 Paenibacillus sp. USHLN196 | reverse complement strand
TCATCCCCGCATTTTTCAACATGCGTGGGTTCGGGCCTCCAGTGCGTGTTACCGCACCTTCACCCTGGACAGGGGTAGATCACCCGGTTTCGGGTCTACGTCCACGTACTATGTCGCCCTATTCAGACTCGCTTTCGCTGCGGCTCCGGCTCTTCACCTTAACCTTGCACGGGAACGTAACTCGCCGGTTCATTCTACAAAAGGCACGCCATCACCCCTAAAA
>NZ_JBBCYH010000072.1:0-223 GCF_037144955.1 Paenibacillus sp. USHLN196 | reverse complement strand
CACGTTCCCATCCCGAACACGACCGTTAAGCCCTTCAGCGTCAATGGTACTTGGACCGCAGGGTCCTGGGAGAGTAGAACGCCGCCAAGCGTAACCCATTTTGGGTTCAAAAAGTATATATAATGTGGGCCCTTAGCTCAGTTGGTTAGAGCGCACCTCTGATAAGGGTGAGGCCGGTGGTTCGAGTCCACCAGGGCCCACCATCTACACCTTTTAATTTCAT
>NZ_JBBCYH010000071.1:0-223 GCF_037144955.1 Paenibacillus sp. USHLN196 | reverse complement strand
AATGCATGGAGCTGACCAGTACTAATCGGTCGAGGGCTTATCCAATTAGCAAGTTCTAAATCGCATGTTTCGTTTCGAATCTAGTTTTCAGAGAACAACAACTCTGAAATGAAAGCTAAGCTATGCGTTTGGTGGCGATGGCGGAGGGGTTCCACACGTACCCATCCCGAACACGACCGTTAAGCCCTCTAGCGCCGATGGTACTTGGACCGCAGGGTCCTGG
>NZ_JBBCYH010000070.1:0-223 GCF_037144955.1 Paenibacillus sp. USHLN196 | reverse complement strand
TTTAGGGGTGATGGCGTGCCTTTTGTAGAATGAACCGGCGAGTTACGTTCCCGTGCAAGGTTAAGGTGAAGAGCCGGAGCCGCAGCGAAAGCGAGTCTGAATAGGGCGACTGAGTACGTGGACGTAGACCCGAAACCGGGTGATCTACCCCTGTCCAGGGTGAAGGTGCGGTAACACGCACTGGAGGCCCGAACCCACGCATGTTGAAAAATGCGGGGATGAG
>NZ_JBBCYH010000069.1:0-223 GCF_037144955.1 Paenibacillus sp. USHLN196 | reverse complement strand
CATCCCCGCATTTTTCAACATGCGTGGGTTCGGGCCTCCAGTGCGTGTTACCGCACCTTCACCCTGGACAGGGGTAGATCACCCGGTTTCGGGTCTACGTCCACGTACTAATTCGCCCTATTCAGACTCGCTTTCGCTGCGGCTCCGGCTCTTCACCTTAACCTTGCACGGGAACGTAACTCGCCGGTTCATTCTACAAAAGGCACGCCATCACCCCTAAAAC
>NZ_JBBCYH010000068.1:0-223 GCF_037144955.1 Paenibacillus sp. USHLN196 | reverse complement strand
AGGCCCAAGCGACTGTTTAGCAAAAACACAGGTCTGTGCGAAGCCGTAAGGCGAAGTATACGGGCTGACGCCTGCCCGGTGCTGGAAGGTTAAGGGGAGTGGTTAGGGAGTAATCCCGAAGCTGTGAACCGAAGCCCCAGTAAACGGCGGCCGTAACTATAACGGTCCTAAGGTAGCGAAATTCCTTGTCAGGTAAATTCTGACCCGCACGAATGGCGTAACG
>NZ_JBBCYH010000067.1:0-223 GCF_037144955.1 Paenibacillus sp. USHLN196 | reverse complement strand
ATTCTCACTGATCTTTTCGTTACTCATACCGGCATTCTCACTTGTATAATGTCCAGCGCTCCTTACGGTACACCTTCAACCCTTATACAACGCTCCCCTACCCCTGATGCATAGCATCAAGCCATAGCTTCGGTGGTGTGTTTAGCCCCGTTACATTTTCGGCGCAGAGTCACTCGACCAGTGAGCTATTACGCACTCTTTCAATGGTGGCTGCTTCTAAGCC
>NZ_JBBCYH010000066.1:0-223 GCF_037144955.1 Paenibacillus sp. USHLN196 | reverse complement strand
ATATAAGGGTTGCGCTCGTTGCGGGACTTAACCCAACATCTCACGACACGAGCTGACGACAACCATGCACCACCTGTCTCCTCTGTCCCGAAGGAAAGATACATCTCTGTATCGGTCAGAGGGATGTCAAGACCTGGTAAGGTTCTTCGCGTTGCTTCGAATTAAACCACATACTCCACTGCTTGTGCGGGTCCCCGTCAATTCCTTTGAGTTTCAGTCTTGC
>NZ_JBBCYH010000065.1:0-225 GCF_037144955.1 Paenibacillus sp. USHLN196 | reverse complement strand
GTTTTAGGGGTGATGGCGTGCCTTTTGTAGAATGAACCGGCGAGTTACGTTCCCGTGCAAGGTTAAGGTGAAGAGCCGGAGCCGCAGCGAAAGCGAGTCTGAATAGGGCGACTTAGTACGTGGACGTAGACCCGAAACCGGGTGATCTACCCCTGTCCAGGGTGAAGGTGCGGTAACACGCACTGGAGGCCCGAACCCACGCATGTTGAAAAATGCGGGGATGAG
>NZ_JBBCYH010000064.1:0-225 GCF_037144955.1 Paenibacillus sp. USHLN196 | reverse complement strand
GATAGATGATTGGGGTGAAGTCGTAACAAGGTAGCCGTATCGGAAGGTGCGGCTGGATCACCTCCTTTCTATGGAGAATCGTTTCCCGAGTGGAAACATTCAAATACGCAGCTCAGCTGCAAAACACTCACTCGTTGCTCAGTTTTGAGAGCTCAAACTCTCAAACAGCTTGCTTTTGCATGGAGCTTGTTCTTTGAAAACTAGATATCGAAACGAAACAAACGC
>NZ_JBBCYH010000063.1:0-225 GCF_037144955.1 Paenibacillus sp. USHLN196 | reverse complement strand
CTGCGGTCCAAGTACCATCGGCGCTAGAGGGCTTAACGGTCGTGTTCGGGATGGGTACGTGTGGAACCCCTCCGCCATCGCCACCAAACGCGTAGCTTACATTTCAGAGTTCATTCCCTGAAAACTAGATTCGAAACGAAACATGCGATTTAGAACTTGCTATTGGATAAGCCCTCGACCGATTAGTACTGGTCAGCTCCATGCATTGCTGCACTTCCACCCCCA
>NZ_JBBCYH010000062.1:0-226 GCF_037144955.1 Paenibacillus sp. USHLN196 | reverse complement strand
GGGGTGGAAGTGCAGCAATGCATGGAGCTGACCAGTACTAATCGGTCGAGGGCTTATCCAATTAGCAAGTTCTAAATCGCATGTTTCGTTTCGAATCTAGTTTTCAGAGAAGGATCTCTGAAATGTAAGCTAAGCTATGCGTTTGGTGGCGATGGCGGAGGGGTTCCACACGTACCCATCCCGAACACGACCGTTAAGCCCTCTAGCGCCGATGGTACTTGGACCG
>NZ_JBBCYH010000061.1:0-226 GCF_037144955.1 Paenibacillus sp. USHLN196 | reverse complement strand
TCGTTACGCCATTCGTGCGGGTCAGAATTTACCTGACAAGGAATTTCGCTACCTTAGGACCGTTATAGTTACGGCCGCCGTTTACTGGGGCTTCGGTTCACAGCTTCGGGACGAATCCCTAACCACTCCCCTTAACCTTCCAGCACCGGGCAGGCGTCAGCCCGTATACTTCGCCTTACGGCTTCGCACAGACCTGTGTTTTTGCTAAACAGTCGCTTGGGCCTTT
>NZ_JBBCYH010000060.1:0-228 GCF_037144955.1 Paenibacillus sp. USHLN196 | reverse complement strand
CTTGCGCAAATCCAAAAGTCGTTCCATTTCGATCACTCGCTCATGCAATCTACCGTTTTTATTGAAACTTGTTTAACACAAGTTCAGCTAAAAAGGAATGTTCTAATTCGCATTTACTTTCGTTTCGATATCTAGTTTTCAAAGAACAAACTTGTAAATCATTTTTGGTGGAGCCAAGCGGGATCGAACCGCTGACCTCCTGCTTGCAAGGCAGGCGCTCTCCCAGCT
>NZ_JBBCYH010000059.1:0-235 GCF_037144955.1 Paenibacillus sp. USHLN196 | reverse complement strand
CAGATGCTCTCCCAGCTGAGCTAAGCCTCCATCTATATGACCCGTAGGGGATTCGAACCCCTGTTACCTCCGTGAAAGGGAGGTGTCTTAACCCCTTGACCAACGGGCCTTGCTAAAAATTATCTGGCGGAGAGAGAGGGATTCGAACCCTCGAGACGCTTGTGACGCCTACACGATTTCCAATCGTGCTCCTTCGGCCAGCTCGGACACCTCTCCATATGGCTCCCCGAACAGG
>NZ_JBBCYH010000058.1:0-238 GCF_037144955.1 Paenibacillus sp. USHLN196 | reverse complement strand
ACCCTGCGGTCCAAGTACCATCGGCGCTAGAGGGCTTAACGGTCGTGTTCGGGATGGGTACGTGTGGAACCCCTCCGCCATCGCCACCAAACGCATAGCTTAGCTTACATTCCAGAGTTGTTGTTCTCTGAAAACTAGATTCGAAACGAAACATGCGATTTAGAACTTGCTATTGGATAAGCCCTCGACCGATTAGTACTGGTCAGCTCCATGCATTGCTGCACTTCCACCCCCAGCC
>NZ_JBBCYH010000057.1:0-238 GCF_037144955.1 Paenibacillus sp. USHLN196 | reverse complement strand
GGAGGCGACCGCCCCAGTCAAACTGCCCACCTGACACTGTCCCCGCACCGGATTACGGTACCAGGTTAGAACCTAGATACGATCAGGGTGGTATCCCAACGTTGCCTCCACGCAAGCTGGCGCTCACGCTTCAAAGGCTCCCACCTATCCTGTACAGATCGTACCCAAATTCAATATCAAGCTGCAGTAAAGCTCCATGGGGTCTTTCCGTCTTGTCGCGGGTAACCTGCATCTTCAC
>NZ_JBBCYH010000056.1:0-238 GCF_037144955.1 Paenibacillus sp. USHLN196 | reverse complement strand
GTGAAGATGCAGGTTACCCGCGACAAGACGGAAAGACCCCATGGAGCTTTACTGCAGCTTGATATTGAATTTGGGTACGATCTGTACAGGATAGGTGGGAGCCTTTGAAGCAGGAGCGCCAGCTTCTGTGGAGGCAACGTTGGGATACCACCCTGATCGTATCTAGGTTCTAACCTGGTACCGTAATCCGGTGCGGGGACAGTGTCAGGTGGGCAGTTTGACTGGGGCGGTCGCCTCC
>NZ_JBBCYH010000055.1:0-239 GCF_037144955.1 Paenibacillus sp. USHLN196 | reverse complement strand
TGCTGGCAACTAAATATAAGGGTTGCGCTCGTTGCGGGACTTAACCCAACATCTCACGACACGAGCTGACGACAACCATGCACCACCTGTCTCCTCTGTCCCGAAGGAAAGGTACATCTCTGTACCGATCAGAGGGATGTCAAGACCTGGTAAGGTTCTTCGCGTTGCTTCGAATTAAACCACATACTCCACTGCTTGTGCGGGTCCCCGTCAATTCCTTTGAGTTTCAGTCTTGCGAC
>NZ_JBBCYH010000054.1:0-240 GCF_037144955.1 Paenibacillus sp. USHLN196 | reverse complement strand
TGTGAAGATGCAGGTTACCCGCGACAAGACGGAAAGACCCCATGGAGCTTTACTGCAGCTTGATATTGAATTTGGGTACGATCTGTACAGGATAGGTGGGAGCCTTTGAAGTGTGAGCGCCAGCTTGCATGGAGGCAACGTTGGGATACCACCCTGATCGTATCTAGGTTCTAACCTGGTACCGTAATCCGGTGCGGGGACAGTGTCAGGTGGGCAGTTTGACTGGGGCGGTCGCCTCCT
>NZ_JBBCYH010000053.1:0-241 GCF_037144955.1 Paenibacillus sp. USHLN196 | reverse complement strand
AACGCTCTATCCAGCTGAGCTAAGGGCGCAAATATTGGAGCGGAAGACGGGAATCGAACCCGCGACCCTCGCCTTGGCAAGGCGATGCTCTACCGCTGAGCCACTTCCGCATACGGTATTAATAAATATAAAATGGCGGAACCGACGGGATTCGAACCCGCGATCTCCTGCGTGACAGGCAGGCATGTTAGGCCAACTACACCACGGTTCCAGATCACTTTCTCAAGGAAAGTATAATTGC
>NZ_JBBCYH010000052.1:0-247 GCF_037144955.1 Paenibacillus sp. USHLN196 | reverse complement strand
AGAAAACACGGTTCACACGGTGCGGCAAGCGAAACGGATAAGCTTCGAAAGAAACTTAAAAAAAGAGCTTGCAAAGTTGGTTCGGATGTGATAAGATATAAAAGTTGCTGAGGAGAACGACATTCGGTAACAAAATAAGTTTGATCTTTGAAAACTGAACAACGAGTGAGTAAACATTCTGCTTGCAGAATGAACGCGAAAGTTGGAAACAAGCCTTGGTTTGAATCCACTGGAGCACAAATGAGAT
>NZ_JBBCYH010000051.1:0-266 GCF_037144955.1 Paenibacillus sp. USHLN196 | reverse complement strand
CTTCAAAGGCTCCCACCTATCCTGTACAGATCGTACCCAAATTCAATATCAAGCTGCAGTAAAGCTCCATGGGGTCTTTCCGTCTTGTCGCGGGTAACCTGCATCTTCACAGGTATTAAAATTTCACCGGATCTCTCGTTGAGACAGCGCCCAAGTCGTTACGCCATTCGTGCGGGTCAGAATTTACCTGACAAGGAATTTCGCTACCTTAGGACCGTTATAGTTACGGCCGCCGTTTACTGGGGCTTCGGTTCACAGCTTCGGGA
>NZ_JBBCYH010000050.1:0-267 GCF_037144955.1 Paenibacillus sp. USHLN196 | reverse complement strand
CCAGTATGTAAGACCCCTTGAAGACGACGAGGTAGATAGGCTGGGGGTGGAAGTGCAGCAATGCATGGAGCTGACCAGTACTAATCGGTCGAGGGCTTATCCAATTAGCAACTTCTAATTCGCATGTTTCGTTTCGAATCTAGTTTTCAGAGAACGAACTCTGAAATGTAAGCTAAGCTATGCGTTTGGTGGCGATGGCGGAGGGGTTCCACACGTACCCATCCCGAACACGACCGTTAAGCCCTCTAGCGCCGATGGTACTTGGAC
>NZ_JBBCYH010000049.1:0-274 GCF_037144955.1 Paenibacillus sp. USHLN196 | reverse complement strand
TGGGATAGATGATTGGGGTGAAGTCGTAACAAGGTAGCCGTATCGGAAGGTGCGGCTGGATCACCTCCTTTCTATGGAGAATCGTTTCCTGCAACGGAAACATTCAAATACAAGTCTTCAGGAAGCATGCTTCCGAAGCGAGCTTTACTTCGTAAAGCTTTTAACTCACTCGTTGCTCAGTTTTGAGAGCTCAAACTCTCAAACAGCTTGCTTTTGCATGGAGCTTGTTCTTTGAAAACTAGATATCGAAACGAAACAAACGCGAATTAGAACA
>NZ_JBBCYH010000048.1:0-283 GCF_037144955.1 Paenibacillus sp. USHLN196 | reverse complement strand
CGCTCATGCAATCTACCGTTTTTATTGAAACTTGTTTAACACAAGTTCAGCTAAAAAGGAATGTTCTAATTCGCGTTTGTTTCGTTTCGATATCTAGTTTTCAAAGAACAAGCTCCGTGCAAAAGCAAGCTGTTTGAGAGTTTGAGCTCTCAAAACTGAGCAACGAGTGAGTGTTTTGCAGCTAAGCTGCGTATTTGAATGTTTCCGTTGCAGGAAACGATTCTCCATAGAAAGGAGGTGATCCAGCCGCACCTTCCGATACGGCTACCTTGTTACGACTTCA
>NZ_JBBCYH010000047.1:0-352 GCF_037144955.1 Paenibacillus sp. USHLN196 | reverse complement strand
CGGATCAAAGCTTGCTTACAGCTCCCCGAGGCAGTTTCGTTGTTCGCCACGTCCTTCATCGGCTCCTAGCGCCTAGGCATCCTCCGTGTGCTCTTAGTAGCTTAACCATATTGCTCCGGTTTTGACTGCTCGCTTCCCTTGTTTTGCTTGCGCAAAGCCAAAAGTCACTCCCATTCAATACCATCGCAAAAGCAATTAACTACCGTTTTTATTGAAACTTGTTTAACACAAGTTCAGCTAAAAAGGAATGTTCTAATTCGCGTTTGTTTCGTTTCGATATCTAGTTTTCAAAGAACAAGCTCCATGCAAAAGCAAGCTGTTTGAGAGTTTGAGCTCTCAAAACTGAGCAACG
>NZ_JBBCYH010000046.1:0-357 GCF_037144955.1 Paenibacillus sp. USHLN196 | reverse complement strand
ATGGCGGAGGGGTTCCACACGTACCCATCCCGAACACGACCGTTAAGCCCTCTAGCGCCGATGGTACTTGGACCGCAGGGTCCTGGGAGAGTAGGACGCCGCCAAGCGAAACCCCTTTGGGGGTATTTTTTTTCGAGATTTGATAAGGGCCCTTAGCTCAGTTGGTTAGAGCGCACCTCTGATAAGGGTGAGGCCGGTGGTTCGAGTCCACCAGGGCCCATAGTAATATCAAAACAAGAAATACACCAGTGTATGGGGCCATAGCTCAGCTGGGAGAGCGCCTGCCTTGCAAGCAGGAGGTCAGCGGTTCGATCCCGCTTGGCTCCACCATTCCCTGATAGCTCAGTTGGTAGAGCA
>NZ_JBBCYH010000045.1:0-379 GCF_037144955.1 Paenibacillus sp. USHLN196 | reverse complement strand
TGCTCTACCAACTGAGCTATCAGGGAATGGTGGAGCCAAGCGGGATCGAACCGCTGACCTCCTGCTTGCAAGGCAGGCGCTCTCCCAGCTGAGCTATGGCCCCATACACTGTTGTATTTCTTGTTGTGGTATTACTATGGGCCCTGGTGGACTCGAACCACCGGCCTCACCCTTATCAGAGGTGCGCTCTAACCAACTGAGCTAAGGGCCCTAATATATATCCCTTATTCCTAGGCAAGGGGGGCAAAAAAAATACCCCAAAGGGAAATCGCTTGGCGGCGTCCTACTCTCCCAGGACCCTGCGGTCCAAGTACCATCGGCGCTAGAGGGCTTAACGGTCGTGTTCGGGATGGGTACGTGTGGAACCCCTCCGCCATCG
>NZ_JBBCYH010000044.1:0-430 GCF_037144955.1 Paenibacillus sp. USHLN196 | reverse complement strand
ATTGAATAAAGGTGTGGTACTCTTCCAGAATTTCAAAGTCACCGGCCAGTAGATCAATAGCGTAGGAGTTAGCTTTGGCAAAAATCTTAAACCGGCGAACTTCTTCTTGGCTTTCAGGATCTTGAATATCGTACTGATCTAAATATTCATAATGTGATATGCAGGATCGCGCTTCTTCATATAGACCCTGCTTTTGATACACGATAGATTCAGCCAGGTAACTATAGCCTATGTAAAATATGAGCGGCCTTCTCATGGGCAACTGAAGCGGGGATATGTCTCCATATTTTTGTTGAGTTTTGTATTGGTTCCTTGCGATTTTATGCATGTGACTTGCGATCTTTTTTGCTTCGTCCCAATCGTTCTGTTTGTAGCAGATGCGAAATAATTCAAAAGCTTTATCCAGAACATGATTGTTATCTGACAGTAA
>NZ_JBBCYH010000043.1:0-455 GCF_037144955.1 Paenibacillus sp. USHLN196 | reverse complement strand
ATCGCTCGTGTTCGAGCTGTCACTCCACTTGGTTTGCTTGCGCAAATCCAAAAGTCGTTCCATTTCGATCACTCGCTCATGCAATCTACCGTTTTTATTGAAACTTGTTTACACAAGTTCAGCTAAAAAGGAATGTTCTAATTCGCATTTACTTTCGTTTCGATATCTAGTTTTCAAAGAACAAGCCAAATAGATGAAATTGTTTGGTGGAGCCAAGCGGGATCGAACCGCTGACCTCCTGCTTGCAAGGCAGGCGCTCTCCCAGCTGAGCTATGGCCCCTCAAATTCCATCAAAACTGAACAAATGGATAAGTAACTGTGTTGCTGTTGCAGGTTCTTAGAACCTGCGTATTTGAATGTTTCCACTCGGGAAACGATTCTCCATAGAAAGGAGGTGATCCAGCCGCACCTTCCGATACGGCTACCTTGTTACGACTTCACCCCAATCATCTATC
>NZ_JBBCYH010000042.1:0-517 GCF_037144955.1 Paenibacillus sp. USHLN196 | reverse complement strand
AGCATCAAGCCATAGCTTCGGTGGTGTGTTTAGCCCCGTTACATTTTCGGCGCAGAGTCACTCGACCAGTGAGCTATTACGCACTCTTTCAATGGTGGCTGCTTCTAAGCCAACATCCTGGTTGTCTGTGCAACTCCACATCCTTTCCCACTTAACACACACTTGGGGACCTTAGCTGATGGTCTGGGCTGTTTCCCTTTTGACAATGGATCTTAGCACTCACTGTCTGACTCCCGGAAGTAAGTCTATGGCATTCGGAGTTTGACTGAGCTTGGTAACCCTTGCGGGCCCCGCACCCAATCAGTGCTCTACCTCCACGACTCTGTTTTCCGAGGCTAGCCCTAAAGCTATTTCGGGGAGAACCAGCTATCTCCGAGTTCGATTGGAATTTCTCCGCTACCCCCACCTCATCCCCGCATTTTTCAACATGCGTGGGTTCGGGCCTCCAGTGCGTGTTACCGCACCTTCACCCTGGACAGGGGTAGATCACCCGGTTTCGGGTCTACGTCCACGTACT
>NZ_JBBCYH010000041.1:0-523 GCF_037144955.1 Paenibacillus sp. USHLN196 | reverse complement strand
AGAGGCATACCAGGGGAACTGAAACATCTAAGTACCCTGAGGAAGAGAAAACAATAGTGATTCCGTCAGTAGCGGCGAGCGAACGCGGAGAAGCCCAAACCAGAGAGCTTGCTCTTTGGGGTTGTGGGACGTCTCACATGGAGTTACAAAGGAACCGGTTAAGCGAAGAGGTCTGGAAAGGCCCGCCAAAGAAGGTAAAAGCCCTGTAATTGAAAGTCTGTTCCCTCCGAGACGGATCCCGAGTAGTGCGGGGCACGTGAAACCCCGTATGAATCCGGCAGGACCATCTGCCAAGGCTAAATACTTCCTAGCGACCGATAGTGAAGCAGTACCGTGAGGGAAAGGTGAAAAGCACCCCGGAAGGGGAGTGAAATAGAACCTGAAACCGTGTGCTTACAAAAAGTCAGAGCCCGTTTTAGGGGTGATGGCGTGCCTTTTGTAGAATGAACCGGCGAGTTACGTTCCCGTGCAAGGTTAAGGTGAAGAGCCGGAGCCGCAGCGAAAGCGAGTCTGAATAGGGCGA
>NZ_JBBCYH010000040.1:0-539 GCF_037144955.1 Paenibacillus sp. USHLN196 | reverse complement strand
GGAAACGATTCTCCATAGAAAGGAGGTGATCCAGCCGCACCTTCCGATACGGCTACCTTGTTACGACTTCACCCCAATCATCTATCCCACCTTCGGCGGCTGGCTCCTTGCGGTTACCCCACCGACTTCGGGTGTTATAAACTCTCGTGGTGTGACGGGCGGTGTGTACAAGACCCGGGAACGTATTCACCGCGGCATGCTGATCCGCGATTACTAGCAATTCCGACTTCATGCAGGCGAGTTGCAGCCTGCAATCCGAACTGAGACCGGCTTTGTTGGGATTGGCTCCATCTCGCGATTTCGCAGCCCGTTGTACCGGCCATTGTAGTACGTGTGTAGCCCAGGTCATAAGGGGCATGATGATTTGACGTCATCCCCACCTTCCTCCGGTTTGTCACCGGCAGTCTATCTAGAGTGCCCACCCGAAGTGCTGGCAACTAAATATAAGGGTTGCGCTCGTTGCGGGACTTAACCCAACATCTCACGACACGAGCTGACGACAACCATGCACCACCTGTCTCCTCTGTCCCGAAGGAAAG
>NZ_JBBCYH010000039.1:0-794 GCF_037144955.1 Paenibacillus sp. USHLN196 | reverse complement strand
TCCCTAACCACTCCCCTTAACCTTCCAGCACCGGGCAGGCGTCAGCCCGTATACTTCGCCTTACGGCTTCGCACAGACCTGTGTTTTTGCTAAACAGTCGCTTGGGCCTTTTCACTGCGGCCCCCTCGTGCTATTCACACTACCGGGGCACCCCTTCTCCCGAAGTTACGGGGTCATTTTGCCGAGTTCCTTAACGAGAGTTCTTCCGCGCGCCTTAGAATACTCTTCTCGCCTACCTGTGTCGGTTTGCGGTACGGGCACCATCACCTGGCTAGAGGCTTTTCTTGGCAGTGTGAGATCATGACCTTCGCTACTGTAATTTTCACTCCCCATCACAGCTCAGCCTTACGATGTGCGGATTTGCCTACACATCAGCCTTACTGCTTGGACAGACATCCATCAGTCTGCGTCACTACCCTACTGCGTCCCCCCATTGCTCATAACGGCTTACGGTGGTACAGGAATTTCGACCTGTTGTCCTTCGACTACGCCTTTCGGCCTCGCCTTAGGTCCCGACTTACCCTGAGCGGACGAGCCTTCCTCAGGAACCCTTAGGCTTTCGGCGGATCAGATTCTCACTGATCTTTTCGTTACTCATACCGGCATTCTCACTTGTATAATGTCCAGCGCTCCTTACGGTACACCTTCAACCCTTATACAACGCTCCCCTACCCCTGATGCAAAGCATCAAGCCATAGCTTCGGTGGTGTGTTTAGCCCCGTTACATTTTCGGCGCAGAGTCACTCGACCAGTGAGCTATTACGCACTCTTTCAATGGTGGCTGCTTCTAAGCC
>NZ_JBBCYH010000037.1:0-1030 GCF_037144955.1 Paenibacillus sp. USHLN196 | reverse complement strand
GCAAGGAGCCAGCCGCCGAAGGTGGGATAGATGATTGGGGTGAAGTCGTAACAAGGTAGCCGTATCGGAAGGTGCGGCTGGATCACCTCCTTTCTATGGAGAATCGTTTCCTGCAACGGAAACATTCAAATACGCAGCTTAGCTGCAAAACCTAGCCAGGTCGGCTAGTTACTCACTCGTTGCTCAGTTTTGAGAGCTCAAACTCTCAAACGTTTGGTGGCGATAGCGAAGGGGTTCCACACGTTCCCATCCCGAACACGACCGTTAAGCCCTTCAGCGTCAATGGTACTTGGACCGCAGGGTCCTGGGAGAGTAGAACGCCGCCAAGCGTAACCCATTTTGGGTTCAAATAGTATATATAATGTGGGCCCTTAGCTCAGTTGGTTAGAGCGCACCTCTGATAAGGGTGAGGCCGGTGGTTCGAGTCCACCAGGGCCCACCATCTACACCTTTTAATTTCATATGGGGCCATAGCTCAGCTGGGAGAGCGCCTGCCTTGCAAGCAGGAGGTCAGCGGTTCGATCCCGCTTGGCTCCACCAAAAATGATTTACAAGTTTGTTCTTTGAAAACTAGATATCGAAACGAAACAAACGCGAATTAGAACATTCCTTTTTAGCTGAACTTGTGTTAAACAAGTTTCAATAAAAACGGTAGATTGCATGAGCGAGTGATCGAAATGGAACGACTTTTGGATTTGCGCAAGCAAACCAAGTGGAGTGACAGCTCGAACACGAGCGATATGGTTAAGCTACTAAGAGCACACGGAGGATGCCTAGGCGCTAGGAGCCGATGAAGGACGTGGCGAACAACGAAACTGCCTCGGGGAGCTGTAAGCAAGCTTTGATCCGGGGGTGTCCGAATGGGGAAACCCAGCTGGGGTAATTTCCAGTTACTCATAACTGAATACATAGGTTATGTAGAGGCATACCAGGGGAACTGAAACATCTAAGTACCCTGAGGAAGAGAAAACAATAGTGATTCCGTCAGTAGCGGCGAGCGAACGCGGAGAAGCCCAAACCAGAGAGCTTG
>NZ_JBBCYH010000036.1:0-1080 GCF_037144955.1 Paenibacillus sp. USHLN196 | reverse complement strand
AAGACGGATTGTCAAGCCAAGTGCGACAGTTCCTGTGTGAAAGATTCGTGAGCGGTCTTCCAGCCCAGACATTTTCGGGGGCGATGGTTGATTAAATGAAGCGAACGCTCCAATGTTGCATCTGAGATTTGCGCAAAGTCCGTACCCTTGGGAAAGAACTCTCGAAGTAAGCCGTTCGCATTCTCATTCGAACCGCGTTGCCAGGAAGAGTAAGGGTCAGCAAAATAGATCTGTACGTCGTGTGTTTGTTCCAGGTTCGCGTAGCAGGCGAACTCCTTGCCACGGTCTGCCGTAGCGGTTCGAAAAGCCTCAGTAGGATACTGAGCAGCGACTACGCCAAAGGCGATCTCCATCGACAAAGCTGTCCGATCGGGCATTTGAATCGCGGTGTACAGACGTGTTTTCCGTTCAATGAAGGTTGCTACACACCCCTTGCTCTTTCCACGTCCCGATACCACCGTGTCCAGTTCCCAATGCCCAAATCTTTCCCGGGAGAGAACGTCTTTCGGGCGCTGGGAAATGGGTCTGCCTACAGCAAACTTCCCGCGTGTTTCCGCAGGTTTCTGACGTTTACCTTTGTGCCGGAGTACGTGTAAAGCACCTTTCGTTAGACGACCTGCATAGATCCAGCGGTAGATCGTTTTGAAACATACGGTGGGTTGATTTTCAGCTCTAAAGCGCTCCACGATCTGCTCAGGGGACCATGTGGCGTGCAACTTCTCTTCCAGCTCTTCAGCATGTTTTTTCGTCCATTTACCCTTGGATACGGAAGCTTTACGGCGCTGCACATAAGCTTGTTGTGAGCTTTCTGCCTGATATGGCTGTAGTTGAACATTCCGGCTGATTTCCCGGTAAATGGTCGTATGATGCCGACCAAGTTCCTCGGCAATAGCTCTTGCACTTTTCCCTTGTTGATGTAGGATTTCTAGCTTGCTGCGTTCGATTATGCTAAGATGTGAATAACTCATGGACTGATTCTCCTTGTGTGAATGCTGGTGTGGTAACTTTCATTCTACACGAATCAGGCTATGAGCCATTTTTTATTTTCAATAGGTGTCGCACTTCATATTACAATCCGTA
>NZ_JBBCYH010000035.1:0-1081 GCF_037144955.1 Paenibacillus sp. USHLN196 | reverse complement strand
GACAGATTGTCAAACCAAGTGCGACAGTTCCTCTGTGAAAGATTCGTGAGCGGTTCTCCAGCCCAAGCATTTTCGGGGTCTGTGGTTAATCAGATCCAGTGAGTGGCCGAGATCTTCATCCTCTACTTGAGCGAAGTCGGTGCCCTTGGGATGAAACTCCCGCAGTAGTCCATTCCCATTTTCGTTGGAACCGCGTTGCCAGGAAGAATACGGGTCAGCAAAATAGACGTGAAAGCCATGTGTGTCTTCCAGGTTTGCATAGCAAGCAAATTCCTTGCCTCTGTCAGCCGTGGCTGTAAGGAAGGTGCCTTTAGGGTACTGGGAGATGGCTACACCAAGCGCAATTTCCATGGACAAAGCGGTACGATCCGGCATGAGAATGGCGGTATACAGCCGGGTTTTGCGTTCAATGAGCGTGGCTACGCATCCTTTACTTTTCCCACGACCTGATACGACGGTATCCAGTTCCCAGTGCCCAAACGTTTCTCGGGAACGAACCTCATTGGGGCGATCCGAAATGGATCTGCCGATAGCGAATTTACCGCGAGTTTCTGTGGGTTTCTGACGCTTCCCTTTGTGTCGAAGGACCTGTAACACGCCTCGAACTAGACGTCCGGCATAGAGCCAACGATAGATGGTTTTAAAGGAGACCGACGGCAGGCCTTGGATGCGGAAACGTTCCGTGATCTGTTCCGGAGACCACGTTGCCTGCAGTTTTTCCTCCAAGGAAATAGCTAAGACTTCGGACCATTTACCAGGTGAGACAGAAGCCTTACGACGCTCCTCATACGCGCTCTGAGCCTGTTCTGCCTGATAGGCTTGCGATGAAGTAGCACGATTCAATTCACGACAAATCGTCGAAGGATGTCTTCCTAATTCTTTTGCGATGCCTCTTGAACTTTGACCTTGCCGATGGAGGATTTCTAGCTTGCTGCGCTCGATTATGCTAAGATGTCTGTAGCTCATGGTGGATTCTCCTTGTGTGAATGGTTGTTGTGGTGACTTCATTCTACACGAATCCGGCCATGGGCCATTTTTTATTTATTTCCAGCGGGTGTCGCACTTCATATTACAATCTGTC
>NZ_JBBCYH010000034.1:0-1091 GCF_037144955.1 Paenibacillus sp. USHLN196 | reverse complement strand
CCTTCCGTTTTGAGATGCGAGAAGAAGCTCTCCATCGAGGCATTGTCATAACAATTCCCTCGGCGAGACATGCTGATTTGGGCGCCAACCTTTGGCAGCATGTCGTGGTAGGCATAAGACGTGTACTGGAATCCCTGATCGCTGTGAACGATCAGTCCCGTCACGTCTTTTGTCTTGTTAAAAGCATTCTCAAAGGTCTGTAAAACCAGCAGATTGTCGTTTCTTCGACTCATTTGATAGGCTACAATCTCATTATTAAATAGATCTTTCACGGCAGAGAGGTAGATCCATGACTCACCTACACGGAATTGAGTGACGTCCGTAACCCATTTTTGGTTCGCTCTATCTGCTTTAAAGTCGCGCTTCAGCAGGTTTTTGGCAACTCGTCCTTCAGTTGAAGAAGTGTAGTTACAGCGATGCTTACGCCGAATTCTTGATCGAATTCCAAGCGTCTGCATGAGCCGTAGCACTTTCTTATGATTCATCCAGACCCCGTGATCCTGTAGCAAAAACAACTGAATCTGGCGGTAGCCATACACTCCGTTGTATTGGTCGTAAACCTTTTGTACAAGTGCCTTGTCCGTTTGATCACGATCTTGACCTTTGCGTTTGAGATAAGCATAGTAGCCGCTTCTAGAGACACCAAAAATCTTGCAAAGTGCGCTCACTGGATACTCTTTTGCGGCTTTCTCGACGCTAATATATCTTTGCATTTCATCTCCTGCATCCAGATTTCCAAGCACTTTTTTAGCATTTCATTTTCTCGTTTCAGCCGGCTCAACTGTCTGTCTTGGTCAACATATTCCTCACGTCTTCCACGATGATCGATGAGTCCAAACTCACCGGATTCCTTGTACTTCTTCATCCAATCTTTGAGACGATGTCTGTCTTTCATGCCAAACTTCTCCATGATTCTGCGATACGTCCAGCCTTCCACCAAGTGAAGATGTATCGCTTCCATCTTTATCTCGAAGGAATACTGTTTAAACTTCTGACCTTTAACTGCTGGCATAAAAAATGCACCCCTTAGAATTTCATCGGATAAACCAGGGGTTTAATCCAATGTCTATTCTAAGGGGTGCACTTCACAG
>NZ_JBBCYH010000033.1:0-1728 GCF_037144955.1 Paenibacillus sp. USHLN196 | reverse complement strand
TGAAGTGCTCCCTGTCAAGTAGACAGACTAAAAAAACAAAATCATTAGTATTCAATATCCCCTCGGTTATATTGAGGGGATTATTTTCTTAATTAAACTGCTCGTCGATATTCGTTTGGGGATAAGCCGTTTAGTCGTTCCGTGTATCGAAAATTATTGTAATAATGGATATACGTTCTTACGCTACGAAGGAGACTGTCATACGTATCGTGCTTCTCCAGATAAAAGCTTTCTGCTTTAAAGGTACCCCAGAATCGTTCAATGGGTTGGTTGTCCAAACACCGGCTTACACGAGACATACTTTTTGTAAACTTGTATCTCTTTTGAAGTTGTTTGTATTCCAGCGAAGTATATTGAAAGCCGCGATCACTGTGCAAGAGCGGCGTAGCATTCGGGTTTCTTTTATAAGCTTTCTTTACCGTGTTCATGACAAGCTCATTGTTATTGGAGTGGCTGAGCACCCATGAAACAATAGAGTTGTCATAACCGTCAATAATGGCACTCAGATAGGCCTTACGGCCATTTCCATATTTCAACTCTGTTACATCGGTGCACCACTTTTGGTTGGCGACCTCCGCTTGGAATTTTCGGTTCATGACATTCTCAGCGATATGAAGGGTTGGAGCTTTCACGTAATTGGGCCGCTTTTTGCGAATCACTGCCTTTAATTCAAGGGCTCGCATGATGCGGTAATACCGTTTACGGTTGTACCTTTTTTTAAGCTTACGATTCAACTGAGTACGCATTTGGCGATAACCGAGTATCCCGTTTCGTTTGTCATAGCGAAGTTTGACTTCCTTGGCTAGTGCAAGATTTTCAAGTTCCCTGTCGGATGGTATCCATTTCAGCCACTTATAATAGGCAGATCGGGCGATTCCTGCTAGCTCACAGAGCTTGGTGACCGCATACCCTTTCTCGGCATGCAGCTCTGTAATCGCTTGATAGATGTCTGCATGTCGAACAAAGGTTAACGTGTATTTCTTCGCCGGATCTCTGCCAACTTTTTTGCGAGTGCATTCTCCATTTCTAAATGCTCATTTCGTGCCTCGAGTTCCTTGATCCGAAGCTTTAGCCGTTCCTGTTCGTCTAGCTCTTCTAGCGGCTTTTTACGACCTCGGAGGTCTTTTAAAGCTTCATGACCACTCGCTTGATATTTACGAACCCATGCGTACACTTGCTGGTAAGAGACACCGTACTTGTCGATGGCTTTCTGGTAATCTAAATCATGGGCGATGGCGAATTGTACAATTTCAATACGTTCCTCGTAAGTCGTTTTCCGTCCTTTATTCATATGAGGGGATCCAATCCTTTTCCGAGTTGGTTTCATTTTCACCCCTTCAGTATACTTGGAAATCCAGCTCTCTAACACAGATTTACTCGAAATATGGTACTTTTTCACCACCGCTCGTACAGAGTATTCGCCAGAGCGTACATCTTGAATGGCAGATAGCTTTAGCTCCTTGGAGTAAGATTTCCATCCCCTCGATTCTCTTAATCCTTCTTCTCCATCTACCTTGTATTTTCTTATCCAATCGGTAACCGTGTTTTTATGGACCCCCAGTTGCTTTGCCTCATGGTTGGGGTTGGATTCATGTTGCAGGCAACGCCTTACAACCTGAATCTTGATTTCATATGAAACCGGGCTTCTTTTGGACATTACAAAAACTCCCATCATGGTAGAAGTAGAGTTTTGTTTTTTCTACTGTCTACTGTGATGGGAGCATATCA
>NZ_JBBCYH010000032.1:0-3013 GCF_037144955.1 Paenibacillus sp. USHLN196 | reverse complement strand
GATCTTGTTTCAGTCCTGTAATAATTATAACAAAAGTCCCTAAGAAAAGCGATTAAAAGCTAAGGGCAACCAAACATAAATTTCAGGCAAAAAAATAAAATCAGGCGTCGCTGATCCGCAAGGAGTGGAACCCTTCGGATGGCGACGCCTTTTTGATATAATCACACACTTTTCTTCAAAGCATCGATCAATTTCCTTCTGCAGTGAACGCAAATATGAACGTCAAATTCGCGTAGATACTTTCCTTCAGACAAATCAAGATTTCTTACATCATCATATTCTCCGCAGTATTCGCAATGTGGCTCATATTCTGTAAAATCATCTAAAGAGGAAACTATCATAATAGTGCTCCTTTTGGTATTTTCTTATATCATAAAGTACCAAAATACCCTTGTAAAGTACCAAAAATAAATATAAAAGTACCAAAAAGGAGAAAAACAATGAAAAAGACGCTACATGTATCACCGGAGACAAAAAGTGACCTGGAATTTTTGAAGAAATATTTTGGAGTTCGATCAGAGTCAGATGTGGTTGAGCTATTGGTTCAGCTTTATTATAAAACTGAACATTTTCCACAAAAATTCGTACATCTCTTGTTGGAAAAGACCAATGGCAAGGATCAATGATCCAGTTGTAAGCCGTCAAGGTCGGACCGATCGGGACGCCGAAGGGTAACCTTTACGAGCGTATCGATGTTCCAACCCTATCGATCAGTCCAAAAACAGCGTTTTTGGACCTGCTCCCGGCGAGGGAATACGGATTCTAAAGGGGATACCCTTTAGCCGCCGGCGGCTATCTATGAATCTATCAATCTATTTGCGCATAAATAAGTATGATGATATAATGACAATATTGGTTATTTAAAATAACAAAATTAGAATAAAAAAAGAAGGTGATTCTGTGAGTATTAGAGATTTGGTCAGTAAACAACTGATGATTAAAGAAATATCTGAAGATATGGAGGAGTCAAAAATTCGTTTTACTGTAACCCTTTCTCCTGATGTAAACCGTCGTTTAGAGTATATTTCTAAATTGCTTGGCAGCTCGAGAAGTTCTCAAGCTAACTCTTTTATTGAAGGTGCTTTGTCTGAAGCTGAAGAGGTGCTTGGTTTAAAATTAATAGATGCAGATGGCCAGATTACGGAATATGGAAAAGAGATTTATTCCACAAAAAAAACGGAGGTGAGCTGATTTGCAATATTTAGTTCTTGGTGCAACCCACTATGATTTTGTGAATCGTGAATCCGGAGAGAGATTGACCGGAGTTAAGGTTACTTATGTTGATCAACCTGAAAACGATGCGGCAAAACGTGGATACATACCGATGTCCATTACGGCTGATGAGGAACTCTGGGATCAGATCACTGTTTGTCCAGGAATCTATGAATTCGATTTTGGCATGAAAGCTACCAAAGTTGGCGGCAAACCTGTTGTTGTATTGAAAGATATTAATCTTGTAAAAGACGTAAAATTGCCTTCTGCTGTTTAATGGCTCACTCCTGGTTACCTCCTATTTCCAGTGCGAACAAGTAACCAATTTTATATAAGACGGGTCGCCTTGGTGAGGGGCGACCCGTTTGTTTAGAACGTGTTTCTTCCTTTACTTGATACTATAGAAACAACTCTCAGAGACAAAATCGACTTAAACCCATACGGCTCTAAGGGAAATACTCGGGAAATGGTAGAACGGTAGGTGAAAAAATGTCTGGTGATTATGAAATATTAACGGATTATTCAAAACGTGGCCGTGAGCGTCCATGGCAAAGGCATAAGACGAATAGTCTTTTACTTGCTGAATCGTTTGCAAGGTTAAATAAGTTGAGTAAATCCGATAGAGTTTGCAATTGTGGTAGTTCTTTGAAATTTAATGTCTGTCCGAATGGACATGAGAAAAAATTAATATGGTCTAACTTTTGCAGAGTCAGACTTTGTCCAATGTGTTCATGGAGACGATCGTTGTTAGTTGCTCATCAAATTAAGCAAGTTGCACATGGTGCAGTTACAGGGGAGGATATGAAGGGAAAGAAGAAGCTTTCCGTACAACCCAGAAAGTTGCGTTGGTTGTTTCTCACTTTGACTATAAAAAACTGTGCCGGCGAAGATCTTCCCGATACGATATCTCAAATGACCAAAGCTTGGAATAACTTTGTACGAAGAAAAGAAATAAAGGCTATTTCTATAGGGTGGTTTCGATCACTTGAGGTGACTCAAAATTATCTACAGAAAAGTTATCATCCACATTTTCATGTTCTTATCGGAGTTTCTCCATCTTATTTCAAAGGAAAAGATTATCTCACAACTGAACGTATTTCAGAGTTGTGGCAAAGTTGCTTGAAAGTAGACTACATGCCTATAACTCATGTGCGAATAGTGAAAGGAAAGAGGAATGTTGAAAATGAAATTAAGATACTCGAAGAAAAAGGAATTGAGGTTGGAGAATCGGGATTTTCTGAAACGGATTTATCGGGAGCTGCGGTTGCAGAGTTGGCGAAATATGCGACGAAATCGGAGGACTTTTTAATATACAACAAGTATGAGTACAAGAATGTGGATCGGAAAGGAAAAATGGAGTTTTTGCCTGATCTTGAGAGTGGCATTGATGAGGAGCGTACAGATGAGTCTGTTTCGGTTCTGGACACGTCTTTATCAGGTAGACGTCTTTTGGCCTATGGAGGTCTTCTGAAGGACGTTTGGGAAGAATTAAAGGCTACTGGAGAGCTTCAGGATGCTGAAGATGATAATGCTGATCTTGTTCATACTTCTGACGATAATTCGAAGTGCATATGTAGTGTTTGTCGTTCAAATATGCTGGAAGAACTTTATTCTTGGGTTCCTGGTAGACATCAGTACATAAAAAAAGAAAATCACCAAGAACAACAATAAGTTGCCTCTGATGATTTTCGATCTTGTTTCAGTCCTGTAATAATTATAACAAAAGTCCCTAAGAAAAGCGATTAAAAGCTAAGGGCAACCAAACATAAATTTCAGGCAAAAAAATAAAATCAGGCGTCGC
>NZ_JBBCYH010000031.1:0-30318 GCF_037144955.1 Paenibacillus sp. USHLN196 | reverse complement strand
GACTGATTCTCCTTGTGTGAATGCTGGTGTGGTAACTTTCATTCTACACGAATCAGGCTATGAGCCATTTTTTATTTTCAATAGGTGTCGCACTTCATATTACAATCCGTATTAATTATTCCTTCTTTATCAAGCCCTTTTGTATCTAATTTAAAAGTACCTGTCAGTGCTTCCGAAGTATCACCATCAATTTTCTCATTTATGTCCAATTTAATGTTTCTATCGATCAATCGCTCCTGAATCTCCTTACTTATGATCGGTTCAACTGTTTTTAGGATTATTGATTTATTGGTTCTATTCCGTAGATTGAAATTGTATGTTACGACTGTAATACCTGCATCTTCTTCGCTCTCTCCCAGTCCAAATGAAATTGAGTTTATGTTCAACCCATCCTCAACAATTTCATCCGTCTTTACACTGCTTGAAATACAACCACTTAGGGCTAGTATCATTAAAAGAAATATTAAAATTATTGAACGCTTTGGATTCTTCAATTTGGAAACTCCTTTAATTTTTTTCTTCATCTTGCAGATCCATATTTGCAAGTTCAAGTGCAATCGCTAATCTAATCTGTGAATATTTCCTAAGTCCTTTTAAATAGACATTGTCTAGCTGTTTGCTTTCAATTATAGGTTCAATATTAGGGTCGTAACGATCAATTTCTACTTTTGCAATTGTATCGTTATTAATCAGCAACGAAAATATGTCTTCCCCTTGTTCAGGTGTCCAAAATAAGATATAGGCAGTTTCCATTTGTGGAAAAAACCTCTTGATAACTGAAAACAATCCTGATCTTATTTCATCATTAAATAATGACTCATGCGATCCTACTAATTCTCTTCTTATATCTTCTTCAGTTTTACTGCGCTTTAATTTTATTAATTTCATAATGCCTCGCAAGTTATCATTATTTTTTTTTGACTTGTTAATTTCCTGTTACGTTTACGTATTCACGACGTTCGACGTTGTCGGAGGTGTCCGCTGAATTCCCAAGCTCTCTACTCAGCATTATCTTCCTGATCTATTTCTTTAAAAATCTTTTCTGCGATATTTTGCTTACTATTTAAACTCTCTTTAATCCATACGTCTCCTTGCTTGGATGTATAATAATAATTGCTTATATCGCTTACATAAAATTGCACCCACTTAATTGCATCACTCGCATCTTCAACTCCTAAGTAATACAGAGGTCTTAATGCAATTTTCATCAGCGGATGTTCAAGATCAGGTCTGTAATAACATATATGCGAAATAATAGAGAAGTATCCTTTAGTGGCCCCCTCACAATTTTGACTTGGTTGGAATCTCTCTACATACTGAATGATCTCTTCATCAAGGTACTTTTTGGGATCTGTTCCTATTGTCTTTAATAAGATTTGAAGTTTTCCACTTCTTGAGAATTGCTCAATCATTCGATATCTCCTTTTCAAGATGTTTTGGATATTTCCTTTAAGATGGAACGATAAAGTTCCATATGCTGGTTGAAGCAAACATACTTGAACATCCTTACAAAGGATCACTTCTGTATTTATTTATGTACTCTTCTAATGTCTTTCTCGCCTCTTCATATGTTCTAATTACTTCATCTAATTCGTTCTTCAGTTCTCTATGTTCTTCCCAATATTTTTGCCCTACCTTGAGCACCGAACAAAATAAATCCCCCATGTACAAATCTCCTGATCTTAATGGGTTCTCCACTAATTTCTCCAAAGCTAGAGGTAAAAGAAGATCTAGACTCATTTGTTGCCCGATCAAAAGCCTTAAATCCTCATTATTCAATTCACAGAGAGGTTTCTTTCTTAATTCATTTGCTCGGAGAACTAATCGAGAAGCAAAGTTCGGTTCATCCCACCTATCGTCTTCTAGCTCTTCAAGAGTTTTGGTTAGATCCACTTGCTGCATAGCTTCCCCCTCTTAAATAAGTGATTTCCGGCATTTCACGTAAACGTTGTGTATTCACGAACCCTCACTGGCTTAAGCGCGTAAGCGCGGATCAGACGGACTTAGCCAGTACAGAGTTGTCCGCCTGATTCAGCTTCCCCGAAATCCCTCCTGGCGACCAAGGGAAAATGTCCGATGCGTGAATATGGTGTTATGAGATGGTGATGTCTTCTATAGACTACTTTCAAATATTACGCTAGAATATGGTTTTATTACTTGATCCGAAAAATATTCTTTAAAGAATTCATTGGTTGTTCTAGGAAATTTATAATGTTCTAAAGATTCTTCTAGCCTATACACTGTCCTCTTAATTTCATTAATGGGTAACCATTCAATCCCAACCTGTCCAACATCAGCTTGTAGGCTTCTTAATTCATTATTTAGGAATTGAGTGCTGCACTCATAAATAAAATCAATAGAATGAACTTCCTTCATTATGAAAGAGTATTCATGATTGCGCGACATGTATTCTCTTACACAAACTAACCTACTACTCCATATTTCAATACCCAGTTCTTCCATACACTCGCGACTTAAAGCCTGTTCCAATGTTTCGTTCTCTTCTTGAGCTCCTCCAGGCAGTACATAATAAATACCTATATTTGCTCTCCTTTTCTTTATTAATAGAAGATTGTCATTCTTGATAATCAATGCTCTTACTGTATTTCGAATCATCTAGAATAATCTCCCTCCATACAACCACACATCCTGCATTATATCTGAACTACGTATAGGTGGGGTGTTGTATAATGGAATAACTTTTTTTATTCTGTTAACCTTCCATATTAAATGCTTCACTATAGATTTCACGCAGCTTAGTGGAGTTATCGTGCCACTGAATGGTTGTACCATTGATAATTTGAACCAATACATCCAGACATCTATGCCATCCTGCAGCGGTATTCACTGCCCATGAATTATCGTTAAACGTATGGGTAAAGATCATTCGACACCCTTTATCTTCTTTCTGCAATGAAATGTTAATCAGATCATCAACTTCACGGAAACCAAAAACATATGGCTTTTCTAACTCTGTAATGCTTCCCTCATATGTCGTTCCTTCACCATCATCGAAGGCAATCCTGCCACCAATTCTCAGATCCATCTCTCCTGTTGCGAAAGGGTACCATTGGGCGAAGGAACTAGGCTTCGTGATCACAAGGAAAACATCTTCTGGATTTTGATGAAGAAATCGTTCAAACCTCAAAGCATAACGACCGTTTGACTCAAGTAATGCACCATATTCATTCACCTGTTCATCCTCCTTTTTCATCACATATATCCATCTTCGGGTTCACCAACATCAAAACCTAATACTTTTGACGCTTCTAATTTGAACGTTTCTATCCAAGAAGTCCAATCATCGTTATTCATCTGTGCATAAAATGATAATCCACTAGGCTCAACGGATGCTTCAATGAAGACATCATCCTCTTCAGTTCCAAACCAATATGGAATTCCACTTTTATAACCAATCCACCCTGGCATGCGCTCATATACTTTAGAAACTTTAGCCCACACCTCATCAGGCAGGTCATACCTTATATTTAGGTTGCAATTATGAGAGTTTATGTTGTTCATTTACATTCTCTCCTTCTACCTTAGACGTATATCAAAATTTATCCTATATATATAGGTAAAGTACCACACTTCTCCCACTACTTGATCAAGGATGTATCTCTTGTTCTTTATATACTATTTTCGTTTATAGTTTACCAAATATCTTCTCCCTTTAAGATTTCTTTCGTAGGCTGGTCTACAGCTAACCAAGTAGAAATATCCTCTTTTATTTTTCTCTTCCACGCTATTAAAAAATGCACTTGGCATATCTGGTGGGAATCAATCTCTGTCATAGATACTTCAATGCCTTGATCAGAATGTAAGACAAAACTATACTTCTCAAAAGCAGAGTTCAAAGCAAGAGATTTAGGAATCATATCACCTTGGTTTCTTTTTCCCATTATCAGTGGTTCTTCTTGGGTTCCTATGTGTAAGCGGTACTGTTCATTCTCATATTCGACAGCTTCAAGATTTTCTCCCGTGTCAGATCCGTAATCTTCCCAGCTGTATCCCTCTTTCCACAAAGCAGAAAAGCTACAAGTGCTTATCTGATGATATGCACTGGGTTTGATTCTAAATACGGCTCCCCAGCATTCCTCTACTTCCTGAGGTGAAAAAAGATTATGGTTCAGATTACAGAGCACTAACTCGCAATCAAACGAGTCGTAGTAATACTGGTATAGTGATCCGCCATGTTTGAGCTGAGAACAGTGAGTAGGAAGATAACATTCGCCAGAGGCAGCAAGTGAAAATTCAATTGTTCCAAGAGGCGTATATATTGAAGGTTGTATAAGGTCAGTACCTTGAATTAAGGCTTCTTTTCCACGAAAGAGCTTCATTATGTCCCTCCTTATAGTCTTTCACTTCACTTAGTGAGTCAGCAGTAACTGCATCGTTATACCATATAATCTATCAATATCTCTTTAAATTACTTCATATGCAACTCTCGTCTGCGTAAGAGTTACTTCCTATTCTTGATAATTTAAAAAATATTTATTATATAAGTTTGGCTCCATTTCTTTTATTCTAATTCCGTTCTCTCCTGCGTCCTCTATCCCTCTTATGTAGAAAAGACTCTTTAAATTTTTATCAAAGACAATACAAGAAAAGTCCCAGTCTTGATACCTATATTGATTAAAATCTTTCTTGGATTTGATATATGGTATAAAACTCATCTTATTGGAGTTATCGATTATTTGTATCACATTATCTAACTTTAATACTTTATTTTTAGATAAGTAGGTATCGAGATCTTCTTCATGGTAAATGTCTAAAAATAAAATAGAATTATCTTCTATTAATAATCCATCTAGAACCTCGGTGATATTACAATTTAGAATCTTAAAGTATGGAGGCATTTTGATAATTTGTAATGGTTTCATCAGTTCTCCCCAAAAAGTTTTATTGATAATCTCGCAAGGTGTTCTTGTATTTACAAACCCTCACTACCTCGAAGAGTCCAGCGACTTGCCGCAATTCAGTAAGGTAGCGCAGGGGTACCTGCTGACTCCACTTCTTCGAATACCCTCGGCAGACCAAGAAGTGGAAGCAACGCAGCGTAGATATGCTGTTATTTAGATCTCATTACCTTTCACAAAATACTTATAGATTGTATTTCATTTTCATTCTTTCATATAACTTATAATCCGTATTTCTATTTACAATCTCTCCAATTAACTCTTTCCATTTGTTTTCAATCCACTTAGGACTTTGTTCTTTCAGAATATCCTCGTTAAATTGACTATCAATATACTCCAAATCTTGTTTAAGCACTCCTATATCCTTAATCAGTTGATTTCTCGATTCTTTTTCTAGCGATACCTTATTCGATAAAATTTCGCCTATGATTTCTACCCTTATATGCGTATACATATCTCTAAACACATTATAGATTAAATAAGTTGATGATAATTGATCTTCCCTGAAGTCGGATTTCAGAAAGACGAATGATTCTTCACCAACTTTCAAAGATACCGCAACATTTCCTAAGGCATGTATGACTGTTTCCTTGGAAGAGTCGTCCTCTAAGCTTTTTATCACATTATCTAAATTATAGATTGATTCTTTTATACCAATTTCAGTTCCATGATTTAGTTTAACCGTGTATTCAACTTCCTGATTGTCTTTGTACGCTTTGAATTGATAGTTGAAGTACATGCTTATTACCAATCCAACCATTAGTATGATTATTGCTATATTTTTTTTCATTGAATCACCTCCTACTAGTGCCTGAACTACGTATATGATAACCCATATTGTTACAATTACGAAAGGAAATTGGCGAATAAGGGAGATTTATTAGTTTTCGCAACCCCTTATCCAATCGATCCAATGGGCTTTGAATACGCTGAATATATGTAGGGTTGTACAGGACGCGAGTATGCAGTGGAACCTTTCGTTATAGTAATAAAACAAAAGGGTCCTTCTTCATCCCATAGGGAATCCGAAGACCTTCCGATACACTGGAATCTATCAACTTTAAAAAAGGTAGAGCGTACTGTCTTTCGCTGCAAACGGGCTAGCGCCGGCAACCACCTATCAAGCCAACAACGCCTGTTCAATCTGATCCACAATCCCGTTAACACCTATCGGCCCATAACAGCCGATCCATGTTGCAGCATCAACAGAATGTATGTGCTGTTCCTCACCCCCATCAAGCATCCCCCTGACACGTTGCTCTGTCGCAGATATCCCATCCTGCATAAGCTCATTACTCAGCAAAAAGTAGTGGCTAGCTTGTACTGCAGGTAATCTCTCAACCGAGATATGATAGGCCGTGTCGGCGGTATCTGCTACAAACAACGGAACGGGCAGACCCAGATCACGGTACAACACAGCGCCTGTGCGATGAGCAGCAGAATGGACGCGCACGAGGGAATCGAGTGGACGAATCAATGCCACACTTTTTCCTGCCAGTACAGAGGACAATTCCTCGGACAGCAAAGCTGTTCGGCGATGATAATTCGCAATAATCTGCTTGGCCTCTGCTCGCTTGCCTGTCAGTTCACCGAATAGACTCAGGATGGTCTGCCAGTTTTCATTACGCTTGAACATGAGCACTGGAGCGATCTGGCTTAACCGTTCATGATGCTGATCATGCACCTCGGTGCAAATAATCAGCTCCGGCGCAAGTCGCTCTACCGCCGGAAGATCGGGGTATTCATACGTACCAAGTAATGCTGTATGCTGGAGTCCTGCCCGGAGTGATTGAGGGAACGTTAACACGGTACTTCCTAGTCCGACACTTCCTACCGGAGACAAGCCCAATGCAAGCCAATGATCAGCATATTGCACATCGAGGACAGCGATACGCTGTGGTATCTCGGTGACGGTGTACTCCCCGCGCATATGGCAGATGACCGGGCCTTCGGCTGATTCATAGGAAGAAGCTGTACGATTTTGCAGCAAAGCATTCGCATAGTCTGCATCTCTTCTCGAAGCGGCGGCATGCCGGTAATGTAGCGGTGGGACGCCATTATATTTTTTAAATGCTCTGCTGAAGTAATACATATCGCGATAGCCCATTTTTTCTGCAATTTCCCCAATGGACGCATCCGTATGACGCAGCATGCGTGAGGCACTCTCCATACGCAGCTGAATAACGTATTCCATCGGTCCGAGCTGCTTCTCTTGTTTGAAGCGGCGCTGCAGCTGTCTTACACTACAGCCCGCCAAGGCTGCCAGCTCTTTTAGCTCCAAGTTTTGACGATAGTGCGATGTGATATAAGAAGCGACTACATCCACCATGTCGGACTCCGCTCCCCCTTGACCACGTTCATACTCCATGATCAGTTCGTAGATCATTCCTTGGAGCAAAGCGTTGGCATAGAAACGTTCCAGTCCTTCACCGCGGCGCCATTTGGCAACGATTTTCTCGGCGTTTTCGATCCATTCCGCATGGGTTGCCGAGTTTTGAACAAATGACCTGCGCAGCGGGTGCTTGCGATATGAAGGCACAACAAGAGAGGCTCCCTCTATGGAAGAAGCCTTGTACATAATGACAATATAATGAATGTCCTCTGATCTGGCCGTCAGCGTAAAGGATGATCCCTTCACCACATGACAGGCAAAAGAAGCTCCAATGTGGCTATCCTCGCCATTCATTGCAAGCTCCCCTTCCCCTCCATATGCCAGCAGCAGCACATTTGAAGTTAAATCCGTTTCGTGTAAAACGCTGCCTGTCTGCAAAGTACCGCTATACCCATCAAGCATCTTGATCGTTGTATCACTCCATAGACTTGTCTGTTCTTGCAGCGGCATTTTTCTCATCTCCTGACAATAGCAAAGGTAAAGTTGTTGCTGTTGTCATTTTAGTTGAGATTCTTTCTCATTGTCAATTTTCGGACATTTTCTGCAATATTCCCCTGACATCTGGTAATAGAAACAGCAGGTAATTCGCTCGCTTTTCGCAACATGCACATTGTCCTTACAATCGGTGAAGCGGGTTAACGGATTCTTCCTCTCACCAAACACTTCCCCGGATGCTACCTGCGTCAGATATGAAAAGTCCTCTCGAATGATCTTACTTTCCTGCTCAGTCTCGGCTTCATCAGGAGCGAATAGTCGGCCGATACGTACCATGATATTCTCCCAGAGAATACTCATCGAAAGTGGCGCAATCGTAGCAAACGTCTTTAACAGGGGTGTAAGCTGTACCGCAAACATCTCCTCGACTACCTTTTCCCGCCACACTGCCCTGTCTCCCGTTAATCCTTCAGCCTGAAGCCCGTTCACCGCTAGAAAAGGAAATCGTGTACCCCCCTCATGATCTGAGAGCGCCGGATGATAGAGAAAGCTGTTCTCCAGCTGAAATGAAACATGCTGATGATGAAAAGTCATCGCGGTCACCAGCGGAGCCGTCCACAGATAACCGATACGCTTGGCTAACATCGAAGCAGCAACCTTCATGTCAGGCGCATCGATGTACTCCTGCAACCAACTGATATACTCTCGGCATGCCGCTTCGTCATGCAACTCACTTAGAGCAATGGTACGGACACTATGTTCAGGTGGCTCACCGAGCAAGATCGAATAATCCTCCACTGTCTCTTTCCATAAGTCTGTCGAGAGATATGGGTTCATATTAATTCGATCCGAGCAGGGCTTCCGATGCCTGATCTACAATAAGATTAATCGCAAGCGGTCCGTAGTATGCAATCCAAAGTGTTGAGTTTACGTCATACGTGCGGTTATTCTTCACAGCATCAAGGGACTTCCACACGGGATTACTCACCATAGCCTCTGCCTCTGCCGCAAACAGCTCATCCGACAGCACAAAATAACGATCTGCCCCAATGTCTGGAACCTTCTCCATGGAGATTTCAACAGAGGTATCATCCTTGATCTCTTTAACGAGTTCAGGCATATTCAAGCCCAAATCATTATACAGAATGCCGCCTGTACGATGCTCGATGCCATGGACACGGATACCTTCTTTACGCGGACGAATTAGAGCGACTGTCTCATCTCCCATTTTCTCTGTCAGCTTCGCCTTCAGTCCAGCAACTTTCTCTTCATATGCTGTGCGCACTTTCTCCGCCTCGTCCTGCTTGTCTGTAATCTTAGCAACTGTGGCTAACGTATCACGCCAGTCTTCGTAAAAATCAAGTACCAGGGTAGGTGCAATTTTGCTTACACTCTCATACTGTTTCTCCTGGAAATCCGTCATGATAATCAGATCCGGGTCCAAGGCTACAATCGCTTCCAGATTAGGCTCGTCCCGTGTACCCAGAACCTGTACATCACTCGGCTGATCACCTAAGTATTCTGGAAAATCGGTGTTACCTCCAGCGATAACACTACCAGCTGGCTTCTCGCCAACCGCTAACATTTGATCCAGAAATTTAACATCAAGGACTGCAATTCTCTGTGGTTTTTCGTTTAGCGTCAGCTCACCCTTCATGTGTGTGATCGTTACGGGAAAAGCTCCATCTGTTTGTGTTTCTGCATTCGCAGGTGTCTCCGCTGGCGTTGCCGCAGATTGTTTACCGCTATCTGTACCTGTTCCGGCACCGCAAGCCGTCAGGACAAGAATAAGGGCTAACATCAAGCCCATGAATAATCGTGATTTGTGAGCAGCATATGCCTTGCTTCCGGCAGCCTGCCCCTTTGTTCCTTGATTCATGATGAATCCCCCTTATGTATAATACTGATAATGATTTTCATTATCGAAACATAAAGAGAGTATAAACGATCTCTGCATTGCGTTACCATGTACTTTTGCGACATTTGAGCCGGACTAATGCGACATGGTGCGGAGAAAGACAATAGCTCCTTGGAGAAAATAAACCATGCTTCTTGTGCTCAAACTGGAGAACGGACAATCGGTTTCATGGCAGCGAATAGTGCTTATGTTTAGTGTTGGTTACGGATTGGAGTAATGGGATAAGAGCATAATTCAACTGTTGAAAAGCGCGTAGGCTCTAGAATAAAAAACCTAACAAAATTTGTTAGGTAAAAACCACTTGTATATGTATCTTATTACCCGAAACGCACTATAAATAGGCCTCATTCATTACTACAATTTTATTTTCAATAATGTAATTCTAATGTTTTCAGATCAATTATAAAATTTTGTTGTTTCAGAATATCCAATCCGAGAAGCCCTTTATGTTCTTTAGCTAATATACCTACATCTATTTCTATATTCCCAATGCTTTTTGTTCCTATTTCAATCCTGTCCATGACTTTGGTGTAGAAAGGAATACTTCTCCAATCCCGTATGCTTCATATATCGAATCGCCGGTTTCATAGGTCACACCGATTTCCTCTAAAACATCAGGACTAATGATCGTATGTGAGGATCCTGTATCTATAATTACATCATCTATTCTTAATACTCTGCCTCTAAATGTAACGGTGAGTGACGTTGTAATTAACTGACCATCATAGTTAATTTTCATTCGTATTACGTCTCACTCTCATTAATGGATCTCTGCGAAGATTGATCACAAAGTCTTGATTTGAAGTATGATACACGACGTTACCAGGCTCTACTTGAAAAAACTCTTTATTTACATCTCGTTCTGATATGGTTCGGATTGGTGCAACTTCATCTACTATTTTTTTGTTGTCTTCCTCATGATAATGAATGATAGAAACCAGAACAAATTGGTCAGGGAACAGTTCTCTGACTTCTTGCCATTTCATGTGTTCTACCTCCTGTTATTGAGTTAGTTCTACTTTCTGTAATTTTAACATATCTCCTGATCTCATTTTACCGTATTCATGACGTCTGACTTGATCAGATATGGTTTGCTGGAATAACCCACCAATGATCCATCTTATACTGCTACTGGCATCAGAGGTCTCCGATGAAAATCCAGTTTCTCTAACTCTCCATTTCAAACCGTGTTTGAAGCTCTTTAACAAATACCTCAATGGGTTCTTTATAGTCGATGGGTTTATACATAGATCTATTATTCCACATATGCCGTTCATCTTTATCACGAAAATCATTATCTTCAACTTCAAGCGTCTTCATCACAAGCATGATTTCATTCATGGTACTTATAACACTTCGACTATCCGTTTTGGTGATCGTGCTCTCGTTACATTTTTCCAAATAATAGTTCACCAGATGGTCAGGAAGCTTCTCAACGGCCAAATAGTCCTCTAAATTCTTTTTAAAGATTCCTGCCAGTTTACTCGCCTGATTTGCTCTAATCCCATAGATCGTTAAGCTTAACCTGGACAAATCATTCATAAACACATAGTGTTTTCTGCCATACAACGTGAAGAAGTTTACATGCCAACTAAAGAAGGCATTGCTGTCTTGGATGGTTTCCGGTTTGGCATGAAGATCTTTTAATGTGAGTTGGGTTGCTTTGAAAATAATCATGCTCGACTCCTCCTTGCTCCTTAAGCTGATTATAAACTACTTCAAGTGAACCATATCCAAATTTGTTTGCAAAATACAGACATTGTCTTGAGGTCTGATCCTCCATCTCCAATTTTTTGACCACCTTACCAGCCTTGGTCTTGAATTCATTTCTTTTACGATGTTTTCACCTCTCTTCTGCTTAACTTCTTAAATGCCGAGTATTCCTGATCAGACTTCATATAACTTAATATCTTTTCCGCACATGCAGCTGAGCTAAGCTCTTCCGTATTCACTTCCAGATCATATTCATCATAAGAGTAGATGTAGTCGAACTGGGAATGGGCAAGTCCAATCTCGCGATCTCCCCTGCTCTGCTCTCTTCTGGTGAGTTCTTCTTTCGAGCAGTGTACACCTACAAACAATATCGGATAATCCAATAGTAACTCATAAAAATCGTTAAACCACTTGTCATTGCTGATGACCGTATCCACGAGGACATTCAGACCCATCTCCGAAAACAGTTTAATGGTTGCACAGTACAACGAATTGATGGGGTCGAACAGGATATCGGTCATCACATGGTGTTCCACTTCTCTTGTTGGTTTCATATCTGGATATGTATTGTCGATAAATTGATCATAATTATGCAGAAATTGATCTACAGATAGATGATGAAACGGAATGTCTCCCTGATTTTTCATTTCCATCGCAATGCTTGTCTTCCCCGAACTTGACGTTCCGTTCAAAAATATAATGAGTCCTCGTTCCATATCGATCACCCTTATCATTAGATTTATTTTATCTTATTTTCTTTTCGTTGTTCTCTCATTTTGGCTAATGCTCGTTTGGCCGCTAGTTTCCCATTATGCATTCCTTTTTTGGAGACTTCTACTAATTTTTCTCTAGCCGGCGTGTAACGATGGAACCCCATAATCTGGCATGCTCTCTCTTGAACATACATATCTTCATCATCTATATATTTCATCAGAGAATCCAGATGGCTTTGCGGGGTTAATGCCATAATGCAATAAATGTACTGACAACGAACATCCTCATTTAATCGTGGATCAGACTCAATTACATCGTTCAATTCATGAATACAACTTAAGTCTTCATTCATTTGATCTCTACTAAGTTCAATATCGCTGGGATAGTCTTTCTTCAATTCATCCCAATCCTGATGAGGATTTCGTTCCAGTTCACGTATGAATGAGCCTGCACTTCTATATGCTGGAGCTATATCCGTCTCCTCATGGCTGATATAACTTATCCTGTACTGGCATGCACCTTTCACATGTAAGCCTATGTAGTTCGAATGATCATCTGTCCATAAAGGAATCATATTGTGGTACACCTCTATTCCAGCCATATCATCCAATGATTCAACGATCTCGTCGCGCTGCATTAATCGGAGAAAAAACTTGTAATCCTTCTGTTTCTGAAGATGAACTTCTAACTCCTCAACGATTGTAGCAGGTAAAGTAATACCGCGTCTGTTATATAGATCAGCAAACATATTTTGTCCCCTCCACAATTCATACCATATCAATTATACAAACAATCGTAACGTTTTAACGTTTACCAATGTATAGCTTCGTTTGTGTCCAATGAAGATTATAGCCATAGCAGTATAGCTCAAAGTATGGATATAAGCAGTTTTCCGCCTCTTGCAAACCTTGATAACGGGGCCATTGCAAGTAATAGGCTACCCAATAATCGCAAGCGATGGAATAGTAGGCTTCGCTCAATATTTCGATAGCTTCATTGTAATCTTTGCGTGAGCGAAGTAGGTCACCAAGTGCTTCGTAAACGACCTCGCTATCCTCTTCATCCGTGCCTTGAATCAGTCCTTGTTCTAACTTGCTAATTTCCCCTGGTGGTAGTGCAACCACTTCCTTTACACACGCCAAAGCCCCGTATGCTTTCTTAGCTACGTCTGCTAGTTCATCATCCTCCGGCACCATGGAGAACAGACTCTTCAATCTTTGAATTAGTTCTTCCCCTAGACCACGGAGCGTTTCCTCGGAAGCATCCTCATGTCCACCATTGAAATAACCCGGCACATATTCGCCAGCGAATTCCTCTGGATTCAACATCTCATAGATCAGACGTATTCTGTCCAGAAAACACTGGCTCTCTGGAATCGGCTCAAACACACGTTCAATCCCTGCTCCCGATGGCATAAACCATTGAAAAAATCCGTAGAGATGGTCTGCCTCAACCTGTTCATCATCTTCTCGCTCAATATCTTCTCCGCCCATCGATAATAAATAGCGGCCATATTCTTGTTGATCCATTCGTACCATCTCCTCGTTTGTTCCACCGCTTTACCACTTTTAGTTTGGCACAACCAATTTACAATAATTTTCAAATATGTGTATAGTAGAAATGAAGCAAAATACTTTCAATATACTAAATCTAACAGAGAGGATGAGATCATGTCTTTTTTCAAAAAGAAGGTTGTTCTAGTCTCTTTATTCGTATTGGCTATCTCTGCTGGTGCAATCGCTTACGTAAATGGTCAATCGAAACCGGACGTGCCCATTCATAAAGTCGTCAACCTTTCAGCCAACTCTTTAATATTTCATGAAATAGATAAGCTGGATGCGTTTGCTGAACTGATCGTTATTGGTTATGCAACAGAAGATTTCAGAGATCGAGAGCATGTTATTACTGCATTTGAGGATGGGACCATGCAATCCTTTCACACCAACACAAACATCAAGATTGAAAAGATATTGAAGAAACCCGAAGATTTCCCTTCAGATCAGAACGAATTGACAATCATCGAACCCGTTAGCCTGGAAGGAGACGTCAAATATACAGCTAATGACTATGTAGAATTGCAGAAGGGTGATAAAAGTGTGCTTTTCTTGATGAAAAACTCCTTTGGTAATTATGGATTAATCAATGATAACTTAGGCAAATTCAGCCTTGAAGGGATAACTCAATATAGTGTGTCTCAATCCTCCACTGCACAAGCGTTAACAGAATATGAAACTTTCCGGGACTCCGTTATGGAGAAGTACCATTTGAATTAAGGTTTTATCATACAACACTCATCCCTTTAACAGTTGTCTTAATCACCAGTAATAGCAGTCCTCTTCTATCTATTGCACTTCTTTATCTAGGCTTACGTCAAAGGATGAAGTTATCGATTTTTGTCTATAATCATTGGGTATCACTTTAATCTCCACGTTTAGATGTATAGATTCAGGCAAATTCATTTGAGTTATATTCTCATAACCGATGAAGTAATAATGCTTTTCGTCCAGTTCTATCAAACCTCCACCTGTTGAGTCAGAAGTTGAAATCAGATTCCCGTCACGATAAAGCTCACAAGCAATGTTATATTCCTCCAAACTGTACCCTTTCACTTCATATCCAACCTTGATTTGATTTTCCGTGTAATCAGCATTTCGTAAACTGATCGCACCACCATCCACCATTTGAGTCTGAATTGCAATATTTGCTTCGGGCATCTCCGGTTTCTTTATTAGATAGCCTACTTTTAGGTACCATATAACTCCTAATACAACTACTGCAAGTACAATCATAACAATGAGTAACTTCTTTTCTTTTTTATCCATAATTCTTACTCCTTACATCTGAACACCCTTGAAGTTCTTTCCAAACCTGTGTTTCAAATAATACATTATCCCTGCGTGATCAACATCAGAAAATTATCTTGGATCATCCACCCCATTATCCTATAAATATATTGTTAATTCTGTCTCGATCATAATCTAAAATCCAACCATTAAATTCTTTATAAATATCCATTAGCTCTTCTCTTGATGCTGAAATAACATCGCAACCTCTATCATCATAGATATGAAATATCGTTTTCTTACTAATATTAATGAAATACACCCTATGATAAATCATTGGCTTTATTCCAACATCATGATTACATATAGCTCTGATTAACTGATTATATTTCAAGTCCTCAACTCTACATTTAGTCCAGTACCTATACATGTTGTTCCTTGGGTCTGGGATTTCATCCGGTTCACAATCCAAACCTGAAAGTATCTCAAGTCTCAAGGCTCTAATCGGCTCTTTCTTCTTGATATATTTACTATACAGGTTCAACTTCTTCACTTTGTGTTTAGGCTTATCTGCAAAATAAGCTTGAGTTATTAATAGGACTTCATCTTCTTGATCATGAAGAGCCTTAAATAATTCAAGTGATCGATAATAAACTTGTTCCATGTAATGCTCCGTACTCATTCCAAACATCAGAGGATTGCCAAGTTCGAATCGTATTGCAACATCCCAATCATAGAAAAGAGGCGGTTTTTCTAATGTTAGGTTTGGAAAATGCTCTGCCAGGTATGTCTTCAGGTCCATTCTGTGGCCTCCAAATTCTCTTAAAGATGAATGCCAGCTAAAAAATGAATCCGTCTCTTCAATGGTTTCAAGTTTGACATTCATATCTTTTAATGTTAATTATCTTACTCAACTCTCCAACTCTTTTTTTCGAAAAATTAATTCCAGAACATTCCGTTATGACCTTCGTCAACGATCTTGAGTTGTGTTTCAAAATCTTCGTTCGGTTCGATATCATCGATGAAATGCCATCTGCCTTTACTGTCCTGCCAATACACTTTCCATGCCTTCTCATCCAATCTGAACTGTGCTACCGGCATCTGTACCCATTGCTCGCTTCGAAAGGCTTGCCTTTCTTCAATCAACGTCATATGTTTTCCTCTGATTTTATAACTTATCTTCATCTGGCTTTTCACGTGCTCGGGTACTGCATTTTGGGTGTAATTATCCATAATCTTTTGAATCCGCTTCTTAGTAAAATCATCCATTTTCTATAGCAATCCTGCCCTAATCGGTTTTGGTTTAATTATATCACGATGTTTTCTCAGACCTAAATGATGCTTTTAGTGATGTAAAAGGTAAAACGGAGCGCGGCTTATACAATGGCAAGCCGCGTCAGGGTGAGGTGCTGCGTACAATGGGTGCAGCACCTCATAGGGTTGCACCGCGTTTTAATAACCGCGGTGCTCATCATTCCAGCAGCATTACGGTGGACTACGCCGTGATGCATGCAATAAAAGCGCCACGACCCCATAGTCGTAGCGCTTCTCTCTGCTGCATGTCGCCAATTAGCCATGCAAGCTAACCCCAGAGCCGCTTCATTTACATGGAAGCGGCTTTATGCTCCCAGCGGCAGCATGTAATACTGCGCCGGATGCCCTTCATGCTACATAAGATCCATCCCCATAGATCAGTGGCTTTACGCTCCCTGTGATACCGCAGGGATTGACCGTTTCCGCAGCCGATCTTCAGCACCTTTTCCCTAAAACAGGCCTCAGCGTAAAGCTGATTTCTATATACATCCTTCATTCTATCTGATCGTTATTGCCACATTGCCTCTCTTACGCCCGGTATCCACATATCGGTGGGCCTCCACAATTTCATCCATAGCATAGGTTCGATCGATGATCGGTTTTAGTTTGTTTTCCTCAATCAACTCTTTGAGAAAGAGTAAATCGGCTTCTTCCATTTTCGGAAGTCGACTGTTGTTTAGAAAAACACCACTGGGTGTTAGGATTTTTTGGCATTTTGAGGGTTTGGCTTTTATTACCGCATCATAAACGATATCGTATTTTGTTTCTGATTGCGTAAAGTCTTCTTCGGTATAATCAATTACTTTATCCGCTCCTATAGATTCTACCAATCCAAAATTACTTTTACTGCACACCGCTGTGACTTCTGCCCCATAGTATTTCGCAAGTTGAATTGCATACGTCCCAAGGCTGCCGGATGCTCCATTGATCAATATTTTCTGACCTGGCTTGATTTTTGCTTTTTGCAAATTTTTCAAAGCTGTAAGTGCTCCCGATGGAACGACCGCAGCTTCTTCGTAGGATAAATGGTTGGGCTTTATTGCAACCATTCCTTTTTTTTCCCCGGTTCCGTTTTTCACTTTTTCAGGTAAACAAATGTATTCGGCATAACCCCCACAAAACCCTGTAAGTCCAAAGACCTTGTCTCCTTCCTTAAAGGATTGTACGTCTTTCCCTACCGACTCAATCACACCGGATATTTCCAGGCCAAGTATTAAATTTTTCCTGGGCTTGAGCATGCCGAATACAAGTCTCACCAAGAATGGATCAGCTCTTCGAATACGGGTATCACCAATATGTGCAGTGGCTGCAAAAACTTTAATTAAAACCTCATCGTCTTTCGGTTTAGGCTTTTCCATCTCTTTCATCTGTAGCACTTCTGGCGGTCCGTAATTGGTGCAAATCACAGCTTTCATATGAACCCTCCTTAGTGTTTCTCTGTCTGGCTCGATCATTGTTTATACATCAGCAGCCATACGTTGAGCCTCTTTTAACGTTCGAATTGGTTGGACCATGTTTGGGATTGATGTGACTTCAATAAATATGCTTCAGGGCCTGTTTTTAGTGCTATTCTAATATTCCGTTCATCTTCCAAATGTTGTTCACATCATCCTATCCATTGAGATCACATCCCAAATAACAGCCGCAAACTTTGATAAAACGGAGCATTTTTTCAACTGTACCATGATCTCGAACCGATAACCGTATTATTGATGCAGTAATATGTAAATCAACTTAAAGTAGGCCTTCGCTTAAACTGTACCCTATGTAAAGGACATGTCTATAACAAGACATATACTGCTTGAAGAAGATTATTTCTGTACTCTGTAGGGTCATTCTTTTTTTAAGTTCCATTGGTATCTGGCGTGACCTTGAAAACAAAAGGAAGGCCCTTCTTCATCCCATAGAGAATCAGACGACCTTCCGATGCTTTCGAAACATATATGATTTTTTAAAAGGTGGATCGGAGCGCGGCTTATGCAGTGGCAAGCCACGTAAGGGTGAGGTGCTGCGCCCAATGGGGCAGCACCTCACGGGATCGCACCGCGTCCATAACCGCGGTGCTCGCCGTTGTACGCATCACGAGCGCATAGCCGTGATGCGTACAAAAAGCGCCACGACCGCTAAGCCGTGGCGCTTCTCCCGCTGCATGCCGCCAATCGGCCATGCAGCTAACCCCTAGGTCGCTGCATCTACATGGCAGCGGCTTCTTCTCCCAGCGGCAGCGTGTAATACTGCGCCTGCTGCCCTTCATGCTGCTGGTACACAACGACCAGCAGCGTCCGGCCTTTCGCGGCAAGCGGGCTGGCGCCAGCTAGCACACGCTCAAGCCGGAACGGAAGCACATCCAATACGGTGTGCTTCTGCAGTTCCTTTTCGCCGAGACCAAGGTCGGCGAAAGCACGGGCACCCATGACCGTCTGTGCGGTCATGGCCGAGGTCATCGGCAACGCACGCGAAGCGTTGCCGTCCACCATGTCCGCCGCTCCATCCGCGGCGGACCCTGTTGCGTCGCCCGAAGTGAGCGACGCTGCAACCCCGGCTTCGCTGCCGATTACACCCGCCGCATCTGCGGCAGAGTCTTCCTCGGCAGCAGCCGAACTTGCCCCAGCGGCACTCGGACCCGTGCCGCTGCTTTCCAACCAAGCCGTGCCTGCGGCGCCGGCAACACGTGGCAGACGAACATCTTCCGGACGTTCAGCCAACGTTTTCATATAACCCGCCCACTGGTCTTTCTGAAGCGGATCTTCCCACCAGATTTTGCGTGGTTTGTATTTGTGGCCGAGGAAATAGTCCAGTTTCATCAAGCCGAGTACGATATCCATATGCGGCGTATTCCGCGACTCCAGGAAGCTGTGCAAACGAGTAAACAGATCCTCCAGTTGGTGACCAATCTTCTGCCACCCCTGACCTTCCCAGTAATCACCAAACGCCTGGAAGAAATCAAACGGTGAGTTGAACTCCTGCTCCATCAGGTACTTCAGCGTATGGTCCATCCGGTGTGCGTTCCAGTATTTCTCCAGCACATCTTCCAGACGCTTTAAGCGCACAATGTCGCTGAACGGCAGCACATCGCTGCCGAGAATCTCATACGGCGCGTGATCCATGTACGTATAGTTGTACTTCTCCGCATCCAGACGCAGCCCCGTACCACGCAGCATTTTGAGGAATCCGAGCTGAAGCTCTTCCGGCCCCAGTGCAAATACATCGTTAAACGTCTTGCGGAACGTATTGTAATCTTCCTCCGGCAGTCCGGCGATGAGATCCAGATGCTGGTCGATTTTGCCACTGGCTTTGACTTTGTTCACCGTACGGCTCAGCTTGGTAAAGTTCTGACGGCGTTTTACCAGTTCATTCGTTGGATCATTCGTGGACTGAACCCCGATCTCGAAGCGGAATGTGCCCGGTGGCGCATTCTCTGCCAGATAATCCAGTACTTCAGGACGCATAATATCCGCCGTAATTTCAAACTGAAATACCGTCCCCTGATGATTCTCGATTAGGAATTTGAACATTTCAAGCGCATAATCCCGCTTGATGTTGAACGTCCGGTCCACGAACTTGATCAGCTTCGCACCCTTCTCAATCAGGTACAGAATGTCCGACTTCGTCCGCTCAATATCGTAGTACCGCACGCCGACCTCAATACTGGACAGACAGAACTGACAACTGAACGGACAGCCCCGACTGGTCTCAAAATAAACAACCCGCTTCCCGAGATCCGGGATATCCTCTTCAAATCGGTGTGGTGACGGCAGATCATTCAGATCCGCCTTAGGGCGTCCTGGCATGAGAATGACCTCTTCCCCTTTGCGATACGCCAGGCCATACACAAAGTGGAACTTCTTACTCCCCTGCAGCTCCGTCAACAGCTGATGCAGCGTCTCTTCCCCTTCGCCCATCACGATGAAATCGACATTCGGAATCCGGTTCATCCAATATTCCGTGTCGTAGGACACCTCCGGTCCGCCCAGCAGAATTTTCACGTCAGGCATAACCTTTTTCAGATTATCAATGACCTTGATCGTCTCTTCAATGTTCCAGATGTAACACGAGAACCCAATCACGTCCGCCCCACGCTGGTACAGATCAGATACAATGTTCATCACCGGGTCCTTAATCGTATATTCCGCCAGGTCAATATCAAAATCCTTCTCACTGTACGCCTTCAGACACCGCAAGGCCAAGGAGGTATGGATGTACTTTGCATTTAATGTAGAAAGAATAACCTTCATGGTTCACAACCTTTGCCTGGACACCCAGACCATATTTTTTTGGTAAAAGGAAAGCTGCACAGCCATCCTACCTCGGATGCTGTTCATCTAAACCTCTTTTGAACTAGCCATTCCACTCATCATGGACATATCCAACTTTTGTCTTTCAAAGAGTGGACACTCTTTTCAAAAAGACATATACACCCCACCAAACCCAAACCACAACATACAGTATAAAATACATACAATCATACCACATGTTGTGCAGTCTACTGTCGGCCAATTCTAACGTCCATGTCCACCTTTTGAAAGACAATTCACCATCTTTTGTCCGCACCACAGAGACACCATAATCAACTTCAAACTCAACTTCAACTTGTAAAAGACCTCATTCGCATTCCATCCAAAATTCGATATCATCATCTTACTGCCTTGAGGTTTTAGGTTTTAGGTTAGCCTTGAACCTCTACCGGACACTTCGCCCGTATCTTGGACGAACCATCGAACTCTTCTAGAGTGTGTTTTCAAACTCAGGCAAAAGATAAGTTAAAAGGATACCAGGGTCCACCCCCTACCCCGGCAACTGTAGCATTAAACTCGGCCAAAAGATCGATCATTCCTTGCACCGGAGAAGATGGAACTGTCCAACTTGATTGTGGAACAAAAGGATTGCACGGAGCAGGAAGATGCTGTGAATGAGAACACAGGCTGGCTATTTCTGCGAATTGTCCAGACGATTTTCTAAGGAACCGAGGACGACTTATTGGGCCATCCGGTCCTCCTTTTATTTTGTAAGGAACATCAGACACGTTATTCACCAAAATCACCTGACAAACACGCTGTAAACCGCTGTTTATTCAGATATAGCGAGTTACAGATTCCTTAAATTGCTGCTCACGCTTCAAATCCCTGAATAAGACGCCACAGTTTCGCTAGCGTTCCCGCTCCATGTTCTGCCCCTGACACACAGTTATGCTCCGGCTTACGACAGGTTTGAAAATATCCTTCAAATACATATCTATCATCTTTTTGAACATTGAGCTTTAAGCACATGAACTTTAAAGATTGGAAAGTGAAAATTAACAATTCATACTCATTTCACACTCACTCATACTCGTAAAATGCATCGTCATCCGTATCCACTTCTTCGCCCGATTGCTTCTGGAAGAACTCCAAGAACGGTAGTCCGTATTTGCGGTACTTGACCTCACCGACCCCTTTGATATCCAGCATGTCACGTTCTGTCTGTGGACATACCACACTCATCTCACGCAGGGTCGCATCATTGAAAATAATGTACGATGGCACATGCTCTTTCGCTGCCAGATCACGACGGATAAGACGCAGCTGTTCGAATACCGTCTCATTCACCGCAGATGGCATCGCATCACGACCACGACGTCCGCCATAGTTCGTACCCGAAGCTGTCGCTGCTGACTTGCGGACCACACGCTGCATCACTTCACGCTGGCCTTTGAGTACTTCCACCGCCAGTGGCTGCAATCGCACGACCGGATACTGTCCCTCGGACAGCATCAGATAGCCTTCGGATACCATCACGTTGATGATCTCCGAAATCTCGCGCTCCGTCCGATTGCCCATCATACCATAGGTTGGCAGAGAGTTGAAGCCGTAATCGAGCACTTTTTTGGCACGAGAACCTTTGAGCACCGAAGCGACCAAGGATACACCATACCGTTCACGCATGCGATGAATACAGCTGAATATTTTCTGCGCATCAATTGTCATATCGACCAGCTCACGGTCGTCCGTACAAGAACTGCACGTACCGCACGGTTTATCGTCATGCACCTCACCGAAATAATCCAGCTGCGCACTGCGCAGACAACGCGTCGTGTAACAGTAATCCACCATCTGCTGCAGCTTCCGGTAATCGTTCTGTTTACGGTCGCCGTCCATCGGATTCTGCTCAATCAGGAACTTTTGAGTGATAATGTCCTGTGCCCCGAATAGCAGAATGCACTGGCTTGGCTCTCCGTCCCGTCCCGCACGCCCGGCTTCCTGCACGTATGCCTCCATGTTCTTCGGCATGCTGTTATGAATCACGTAACGTACGTTCGATTTATCAATCCCCATGCCGAACGCATTGGTCGCCACCATCACTCGGATATCATCATACAAAAAAGCTTCTTGGCTCTGGGACCGTTCATCGTCCGTCATCCCGGCATGATAACGTCCTGCGGGCAATCCCGCCTGCAACAAACGCTGATGCAGATCGTCCACGTCCTTACGAGTCGCGGCGTACACAATGCCCGGCTCGCTGGCATGCTCGCGCGCATAATTCAGGACAAAGTCCTTCTTGCTCTCGCCGCGCAGCACGCTAAACGCCAGATTATCCCGCCCAAGTCCGGTCACATACGTCTGCGGGTCCTGCAAACGCAGCAGCCGCAGAATATCGCCCATGACCTCGGGCGTCGCTGTAGCCGTAAAGGCCGCAACCACCGGCCGCTCCGGCAAACTATCCACAAACGGTGCTACCGCCAGGTAGCTTGTCCGAAAATCATGCCCCCACTGCGACACACAGTGGGCCTCATCCACGGCAACGCAAGAGATCGGCAAATAGCCCATCTCCTCGCGGAACCAATCCAGCTCCAGTCGCTCAGGCGCAACATAGAGCAGCTTCAGCTCACCGCGCTGCGCCGCGCGGATGCGATCATTCACTTCTTTGCCGCTAAGTGTACTATTAATATACGCGGCAGCAATTCCGGCGGTCGTCAACGCATCGACCTGATCTTTCATTAAGGAGATTAACGGGGAGACGACAAGCGTCAGTCCCGAATATAACAGAGCGGGGATCTGATAACAGATCGACTTACCGCCCCCGGTTGGCATAATACCAAGCGTATCTTCACGTTCGAGCAGGCTGGCTACGATCTTTTTCTGTCCCTCTCGGAAGTCGGGGTAGCCATAATATTTTTGCAGGAGACCCTGCGCTTCTTCTAATGTAGGTGTTTGCACACTCATGTAAAGACTCCTTACTTATCACCGGTGTTACTCCACCAGCTTGGTCCGATCCGATTCTGACATCCGAAAGCGGCACATATCCCGCATCCTTGACAACAAAATGGCGTTCTCATGACTTGTCCGTCAAGCAAACGCCGCTCCCTTTAGTTTAACGGCCCAGCCCCGAATGAGCAACCGCGTTTTACTGTAAATGTTTGAAGCTTCTTCACCAAAATAAAAACAACCGTCCTGCCCTAGTTGGACAAAACGATTGCATTTATTTTAACAAACCTACTAAGTCATACAATGACTTGTTTTGTACTGATTATGCTTTAATCCTTCAACAACTCAACCTCAGACTGAGATAAACCGCTTGCCTTTGCAATAACAGAAACTTCGAGTCCTAGTGAGAGCATGTTTTTTGCAATCTCAATCGCCTTTCTTTTTTCCCCTTCTACTAATCCCTTTTCTATCCCCTTGGCTATTCCCTTTTCCGTAGCCCACTCAATCATGGAAGCTTCATCATGCAAATACTTTTGACGCTCTTCATACAAACGACGTGCTTCCCGATCCTGACTCAAGAACTCCAGCGTATCCATCGCTTTTTTCAACGTAGGTTCATTCATTTGCAGCACCTCCCAGTTGGATTTGTCAGCACCTTTCAGGAACAAGAGCCAGTTAATTAGTCCACCTTCCATCGGAATGGATTGGTCGTCCAGCTTGGACAGCTCCATGAAATGCACTTCAAGATCATCACTAAGTTCAAGTCCGGTGTGGTCTTCCCTCAGATGAAACACATTATGATAACGCTCGTTGGCGATAAACGAGTAATTCAAAATATTAATGGTGACGCACTTTTTCAATTCCTTGTATGTCTGACCTTCCTGCAGCTGGCTCGAATAACGCTTGCTCCAGTAATATAGGGTTCGCTTCTCGATATCGTATTTATTAAATAACTGCATTTCAATGTTGATCAGCTTACCTTCAGCTGTTTTCGCCCAGATATCAAATATGGACTGTTTATCAAGCGGAGCATCTTTATCAGTATACGGATTAAGAAGTACAATCAAATCTCTCATCACTGTTCATACGTTAAATAAGAATAAATATAATTCAACAAATCGTGTCCCTTAATTATTTCATACGAGCTCACTCATCGACAAATGCTGCTTTTGCATTCATACGATAATACAATCCTTTCCTCTGCATCAGCTGTTCATGCGTTCCATCTTCGGCAATTCGGCCATGCTCCATCACAAGGATACGAGAGCACTGACGAGCGACCTCCATTCGATGTGTGACGAGTAACCCTATTCTGCCTTTCATAAAATTCAACAAGTGATTCATCACATGCTGTTCTGTCTGAATATCCAGTGATGACGTTGGTTCGTCCAGAATATACAGGTCGGATGATCTCATGAATAGCCTGGCAAGCGACAGTCGCTGTTGTTGACCTCCAGATAGATTGGCCCCTTTTTCTTGCAATATCGCAGCGTATTGCTCCTCCTGATTCTCAATAAATTCATGCAAACCTGCCTGCTCTGCCGCAAGCTTCACCTTGTCTAAGGTAGCGTCAAGGCTCAGACGGATATTGTCCTCAATCGTGCCTGTAAAAAAAGTTGGTGTCTGCGGCATATGCGTCAGTCTGGATTGATTATCCCTTTTCATATACGCTGCAACATGTTTATTGCCCAGCAATACGCTTCCATTCGTTGGCTCGATCAGCCCTGCACACACTTGGCACAGTGTTGATTTGCCAGCACCGCTGGCACCAACTACCGCAACACATTCACCAGGAACCAGGCTAAGCGTAATCTGATCCAGAATCCTCCGACCACTATCTTCATCGGTAACTGTAAGCTGTTGAAGACGCAGCATAGCAAGTTCGTTCTCTTGGTATGTTGTTTGTTGTGAGTGCCTTTGATCTTGGTCATAACTACCCTGTGGAAGCTCCTCATGCTTGAGATTGGATGAGTCTGTCTTCTTGTTGTCCGCCAATTTCAACCATGCAGAGATACGTCCAAATGCACCCACGCTGGCTTGCATCTGACTCCACTGACTGGACAAGCCGAGCACTGGCCACACCACCAGTTCAAACAGCAAACTACTTGCAACAACCATACCCGGAGACAAGGTTCCTCTAGCCGCTGACAAAGCTATAAGGAACAATGCTGCCAATTGAGACAGACCAAATACTGCCATCGCTACGTTATCGGACATGCTCAAAGTCATCTGCAACTTCGCCTCAACACGGTTCAAGGATTGCTGTTGTGTTCGAAATCGTGTGAGAAACCACGGTGATGCATTATAGGTTTGAATCACAGGTATTCCTTCAACATACTGTTGAATCTGCTGTTGCGACTCACCTTCCCTGGATTCGACCTCATCGGACAGATGTACAATTCGCTGATCATACAGCCTTGCCGTGAACCAAATCACCCCTGCACTCACTAAGGCGATGAGCGCAACCCACGCATCTGCTCTGTACAAGTATCCCAGTGATAATACGATGATGAATATAACCGTAACACCCTCTGCAATGGCTTCTACCACTTCTGCACCATGCTTGGTATCTTCCTTGATGCGAAGCATCACATCTCCGGACTTCTGTCTGCGAACCCACGCATACGGCATCCTGTTCAATAACTTCAGCAAGTCCATAGACATATCTCTGTACATGGACTCTTTGAGCCATACCAGTACATAACGATGCATCGCGAGCAACACGATAAACCCTGCCAATATAGCGATGAAAATTATCGCGGTGGCATTAAGCTGTTCCTGTCCCCCATCATGAATGGCGTCCACGAAGAATCCCTGTACGAAGGCAAGTCCCCAATCGAAGACCGCATCTGCTGCAATAAAAACGAGCAGGATCGCTACAGCTAATCCGTAAGGCTTCATCCAGCGAACAATAACAGGCCATACCGTTGCGAGTGATACAACTTGCTTTGGATCATCTGAAACATAACTTTCGTCCAATGTATATCCAGCATCTATTTCAAGGTCTTCCTTCATTTCAACTTCATCTGCAAAAGCTGTATCTTCACTCTTGTTACTCATGCTGTCCCTCCACTTCCGCATCCTGCTCCGCAATATAGCTTCGATATCCGTTCGGACGATCCAGCAATTCAAAATGAGTCCCTGTATCTTGGACGCGTCCCTTCTGCATGTAGATGACCTGATCCGCCCGTTCGATCAGCGATAATCGATGGGTAACTGCAATAATCGTTGTGCCTTGGTCAGTAGTGACACGGGCAAATAAATCATTTAACCGCTGCTCATGCAACGGATCCTGGGATGACGTCGGTTCATCCAGCAATACAATATCGGGATTTCTCAGCATTGCTCTGGCCAAACTGATACGCTGAAGTTCACCACCCGACATTGTCCCACCCTGTGGCTGAAGTTCTGTCCCATAGCCAAGCGATTGACGCATAATGGCATCATGCGCATGAGTCAATTCGGCTGCAACTTTTACTTGATCAGGTGATATCCCTTCTAATCCAAAAACAATATTCTCTTCTACCGTACCTGTGAAAATAAAGGCTTGTTGCGGAACATACACCTGGATGACATGTTCTGTCTGAGCTTCATGCATATCATGTAATGAATTGTTCTGCTTCATTATCTGGATCGAACCCGTGACAGGCGTATCTAATCCCGCTATTAATTTCAATAACGTGGTCTTCCCGCATCCACTTGGACCCGTGATTACAGTGAGCTTTCCTTTCGTCGCTACAAAAGAAATATCCGTTAGCACTTCTTCTTGTTTCGCATACCTGTAAGACACATGCTGTACCTTAATGCCGGTCGGTTTAGATTGCTTTTCATGTTCCACTGAACCCGGTTCGGATCGCACATATGCATTGGTACCGGTATGAGCAACCGTGTTCTTTTTCTCCAGATCCAGAACTTCAAAGATTCTGGACGCATGAGAAGCTGAACCGATAAAATTATTCCACAACCCGGATAGTGACTCAATCGGACGAGTTAACTGACTGCTCGCCACCAGAAAAGCCGCCAATCCTCCCACATCCATATGTCCGTTCAACACCTGCATGCCGCCTAGATAGAGAATCAGAATCATCCCACCATACGTCGAGACCCGTCCAGCTGCCTCCGACAGACGTTGTAACACAGATACGGACATCGTATGTCTGAACACTCGATCCATTCGATCTTTAAAATGTTGGTGCACATAACCCGCGAGTCCGTAGCTCCGGATCTCCACAGGGGCTTGAATGATTTCAGTCAGCATCTCATCTCTTGACGCCGCACTGGCATTCAACTGATCATGTCGTCGTTGCAGACGTCTACCCAGTCCTACCGTTACAAGAGGATAGATCAACGTGAATGCAATAATAGCCAATGACAATGGCAGGTTCACCCAGCTGAAATAAGCAAAAGCAAAGATCAGTTGTATCACATTTTTTGCAAGTTCAATGCCGTGTTGGTTTATCCCTTTCTGTGCTTCCTTGGCAGAAGTCCAAACTCTGGAAGATAGATCCCCCGTATGATAGTTTGCCAGATCCCGTGTTTCTGTGTTGCCAAGGGATCCAAGCAACAGGGACTGCACAGACAATAATGTTTTTTGCTGGAATACCGTCTCAACCCACGTCATGAATGCGGTTACAATCAATCGTAATACTACAATGGACACGCCTATGATCAAACCTGAGTAGAGTAACGAAAACTTTGATTCCGTAGCCCCTTTGACTAATCTTCGGATCGATTCCAGATATCCGACTTCAATCAGGGAGACCATACATGCGGCGAAAAGCAATAGAATAATGAACATTCGGTACTTACCTGTTAATGTCCACAATCGAGTTAGCATGCCTGTCGTGGTATAAGTTCGTTTGTCAGCTAACATGGATGGTTTCTCCAATCTTGTCATTAAATTATGTACTTGGTTATGATATCATCGGGGATAAGGAAAAAATGAACATTTCTTGCTGTAAGTACGATCAGAAATAAGGGAGATTACTATGCAACATGATTTGCTGAACACATTGGATAAGCTATTCGACTACATAGAAGACCATATTCAAGACAAATTAACACTGGATCATCTGGCATCCGTGACTCATATATCGAAGTTCCACCTGCATCGCATGTTCAAACATGTAAGTGGACAATTGCCCGGGGAATATATTCGTTCACGCAAATTGGCACGCAGCCTGGAACAATTGGTGAACCTGAACTGGAAGATTATCGATATCAGCGGGCATTATGCTTTTGAACATGAACAATCTTACATACGTGCTTTCAAGCAAGCCTTCGGGATCACTCCCCTGCAATACCGCAAACAGGGAGCGGGAGAGCTTGAATTCACAGCCCGTATGACTTCGTCCATGATTACGATGCTTCCGTACGGATATATATTCAAACCAACGTATGTGCGAAAACCAGCCATGAAACTCGTCGGACAGCGATCCCATATTCGATATACAGATAATGAAGAGCACTACGAGGCCAATGCAGCAGGCAACAACTTTTTTGGTAAACACTTTCATTCAATTCCTAACGTGTTGCAACCCAACGTATACATCGGATTCACCAATGAGATTAACGAGGATTACAGTACATATCAACCTTCTGTGGAAGTCACCCACCTGGATGATATCCCCAACAAACTGGATGGAATCGAAGTGCCGGCCAACCAATATGCTGTATTCAAATTCGTCTGTGATTTCCACCCAAGTCTGATCAACATCGACCACCTGGACAGTGTCTGGACATTTATTGATGAATATTGGCAAAGCCATTCGGGGTATGAGAAGAGTGATCCATACTATTTCGAAAGAATTGATGGCAGTCTGGCTCAAGACCACTACGGAGAGATGGACATTTATATTCCTGCAAAGCAAATTTCGCTGTAAGCTGGCTGTCACTGGAGGTTCGATCTCATGAATCAAAATACTCAAACGAATTCAAGTTCATCCCATACAGATTCTCGCAAATCTTGGATACGTAGACACCCGATATTCACCACATTTTCATTACTGATTCTCGTAATGTTCGTTGCCGTATTCCTGTATTTCTGGCTCCGCCCATACTTCTCCACATTTGACCGTTCTGATAAAGGAGAATTGAGCTATTCCATGCCTTCACAGAATGGTGAGTATACTGCCGAGATTTATGGTATGCCCTATGGTGGTGCGGCAGGCGGGGTTACGATGTGGGTCGATGTGAAGAAGACGAATGCCTCTGAGGACTCCACAGCCCAAACGATATATCGTGCTGAGCACCACGGGATTAACCATCTGGAATGGGAAAATGAAAACACACTCCGAATCGAAAACTGGAATGAATACACGGATGAGACCATGACCCTCAATATCGATGACGAAATATATGATGGACGGGGCTGGGCGTGCAAAAGCTTACGGCTGAAAGACCAGTATGTGCGATGCTTGGCACCTGAAAAGTAAAACAACTTAGCAACATAGTGCAAGTCTAAAACGCGCGCAGTTCCATCCTGATGCGTAATCTTCACTGCACCGCACATCAGAAGTTTTACGCGGGCTAAGCCTTGTGAGATTTTCGCCACATGCCTACTTTTATTACACCAAGACAGAAGATACACGCGGTACGAGAAACGTAAAAAGCCCCTCTCACCGATTCTTCCGGTCAAGCGGGGCTGCTCTTGTTCTACATATTATTTATTTACTTATACTTTATTGTGATCTAATATGCTTGTTTACTACCAACTTCGTAGCTATCGGACTTTAAACATATGGCAGCATCATGATTTATCTATTATATCTATTCTACCCTTAATCTTGTTCTGCTTCTGCTTCTGCTTCTGCTTCTGCTTCTGCTTCTGCTTCTGCTTCTGCTTCCTGCTTCCTGCTTCCTGCTTCCTGCTTCCTGCTTCCTGCTTCCTGCTTCCTGCTTCCTGCTTCCTGCTTCCTGCTTCCTGCTTCCTGCTTCCTGCTTCCTGCTT
>NZ_JBBCYH010000030.1:0-32952 GCF_037144955.1 Paenibacillus sp. USHLN196 | reverse complement strand
CAGGATCAAACTCTCCAATAAAGTATTGAAAAGAGCGATAAGCTCATTTTGAATCTGACGAGATTAAACATCTCATTTGTGCTCCAGTCGATTCAAGCCAAGGCTTGTTTCCAACTTTCGCGTTCATTCTGCAAGCAGAATGTTTACTCACTCGTTGTTCAGTTTTCAAAGATCAAACTTGTTTCGTCACCGAATGTCGTTCTCTTCAGCAACTTTTATATCTTACCACATCCGAACCAACTTTGCAAGCTCTTTTTTTAAGTTTCTTTCGAAGCTTATCCGTTTCGCTTGCCGCACCGTGTGAACCGTGTTTTCTTGGGCGGAATTAGAATATACCATGTACAGATTTACATTGCAAGTCTTTTTTTGATATTGAAAATACCTGCTTCATCCGGCCAATATGTTGTAATCTGTCATCCCTGTACTATGAATAACCTCAGCATCCTTATCACAAAGCATCTATTACTTATCCAATAAACTTAACCAGGGAAGCCATATTCACTACGATTTCAGAGGACATTCATTGTGACTAGCCCTGGTTTTCGCAAATCTCTTTTTTCTCTTTCTTCTATATAAATAAGACTATCATCCGTTAAGCACTACACGCACAACCAGCTTCTCTTCTCAGTGCTTACAAAATCCGCTTACCAAGTAGCGAAGCGATCAGTTCTACCCCAAGTCTCGCTGTGTGTCTATTGTGATCAAGCAATGGGTTCACTTCAACCAGTTCCATGGACGTAACTTGATTCGTGGAAGCAATTAGCTCTAATGCGTAATGTGCCTCCCGGTAATTCAAACCACCCGGTACAGGTGTGCCCACCCCCGGAGCTTCACGCGGATCCAGACAGTCCATGTCAAAGCTGACGTGGATACCATCCGTTCCTTCTCCAGCTATAGCTATTGCTTGCTCAATAACTTGCTGTATACCCATCCTGTCAATATCATGCATCGTAAATGCTTGGATGCCCAGTCCCTTAATCTGTTCCTTCTCATACTCATCCAGATCACGCAGACCAATATAGACCAAGTTGGATGGATCTATAAATGCGCCTGCCCCGGCAATGTGAGACAGATTATATGAAGTATGACCCAAAGAAGCAGCCACACTCATCCCATGCATGTTACCAGACAAGCTTCGTTCTTCCGTATTCAAGTCTGCGTGGGCATCAAACCAGATCACCCCCAGATTAGAATAATGCGCAGTTAATCCGGCGAAAGTACCTATCGCTACACTATGATCTCCTCCAAGCACAAGCGGAAAGGCCCCCTCCTCTACCGCAACAGATACTTCATTAAACACGTTCTCGCTGACCTGCCGTACTTCGTTTAAATATTTCACCCGATTCCGCTCAGCAGGGACAGATGGTTCAGTCGGACACTCTACCCGCACTTCTTTGGAAAGCACTAGCCCCAGGCTCGCGATCTCCCGCTTCAGTCCAGCTGTAATTAATTCATCGGGCCCCAACTCTGCACCGCCTCTCGCTCCACCGAGTCCGAAAGGAACCTTAATAATGGCAACATCGCGCCGCAGAGAAATATCAACTGTATTAGTAGAAGTATCTTGTATGCCATCAAGGACATCATCATTTTTCATGTAGGTCAGCTCCTTCATTGGTTGTCAAAACCAGCTCAATTCTCTCCAATGCCCAGTCAATCTCGGACTCTTTAATCGTTAGTGGTGGAGCAAACCGAATAGTTGTCTCATGGGTTTCTTTGCACAGCAGTCCAGCAGACATCAAACGTTCGCAATAAGGACGTGCTGATCCATACAACTCAACCCCAATAAATAAACCTCTCCCCCGAATATCCTTTATAGCCGAACTGCGAATATCACGAAGTCTTTTCATAAAATAGTTGCCCAGATGCTCCGATTGCTCGGCGAGCTTCTCATCCCCAAGGACTTTCAGAGCTGCTACAGCCACGGCGCAGGCGAGTGGATTCCCGCCAAACGTAGAACCATGAGACCCGGGTTCAAACAAATCCATTATCTCCGCATTAGCAGCAATAGCCGAGATGGGCATGACTCCTCCCCCCAGCGCTTTGCCCATAATCCAGATATCTGGTTCAACACCTTCCCAGTCGGAGGCAAAACGGCGACCTGTTCTTCCAAAACCGGTCTGGATCTCATCAGATACAGTCAGCACCTGCTGTTGTTTGCACAATGCAAAAGCTTCAGCCAGATATCCATTGGGCGGGATAACAATTCCAGCCTCACCCTGAATGGGCTCTACAAGAAAGCCAGCCGTATCCGGTGTAATGGCTTGCTTCAGTGCTTCAATGTCTCCATAGGGAATAATTCGGAATCCAGGTGTGAACGGTCCAAAATCTTTTTTATACTCCGCCGAAGAAGAGAACGACGTGACCGTCAGAGTTCTTCCGTGAAAGTTACCAGAGCATACGATAATTTCGGCTTGGTTCTCCGGTACACCTTTGCAACGATAAGCCCACCTGCGCACCGCCTTTACCGCAGTCTCCACTGCTTCAGCTCCTGTATTCATGGCAAGAATCTTGGATTTTCCCGTGAATTGTGAGAGTTTCTGATAGAAAAAAGAAGCTGAAGTACTATGGAATGCCCGTGATGTCAGCGTAACCTGATCTGCCTGGTCCTTGAGCGCCTGTATGATCACAGGATGTCTATGACCATGATTCAATGCAGAGTAAGCACTTAACATATCCATATAACGGCGGCCTTCAGGGTCTTCTACCCATACTCCTTCCGCCTGTTCAATAACAATAGGGAGTGGATGATAATTAGGTGCAGCATAACGCTCCGACCAATCAATTAACATTTTGGAATCTGACATACACGCCCAACACCTTTCCAAAATATTGTATACAAAATACAATATCAATGTATGCGATACCACCGCCATTTACGACTACATCCCACTATTTCCACAGCAGCCTACTCCCAGCTCTTCTTCGAAATGATCCCTTCATCCTTAGTTATCGAGAAGGAGACAGTTTACGTTCTAACCAGGAGAGCAAGTTGGCCAGTGTAAATGTGATTATAAAGTAGAGTCCGGCGGCAACAAGCAGCGGTGCAAGTGGCTGGAACGTAACGCCCTGAACTGTTCTGGCCGTGTATATAATCTCGGCTATACCGATCATGGAAACTAGCGAAGAATCTTTAATGATAATAATGAATTCATTGCCGATCGCTGGGAGCATGTTACGAAAAGCCTGTGGCAGTATAATGTAGCGAAGTGTCATACCATGCGTCATGCCAAGGGAGCGCGAAGCTTCCGTCTGTCCTTTATCAATCGCTTGAATCCCGGCCCTGAACACCTCCGCCATATAAGCTGAGCTATTCATAGTTAGAGCCACCACCCCCGACATAAATGCCGGTAAGTTCACACCTATAACCGTCAGACCATAATGAATAATAAGAATCTGTACCAGCATCGGCGTCCCTCGAATGAGTTCAATATACGCCGATGCCACAAATTTAATTGGCCATACTCGGGATATGCGCATTAGTGCCATGATCACACCAAGCAACGTACCAAACAATACACCGAAGAAGGAAAGCTCAAGCGTAACCCACGCACTTCGTGCATAATCCTGCCAATGCTCTAATAGAAAGGAAAAATCTAAATTCACGGCATATCCCTCACTCGTCCGTTTTATTCACCGAGCATCTCATTCGCTTCAACGACAAAACGTTCAATATCTCCATTCGATTTGAGTTTTTTCAATGTAGTGTTAATCTGATCCAGCAGCTCCTGATTACCTTTCTTCACCGCGATGGCCGAACCCCCCTCATCTTCAGCCTGTTCAATCTCTACACCCGCAACAACAAGTCCCTTTTGGTTGCTCACATACTGCTCAGCCACCGGCTTCTCTAGAATAAGTGCGTCTACGCGCCCCGTCTGCAATTCCAGAATCAGTTCAGGTATTTTGGCGAGAGAAGTGAGCTTTGCTCCCTCGATTTCCTGAGCGATCCCTTCCTGAATGGAACTCTTCTGTACGCCAACCTGCTTGCCCGAAAGATCATCCATGGACTTCAATGCCGCATCTTCACCTTCTCTAACGAGTACAGCCTGTTCTGCATAATAGTAGATATCTGTAAAATCAACGTTCTTCTTGCGTTCCTCGGTAGGGGTTAAGCCCGATATTACAAAATCGACTTTATCCGTACCAAGGGCCATAAGAAGGCCATCAAAGTCCATGTCCTCAATCTTCAACTCAACTCCCATATCAGCCGCAATCGCTTTGGCAATCTCGATGTCAAAACCTACGATGGTATCCTTACCATCGATTTTCTTATGAAATTCATAGGGTGCATAGTCCGCACTGGTTCCAAGCACGATGACTTCCTTTTCCGTCGATCTATTTCCCGAGGATGAAGCAGATTCCGATACGGTTTCTGTCGTTTTTTCCTGCCCGCAAGCGGACATGATCACAACCACTAACAACAGCATCATTGGCAACAGCACTTTTTTCACACATCATACCCCTATTCTTTTTTTGAATGAGTAGCATCATAAATTTGTATACAATACACACAAGGCAATATATGGACTTATATGTAAGTTATACTAACAAACATTCTGGTTTATCACAATGATTATTTACACATTTATACGCTCTAATTCCATAAAATGTGCTATATATAACACAGCACTTACATCGGTTGAAACATGAAGTTTGCTTGCCCAACTTCCCCCTCGGTGTTAAGATGATAAAAACTTGAAACTCCTGAACGGCGTGCACAGTATGGCCCCACACCCATCCAATCATCACTATACATAGAAAGGAGGATTCGGTATGGAGGTACCCAAATACCGGTCCTTGAAAGATCACGTATACGATTACATTGCCCAAAAGATTCAGGACGGGACGCTACTTCCCAATCAGAAGATCAACGAGGCCGAGATATGCAAAAAGCTGGACATCAGTCGCACACCTACCCGGGAGGCGCTTTTCCAGCTGGCCTCGGACAATCTGCTGCAATACATCCCACGCAGGGGATTTATTGTCACTCCTTTTGATGCAGGCAAAAAACTGGAGTTCTCCCAGGCAATCGGTGTACTGGAGGCACTTGCTGCCACACTCGCAGCAGATCACCTCAAACCGTCCGAACTGATGGAGATGGAAACTCTGATTTTCCGAATGGACGAGGATATTAGCCAACTTGATCTTGCTGCTTATAACAAGAACCAATACCAGTTCCATAACCTGTACATCCAGCGATGTGGTAACGCCACAGTAATTGAGATGTTAAACACGCTGAAGAACAGCTTCATCCGGCAGTCATATGTTAGTGATAATAAGCCAAAGCTATCTGAGGTATTACTTGAGGTCAATGAAGAGCACCGTCAAATTTTAAACGCATTTAGAGTCAAGGATAAGTCACAACTGGAATCCCTGCTTAAGCACCATTGGCGTATTATCGATAACGATATGCTCTAATACGAGATATCTCAACAAACCAAAGGCAACTCACGATAATGTGAGTTGCCTTTTTCCTATTTTTCCTTTTTGAGCTCCAATGGTGCCCTAGCCACAAAAACAGCATATCCTAATTTTTTGCCGTATTTAGCGAGTAAACGATCATTGGTGCGACTCATACGCTGCATACGTTCATCCTCAAACCAATTCATATCCATCTCGCGATACGGATCATGGTCCACGCCCCATTTTCCCATGGATCGCGAATGCTCTTTAACTTCAATCTTAGTGAAACCACACTGTTTGAGGCGCTTTCTCCACACTGTCATCGTTGCCAGGGTTCGTATGCCGTAAAATTGTTTCAGCCTGCGGCTCATCAATTCAGTCTTCCGTCCGGATAGAACCATCTCCCGATCCACCAAAAGTCCGGCCGGCTTCAAAACTCTTCTATATTCGGCAAGTGCACTCCGCCATGAGGTGAATATCGTAACCGACTCCACAAATACGACATCAAAATGATTATCCGGAAAAGGTAGCGCTGCTACATCGGCCTGAACAAATCGGACATCCACCCGTTCTCTTCTCGCTCGCCGAACTGCCTTATCCAGCATATTGCGATGAAGATCAATCGCCGTTACCCGATACCCACCTTTAGCCAGGTAACACGCGGTCCTCCCAGTACCACACCCTACCTCAAGGACATGACTACCCACAGGCAGTGATAAGCTATCCAGCAACTTCATCGTTGCCAAAAATCCTCCGGGATGGGCACTCCCCTCTCCCAACCGAGCCAGCATGTCATGATATTCCATGCAGCATTCCCTCCCTCATTCCTTCCAGTGTATGGATCAGACTCAAAAACGGCTCCTCCCTATTCGATTTCCCGGGTACTCGTCCATACCAATTCCTCTTCTATTTACTATGATATACAAACCGTTGATTTTAGCGGCAAACCGCAACAATGAGGGGGATATGCATGCATAGAATTCATCCGGTATGTGAAGAGACGGTGTCTCCGCACGTGGGACGTTCCGTTTGTCTTATCATGAAAGATGGTAAGCATATGTACGGCACACTTGGAGGTTGCCGAGATGGAAAGGTATATTTGAATGGATGCTTCGAGGGGCCGCGCCTGTCTTCAGTGAAATCCAAGCAACAACTTCGTAGAAACAGCAAGAAAAACGCAGTATCAGCTAAGAAAGCAAAATCTTCAGCTTACGGTGGTTATGGTGGATACGGAGGATACGGAGGATATGGTTATGGTGGTTATGGCTACGGTGCAGGGTATGATCTCGCTCTTGTGTCTACACTACTGTTGCTTCCATTCCTTTTCATCTAACCCCAATCTGAAAGTGGCTTAAAATTATAGACATAACAAAGAACCTTTTCGCTATATGCAAAAAGGTTCTTTGTCTTGTTCGTACTATACACGTCAATTACAATGAAATTTCAGTTAGAAATGATACAAAAAAAGGCATTCGCCAAAACGAATGCCGGGAACTTCATATTTAATACCCTTACCTTCGCACAGGGTGTCTGTTTAATCTTAAAAAAAAACACCTCGTTAGAGGCGGGTAAGCTATGTTAAATCCGATTTCCTTTAGGCATCGTTTTCAGATTACTATTCGAATTCTCAAGCAATGGTAGCATCCTGGTCGTGCTAACCATCTCAGAAGCACATATCGGACAAGTAGGTACGTTATCAAACGCAAAATTGTCCCGCATCCATCCTTTGCACGTATCACTCGTACATTCCCAGATTGCCGCATCAGCTTGTGGAATCTCTTCCAACGGTTTTTTGCGATTATACATGACTTCTACCCCCTTTGTTATGGAAAAACATCTAACCGACGTTATTTCACAGAAGCCAACACTTAGCGGAAGTTTTACGTTCCACGAACTTCTGCCTCGACAACTATTGGGCCAACTTTTGTATAACTGATCAAAAAAAAGAAGCTGCCTTTACCATTATAACATGTTAAAGGCAGCTATGCTTTAATTACAGTTTTACAACTTCTTCTGCTTGAGGACCACGGTTTCCTTGTACAATTTTAAATTGCACGCGTTGACCTTCGTCCAGCGTTTTGAAGCCTTCGCCTGTAATAGCGCTGAAGTGTACGAATACATCTTCTCCGCCTTCAACTTCGATGAAACCGAAGCCTTTATCAGCGTTGAACCATTTTACTGTTCCGTTTTGCATGTGAATTACACCTCCAAATAAAGATTAACATGTTCCTTTGTTCTTTGCAGCAAGCAAATAAAAATTCACACATTGAAAAAGGTACCAGTCATAAACCTATAAGTGATCGCCCTTTACAATATATGAATTAGGTTTTCCACTCTCTACAACTTGTTTTTATTATAACTCCATTTCAGCCAAAAAGCAAATCTTTGTATTTTCTTTTCAAACAGCTTTGGAAATACATGTTATTAACTGGCACGGGGACAGGGTTTATCACACTTATGTGCCCAGTCGCTCGTGTACGGTCTTATGAAAGGATATGCAGATCTAATCCAGCTTATACATTTTTTATATAATATTTTGACATGCATATCCACCACAACCAAAGAACAATCTTACTACAGTTTAACACACTATGTCCATGCCCACATAAATGCATCCCGATCCCAGGCGATCTGCCCACGATGAAGCTTCCGGAAAGCCTTCTTCACTTCCTTGGACAATGACGTATTACCGTTCTCGTTCACAAAAACAAACTCTTCCCCAAAATGGGTCTTCACATATTCTATGGCAGCTTCCTGATGAAGTGTTCCTGTGAATTTAATCTCCTGAACCATCCATTCTGCTACGCCTTGTGCTGTCTTTTCCACAATATCACCTACTGTCTGTACTAATGTACGGATAGGCAGACTTCTTACATGAACATACCTGTCTTCCCGCCAGACTGAAGTATACCATGTTCCAACCACTGACGGGAAACCGTTGATAATTTCCAGGTGGGATCGTTAATGAACAACCGTATTGCGCTGCTTGTTTCCTTTGGAAGGAACAGATGGATTCGTTCGATGGCTCCTCACCAACCATGCACAGTATACAATCAGTACTGCCAGTATAAACAGATCGTAGGGAAGTGTTCCTGTGTCTTGCAGGTCATTCCCGAGAAATTGAATCAGATTATGTATGAAATGAAACAATATAAGCGGTACGATATTTCCGTTCTTCAGCATCAATAACGCCAGGGCAGCTCCCAAGAGCAGCGCATAGATCAATTGCATGATCGTATCCGTCATATTCTGACCAGACAATGCGTTCAGGAGATGTGTAATTGAAAACAAGATGCTGGAGGTCACGACTGCGGCCACTGCACTTTTTTGAAGCAATGTTTTGAAAATAAGCCCACGATAGATCGTTTCCTCAACAAAAGCTACGAGCAAGGTGAAAAATACGAAAAAAGCCACCTTGGACAGGGTTAGCCCCCCAAATCCTTTCAGGGCAAGTGTACCCAGTACAAGGAGTAGTGGAATATAATACTTTGCGTGCCCCGCCGGGATACTTCGCAAGGAACGGAATCCAGTCTCTCCCCACTTGCGCTTTAACGTCAGATAGATAATTAGCACAATGGCAATGGGTGTAAAGGAGATAAGTACAGGGGAAGTGTAATCAAGTTGCTTTATCGTTGCAATGGCACCTGCAGCAAATACCGCCAACAAGAGAAGCAGCTCAATAATCACGACGGTGAGCACGGGCTTGCGCTTGGAAAAAGAACGTTTTGACTTAGATTGCGAATTGATCATACATTAATCTCCCTCACTTCATTTACTTTTTTCGTTGTCACATGAATTTATATGCCAATATAGTTGTATCACATGATCAGTATAATGAATATCCCTATTATGGATAAAACTATAAAAGTAACAAAAAAGAGACTTATCCCAAATGCTTTTCCCCTAAAATCAGGTATGGCTTACACCTGAATCTGTCCATTATAGTATTACAAGAGTTCAATGCTGCAGGGGTGTAGCGACTCTCCAACGTCATATATCTATGAAGTGCCATTAAATGATAGTTTCACAATGTATAATGAAAATCAGGGGGATACTATGAAAGCATTCTTTCAGCGCTGGGGGCATTTACTAGCTATTTTGTGCATACCGCTCCAAGGGTCGATTTACGTGTTTCTAGGCAGTAATACCGGGAGTGATGTGTTCTACAATTATGCCTGGATTGATACACAGATTCCTTTTATCAAAGAATTTATCTATCCATACATTAGCTGGATGCCCATTCTGTATCTTGGATTTCTGTATCTGGGTCTGACGAACAAGACACTATTCTGGCGTACGTTGATTACTTATAATGTTGGGGTTATGGCGGCGAATATCTGTTTTGCCGTATTTCCCACCTATGTACCACGTCCAGAAGTCAATGGGACCGATCTAAGCAGCTTCTTTGTACAATTCATCTATACAAACGATGCACCCTATAATTGTTTCCCAAGTGTGCATTGTCTCACCAGTTACTTGTTGTTTATCATCATCAACAGACACTTGAACTTCAAGCCGTTCGCACGAATATCTTGGTCAGTATGGCTGTGGTTAATTATTGCTTCGACCGTATTTGTGAAACAGCATTCCCTGTTGGATGTGGCTGGCGGGATCTTGTTTGCCGAAGCGGCGTATTGGGCTGTGCATCTCTTTGCTCTTCGACTGGAGCAGACACGTAAGAAAAATAAGCAACCACTGAAGAGTCCCCATGCAAGCAGCAATACGTAATATCTTATAATATATGTGACGGTAGGATGATTATCCTTCCATCAACAAAAAGAGGGCCTAGGCCCTCTTTTACTTTATACAGATTTGGTTAAACCTATTATATAGAAGAACTTTGATGGGTTTGAGGTTATTACGTGTTCATACTATAGGTGGACGTTCATGGAGCAGATCGGATGGTGCACTTCCGGTTATTCGCTTGAATATGCGGTAAAAGTAAGACAGGTCCCGGTAGCCGAGAAATTCGGCAATTTCCTGAATGGAGAGTTGTGACTCGGTGAGCAGATATATCGCTCTTTTCATTCGTTGATCATGGACATACTGGCTGATGGTCTGATTCGTCATGCTTTTGAATAATGCAGCAGCATAATTGGGGGTCTTACCAATCTCATCCCCGAGTTCTTCCTTCGTCACTCTCTCCCGATAATGCCGCTCAATGTATCGCTTCATCCGTTCAGCATGATTATGTCTCTCCGGCGGGATGACTCCCCGATCAAGCTCTCTGTTCATATAAATCAACACTTCCATCAATAAGGCTTGGCTCATCATGACATAATAAGATGGACGCTCCTGCCACTGCTGATGGATGGCGCTCATACGTTGGTGAATCAGTTCATAACATCCAGGTTTATGCCGCAAAGCCTCATACCGCTCCAGTGCAGGTAAACCTTCCGTATGGTCACGTTGCAGTTGAATCACAATCTGTGTGTGCGTAACCGTAGGAATACTCTTGCCGTAATACGGGACACCACCTGGAATGAGTAGCAATTCACCCTTTTCCATGATCTGTTTATCACCGTTCACCCAATATACACATTTCCCATATGTAACCAAGCTAAGCCGCCAAGTCTCTTGAGTTTGCACAGCTTCTTCGTACCAACCAACACCATTAATGTGTCGTACTTCAAGTGGAGTAACCATAACACACCTCATTACTGGACTATACTCTAATCATTGTACTATAGTTCATACCCTGTTTCGACAGAAAACGCTACAATACACATATAAGCTTAAATATGAGGAGGAAATTAGCATGTTAAAAACAAAAATTATTTGTACCATGGGACCTGCTTGTGACTCAATCGAATTGTTGAAAGTAATGATTCAGGAAGGTATGACCGTTGCCCGTCTGAACATGGCTCATGGCGAACTGGAAGATCACGTTACACGGATTAACAATATCCGTAAAGCAGCTTCCGAACTGAACACCTATATACCGATCATGATGGACATCAAAGGACCGGAAGTACGTATCGGCAAACTGAAAGAAGCATCCTGCCACCTGCAAGCTGGCAAAGAACTGATCCTGACTACCGAAGAAATTCTCGGTGACGCTGAGCGTATCTCAGTTAACTATCCGGAACTGAACCTCGTTGTAAAACCTGGCGATCGTATCCTCATCGATGATGGCCTTGTGGATCTGACTGTACTGTCCGTAGAAGGATCCGATATCCATTGTAAAATTATCAGTGGCGGCATTCTGAAACCACGCAAAGGGGTTAACTTGCCAGGAATTAAAACGACACTGCCAGGTGTAACTGAGCGTGACGTTATGCACATCGGATTCGGCATCGAAAACGATATCGAAATTATCGCAGCATCCTTTGTTCGTAAAGGCGATGACATCCGTGAAATCCGCAGCATTCTGAAAGAACGCGGTGTAGAACACGTACAGATCATCTCCAAAATCGAAAACCAGGAAGGTATGACGAACCTGGATGATATCATTGAAGCATCTGACGGAATCATGGTAGCTCGTGGAGATCTCGGGGTTGAAGTACCGATCGAAGACGTGCCGATGATGCAAAAAGAAATGATCGATAAATGTAACCGCGCTGGTAAACCGGTTATCGTAGCTACACACATGCTGGAGTCCATGCAAGTGAACCCACGCCCTACTCGTTCCGAAGTTAGTGACGTGGCGAACGCTGTACTTCAAGGTGCAGACGTTGTGATGTTGTCCGGTGAATCAGCTGCTGGTAAATACCCGGTACAATCCGTGCGCACGATGGCTGCTGTTGCTCGCCGTGCTGAAACGATGATCGATTACAAAGAGCAATTCGCACAAAAATCGGCTCAACAGATCGCTGATATTACTGAAGTTATCAGTCAGGGTGCTGTAAGTTCTTCCCTCGTACTGAATGCAAAAGCAATCATCACTTCGACTGAGAGTGGATTCACAGCGCGGATGATCTCCAAGTATCGTCCAAAAGCACCAATCATCGCAGTTACACAACATGAAGAAGTATTGGCGAAAATCTGCCTGCTCTCCGGTGTCATTCCGGTTATGGGCGACAAAGTAACCACAACGGATGAAATGTTCGAGTCTGCTACACGCAACGCAATCAAAACAGGTTACATCGAAAAAGGTGACATTATTGTATTGTCCGCTGGTGTTCCAATTGGCCAATCCGGTAATACGAACCTGATTAAAGTTCAACAAGTATAATTGAGCGGATGAAAATGTAGCTATCCAATGTAGCTTTAAATTAAAACACAAAAAAACCACCGAGAGCAAAAATGCCCCGGTGGCTTTTTTGTTGATACTATAGCTATAAGCCCACCATCATGATGTTAAAACAAGCGGCTTTGAGCTTATAAATTCCGAGAATAATTAACCAGATCCTGAGACATGGTATTGATCTCATCCATTGATGCATTCACCTGCTGTGTAAGGGCAGCCTGATTTTGCGTTAACGTGGACATATTACCGATATGCTCAAGAATCTGATCAATCAGTGTTTTCATCTTCTGCATGCTGTCTTCAATATTTACTGTGGCCTCCGAGCTATGATCAGCCAGCTTCCGCACTTCACCAGCAACGACGCCAAATCCCAGTCCCAGCTCTCCCGCTCGTGCAGCTTCAATTGCTGCATTCAATCCGAGCAGGTTGGTCTGACTGGCAATCTCTCGAATAAACACCGTAATATTCTTCGTATCATCTGCACTGCTTTTCACTTGAATGGCTGCATCGGCAGATAACTCCTGTGCAGTCACCAAATCCTGTGCCTGATCAGTGATCGAATTGATTCCACGTACCATCTCACCAATGGACTCCGACAATTGTTCGGTTTTCATATTCATCGCTTCTACGATCTGTTCCTTGTTCTTCTCATGGGTAACATCTCGAATAGTTCCAGCTACACGGAGCGGTACTCCATCATGATCCCGAATGGTCTCCCCGCCGGCATGATACCACCGATACTCTCCGTCTTTGCGTTGCAAACGATAATCCAGATCGTACGGCGTACGGCCACTATAATCATTCATATGTCTGGCGAACTCGTTAATCGTGCGGTCATGGTCTTCTGGATGAAGACGGCTACTCCAGCTGCTGAACACATTCGGGAAATCCTGCTCATCTTTAAATCCTAATTCTCGGCGGAACTGAGGTGACCACCAAAATTCATTATTCGGATTAACCACATCTCCAGCAACAACGGTCATATCCCACGGGGCCTCGACCAAGGCGCAGTTAACAAGATCATATCGGGTAACGAGCGCTTCCAGCTCATCGGATTTGCTCTTCTCCTCATGAATGTCAAACATGATACCCAGAAGTTTAACCGGAACTCCCGAATGATTTCTAACGACTTGTCCCAGGCACCGGAACCAGCGGATCTCACCACTCTTCGTAATCATACGGCTGATTACGTTATAGGCAGTCTTTGCACCGGGGTCATTCACATGTTTCATTATGGAAGCCTAACATTTGGCGGAATTCTTTCGAAAATGCGACGATATTATTGCTATCCAGCGGATCGCCTGCAACGAATTCAGATTCCCATAATCCCACATTCATGGCCTGGTTCAGCATTCTCAGACGCATTTCCACGGCTTCGTTCTGTGTTTTCATCATATGTACTGCTTTTTTGATATTACTGGCGATTTCATCGGTTTCCTGAAATTCAATGCCATCTTCGATCCATGCGCCATAATCGCCCTTTTCTGCGTTTGCAACCAGTCTGCGACTATATTCCAGTAATTTTTGATGGGTATCTATACGAATTTGTTTGGTAGACTCAGTACGTTTAAGAAACATATTCATTTCTCCTCTTAGGTCATATGATATTTCGACATAATCAGACACTAAATGTAGAGCTAAGGTCTTAATTTTGTATAAATAACAAGAACCAGCGCTAAATTAGCACCGGTTCTTTTTGTAGTTCATTTATTCTTCTAATATACATAAATCATTCATGACTGCCTCTTATCAGTTACCAGCCAAAATTCAGCGTTTTTCCAGTCTCCGCCCAAGTTTTGATGCTGCTCAGAATCATCCACCAGCTGCTCTGTGCACTCGCAAAGGAAGGATGGTTTTCTGTAAATTGATCATTGATCAGCGTCAGCTTCGTACACTCACCCACAGTCTCCAACTGAAAGACAACTCTGGATTGAAGCTCGGCATGATTCGCATGGTACGACGGTCCGGGATGCTCCTGATAACTGAGTGTGGACAGTGGTTCGAATTCTAATATATCTCCATACACATGGACAGTCTCCGCACCATCATTGCCCGGCCCTACATAAGCAAACGGTTGACCTGGTTGAAAATTGGTACGAAGTTCGCTGCCGAAAAAACTATTCCGGGTGCCGTCTGGTGATATTAGAGCATTCCACACGTCTTCCAGTCCTGCGTTGATATAGAATTCATATTTCAGTTCCACGCACTCACTCCCTTTATGTATTGGATACGCGATCTGCGAGTCTCGCACTCCTATCCTATCGTTATACCCCAAAGGCCGTATAGTAAAAACGCGACATCAGGTGAAAATATAAGCTCCTTAATTCTCCCGGAATGTTTATATCATGATCCAAATGGGTTGTGCCCATATAGTGCTTTCTCAGAAGATCAGATATACTGAACTGGAATGAAATAACAGTAACTGCTCACGATGATAAGATGAAACTAGAAAGGAATGGAGAGATGAGCCAATCCACGAATATCATGGGTATCCCGTTTCCCAATGTAACGATGAATCAGACTGTTGCGATCCTCGGTGAAGTCATAGATCAAGATAGCACTGAACTGTTCCATGTCATTACAGGCAATCCCGAGATCGTCATGTCCTGCCAAAGGAATGCCTCCCTTCGAAAAGTTGTCGATCAAGCCGGGTTGGTTACGGCAGACGGTGCTGGCATTGTGATGGTATCCCGTTTGCGGGGCGGACAGTTAACTGAACGGGTAACCGGTTGTGATCTGCTATTTCGTTTATTGGAGGAAGGTGATCGGAAACACTGGTCATTCTACATGCTGGGAGCAGAGGAAAGCGTCAGTGAACAGGCAGTAAAGGTCATTGCACAGCGTTATCCCGGAGTTATCGTAAAAGGTAGACACCATGGTTATTTCCAGGCAGATGAGGACCAACAGATTGTGGAAGAGATTCGTACTGCTCAACCAGACTTTCTTATCGCAGCTCTGGGTGCACCCCATGCGGAACACTGGATTAGCAAGTATCACCACCAGTTGAACGCTCGTGTAGCCATAGGTGTAGGAGGTAGTTTGGATATCGTGGCTGGCAAAACCAAACGTGCTCCTGCGATGTGGCAGAAGCTTAACCTGGAATGGCTCTATCGCCTTCTCAGTCAACCTTCGAGATGGCGCAGGCAACTCATTTTACCCCGTTTTGCTGTACGTGCATTGTTGTTCAGAGAGTCTAAATAATGTGAGATGAGCAGGAGGGGTTGTCCGGATGAAACAGGCGGAACAAGGTGCCAGACCCAGTATGGGTCTGCTGAATCTGAATGAAGGTGACCATAAATATCAACTGACACGCCATGCTCCTTCTGAAGTGCTTCACCCTTTTGTTAAGCACTACTGGATCGTATCATGGGATCTGACTGGACTTGAAGCGTATCCCCAACATGTCGTGCCCAACCCCTGTGTCAATCTGGTTGTGGAACGGAACAATACGTTTTTCTTCGGCCCATCGGGACGTAAATTCACCTATCTTGTGCGCGGGAAAGGTTGTGTTTTTGGCGTCAAATTCAAACCAGGAGGGTTCTATCCCTTCCTCCGGGTACCTGTCTCTTCACTGTACGGACAACCGATGGATGTATCCAGTATTCTTGATGTCACAGCGAGCGCCATGGAAGAGCGGCTGCTTGGGGATGGGGATGATGCATATAAAATCAATTACATCGATCAGCTATTATCTGCACACCTTCCAGTTGAGGATGCTCAAGCGACGCTGGTTAGCAGCATTGTGCAACAGATTGAACAGAACCGGGAGATGTTGAGAGTAGATGATCTATCTTCATATTGGAACATTCATAAAAGAAAGCTCCAGCGCCTGTTCAATCAGTATGTGGGCATCGGACCCAAAACCGTAATCAAGTTGTATCGTCTGCAAAATGCTGCAGAATGGATGGAGCAGGGTCTTCACTGTGATCTGGTTAAGTTGTCTCAAGATCTCGGATACCATGATCAATCCCACTTCATCCGAGATTTCAAATCTATTATCGGCAGTACACCGGAGGAGTATATCCACTCCAAACAACCGAATAGCGAGCGCCGAGGGCCAATGAATTAAAGCCTGTCCTGAACATTCAGGACAGGCGAATGACTTCGATGGTATCCCCGGTATGGATTGCCCCTTCCCGTTCAACCGAGCAGACGATCCCACGTTTTTTGTGAGCAGCTGGCACGAATTTTTTGCGCAAACCGTCTTGTTCGTAGAATTGCTCAATCATTTTTCCTGGATGCACACAGGGAAGGTTCTCCCCTTCGCATATTAACCCCGTCCCGTCCGGAAATAGAAGCCGAGTTCCAGCAGGCAGTTCAGTTAATCGATCAATGCCACGGACCAGCATATTGGCACCAAGCCACTCTGGACGCACTTCAGGAATGTTCATTTTCTCAGCAATAAAAGCACATTCCTCCTCTGACACGATACTGATCTGCCTGCGATTCGCAATCAGTGTACCCCGCTTGTAGATTTTCTGGCGTGAGTCCGCCGGACGAAGCAGACCATAATGGCGATCATTCGGAATTCCCGCAAGCTCAATATCGATAAGAGGGACGACTCGTGTCACAAATGTGGATGGATCATCAGCTAACAAAACGAATTGCACAGTTCCCATAGTGATCTCCTCTCTTTTTTAGTGGATCGCTTCTTTATTGTTCATTATTACCCAATGAATGGTTTTTCGACAATCGGCGTATGCTTATATAAAATTGGAAACTTGATAACACACAATTAAATTGTTGAAAATTAAATTTACTCTTCCCGTTCTTGATGTAAAGATTTATACTAAGACGGACAAGTAAATAAATTACATATTAGAAAGCAAGGTGTTTCTTTTGATTAGTATCATTTTTGTAGCTCTTGTAGCTGTCGAACACATCTATATCATGGTGATGGAGATGTTCATGTGGACTCGTCCACGCACAATGAAAACCTTCAATCTCACGCCCGAGTTCGCCAAATCTACCAAATCCCTCGCGGCCAACCAAGGCCTTTACAATGGATTTCTCGCTGCAGGTCTAATCTGGGGACTCGTATATCCGGATGCTGCCGTTGGACAGCATATTCAGATTTTCTTCCTGGCTTGCGTGATTATCGCGGCTCTCTATGGAGGAGCAACTGCTTCACGTTCAATCATTATCAAACAAGGATTACCTGCGATCATTGCATTGTTGCTGGTTCTGTTCCTGTAAATCCCTGTCGATTGGTGCATTGCTGCGGTTCATCTTGACTCCTTTATGGTAAGGTAGTGAATAGAGGGTAGTGAATAGAGAATAGCAGTGTACATTGACCAGAATGATCTGGGATCGGAAGGAGAACGTGTCATGGGATTGTTCGACAAGCTACGACGACGCAAAAAGGAAAAGGTACCCACAGGTGGGGCTGTAGAATCGACGAATTACAGTGAAACCATCGTGGGTTTTGTCCTGTTGGAGCGCGACGATTGTGATTTTGATCTCTTCATCAGGAACATGAAAAACGAATGGGATATCGAGATTGAGGAACGCCCGGAGGAGGGCAATCTCTTTTTTGAGGTAAATGGAATGCAGGTGGTATGTGCTCATATTGCCGCGCCTGTACCTGACCGTGAAGTTGAGGAGAATGCCAAACTGAACATCCTTTGGCGAGAAGCAGAACAAGTCACCTCACGGCACCAGTCTCAGATTATCGTATCCGTTCTGAACGCAACAAATGCAATAGAGGGACATGTTCTGTTCACTCAGACTGCGAGTGCGTTATTACAGTTGGACCACGCATTAGCAATATATATGGCTCCGCTTGTTGTTGAAGCCCGTCAATATGTTGAGACCAGCCACGGAATCAAGCATGATGAGTTGCCCGTCTCGCTCTGGATTTTCATCGGATTATTCCAAAATGCTGAAGGCGCTTCAGCTTATACTTACGGACTACGTAACTTCGGAAAAGAAGAGATGGAGATTATACAATCGTCTGAGTCCTTAAGTGACGTATTCGAGATGATGTTCATGACCACAACGTATGTCGTTGAAAACGACGTTACATTGCATGACGGGGAAACACTTGGTTTCTCAGCAGAACAAAAGTTGAGCATATCCCTTTCCAAAGGTGTAGCGACGGAAGGAAACAGTTTGAAGATTGGATTCTAAACTTACTTATGTGCTCGTGGAGCATCAGAAATTACTGATAGAGTGGGGCATGAAACGTGCCAGTATAGTCGTAGGCGGTGCGATCGCCAAAATGCAATTGAATCGGATTTCCAAAGAATCAGCACATCAGACTGAATTCCAATGGGAAACGTATGACGAGGCTTTGGCATTTTTGTTGAAATAAATCGAATTATTGTTGCGTAGTTGTAAAGAGAATATGTAGATGCTACACGTAGCAGAAAAAAAGGGCGTTTCCGATGAGGAAACGCCTTTTTCTTTTGCTTATCGCTTAAGGTTCTGAAGCGCTCACACGTACCATCGTTACCGATGTACCACAGAGGCTTTTCTCCACGAATCCCATTCGCTTATATAAGCGAATCCCATTCGCTTATATAAGCGAATCGCTTCGTTATCCGGATCAACACTGAGCGAAATTGCTTCAATTCCCCGCCGTTTGGCTTCATCCAATGCAGTCCGAAGCAGTAAGGAGCCTACGCCTTTTCCACGTGCATCTTCAATCACAGCCATCCCCATCTCTGGGGTAGCTGCATTCACATAACCATATCCCGCATTCTGATCCGTATAGAATCGTAATGTTATTGAACCTAAACTCTTGCCATGCTGGTCTACCGCAACATACCCGAAATCCCCTTCTCTTCCCCAGTCTTCAACGTATTTGGATAGCTCAGGCGTATGTATACTTTCGAGTTGGAGAGGTTCATCACCTTCTCGTGTATGCAGGGATGCGTATAACATCTCCCACAGAAAGGGGATATCCTGTTCCTCAATCGAACGTACATGATAGTCGGTCTTGGTCATGTTTGCTCCTCCTTCAACTTCTCAAATAGGCGTTCCATCTCATTCAGATTAAACTCATTGGTAATCTCATAGTCCTCAAGTTGGTCTCTCGTTTTCGCCTCGCTGTAGATTGAGATGGACTTTTCATTATAAAACGTCAGTCCGAATCCATCGGTAAAGCGACCTTCTTTATTAATGGTAAGTCGCCATTCATAGTAATATGGACTCCTTTGAGCAGTATCGATATCCTTCACTTTTTTAAGTTCAACATCCTTCAACAGCTTCAGCATATCTCTAATCTCTTTGGGATCTGTAATCGTCACTTCATCTTCTTCATTATGCGGATCTGAACTTGAAATTTTCCTAATCGTCAGTCGATCCAATCTATCCAGCATGCTCATATGATCTGTAACCTCTACTCGAAACGTCGTATATTGGCTGGGGATATACATGGCATATTGACCAGAGATATACATACGCACTGCAATAGCTACAACAACAATAATCGTGACGATACCCAAAATGATTATTAATTCTTTTAATCATACCGCTCTCCTCCATACACCACAAAACATATATAAAATGGTAATTAATGATACTTCCCAGTATATCATCTCCATCTATCTGTTCCAATGTCATTTCTTATTCCTTACCTTCTATTTCGATAACGTGGACAAGTATAAATCCATACTCGCTAATTAACTTGTTTAATTATCTAAAATTTGAACTAAAAATGACGATATACTTCATAAGCTCCATTCATTCTTACACATCCATGACATCCCGAGGCTATTCTCGGGCAGTTTCAACAAGTGAGCATGAATCAACAAATCAGCTTGGAACAACATGCTCGCCACGCAAGATAATATGTGATTTGAAGAAGTATAGGCGTGTAATGGTAAAACGCTAGGGGGAATTGGAATGAAGCTCAAACCAAAATTAATGATCATGTTTCTTGCCGCTGTGTTAATCACCGCAATACCACTAGCTTCACTTGGCTTGGTTCAAACCGAAAAGCAAGCCACGCGTAATGTCGACTCCACACTGAATGGCTTAATGTCTTCTTCGGCAAATCAGTTAGACGGCTGGATCAGCAGTAATGCCAAAGTGATTGAAACGTTAGGTTTTGTCATCCAGGAGGGCGTGCCCGAGGGAGAACTCACGGAAGAATACTTTAACATTATGAAGCTAGGCAGTAATAAAGAGAGCTTGTCAGATCTATATTACGGTTCAGAACAAGAAGGTAGCTTCATGAATGGTTCAGATTGGACTCCCGATTCAGATTATGATCCAAGACAACGTCCTTGGTATCAGAAAGCGAAGCAGGCCAATCAGTTAACATTCTCTGATCCCTATCTGGATATGATGTCGGAGCAATATGCGGTGTCGATTGCCATGCCGGTCCAAAATAAAGAAGGCGCCTTGCAAGGGGTTGTCGCAGGCGACTTGTTGCTCTCTACACTTACCGATACCGTGGCAAAAATAAATCTGGATGGATTGGGCTACACCTTTTTAATCGATAAAAACGGACTGCTTCTGGCTCACCCTGACGATAAACTGGTGAACACCTCCGCCAAGGATAACACAGAGTTAAACCCGCTGCTGGCAGATATGCAGACGAATCCGTCAGGTCAGAAGCCATTCCAATATAACGATGAGAAATATCTGTTGTTCTATCATCAGATTCCAAGCACCGGCTGGGTTGTAGGCTCCATCATCTCCGAGAAGCTGGCCTACGCTGAGTATTATGAATTGCGCAATAACTACATTCTCATTATCGGCATTACGTTATTGGTTGTGTTGGCAGGTGCCTATTGGATCGCAACACTCTTCATCAAGCCATTGAAAAGTCTGCATGGAACGTCCCGCCAGATGTCGAGTGGTGATTTTACAGGACGGGTGCAGATCAAAGGCAAAGATGAGTTCGCTGAACTTGGCATGGCATTCAATCAGATGTCCGATCAGCTTAGCTCGCTGTTCAGGCAAGTAACGGCTTCTGCCGATCGCGTACAAAGTATCTCGGGTGAGATGCAAGAGCATACAGATAACACCAAGCGCATCGCAGAGCAGATCTCCATTGCCACTGATGAACTCGCTCAAGGCTCCAGTACACAGGCTGAATCCGTGTATGATGGCTCAAACCGTCTGTCGGAGATGAGTGATAGTGTCGGCGGCATTAATCGCAGTGTCGAGCAGTCCGTAACGATGATGCGTGAGGCAGGAGAAGCCATGCTGGCTGGACTACAGGCGGTAGATTACCAAGTGGAACTTTCGGATGGCAACCGCCAATCGATTGACCGTGTAGGTGAATCCATCACCCTACTGGCAGACAAATCACAGAAGATTGAGGGCATCGTCAGCATGATTCAAGCTATTGCCTCCCAGACCAACCTCCTGGCCCTGAACGCTTCCATTGAAGCAGCCCGAGCGGGTGAACATGGACGTGGATTCGCAGTGGTTGCCGAGGAAGTGCGCAAACTGGCTGAACAATCCGCAGGCTCTGCTCAAGATATTATCGTGTTGCTGAATGAAATCCAGGCGGCTAGTCGTCAAAGTGTGAGCGAGGTCGATTCTGCTGAACATGGTATTGAGCAGCAGGTCGCTGCCGTGCATGAGATGCGCAATTCGTTTATGCGAATCAAGCAATCCATTGAAGGCATCGACAATCAGCTTCAGCAGGTATCATCCGCAACAACCGAACTGGATAACAGCTCCGGCAAGATTGCTGAAGTGATCTCCAGTGTTGCGGCCATGTCGGAACAGAGCGCTGCTTCCACGGAAGAGGTTGCTTCCTCCACGCAGGAACAGTTCAATTACATTACGAGTATCTCGGAGCGCTCCAATGAACTGGCTCAACAAGCCAATACGCTCGCTGAAGAAGTGAAAAAGTTCAAGATATAAATCAACAAGCCGCGTTCTCCCATAGGGTGAACGCGGCTTATTGATTATGTTCATACGTTACATATTAGAATGAGAAATGAGACGGCACCCGTATCTGCATAAAAGAATATGGCACATATATGCTTAATCTCACGACTGGTCAGAGTACTCTGGAAGTGTCATTGTTTTCAACCCAATACTCGGCCTGCTGATTCTCTGATGACCAGCTCGGGTTTCAGCACAATTTTCTGTGGCTCTTTCCGCTCTTCCTTCAGCTCTTCAATCAACAGATCTACAGCGCGATGTCCCAGATCTTCAATCGGCTGGGCAACAGTCGTAAGCGGTGGACTGGTTACCGAAGCCAGAATGGTATTATCAAATCCGATAATCGACACATCCTCTGGCACGCGTAGGCCCAGCTCTTTGGCTGCCTGAAGTGCACCAATGGCCTGAATGTCATTACAGCAGAACAAGCCTGTTGGGTGATCATTCTCACCGAGCAGCAGTAGCGCCTCTTTTTTGGCCAAGCTCAGGTCAGCCGCCGATTCTCTGATCTGATTCGGTTCCAGCGTATATCCCGCCTTATTCAATGTTTCGCGGAATCCACGCACACGTTCCTGACTACTGCTGACTTTGGACGGTTCCGACAGCACTGCTACACGAGTATGCCCAAGTTCAAGCAGATGCTGTGCTGCGAGTGTGCCGCCAAGCAAGTCGTCAATGGTGACTGTATGCACCGACAGTGAGGGCATATGGCGAGCAATCAAAGCGACAGGGATGGACTGCTGCAATAGGGGTGACAAAATTTCGGCATTATCGATCCCTGTTCCGATCATCATGCCATCTACCCTTTTTTGCTGGAGCAGATTCAGGTAACGTTCTACCCGCTCGTCCTTATTATCCGTACTGCAGATGACCACACTGTAGCCCAATTGACGGCTTCGATCCTCCACCGCTCTGGCGAGTTCTGCAAAATACGGGTTGGATATGTCCGGTACGAGCAGTCCCAATGTATATGTCTGCTTGCCTGTAAGTGCGGCTGCAATCGCGCTGGGCTGATAATGAAGGCGTTCCATGATCTCCATAATCTCGGCGCGCCGCTTCTCACTGATCTTGCCTTTGCCATTAATGACCTGTGAGACGGTTGCAATAGATACACCCGCCTCGCGTGCGATATCGTATATGGTTGCTTTCATTGTTTTTCCCCATTTGTGCTATATATAATATACATAGATAATTGTTCTCTTCTCATTATGCAGGGGGAAGACTGCATACGCAACTTGGAGCCAGCACAATGTGCGTAGCATACCTGTTTTACTTTTTCATCAACCACTCGTGGTCAGGGTCATTATGGAATTTCCAGGTCCGGGTTGGTCCAGCCATCACGTTCAGATAGTAGACCTCATACCCCGGAGGAGCACCTACCGGATGATATCCGTCCGGAACAAGCACCACTTCACCGTTCTTCACTGCAAGTGTCTCATCCACAGAACGATCATCCGTGTATATCCGCTGAATGGCAAACCCCTGCTCAGGCTGTACACGGAAATAATACGTTTCTTCCAGCAAAGATTCATCCGGGAGTGCATCTCGATCATGCTTATGTGGCGGGTAACTGGACCAATGCCCATCTGGTGTAAACACCTCAACAACGAGCAAACTGTCTGCTTCCTTCTGTTCTGGCAAAATGTTGTGAATCTGGCGTTCCAGATTGCCATACCCTCTTGCCTCTACCCCTACATCTTCGGGTGCAATGAGACGAGCCGGGTACGTGCCTTTTCCGGGTGCAACACATATAGCGATTTCCAGTTCGGTACGTGCTGTGATCTGCACTTGATCGGAAGTTGAGACGTAGACCGAATACGGCGGAATTTTCTCGAAAACACTCATTCTTTTCCCGATATTATCCCATGTGTTCTCCCGGGTACTTACATTGGCGAAGCCACTGAGAAGCACCACACAGAGTTCCTGATCACCGCTCTCACGGGTTAGCGTCTCCCCCTCCGCCAGCTTCGCTACCTGAAAGCCAACATACTCCCACCCAGCCGATTCCGGTGTTACGTTTATAAGCGTACCGTCTCCCTCCGGGTTGGACATGGGTTTCACAATACGTTCTGACATCTTGCCATCCACTCCTTTCTGTAGTCGTCCACAACAATCTGATACTTATAAAAACAAAAGCTTTAACTATTAGGAAAATTGATTTTAATCATCCACTATGGTGTTGCCGTTTGCGATTCCAGTGACATCCCAGGAACTTCACTCAGCTTCACAGGTCTTCCCCGCTCCATGGACAGTTTTGCTGCCAGCGCAATTCGTTCTGCCTGTACTGCATCGTGGCCATCTACGATAACCGCTGTATCATGGAGGATTGCATCGATAAAGAGGGCTGTCTCCTGTACATACGCTTCATTGTAGCGTTCCAGGAAAAAGTGTAACGGTTTGTCGCGCATAAGCCCCGCCGCTGTACTGATCTCAGCCGTATTCGGATGATCATTCGCCGCTGCGGCGCTGCCCATCGAGCCAAACACTTCAACACGCTGGTCATACCCGTATACAGCCTGACGACTGTTATCAATGACACCAATCGCTCCATTGGCAAACGTCATCGTTACAATCGCTGTATCCACGTCACCATGCTCTGCAAAGACCGGATTGATCAGCACGTTGCCCTGAGCGTACACTTCTTCCACTTCACTCCCGGACAGATACCGAGCCATGTCAAAATCGTGGATCATCATGTCCATGAAGATCCCGCCAGATACCCGGATATACTCTGCAGGCGGTGGACTCGGGTCGCGAGAAGTAATTTTGATAATATGCGGATCACCAATCGTACCATCCTGCACATGTGCACGTATCCGTCTGAAGTTGTGATCGAAGCGGCGGTTAAATCCAATTTGCAGCTTCACGCCAGCCTTCTGAACTGCCGCTACAGCCGCTTGGGTCTGTGCCAGATCCATGCTAACCGGCTTCTCGCAGAAGATGTGTTTGCCCGCCTGAGCGGCCTGTTCGATCAGCGGCACATGTGTATCGGTTGAAGAACAGATCAGCACCGCGTCTACATTAGGCATCGAGATCAACTCGCTGCTGTCCGTCGTTACAACAGGGATGCCACGACTGGAGGCCCAAGCCTCCAATTCAGGACCCCCGAACAAGTCACTGATTCCCACAATCTCCGCATGCGGGTTGCGCAGAAGATTGTCTGCATGAATTTTGCCGATCCGTCCAGCACCGATGATGCCAATTCTTACTTTGTCCTTGCCCATTCCGTTATCCTCCCTATGTGCGTCCATATGGGCTGGGCGTTCCCCTTAGCCCGAGTGATGCTCTGGTTGTTACCAGCGCGCCGTTACCATCTTCTTGCGAGTGTAGAATTCAACACCATCCGTACCATTGGCGTGAAGATCACCGTAGAAGGACTTCTTCCAGCCCGAAAACGGGAAAAATGCCATTGGCGCAGGTACGCCCAGGTTAATCCCCAACATGCCCGCATCAATCGTTTCACGGAATTGACGCATACTCGCCCCGCTGCGGGTGAACAGACACGCCCCGTTGGCAAAGTCGGAACGGTTCGCCAGCTCAACGGCTTCCTCAAGCGTAGACACTCTTGCTACCGAGAGTACTGGAGCAAAGATCTCATCCTGCCAGATTTTCATATTGCTATCAACTTGGTCGAATACCGTTGGCCCTACAAAATAACCGGATTCACCTGTCGCCTGATCTTTGCGTCCATCCCGGATCAAAGCCGCGCCTTCCTGCTCTCCGGCTTCAATGTAACTGAGTGTGCGCTCTTTATGTGGTCCACGGATGACAGGTCCGAGGAACACGCCCTCATCCATACCGTTACCGATGGTAATGCGGTCTGCTGCTTCCACCAGCTTTTGTACCAGTTCGTCAGCCACATCACCCACAGCCACAACAACCGCACATGCCATGCAGCGTTCCCCTGCTGAACCAAAAGCTGCACTGGTAATCTCTTTCACCGTCAGATCGAGATCGGCGTCCGGCATAACGATGGAGTGATTTTTGGCACCAGCCAGTGCCTGTACCCGTTTGCCATGCTTGGATGCAGTAGTGTAGACGTATTCAGCCACAGGTTGTGATCCGACAAAGGAGATCGCTTGAACATCCTTATGTTCCAGCAACCCGTTCACGACATCATGCGCACCGTGTACGATGTTGAGCACGCCGTCCGGAAGCCCTGCTTCCTTAAACAGCTCTGCCAGGCGGCCTGCCAGCAGCGGTGTACGCTCGGACGGCTTCAGGACAAAGGTATTACCACACGCAATAGCCAGCGGGAACATCCAGCAGGGCACCATCATCGGGAAGTTGAAAGGGGTAATTCCCCCAATAACACCGATCGGGTAGCGATACATGCCCGACTCCAGTCCTGTCGCGATGTCAGGCAGTTGTTTGCCCATCATCAGATTCGGGGCACCTGCCGCGAACTCGACGCATTCAATGCCACGCAATACCTCGCCGTACGCTTCGGCATAACTTTTACCGTTCTCCAGCGTCACCAGGCGAGCTAGCTCTTCCCAATGTTCAACCAGCAGCTGCTGGTAGCGGAACAGAATACGTGCACGGCGCGGAACCGGTGTGCTGCTCCAGGATTTGAACGCTTCTCGTGCTGTCAGAACCGCCAGATCCACGTCCGCTTGTTCAGACAGTGGCACATGTGCAATAACTTCTTCCGTGGCCGGATTCACAACCGGCTCCGTACGAGTTGACACTGGGGTTACCCAGGCACCTCCGATCCAATTTTGTACCATTGTCGCTGTTGCAGACGCTTCAGAAATTCCTTTTCCCATAGCCCTGTCTCCCTTCGCTTATGTGTGATCCTGTATGTTCAACTTATATCATTGATGCTGATCTGTATGAGTGTGTTTGTTATTCAAAGTATTGCAACGAGCTTCAAGACACGGTGATCTCGCCCCGATTGCAACGTTCGATGTAGTCATTCACCTGTTCCACCGTTGGCATCGCATCCGAACAGCTGTGGCTCGAAATGACGATACTTGCTGCGCCACTGCCATACGCCATACTGCGCTCAATCGTCCAGCCCTGCATCAATCCATACAGGAAGCCGGCCGCATAGGAGTCGCCTGCCCCGAACGTTTTGACCACTTTTGCCGGATAGCTGTCCGCACGGTGAGAAAGCCCTTCACGCGTATAAGCAATGGACCCTTCCTTGCCGTGTTTGATTACAACGATGTTGGCTGAGAAATCAAACCATTTCTGTGCAGTCACCTGATCGCTATGATCCGGATTGTGGTCGAATGTCTCCATCATGTCGAACTCTTCACGTGTACCAAGGATGATATCGCATTTCTCAGCTGCGAGGTTGTAATAGACCGCTGTCTCTTCGTCCGATGTCCATGTATATGGGCGATAGTCCAGATCAAACACAATAACGGTGCCATGCTTTTTCGCATACGTTAGTGCCTGTAATACAGCTTCACGGGATGGGCTTTGCGCGAGGGCTGTGCCTGAGATTAGCAGCACTTTGGAGTCAGCAATCAACTGCTCTTGTACCTCTTGCGCCTGTAATAACAGATCCGCTACATTGTCCCGGTACATCAGGATACTGCAATCCGTTGGGCTTTTGATTTCGGTAAAAGCAAGCCCTGTCACCGCTCCGGTGTCATCTGTAACTACATTCGATGTGTCGATGCCGTTCTTCTCCAAATAACTCTGGATGAATCTGCCCATCTGGTCACCCGCAATCTTACCGATAAAGGCTGTCTCCATACCCAGTCTGGACATGCCAATCGTAATGTTGGCCGGAGAGCCACCCACATATTTCGTGAACGTCATCGTCTCTTCCATCGGGCGATTGATCTCATTGGCGTTCAAGTCGATGCACAAGCGGCCAATCGCGGTGAAATCCTTCTTCCTGGATACCGGAAAGGATACGTAAGTCATTGCATGTGAGCCCCTTTCTATAGTGGGATTTTCCATGTTGTATATCGATATCTAGACTAGTTACTCATTCCATCGTAAGAACTCGCAGCCGTCTAGAGTAGGTCAGTTTTATTTTCCAATCCTAATTGCAATGCTGAACGAATCAGCTGTGTTGGTATAGCGACTCCATATAGTTCAAAGATCGCTTCGCATACTCATATGGGTTATGAATTGCAGGGTCCTGCTCTCCTTCAAGCATCGCCCAGCCGTCATACCCTCGTGTGATCAGTTCTTGCAGAATTGGTGCAAAATCAATGCATCCATCCCCTGGTACGGTGAACACTCCTCTACGAATACAACCGACAAAGTCAGATTGCTCCGCGCGTGCTTCATCCAGCACATGTGGGCGGATATCTTTCAGATGGATATAAGCGATCCGGTCATAATGTTTACGCAGCAGTTCAAGTGGATCTGCTCCTCCATAGTAGGCATGACCTGTATCATAGAGCAGATACACGAGAGAGGGATCGGTCAGCTCCATTAGTCGGTCGATCTCATCCGGTTGTTCTACCACCGTGCCTCCATGATGATGGTATGTGAGCTTCAACCCGTGTTCCCGGGCAATGGCTCCTGCTTCATTCATTCCTTCAGCGAGGATATGCCATTCGGATTCGCTGAGTCTGAGCACTTCTTTTTCATTCGGTGTCCGTCTTGGATCAAAATGAAGTGACCCGCCTACCTCCGCCGTACTGATCACCTTACTGCCCATGGATTGCAGAAATTCCGCATGTCTGCGATAACTGTCCAGCTCCGACTGACGATACGCCGGATCAGAGAACAGTACCGATTTCCACTGGGAGACCAGATTGATATTTCTCTTACTCAGTTCTACACGCAGTATAGCGGGATCGGTTGGATACTTACGTCCCATCTCTGTGCCTGTCAGCCCAAGACGCTGAATGTCATCCAGAATCTGTGCACACGTTGTGGCATCGCCATGCTCCTTCACATCTTCACCGACCCAATTGATCGGATGAATCCCAAGTTGGAATGGCAGCTTGCTCATTGCTCCACGTCTCCTTTGTCGTTCAACATTGCGGTTCAATCGGAATGTAGTACTCATATTTTCAATATATAGATAAATACGTCCACTGATCTTATACCGTGGGGAGTGCAAATAATGCTACATTTTAGAAGGAATACTCTATTAAATTGGATTAAAAAGGTCTTGCTTTGGCGCGGTTGGCTTGCATGGTGTGATGCGCATGAACTACCTTTTCCTCGGCAGATACTTCTGGCACACCTACATTCCACCATGACTCGTATCCACCTGCGTTGGTTCCAGGCACGACCGGGATCTCAATCAACGTACTCACTGTTTCGTTCTTCGCATCTCGGAGTGCCTGTTCCAGCTGTTCTGCTGTCTCCGCTCTATAGGATTTGGCTCCCATACTTCGGGCGTGTGCAGCAAAGTCCATTGGCATGTAGTCCCCGGTCAGTCGTCCACTCTCGGATTCCCGATAACGGAACTCATTGCCGAACCCGTCACTACCATGTTCCCGCTGCAAATTATGAATACACTGGAATCCATTGTTGTTGAATAATAGGACAGTCATCTTCTTCTGTTCCTGTAAACTGGTCACAAACTCCGAATGCAGCATCAGATAACTGCCATCTCCTACCATGGCGTACACTTCACGATCCGGCTCGGCAAGTGCTGCTCCGAACGCTCCGCTTACCTCGTACCCCATACAGGAGAACCCATACTCCATGTGGTATGTCTTTGATTCAGACGCACGCCACAGACGATGTAGATCACCTGGCAGACTGCCTGCCGCACACACGATGACGGAAGATGGATCAATGGTCCGGTTAACCACGCCAACTGCTGTAGTCTGTGCCAGCCCTGCTTCATGTTGAGCTGCATACAGTCGATCTACTTCTGCATTCCACTCCGCACGGAGATCAGCGACTTCAGATGCACCATAGGCACTGCGGTATTGTCTTTGCTGCAATTCCTTTTGTAAAGCTTGTAGCCCTTCGCGTGCATCTGCAAGAATGGCTTCCCCGCCTAACTTGGCGGCATCCATGCCATTCAGGTTAATGTTGATGAATGACACTTCCGGATGCTGAAAAGCAGAGCGGGACGCCGTCGTAAAATCGGAGAAACGAGTACCGACGCCGATCACTACGTCTGCTTCTCTCGCAAGCCTGTTGGCCGCCAGAGAGCCGGTAACCCCGATGGCTCCCACATTCAGTGGGTGGTCCCAAGAGACAGCGCTCTTGCCCGCCTGCGTCTCGGCGATCGGAATGCCAAACGCCTCGGCGAACTCCACGAGCTGGGCGGATGCCTCAGAGTACAACACACCGCCGCCTGCAACGAGCAGCGGCTTTCTGCCTCGGGCAATCTGCTCCGTTGCCCGTTCAATGGCTGCCTGTACCGGGGGGCGACGGTCCAGATAATGTACTTTGCGAGCAAAGAACGATTCCGGGTAATCGTACGCCTCTGCCTGCACATCCTGCGGCAGTGCGAGCGTTACTGCTCCCGTCTCTGCTGGATCGGTTAGCACACGCATGGCCTGTGTAACAGCAATCATCAACTGTTCGGGACGAACAATGCGATCCCAGTACTTGCTGACAGCTTTGAATGGATCAGTGGCTGAGATTGTATAATCATTGCTCACTTCCAACTGCTGAAGTACCGGGTCCGGTTCCCGTGTAGCAAAGTTATCTCCAGGAAGCAATAAAACCGGAATCCGGTTCACCGTTGCGGTAGCCGCTGCTGTAATCATATTCAAAGCACCCGGACCAATGGATGTTGTACATGCATAGATCTGTCTGCGGTTCTTCTGTTTGGCATAGGCCGCTGCCGTATGCACCATACCTTGTTCGTTCTTGCCTTGCATATACGTCAGGCTTCCCGAACTCCGCTCCAATGCTTCTCCAATGCCAGTTACGTTGCCATGTCCAAAGATGCCGATGATCCCTTTCACAAACTTGGTTTCCACCCCGTCAACCGAGATATATTGCTGATCCAGGTATCGAAGCAGTGCCTGAGCCATCGTTAATCGAATTGTTGCCATGAATTGATCGCCTTCCTTTCCTTTACGGGTTAAGCGCTTAATCTAAGTTAAGTTTAAGCGCCTTACCCCTAAAGGTTAAGCGCTTAATTGATATGGTATTACAGGCTGATGATTTACGCAAGCTATTTTTGTAAGCGTTTTTATAATTTGTGATAGAGAAACGTAGATTCAGTGTTGTAGGAGGTATTAGACCTATTTCATTTGAGAGCTCTCCACAATTACTAAGAGAGATGAGAGGGGCGTCTAACGTGAGGATGGGATTAATGCTGGTACATGCTAGTGAGTTATATAGTCCATGATCTTCGTATACTACAATCGCCAATATACCTATGAATGCAAAAAAAAAAGAGACGGTGAGTACCATCTCTTTCTTTTACAATATATAAGCGGGTGATGGGAATCGAACCCACGCTATTAGCTTGGAAGGCTAAAGTTCTACCATTGAACTACACCCGCATAACAACAATCGGGATGACACGATTTGAACATGCGACCCCCTGGTCCCAAACCAGGTGCTCTACCAAGCTGAGCTACATCCCGTTATCTATACCGGCGAGAGGACTCGAACCTCCACGGTTTCCCACTCGATTTTGAGTCGAGCGCGTCTGCCATTCCGCCACGCCGGCAAAATATAAAGTTATAATGGCGCGCCCTGAGAGATTCGAACTCCCGGCCTTTTGATTCGTAGTCAAACGCTCTATCCAGCTGAGCTAAGGGCGCAAAATATTGGAGCGGAAGACGGGAATCGAACCCGCGACCCTCGCCTTGGCAAGGCGATGCTCTACCGCTGAGCCACTTCCGCAAATAAGGGATGCGCGTGGAGGGACTTGAACCCCCACGTCAAAGACGCTAGATCCTAAGTCTAGTGCGTCTGCCAATTCCGCCACACGCGCATATAATGGTGAGTCATGAAGGGCTCGAACCTTCGACACCCTGATTAAAAGTCAGGTGCTCTACCAACTGAGCTAATGACTCATAGAAAACTGGTGGAGGATGATGGATTCGAACCACCGAACCCGTACGGGAGCAGATTTACAGTCTGATGCGTTTGGCCGCTTCGCTAATCCTCCAGGATTACATGGTGCCGGCGAGAGGACTTGAACCCCCAACCTACTGATTACAAGTCAGTTGCTCTACCAGTTGAGCTACACCGGCGTATTACATGATGTTATTATGGTGGCTCGGGACGGAATCGAACCGCCGACACGAGGATTTTCAGTCCTCTGCTCTACCGACTGAGCTACCGAGCCTTACTAAATTAAAAAATGGCGGAACCGACGGGATTCGAACCCGCGATCTCCTGCGTGACAGGCAGGCATGTTAGGCCAACTACACCACGGTTCCATAGTACTTTCTCAAGGAAAGTTAATTGCGGGGGCAGGATTTGAACCTGCGGCCTTCGGGTTATGAGCCCGACGAGCTACCGGGCTGCTCCACCCCGCGTCATTATAAAAGTTATATGGTGGAGGCTGAGGGGATCGAACCCCCGACCCTCTGCTTGTAAGGCAGATGCTCTCCCAGCTGAGCTAAGCCTCCATCTATATGACCCGTAGGGGATTCGAACCC
>NZ_JBBCYH010000029.1:0-48598 GCF_037144955.1 Paenibacillus sp. USHLN196 | reverse complement strand
GCCGCCTGATAAGGACACAGATTCATTTTGTAAATTCCCGCCGCCAGTGAAATAATCATTGGATCTAATAGATTCATCATAATTTGCATTTCCTGGTACCCCTACGCCGCCGTGTAGCGGCGTAACGTTAGAACCATTACCCATTCCCTGAACACTTCCAGACGATTGGCCGTTATGCGGTCTCTGGCGCATGAAGGCTGGTATTGCCAAGTCTCCCGCAGCGCCAATGCTGCCTTTCGTATCGTTTAAAGACACCGTTTGTGGCACACTCGCGGAGCTTGTCGCCGCTACTTCTGCTCCGGCACTACCCGCCATTACCCCAGCTAACACCTTGGCGCTCACGCCGCTTCCACTGGCTCCTAGTGGTGGCGGATCTCCTAAACTTTCAGTTTGCAACGGCGCGTTATCGTCAAGATCGTTATCTGTATCAGTACCGGCAGTAGCATTAATATCTGAAGCGTCCAGGCGTTCATTCTCCAATGCTGCTACGGTGCCTGTTTCTCTGCCGCTCTCCATACTATCTACGGCTGCTCCCGCCGCAGCTCCCGCCGCTGGTCCACCGGCCATGGTTCCTGCTGCTTGAGCAGCTCCACGTGTCACCTTATGCCTAGCAGCGTTCATGCGACGGTCAAACTGTGATGCTTCCATAGCCAGTTGCCGCGCAGCTTGGTTGCCGGCAAATAATATTTTGATTAGGCGATTACGAATCAGGAAGATCAACACCAGGATAACAAACTCAATGATGGCAACGGCAATGTATCCGATGCTGTCGCTATTCCCCTCCTGATACACGATCTCCGACATCGTAAATACAATCAACGCTATAAACGATACGCCCAATTTAAGAATGAGCGGCAATGCCAGTTCCTCCGTATATCGGCGGAACACGCCTCCACCCGCCGGAAATGCTGCAATGAGTAAGTAAAACGGTGCAAGTGAGGCCACGGCCAAAAACCAAAACTGAAGCACGATGATGAGTAATGCCAAGGCAAATATCGGAATGGATGTAATCCCATTAACTACAGTGTACAATCCAGTGAAAACCAAACGCTCCGGTACTTGTACATAAGTCATCATTCCATTTCCTGACTCTTTGACTTCGTTCTTTTCTACGAAATCCTGCCTCACTTGTCCTGGCGGCTTACTCAAAAGTTCATCAACCCGACTTTCTCCTACCTCACTTTCCTTATCCGTTCCATATTGCATATATAAATAGGGACGATGTACAAATAAATCCCACATATTGTTGCCCATGCTTTGCCTTGCGCTTAAACCGTCTTCACTTAGGGACGAACCGGCTCCCATGATAATGGCTGAAGCTTCTGTCGTAAGAGAATTAGCCCCCTTCAGCACAGTGGCATAGTTACTGAAGAACAATAGCGTAATAACCAAGATTAGGAATGTCTTGACCAGGTTTCCGACTGCTTCAATTTGCGCGTGCTTAAAGAAATACTGATAAGCAAATAGTAATCCAACAGAAATTCCAATGATTCCAATTAACTTCCCGTACAGTCCCATACCACTAAAGCCCATGGAGGATATGCCCGTTACACTTTGCATGACTCCCTCAATACGCTCGATCAATGTATTTACTACATCAAAATCAAATGCATAGTCGAGAACGGTTAGCATGGCATTGGTCATGTACAGATTCATTTTGAACAGGATATTGACCATGAAGTTCATCGCCTCATAAAATTGGGCCATGATCGAGTCCTTAACGGCATCACCCGAAATCCAGCTACCAACCGTCGAGAAAGCTTTGGTAAAAACGTTACCTTCTTCTTCTTCGTCTCCTGTTTTCGAAGTGACATCAATTTGGTAATAGGCTGGAGATCCGTTGCTGGTTACTTCGTGGTCTGTGTTAAACAGGTTTGACGAAATGTTTTTACCAGCCAGCACATCCGGATCGGCTGCGCTGGCTATTGGCAGCATACAGCTCACGAAAAAAATAAGGACGAGCATGCCATATCGAATCCAGCGTTTCATTCTGGATCACCCCTCGTCATCGCTTTTGTGCACAGTTATTACTTCGTCTGGATTCGCATTTCTCGACATTTCCTCTTCGTCAATTTCTCGAATCTTCCACTGCCCATCTTCTTTACTCATTCTCAGCAGATCTGAAAAATACTTTTGATGATTATCCAAAAAATAACTTACCTTATAATAAATTTGGCCTTGTTCGTTGGGTTCCTCACTGTACCGATAGATTGAATATTTCTCTCCAAGTTTCTCAAAATTCCCAGGATTAGAATGCTTCCCTTCTTTCAAATTTGCGTATCTAGGCTGATCCGAAAATAATATGGTCTTAAATAAATCATCATCGAATTCAACACTAGCCTGAATATAGGTTAGAGCCAGGGCATCCGCTGATTTCACATCAGCGGATGGTTCAGTACCCCCTTGCTTTGATGAACAGCCGATAAGAAACAATAGAAGCATTAGGCTTACAAAGCTCGTGTTAAAGATAGTCCGACCTGTCCGCATACTCATACCCCCATCCGAATTTTTTCTTGGCGTTCCCGCTCGTATTCCCGGTCTTCCTGAGTAGCGGTTGAGCTATCGAAGGCTTCCTCGATCTCTTTGTATACTGGATGTATCCGGACAGCAGCTGTCCGACCATAGATATCTTGGAACAGTGCCGTACCTCGATCCAGGCTATTAAGATATTCAATGTTGGATGGTGTAACCGGTAGACCAAAATATCTGAGCATTTCTTCTGCTTCTTCGAGTTTTTTCAAAGCAAAGCAGAACTTCATTCCCATATTGGATACATCCTCGTCATAGTCCGTAGCGTTTTGTGTCCCTTTGACCAAAGTCGTATTATAGTGACGCCCCATACGAACGATGAAGTCCATCTGGTTCTTGCCTTCAGACGAATTTTCAATCGTCTTGGACTCGTCTTGCATGATAACCTTATGAATCGACCGATCCTGTTCCAGCATGTATTGCTTCGTAAAGGAGGTAATCGATATCAGAATGGCTTCGGAAATCTTTTCGATCGGTCTTGGCGCTTTGTTACCGCGCGGCAGCTTCAAGTTCTGCACCATTAACACCTGGAGTGGCTTCGTCACTTCCAGGACTCGATAATCCTGGCCTTTTTCACCGAAGAGCAGACCAGCAATCTGAGTGCGCTTCAATGTCTCAAGAGTTTCCACTATCCCCTGAATAGCTTCACGGTTCCGCTCACTCAAACCGCCTATTCCAAGCTGCCCTTTGAAGTAATGCAGCACCCCTCCAAGACACGGATCATGCTGATCCCCCTCTTGCTCCACTGCTTCACTCAATCGCGTAAATCCCGGATCTCCCAAATTTAGATCGCACAAGAACGAAAGAATATCCAATGAAATGTCCTTCGCTTCTTGAATGGAAACACTTGTGCGAAACGGATCTAGGCAACCTGCGTCCCTCTTATCTGCTCCCAATGTCCAGACCGAAATAAATTCCGGTGGAATGAATGGCAAGCCCGCTGCCCACCCTTTTCGGTCACCCTTTGGATCAATAATGAGTGCGCGTGATCCGGTAAGTACACATAGATAGGTATACAGATTGGCCCAAAATGACTTACCTTTACCGGTCATGCCTGCAATCATCATAGCCAGGGAATCGACAACGTTATTTACGCCTTCAAATGCTTTTGCGGCCAAGTCAGGTTGGATAAACACTGGCCGGTTGAGCTTGAGCGTCTGCCCGATGTAAAAACCGCGATTGTCGCCAATGTTCGTCGTGGCTCCAAACATCATCCCGGCCAGCTTTGTTGGCTCCACGTATTGAATATAGTCCTTATTGATCCGCGGACAAGTCGGAATAAATTCCATAAAGTACGAGATCATTTCCCCATACGGACTGAGCAAGTGAATACCGAAAGCTTGCATTTCCCGCTTCAACTCGTCTACTCTGACACGCAGCTGGTCTTTGTCTTTGGCCGATACACGGAAAACAAAGCTACATCCATATGCCGGGTAACCAGTATCCGTAAACCGGCTTTCCATTTGAATAGCTCCACTCTCAGCCTTTTCGGTGTTGAGATCCACGTGACTGTCGCCCTTGTGGGCTTCTTGCCGTTGATCCTCGTAGGAAAGCCGCACGTTACTGAGGTTTTTAATGATCTGATCATTTCGCAGCAGCCCAGCTTTTACCGACACTGCAACCGGAAAGCGTAGCCGGTTTTGGATATGAAACATCCATTCCGATCCTGGATGCAAACTGTGTGGCGTCATTTTATCAGCAACCAGGTACTGGACGTAACTTTCCTTGATTTCCTCATCCACCATTTTGTAAAGCTTGAGTGTCTTTTGGTCGTATTCTTCAATTTCTGCATTTTGAAGTTCATAGAATGACTGCGTCCGGCCACGACGCGCTTCATGCTCCTTCCGCTCCCCATCAATGCCGGAAACGTCTACGCTGGTTTCATACCCCTTCCGCAGCTTGGTATCGTTCGGCGTAACGCTAAAGTTCTGCTCGATCAGGAACAGTGTTTCTTCCTTACTGAGCATCCGGACCAGGGAAGACATGGACTGACTCAGGGTTTCTCGCAGCCCTTCAGCCTGATGTTTATACTGCTCAATGTCTACTTTCAGAATATCGTTCGGTTCCAGCCCCATTGCGCGGTACACTGGCGATTTAAAACCATTGATGAAGTCCGTCAGTCCGGCAACCACCGCTAGGCCGGTATTACCAACCTTTCTAAACTCATTTTTTTTAGGATCAAGTTGTACCCCGATGTAGGTATGATATTCATTGGTTTCCCGGGAAGAACGTTGATTACTGAGCGTCTGTTTCAACCTTTCGAAGTAATCAATCCCGTTCTCTTTCAGGGGATAATCCTTTCTCATAATGCTCTCTATCGTTTCATCCAAAATCCCGTTGACGTCCGTAAGGGACGGGATCATAAGGAAATGTAGATCACTCATATTTTCGACATAATAGGATAACTGATTATTGAAAGGGTGGATCTTCTGGACATAATCCCGGAAGTCGTACCCATAACCTTCGACCTGATAATAAGCCCACACGCTTCCATCCCGCCCAAAAGCTAAGTTTCCTTCAATGTGCTTTGTCGGAAATTCGGTAAATACCTTCATTAGATCACCTTCCTTCCTCTAATCTCGCATGGTCATGTACCCTTCAAATTGATAATTGGTACGTTTCTTCTTTTTCTTCTTCAAGCGATATTCTCTGGCAGAAAGCTGACCGCCAAAGCCATATGACTTTGGTCGGTCCAGCTCCATTCCCTTAAAGTAAGTGACGCGCTTTGCCTTCCTCATGTGATAAAGCACCATGCTTCTAGCAAACTTAATCGGTGGTCGATTCTCCGTCCCCACGTCAATCAGGAGATACGTAAGCATGAACGGTGCCGCAATTAAAATGGAGCTTGGTATTATTTTCAAAGGTATATTCAGCACAGGAATGTAATACCAACCAACCATAATTGCGGCGATACCGAAAAAGTAGCCAATAGACTTCAATTTGAGAGGTCGCCCAACTTTAAAACCAGCAAACTGATACAGCTTGCGTTCAAACTTCAGAAACTCATTGAGAACAAACATATCCTTTCGCTGCTGCATAAAGGTTGCCCCCTTTAATTTATGCCGACTAGTTTCGCAGCCCATTCAGAAATTTTCCCTAGCACCTCTGGTTTCGAAACAATCAAATATGCCACCAACAGTACCAAAAATGTACCAATAGCACCGATAAACTGACGTTTAAAGGCAAGGACAATAGCGAAGAAAATAGCAGCAACCAGGATCAAATTCCCTCCTTGCTCTGATGCCCAGTCCAGCAACCCATCAAAACCAATATTCATGTTGATTCCTCCTATTGTTGATCTATTTTACTTACAACGTAACGCCCATCTTTTTGTGTAATATCCAATCTGTAATTGGTTACGAAGCGATCCTCTGAAACGGGATCTTCCAATACTACAGTGGCAAAGACAATATAAGTTTCGGGAGTCTCACCCTGATAAATTTGCGAATTTTTAACGTTCACAAAGTTCATGCGCTTATTCAGTCCGCTTGGATGATCTTTGTCTTCAAGCAGATATGCTAACTTGTCAGCAGGATCTGTGGCATAAGAGCCAAAGAAAGTATCAAGGAAATTGCGAATATTTTGCTTAACCTCAGATTCTGCTACATCCTGTAAACCATTTTTCGGATCTGACGCGACAACGGTAGTCTGCGGATTGATATAGGTGTACTTCGGTAGATCATAGATTCCATAATTCTGTGCATAGGCTACCGGTACAACAAAAAATTTACTAACTTCCTTAGGTTCATATTTAGTGGTTGTGGTTTTCTTTTTCGTCTTTTTGTCTGTAGTCTCAACTTCCTTCGGAATACCAAGCTTCTGATACACCTTTAGGGTAACGTAAGCCTTGTTATCGCCCTTTTCCTCGATATTGGCGATTTCCGTTGACAATAAGACCGAAGTGGTTTTTAATGACGTTGGCTCTAAGCCAGCGTGTGGATCGATGCCTTCAGCCAGATATGGCGCCAAACGCTCTTGACGCTTCGCCAGCGCTTCGCTACCTGGCTTCCAAGTAAAATACTCCTTGGCAAAATTCTCGGCATATTGGACAGCTGTAGTGGTTGTGGCAGGGTTTAGTGTTGGAGTTTGTTCCACAGCTGCTGCATTCACATCCTCTTGCTTAGACGGATTCAGCGTAGAGAAGAAAAACACCAGAAACACAAAACCAAACATGATCCAAAAAACGATTGTTCCAAATTTCCTTGTACGATAGCCACGTGGACGATAGGCTTTACGTTCTTCCACCTTGGGTTTCTGTAAGTTCCGAAAAAATCGTTTTATCTTCTCCCAAACAGACACTTTTTCTTGCTGTGGCGCATCATCCGCAGCTTTCCGCTTGGCTAAACTTTTCGCCATAGTTACACCCCCTGTATTTAAGCACCGATTCCGGTGAGATCAAGCGCGTTGCGAACATAGACACGAGCCACATAAGGCGCGCCGTCCTGCTCAATAGTCTTCCGGCATAAGAAAACTTCGCCTGTACCAAGTCCGCGAATATCATCCGGATGCGCCCGGTAACGCTGTACCATTCGTACAGTCCCCATTTCAGATTCAAACCGCTTCTTCCAAGCGTTTTTCTCCACCTGACTGGTAATGTCTGCGTCTTCATAAGTACCGCATGCCGCCGCAAGTACCTCTGCATCTGCCGGATCGTTGACCCGCCCAATCATGTAGGTATTGCAGTTGTTAATGATCTGCCGGGTAAGCACAGGATCAACAGCATCAATATCTGATAGTCCCTGTACGGACAACAGGCACTCGAAACCAGCAGACCGGCTCTTATTAATAACGTCCACCACTTCATGGCTGACGTAAGCCGAAAATTCGTCGTAGACCGACATGATAGACTTCTTGCCCTCTTTTTGACGGTAGTCTACCAAAGTATTCACTTCCATTATCACGACACGGCCAAGGGTCTTGATATAATCCTTATACTTGTTTCCGGATATGGAGAATATCGCAACTTCATTGTTATCCGTGATCGTTTTAAGGTCTATACCGTCTTCTCTTTCAACAAATAAATGTCCAAGATCCGATTCAATGAGTTCGGCCAGTTGATTACGCAAACTGGTGAGTGCGCCAAAACTGATTCCTGACGGTTCATCCTCGTCATCCTCTTCTTCTAATCCAAAAAACCGCTCCCGGTAATATTGGATTTTGGCTCTCATTTCCTCGTCCCATTCAACCTGATACCGCACCTCGGGTTCACTCAGTCCCTCATCCTCGCCATGGTCAAGCCCTTCAAACAACATGCTTGCTTTCACCGGAGCTGTTTCCTCTTCCGGATCTTCTTTTATAGGCTCTTCTGATATAGCATCTGCTGGAAGCTCCTTAGCTTCTTCCTCTACAGGCTCTGCTACCTCGGATAATTGCTCTGGTTCTGGTTCAACGGTAACGAACGATTCGTTCACTTCTTGAAGCCCAAAAAGGGACGCGGCAGAATCAGGTTCCGGCTCTACTGCTGCTGAAGGTTCGCCGTCTAACAGTTTCGCAAGTTCTTCACTAGTGAGTTCAACAGGTAGTTCTGGCGTTGGCTCCCGTTCCTCTGGCGGTTCCATTGATGAATATTCTTCATCCAACACTTTCGTGAGTTCTTCACTGGTCAGCTCAATGGGTTCCGGTTCTGGCTGTGGTTCTTCCGGCAGCAGTTCTTGATCCAGAATAAATTTAGCCGGCTTGGGAACCTCAATCATCACCTTCGCACGTTCAGTCTGTTCAGCCAGAAATCGCGCAACCTTCGACTTGGCTGTAAAATCGTATACCGTTGCAAGTTCTATCGGCTGGTCAAAGTCTCGAAGCATCCGAAAGACGAGCTGCAGAAACCTGGAACAGTTCGTTTTATAAAATGGTTCGGACCATTCAAACAGGTTCATGACCTTATCCCGCAGTTGCGTTGGAGATCCATGCCGCAGAAAGTTAAATGATAATTCGTCTATATCGGTGAACATATGGACGGTACGTCCATGTTTCTCGCACATTTCCTTGAATTCAAGCATCGATTTAAGCTCACCCTTGCCATCCATAAAAATGATGGGCTTGTTTTGACGCAATGCGTTTTCCACGTTCGTTCCGATCAAGACAGTCTTACCGCCACCGGTTGTGGCAACAGCCAAAATATGCTGGTTCGGCTCATGTGCTTTCAAAGCCACTCGTTCCTGAAATTCGTCATATCCAATAAAGTTTTCGGACGAGTTAGATTTCCGGAAATGAAGTTGTTTTTTATTCAAGTATTTTTCCCTGTTTAGTCGGAATTGTCGATAGTCGCGTTCCTTTTTCCGCTTTCGGAGTCCATCATGTTTCGACTTGATGATTTTACTGCGGTAGTATTCGATAAACGGATGCGCCGCATTTGCCATCAGGATTCCCAGGGATAACGTCCCTAAATAGCTAAAAGCATTGATCGGAAAAGGTTGGTTGCGATTCAAGTATTCTTCCGCCAATGGAGTAACATACGGGATCTGAAGCCAGGACATGAAACCTAATAGAGCCATCCATTCGTGAGCCCCGTGTATAATCAGTAACCCGAATGCAGCCATTGGTAGGAGCGTGTACAAAATCCATTTTTTCTTGATTCCAAACACTGCCCCCACATAAATCAATGCCGCCGCTATAAGAGCGAATAAAGTAAAGCACGCAGCCACAAGCCCGATCACAGCAATTGCTATCTGTCCTACCGTCTTGGCTTCTTCGTCAGTTCCTCTGCCTTGTAGTAGTTGATCGTCGTCAGCACTTCGCTGCACATGTTCAGCCCCTTACCTCTTCCGGTAGGGATTTCACGCTGATTTGCCGGAATACATTCACGCCAGCTTCGGTTTCCGCAGGCCTGGCTTTGTTTGCCCATTCTTTTGCCACTAGAACCTTCGCACGTTCGATAGCATTTCCCACCGTGCCGTTAGGGACAAAATACCAAACATCAGTATATTTCCCCTCCCGGATCTCTCTCGCATAAAGATCAATCTTTTTTTGCAGCCTGGATACAGCTTTCGTATTCAGTTCGGCTTCAACAGCTATCGTATGATTCGTCAGCAGAATGACAAAATCGGGCAACGTTTCGCGGATCTCATTCCACTTTTTGAGCATATCCGCCTTACCTCGATCTTCCAGCAATTCAAAGCGATATTCCCGTTCCGTTTTGTAGTCAAATGTTTGGTTCTTCAGCTGCGCCTTCAAATGCAGAATCAAATCATTGATAATTAAATCATGCTGTGCGGTATACATACTTGTATCATTCGCAACAGTAACCGGATAGTCTAAAAAATCCCTGGCATCGCGCTTTGGAAAATAAACGTTCAATGTGAGCGCAAGTTTCTTCTTCCAGATCATTCCTGCATTCTCCAACTTTCGTAATCTACGATAAACATTATGAATACCATCTTCATTAATGTGGGTCTGGATTTGCTTTGATGTAACGATTCCATGTTTCAGAATAAAGCGTAGAATCTCCAAGTCCTTCGCTTTAAAATCCGTGTATTTGCTAATCAAAAAAGCGCCCCCCGTTCGTTGACTAAATCACTCTCCTTCTAACTATACCAAATTTCAGATATCATTCGTAAACGTTTCTGAACAGTAACTAGCAATGTAACTAAGATCGCAAATTGTACTTCATTATTACAAAGTGTTAGTCGCAGTATATCAATAAAAAAAAGTCGTAGATACGTCTTCCTAAATCAGCATACTTACCGACCACCTTCTAATCAAAAGCACATTGCCTGTCACTCAACAAAACCACAACACATACTTCAACACTTCCGCAGATATACCACATAAAAAAGTGTAACTAAAAACGTAACTAAGACTATAACTTATCCACAAGTATCAATGCCTCTTCGCAACCAATAGAGACATATCCACAAGCAGCAAATCAACATCAATGCTCAGCGACGACCTGTCGCAATCTCTAACCAATTCTCTACCTGCACGCACTCAATGCACTAGCTAGCACCCACCACAAACATATCCAATACCAGCACCAAAGTATCTCCACGATCCGCACTAAAGTAACTCAAACCACACAGTCACATCAATACTCCGATCTAAATTAACTCCTACCTCCACACTAACTCATAACCTCACCTGTAACTCTTTCTCTTTCATCTCTTGAACTTAATCTTTTAACTCTTTCCCCCTTCCTCCACACCTCATCCACCTCTTTAAATCTTTAAATCTAAAATAATTAAAATCACACCACACACCACACTAACTTAGAATCCACCCACCCCCCGTTATTCCTGACCCCAACTACGGACGTTGTGTAGGTGGGGTCAGGAATTGCTCTCGGGGGGTGGGTGGATTCCCGCTCCCCAGTAGCAAAAAGGCTTGGCGCCATTTTTAAATATCAACTAAAATAGTAAGAGGTGGACAGCCTAGTTAACGTCTTGGTTAATACCCCTTGTAACGCTCTAGTTACGTTTTTAGTATAGCAAAGTACGACAGCAAACTACCAGACAAATGTATAAAATCCCCAAAAAATGAACAGAAACTCCCAGATTTACATGCCCCAAACAGTACCCATATGGAACATACGAACTAGATAGAAACAGAAAATAGCCCTGGAGAAACAGTTCCAAGAAGTCCCAGAAAGGGGGTACAGCCGATTAAGGTGGATCAGTCCCAGGAATCCAAAAGTGCATGTAAGTGAAACTACCTACAAGAAAACCAGCCCCACCCACCTCCGTATCTAAGATAAGTGTATTGGAGCTTGGTACATTAAAATTTTGAGTCTTCGACTCTCTGGATACAATGGGGGATCTGAGGTCCATTTCTGCCAGTTCCACATCTGCACAGACTAGTTGAATAATCGTCTGAGCTGCCCGTCCTTTACCGGTAACCTCTACGGTAATACGTCCCGAGTCAATTAACATGCGAATTACATACTGAAAAGATGATAAAGACATGCCCCAATGAGCGGCCAGTTTTCGTTGTGAATCTGCTATTACATTCCCAGGCAAAGCCTTCAGGGATTCAATTACATCATTTGCCCATTCGTCAAAATGGCTGTTTTTACGTTCTTCTCTCGGCTTCGCTGGCTCCCAGATCGGGCCATATTGAAATGCGATTCCAGAGAGTTCCGTTACGAAGGATGCTTTCGGGCCTTTTTTCGCCCCTTCACGGAATGCACTTTTTACTTTTTTTTCAATTTCTCGACCCGGCAAAGGTCTATCCAGCATCTCATTCCATGCGTGCAATTTAGATGCTGCTTCTTCATCCGAATATCCTTCTACCTTAAATGCCAGTGCCAAAGTATACGCTGCCTGATCTCTGGCACCAACTTGTACACCACGTAGAAGAGCCTGGAAAGCCGGATGCTGCAATATCCCTCTACCACTTAAATCAGCACGTCCAGCAGCCCTAGAATGGCTTGTACGGCTTTCAACACGGTTAATCCAATACCAGTCATTTAATTCATCAAACGACACCGTAGCATCTGTTTGAAAGATAGTGTTTTTGTCATTAGGAATCCGGAAAAAGCGCTCAGCGCCGATGGCCTGAAGATCAGCACCAATAGCTTCAGCGATTGTCCGCTGAAGCAGCTGGTACCGGCGCACAGCATTAGAATACGCCTTGCGAGGCTGATCTAAGATAAAGTGAACATGAAATCCACCTGAAGGTGTCCGGACAATAAGGGAGGGTTGGGGTAGACCGGCTGCGCTGATCCGATCCAAAAGATCAGGCAAAATAAGCCCTTCATTTTGGCCATTTTTTGTATCAACGTCCAATACAACAGCATTTAGCCAGCGAAGGGTATCCTGGGCGCGCCGATCGTTTCGAAAAAATGTATTCGGGGTGTAGTATGTATTACTTTCTGCTTGCCAGGCTAACGTATCATATGACCGGCATGCTTTATATGTATGGCAATCCTGGCTGGTATAAATCCAACCGAAGTCGTATCCACGGCCAGCACCTGATTGTTTGTGCTTGCTTGGAACCTCTTGAATTTGCGATCTAAAAAAACGACGTAATATATGGCCTTGCGGCACCTTTGACTGGACAGCAATAGACATAAAAAAACTCCCATTTCCGCACCACTTGCCTTCAAAAAAGGCAATAGGAAAATAAGAGTTTGTACTTTACTTTTTTTTCGCAAATGGGGTATAATAGACCTAACAAAAAGGTTAAGTTATTATTGAACCTCAAATAGAGCTTTTAAAAGTAAAGCACAACTCTGGGTTTTATAGAGAAGATTAGTTTGGCGACCGAGCTTCTCTATAAAAAGTGGTGGTGCTTTATTTTTTTTGTGTTTTGTTGTTCTTTTATATTAAAAACGTTCTTATATGCTCGAAAATTATCAACCTGTGGATATGTGTATATATCAGATTTTGCCACTATTCTTCTATTTTTGCAAGTAGTTTTGATTCTCCTAAATGAGCCGAAGACGTATTCCGCTGGAAATACGTCTTTTTTTCCGCCAAAAAATACCGGTATATTAACGGTATTAAAGGGAAATGAATCTACTAATTTACCAGTAAAATACCGGTATTTTTTGACTACATTCTATTGACATACCGGTATATTACCGGGTATTATAATAGATAGAACGGTATTTCACCGTAAATATACCGGTATTAAAGAGAGGATGAAAAAAATGACTATTTTCTCATTGGATCTAGGAAATAAGCAAGTGAAACTAATATCTGAAAAGACTTTAGAACAGCAACGCAACGCATCTACCAAAAAAAAGGATGAACCCAAAACTCTAGTAGAGCGTTTGGGAGCTAAAATACTTCCTTCTCACTATCTGGACTATGACGACTTAGGCGATCAGCGAACAGCACTGAACACAAAAGATCAGTTACATATTAAAAAATACGTTTCTAGCAAAGATCCTGATTTTGCTTATGCCTGGGGAACTGATCTACATTTAGTTCACGCAGAAGAAAAATTCATTAGCACAATCGGCTTTGAAGACCGTTATTCTCGCCGCGAGTTTAAGGTACTGGCCGACATGTCCATAGGCGAATTGGCAATGGACTTTGAGGAAGCCAAAACAGGAATACTAGAGGTTACAGTGACCACCGGCGTACCGACAGATGATTTCACCGAATCTGCTGTCAAGGCCATTACCCAAACGCTGCTAGGCGATCACAATATCAAGGTTGAAGATTTCAGCTTAAATGTCCGGGTTAAAGAAGTTATTGTAAACCCTCAGCCAGTGGGAACAGCCTATAATGAGGTCTTAGACATTGAAGGATTTATTATTGAAGAAAAGGCAAGCCTATTAGAAGAACAAGTCGTAGTCGTGGACATTGGCGGCGGCACGATGCTTATTGATACATTGAAAAACATGAATTTAAGCAGCCCTCGCACCCAAAAACCAAGCGGTGCCTATGAACTCTATGATCGTATCGTAAACCTGGTTACCGATTCCGGAATTAAAGGACTGACCTCCTATGAAGTCGAAAGAATCCTCCGAGAATCCGATCCAAAGGAAGGATACTTCTTCAAACCTAATAAAAATGAGTCCTTCCCGATTACAAACTTTGTAAATAAGGCCATAACCAAATACACCAGGGATGTGCTGAATATAATCAGCACCACTTTAAAAGCAACGTTAAGAAACGATACGATGCTCTTAACTGGTGGAACATCAAACGTAGTTAGACAAGATGAAGTTAAAAGCCAATACCAATATGCCCACTTTGTTAAAGATGCAGAGATTGCTAATGCCTTGGGTTTCTATAAATACGCAAAAGCTACGGTAGCTGCTAGATCGGAGTGATAAACGTTGAGTAAAGTTCGTGTCGAAGTCACTTTTAACGAAGAAAAGCATGCAGAGATTCTGGAAGCCATGAAGCAGTATGGTAGCCAAGCCGGATTTCTTAAATTCGCTGCTGTATACTTCATAAATGCTACAAAAAACGAAGGTACGCCAGTTGCTCCAAGCCCTAAACAACAAATGCAGCAGCGTATCGAGGAACCGCCAAAAACAACAGAACAACGCCGCCGACTCCCTTCAGGGATCGGCGGGCAAGCGTTCACTTCACGCATGGAGGATGAATAAACTCAAACAAAAAACCATCTAACCAGGCATTTGCCTGAAAGATGGTTTTTTGTGCTGAAGACCTATTAATTATTCTTTACCCCTTTTAGGTAACTTAAATTCAGTTATATATTATCGTTTGGATTTTCATAACTTCTACATGTTGGCCATCTTTTTAACGTTCGGCTTTATAGCCAAATAAAGACTGCTGAAGGAGCTGATCCCGGATCTATTTTGAAACAAATCACGAACAATCATTTTGGAGAAAACGTCATCGGTTTCTCATTACTTTGCTGGACTTGTTCAATGATGCCATTGAGCATATTATCAGTTATTTTTGCCGGATAGTGACCGGCTCTATCACGTAGAATGTTTTCAATAATCCACGCTTTCCGAGTCCAATAGCGATAATTCCGCGCACCTTCATCTTGTCCAGACTTAAAAGAAGATTCGCCTGGTTGTAAGGCTGCTCCTTTATTAACTACTCTCAGCAGATTGTATGTGCGCTTGCGTTCATTTCGAACCAGCCTTAAAAGTACAGTCAAATAGTAACTGTCTTTCTCCATAAGCTCTTGTGTTGATCGTTCAGCGCCTGAAAGCAAAACCATCTCATCAGCTCGTACCGGTCTTCTCATTCCGTTATTTTGTATATCGTCCTGGTAGACTTCCATATCACAAAACGAGCAATACATCCCGTTTCCGACTGGTTCAACTTCCGATCCACAATACGCACATGTCTGCATGATCTGGACTCCTTCCTCACATTTTAATTTAAAATTTATTTACATGACTGCATCCCGTTTTTGAGCTTGATCTGTTAAAATAAAGGGGCGAGTGAACCCGGCAAAAGTTTCTCGCCCAGAGTCGATTGGTCATACAATCGGCTTTTTTATTTGCTCTCCTGCTCTATTATACTGATTAATTAATTCATCCAACACCATAGACTGCTTGATTACAGCAGGATGCTGAAAATCCCCGTATTTTTCTGTCAGGACGTAAAGGCGATTCCTGGCACGTTCAATACGTAATTGCATGAGCATGCTTCTTGTCATAGTACACATCTCCTTTGTGATATTTTAGGGTTTGCTGTCAGATAATAGCATAATCTTTTAACGGCACAAAAAACGATAAAATGAACAGTTGACATTGGCATATGCAGTCGCAGTATGGTATACTTTTACATGTAAGGGTTGAGAAAGCATCTACCTCTTACCCAACCTTTAGCAGAGGTTGAAACCATTTATAAGTTAGGGGCTATAACCGTTGCGAGCGGTTATAGCCTTTTTTATTGCTTGTCCACTTACATATCGTTTAAGTGTTCTTCGTAACATTCCGCACAAGGTGCCCCTACCTTCGTTGTTTTCCCCTGCTTAGTCAGTGCCAGCGCCTTCTGGTAGGCTGCATCTTCACTATCAAAATCCAAGATTTTAGTATCACATCCCCCAAGCTGGCACATTTCTTGTGGTAACAGCCATTTATCAAGTTCCTCGTCATAGTAATAGTGAAAATTTAGCTCTTGAGATTCCATTGCACTTCATCCTTTCTCTTATTGAATTGGTTTGGGTGTCAAAAAAGATTTTTTTGGACGTTGCCTGCCGCGTGGCTGGCATCCCCAAAGGGGAATTTTTTTCCCTTTTGACGCATGCTTGGGAACCCGGGCAATGGCAGACGGTCAAGGGATCAGCACACAAAAGTTTTTCTTCCGCTTTTTCCTTTCCAATGGGAAGAAAAAGTTTTGTTGCCCCTTGAACGACTGGCCGCCTACTTAGTGTCCGGGAGGTGGAGGGGCGAAGCCGGAGGCTCGGCCTGCCGGACACTTAGTAGGCTTGCACGGGTTACCATGCGGAAGGCAAAAGGGAAAAAAATGCTTCCAATCTAAAAGAACCGGCATAAGCCGGTTCTCTCCTTCCTTCGCTGGAATCAGCTCACGGATAGCACGATGATGAAGCGCAGCGGAATCATGGTGCTGCTTTTATGCATGGCTGCTTGATGGGAGCGCAGCAAAGCGGAGCGGACATGATGCCGCCATGCCCTCCCTGACCCGCCCCAGAACGCCCTTGACCTTGGCTCCGTGCGGGGTGTAAAGCGCGGCACAGGAACCTAGAGCGCGTTAGCCGGGGCGCTCTACCCCCGGTTTAGGCGCTCTGGTTATCGGGCCAAGTAACCCCGCAGCGGCGCGTAACGGCTCTTAGGGGGCCGCTCTTGCCGCCTTAGAGCCGGTAGCATCAGCCCTAATGCCTTAATCTCTTATATCATCCTGGGTCTTCTTCCCTCGTTTGACCGCCGCACGAAAAATGGAAACTGAATAATATTCTTATTTTATATTGCGTAACGTTACGCTATATGATATTCTATGTTTACAAGATCTTCTCTTCACTGATTGCAGGGGGCATTCAGAAGAAGAGAACCCCCCATCTTGATAAATCATAATCATGAAGGAGCGATTTATTATGGCAATGGGAGATCCACTTCCGAATTCACCTGGTCTTACAGAATTTGATAACCTTGATACAACTGACTTGCTGGCACGACTCATTTATGCTGAGGCATCTACACAGTCCAAAACCGGTAAAGCTGGTGTTGCTTGGGTAGTCAGTAACCGTGTTGACAAAAACTTGAGCGAATTTGGCGGAAACACATATAAAGGTGTTATCCTCAAAACAAATGCTTTTGAAGGTATGACGAGCATTAATGCCCGTCAGCCAAACACTTCAAGCACCGCTTGGAGTGATTCAGTTGAACAAGCTCTTGCCTCTTCACGTCTCTCTAACCCTATCGGAAAATGCTTGTGGTTTGTCACCAATACTTACTTTGCTTCTAAAGTCATCAAGTCAGGCACTACAGAGTATTGGAACTTTGGAGCCGGTAACAAAAAAATTGTTGAAAAGAAAGTATTGGGAGACCATACGTTCTACCGAGTAGACGGATATTAATAATCCATGTACAACAAAAGAAGGAAGCTCATAATGAGCTTCCTTCTTTTGTAATCTCTATTTTAGACGGTTCTAATTTTCCATTAACAAATGCATATCTAACGATCGCATCCCCTAAATAATTACCTGTTGAAATCTGAATTGGCAACTCTGCAATAAGCTGATTATCCTTTATTCCAAATCTCACTATATTCTGAACCGTTGGTTGTTCAAACCAATCGCTTGAATCGCTTTCACTGAATTCAAATGAATACTCTTTACCATCAACCGAAACCGTATATTGGCGAGTTTCCTTTTCCTTTTTTAGATCAACTTTAATATTGTTCAGAACAAATTCTTTCGGATCCGAAACTGATATTTCTGTAAAGTCTGATTTAAGCACGTGTACTTCCGAATCATGTATTCCAGTTCCTGTCGCTTTGGTCAGAACAATAACAATTTCATGTTCTCCATCTGCATCTAAATCAATGACCGAAATTTGAGGATAAAAGGAGGGGTTGGATACATTTTTCCAATTGAATGTTTTCGATTCTCCATTTATTACTACATCAAGGGACGAAAACAAATCTTCTTGTGCTTTCTCTTGAACTCCGTAAACAGCAATTTTCTTATCTGATGTTTCGGATAGCAGTATATTGGGAATTGATGTAGCTGGTGTTGATGCACTTTCTGTGGACGCATTCTCATCAATTTTTGCCGGACTTGAAGACTGATTATTTGCACCACATCCGGACAACAAAATAGCTCCTACCATTGTGACAATAATGATTTTTTTCAAACGAATATCCTCCACTTGTAAGTTTTTTTTAGTATACACATTCTTAACACCCAATAAGTTTAAAAAATGTATTTTATTATTAAAATAAAGTAACATTTCAATTCACGATCATTACCATTATTTCATTTTATAAAACGTAGCGTATTGTTACGCAATATGATGTGATATAAAAAAACACCTTTTTCAAAAAAAGGAATTTTTAGAAAATGAATTTATTAATCTTTCTCTATTTATTCATTATAAAACAATATTTGATAAAAATAACAACAAAACGTCAATATTGTAACCTGAAAAACCGAAACAAATGACTTTGTTTAGACGTAAAAAATATACTCATGTGGAAATTACACCCTTAACATGCGAACGTACGTTTGGTATAATAGTAGAACCTATTACAGAAACGGTTATTCAACTAAAAGGGGGTTCCTCGTCTTATGTTAGTATATGAAAACCAGGTTCTTGCAAACTGTCTCACTTTGTTTCCAGTAGAAGTAAAGCAACATATTATGGGGATCGTGGATGCAAGTTTGACATCTCAATTCCATTGTCATATAACAACAGAAATACCTAATGTTCATGTTTATCTAATCGAACACAACTTATTGGAAACGTATACTATTTGTCACGTTTTTTCATATGACCAAATTGGAGAAGACTATTCCTACCTAAGTCTTTCCTCAAATCAAATTAAAATGATGAATCAATTTGTCTTACAGGCTAATATCACTTAGCCTTTTTTTCCCTTATTACACGTTCATATTCTTCTTCAATTGTTTTAGATAACAGTTCCGTTGCTGTCATATTTAGTTTTTTTGCTGCCGTAGCTAGCTGTTTTTTAATGTACACAGGTACGTCATAATGAAACTTAACTTTATTTCCGTATGCCATTATTTATTCCTCCTGTCCCATGACTTCTTGGTATTTATTTTCGATAATACGGATCAATAATTGAGTAGCTGATGTTTCTTGTAATGCAGCTGCTTCAATTAATTTCTCCTTAATTTCAGGCTGGAACTCATAGGGTAATTTTAACTTTGGTTCTACCATACGACCATCTAATGACTTTTCAGCATCTAAGGACAGTCTTACTAAAGTATCTAAAGACGAATCATTAGATGCTTCTCTTCCATATTTAGGCAATACACGTATTAAATACTGCTTTAATGCCTTCTGATTTTCCTCCGGTATTTCTATACCCAAATTCTCACCATTGATCTTTATATCACAGTCCACAGCAAACCCAAATAAATTGATACTATATTTCATATTCACCCTCCTTTTCAACTATGGATATTATATAGCGATTCGTAACGTACCACAATATTTTTACTCCTTTTTTTGTAACTCATTTCCATTAAAATTCGAACCAATACCTAACAACTCCGAAAAAATTGCATTTCCTTTAGTCTTATAGTTAGCTATTAAACTATATGTAGCAAGAACTACCAGATGCGATTGAGATAATCCGGTATTATTAGCGATGTTCAGTAACTCTTCTCTAGCTTTTTCCGGAAGATAAACTGTGAGCCTAGAAGGCTTTTCTTTTGATTCCATGAGTACCCCCCTATCATTCATCACTTTATTATAACATATAATATATGTTATTGTAACGTATATTTCGAAAATCTGTTATATAGCGTAACGTAACGTTATATAGTATAATTAAACTAAAGAAGGGAGGTTTTTACTTATGGATCTACAGGCTGTAATTCAGCTAATCGGAAACGTTGGATTCCCCATTGCTCGGGGAGCTTTTACCCCGGGTTAGGCGCTCTGGTTATCGGGCCAAGTAACCCCGCAGCGGTGCGTACCGGCTCTTAGGTGGCCGCTCCTGCCGCCTTAGAGCCGGTAGCATCAGCCCTAACGACTTAATCTCCTGTCCTGGTCTTCTTCCTTCGTTTGACCGCCGCAGCTGCAACACGTTCGATCATCCTGCAGACGGATCGGCCCCTCCCGATCTAAAAGAGCGAGCCTGAACAATCTAAAGACGATGATTCCACAATAACCCCTATATGTGGCATTGCTCAAAATGAGCAATGCCACATATAGGGGTTGATCATTTTGAGCAAGGGGTTGGGATAACGTCAGTTTGTTCCAGGCTTGGTTTAAACCAAGCCCAGGTTACAACCAGGGAAACGAAAAAAGGTGCTCCCGAGAATCTGGAACACCCTTCGTACTTTTCGCTTTAAGTTCCCCACCCATGCCCCATTGTAGCTAATGTTATTGGCGTAGAAACGACAATCGCAACACTACAGAGTGTCAAGAAGAACAACACTTTTTTTCGCATTGAGTCGCTGCACCTCACTTGATAGTTTTTTATATTTCTCTTTTGCTCCGAGATCCGCACAATCCCTGTACTGCTCAAAAAGGGTCATACAAGTAATGATATTCTTACCACTATTAATTGTAATCGATAAATTCAAACCTTCTAGTACAAGTTTTATCGCAGTGATAGTATCCTTGCTTTGATTGAAACGATACACCGCAAGGTCGCTAAGAAACTGGGCATAACTCTCTTTTAAAATAGCCGGCTTATATTCGCCGAACTCCGTTTTGTCCGATTGATAAGGTATATATGCTGCAAAACGCTCCAGGATGCTATCGACATTGAACCCATATAGATTAGCTGCTTGGACAATATGCCGCACAGCAATAAATATTTCATCTTCTTGAGACGCTATGTAATCGGCATACTCATTCAGTACCTCCACTTCTCCGGACATTAAACGATACAGATAAGTGTTGGCAACGCCCCACTCAGCAAATTGCCCTAGAATTTGGCTGGCTTCCTCGTCTTTCTCCTGCACCCAACTTTCACCATTGGCATACAAATCCACAAATGTTAATGCTCTGTTGTAGTCGCCGCATTCTTCACTAGCTGTAGCTCGGGCCAGATAAGCATACAAAATATAATAGTACAAAGGTCGCTCCGTGAGCTTCTGCCCTTCTTCTATTCGTTCAGATCGACATTGCAAATCATATTGTATCGCTGCGATCCGGTGCATTTCCTTGGCTAAAGCATCCACTTTCGGCCACTTGTGAACCATACCGAAAACGTGCATCAGTTGCTTTAAGGCTTCAAGCTGATCAGCTTCATCGAGACGATTAACGTACAGCTCAAATTGAGTTGCCGCACGCAAATTTTCTTCCAGATCATCTCCCAACTCAATCAGAAACAAACGGTACTGACACAACGCCAACCGTTCAGAATGCTGATACTTTTCGGCTTCGCTCACACCTTTATACAATATCCCAGCTGCAAGGCGTCTGTTGTTCGAAAACAATTCTTCAGCTATATCAAAAAGCACAGATACATAAGATAGATCCTCCAGCAGACGATTCACGATCTGTTCAACATATTCTAATCGATCTAATTCAGCACAACGAAAAATAAACGGCCGTATACGTCGTATGGAGATCAAAAAGGAAAAGCATTCCTCTATGTAATCCTCAAAAAAGTAGTCTTCAGGTAACCCCATTCCTGCGGTGATGGCAATGAGCTGTCTCATAGAAATGGGCTTATTACCCTGTAAGATCCGGCTAAGTGTACCGGAATTGATACCCGATATATCGGCAAATTGCGAATGAATAATATTATTACTCTGCATATGCTGCATCAATTTTTCTCGAATAGAATTTACAGATCCCAATCAAAGACACCCCCTGCTACAAAAACCAAAATTTAGGATTAAAAGCCTATATATAGTTGATACTAATTATGAATCAAACGACGGTCAATAACGTGTATGCGTCTTTAACGACTTAAAATAGAAAAAAGCCCCTACAAACAATAGTAAGAGCTTTCCCAATTCACCCGGCAAAGGTTTCAAAAGCTGAAAATCATCAGCTTTTCCTAATTATATCCAGAACAATATGCAACACGCAATATATTTCGTGAAATATAAATCGTGATGAAAATTTCATATCTGCTCTATCATTTACATTAAAAAGAGGAGCTTTGGGCATTAATGAAGTTAAAGGAAGCTCGGATAGCAGCAGGATTTACTCAAGAATCAATAGTCCTAGAAATAAACAATTACATGAAATGTTCACTGCGAAATTATCAAAACATAGAGTATGGCGTCGTTATTCCAGGTATCACATTGGCCCTGCTAATTAGTCACTTGTATGGCGTTGATCCCCGCGAAATGGACGAATGGAAATTCCCTAGAGACCATACCGATCTGTAGAAATAAGGATATGGTTGTGCTATACTTGGCACAACGGCAATTGAATTTCCCTCGTCATATATCAATGGACATTGGGTATAATAAAAATAGCCGTGATGTTGACCGCATCACGACTATCCAGACAAATTTCCAGTGGGCGACCACGGCGAGATTTCATTACAAATGATCGAAAAACCACCGGATCAAGGGCCCAACCTATCGCCGGTGGTTTTTCTTGTCTTTACGTGACTTCTTCTGTTTCCGGCTGCCAAACAAAGTCTTTAGGCCAGCAAATATGCCGACCAATTTTAGCAGCAAATCCAGAATCTTCACGATCAGATCAAGTGACACAGCGTCACCCCCTCTCGGGTAGCTTCGCCGTGACAAAAATCCCACCGGTTACTTGTCTATCATCATTATATCAGCTTTACTCTTGGGAGACAGCTTCTATCTCGACAATTAAAGTAACCTATATTACCTTTCAATTTAGGTTACTTTAATTCCAAGGAGGGAACCTTATTGAATGAGAAACCTCGGCCAGTTGGCCGCCCGCCCCAAGGAATCACAAAAAAAGTTTCGCTAACGCTGACCGAAGAAGAGTGGCACGAGATTGATCAATCAGGCAAAACTGTGGCCGCCTTTCTAAAGGATAAAATGAAAAAGAACGTTCCTGTTCCCATTCTGGTCCAAAGACCGGAATGGGAACAGGAACGTAATCCGGTTACCTATCCCCGCCGCCACGCTGAAGAACAGTGGGACATCCATTGGCGATTCTCTGATAAGCCTCTACCGCCTGACGATATCATAGAAGCGGCGAAACAATCCATGTATCAGATTCTCTTTCCTGATCAAGCCGAAAATGCAGTTGTTGAAACACGGGATCAATATGTATGCCCCTTTACTGGGAAGCGGTTCGGATCTATGGATAAACTCGTTAGCTCTGCAATCCCCACATTAGTACAGTGGGCCATAGCCAAGAAACGGCGTGACGCTGAACGCCAAGCGGCCAAAGAACGAGAAAAAGGACAGAAGTAACTTCTTCCAAAAACAAGCCTTCAATAAGCCATTGTGGGCTGTTCTGTTTTCCGAGAGGGGGTCCAGGGGGAGTTATCCCCCTGGCGAAACTCATTACCTCGCTATTGTGTCTTCAGGCAATAAATAAGCAATTTGGTTCGTACATATCCCCATGGTATTCATGGCAAGTTAGGCGCTGGACTATCGCTGCCGGTACTAGAAGCCACTGTAAAGCCTGCTGAATCCCTCGGGGGCCTTCTCCTGAATAGAACCAAGCAAAGCCAGTAAATTGAAACTGCTGCTCTTTTGTCCGAATCGTCAAGCGGTACCACCGCCCAACGGTATAATTTCCTCGTATAGATATAATTTCACTCGGGCACAATCGGCCCCGCTCTATTAATCGTTTCACCGTCTGCAATGCTTTACGGGTAGTTGGTCGCTTATAGTATCTGTAAATCATGTAAATCATCCTTTCAATATTGTTAGCAGGGGCAAAGCCCCTGCCGATTTATTCACTTCCCTGTTCCTCAAAAGTCGTTCCTAAAATGTAATCAGTGGCCTTCTGCGCTTGCCCTGCGGCCTTGACGATTAATGTCGGATCACTCTTCAATTTCCTATGCCACGAATGGATATAAGCGGCGCTGTTCTCGATAGTGCTGTTATCGATGCCGCAGCTGGCGCACAGCATGGCTGCGCTGATTTCTGCAATCAATTCCTCTTTAGAATAATTTTCATCTCCAAAGGCGGCGTATTCCTCGATGCCTGGCCGATTTAAACGGTTCCGGTGTCCGGTGCTGTGAGCCAGCTCATGAAATAAAGTCGAATAGTATTCTTCTGCCTTCGGGTAGTCTTGCAGTGGCGGGACGCTGACCTTATCCGGACCAGGCATATAACAAGCCCGCCCAGACGCGAAGCCGATAGGCGGCGCGTCCGCATATCCGTTCAAAATGGCTTCCGCTTCAGCTATGGGGTCATGCTCAAAACTGACTTCCTTCCGCTTGCTCTTAATGCCCTTACAATCCTTTATGTCAAACACCCGATAATAGCGAAGCATCGGTATTTTATCAGCTTCTCCGGTATCAGCATCTTCTTTTTCTAACCAACGCCAGAACACAACAATTTGGGATTTGGCGCCCTCTACACTGCCCCCTGCTTCAGTAATCTGCTTATAGGTGGCGTACTCTCCCGGCGTCAGCAACAAAGTATTAATCCCCCGGTATGGTCGCTGTGTCAGCCAGTTTACAGCCCCATTGACCACCCACGGCCTACGCCATGGCACGACACCCGCCGCCAACAGCTGTAAAATCCGTTCCGTCACAATCTCATATACTGTTTTTTTTGTTTTCTTAGCTGCCATTGTTGAAGTCTCCTTTCTGCGCCGGGAGAAACCCGGCGCAACGGGGTTAATTTGCTTCTTGCTGTCCGCGGATTTCGATAGATGAAATGTCCATTTCAAAAGTCGCCACGTTCTCGCTTATGACCGCATCGATTAGTTCTTGAATCTTGTTGGTTATCAGGTGACATTCAGTGACTTTTACTGTCCAAATGCAGTAATAGATTGGTTTTCTTTCGTCTACCCTCTTCAGCATCCCCGCCCACTCATGCGTTCTGGCGGGTGAAAGATTACCGACCATTTCCCTGTACTCGTCCATCGTCAAAAAATTTATCTTCACAGGTTGTCCATTCAAGACAAAGATCGCTTTTTTATAAATGCCATGACAGACAGTCAAAGCTGCTACAATCTTAGGTTTATGAGTTTTCATGATTTTCCTCCGACTCGTTTAGTAGATTGGGCAGCAGCCGGGCGGCTGCTGCCGCGTGTTCCTATTCGCGGTATTTATTAGCTGACCAGTTGAGCAGGAACGTGACGGACTGAAGGAAAATTGAAAACAAAATGAGTATCAAAAGTAACATTTCCATTAGGCTTGTCCTCCTGTAGTTTGATAGGAGGGTAAGGGGGCAACCCCTTACCCAACATTTAGCAGAAATTGAAACGTTGAAATCTAAAACTATTTAGGCTTGCGATTTTTTTTAGTCCGCAATCGTTGCGAGCGATTGGAACCCTTTCGCTTATCCCTAACTGTCAGCCATTCCAAGAATGCTTTAAGCGCACCAAGTAGCTGAATGATGACTTGCAGCCCTGCCGCTATAACGGCCAACATGAGCAGCGTTTCATTTTGCATCGTCCTCACCTCCTTTCAGGTTTGAACGCGCTAGAATCTATCTTCCACCAAGCTTTTCATCCACAAATTTTTTCAGGTCTTGATAGCAAGTTAGTTCCTTTTTGTAGCACTTCACATCTTGATTCAAGCTCTCACATATGGAAATACGAGACTCCAACCAATGGATTCGTTGGTAACATAGGGTTAGCAGCAATGACCAGCTCTCTTCTTCTGTCATAATCAATACTCTTCCGGAAGCAGTATTGTGGTTACGCTCCTATCCCACTCGGTTATGATCCAAAATCTCAACCCGCTGGACGTTAGATAAGCCGATAAAAGCCGCCCCTCGTCTTCCATTGCTTCATCGTTATATTGCTTGTCGCAGTCTGATACGCCCCCCCAATCACCGTTTACGTGGCGGGTTAGTGCTGAAATCCGTTCTTCCTCGCTCGTTACTTCCATGCATCCCGGTGTCACTACCACCGTTCCTAATGGAAACAACCCGATAAAAATTTGCTTTTGCATTGCACTTCATCCTTTCTCTTTTTGAATTGGGTTTGGGTGTCAAAAAAGATTTTTTGGACGTTGCCTGCCGCGTGGCTGGCATCCCCAAAGGGGAATTTTTTTCCCTTTTGACGCATGCTTGGGAACCCGGGCAATGGCAGACGGTCAAGGGATCAGCACACAAAAGTTTTTCTTCCGCTTTTTCTTTTCCAATGGGAAGAAAAAGTTTTGTTGCCCCTTGAACGACTGGCCGCCTACTTAGTGTCCGGGAGGTGGAGGGGCGAAGCCGGAGGCTCGGCCTGCCGGACACTTAGTAGGCTTGCACGGGTTACCATGCGGAAGGCAAAAGGGAAAAAAATGCTTCCAATCTAAAAGAACCGGCATAAGCCGGTTCTCTCCTTCCTTCGCTGATCTGCCCCACAAGCCCTTGACCTTGGCTCCGTGCGGGGTGTCAAGCGAGGGACAGGAACGTAGAGCGCCTTAGCCGGGACGCTCTACCCCGGTTTAGACGCTCTCGTTATCGGCCTGAGTAACCCCGCAGCGGTGCGTAGCGGCTCTTAGGTGGCCGCTCTTGCCGCCTTAGAGCCGGTAGCATCAGCCCGATCGTTCTTCAATCCTTCATCTATTGACTTCCTTCTTCCGGATCATCAGACAACAAAAATAAGCGTTCAAATGGAGATTACTCCACCTGAACGCTTTCGTTGATTATGAACCAAACAAGTTTTTGATGATTTCCCCGCCCCAAACGATGACCATCTGAATCATCATTTGACGCCCCTCTTTGGATTTTAGAAACCCCCAAGCACGGCGACCAACACTTTTCATGCCTGTCCACATTTTACGGACGATGACTTTCAGTCGTTCTTTCATTAGACCTCCCCCTTTCTTCTGAGCTACAACCAATATAGGTAAGGCAGCCATTTACTTATCAGTAAGAGCGTAAACGATGTGTATCACGATACTGATCATTCATCATAAGCAGTAGATTTGGATTAATAACACAGCATGCGTCTAACCTCTTTGAACAGGATGGAACCCGTTCATCGCTCCCCACTTCTATAAGTCATTCTGGTTACCCAATTTCACATAAATGATCCATTCATGATTTCGGGGTTTTGAACTTTAAGCTGAAACGTTCAATTTCGGCTTATTCAGATACATTTTCATCATAAGTTTGAATCTCCGTCTTTATAACGTGACCTTGTACCGACCCGGTCCCAAACTGACCTCTACATCCCTATTGAATATATGACGCCCTTTTAAACGAATATTGGTTGAAACCAGTTCCATGCCTGGTTAAAACCAGGCACACGAAAAAAGCGATCCCGGTAATCCAGGAACGCCCTTGCTTCAGAAGTTCATTTTCAGTTTTAACCAAGTACTTTATTTCTCTTCCGATCCGGAAGACTTCGGAACTGACTCATTTATTTTTTGAATTAACTGACTCACTCGGCCCTGGGATACACCCAGCAGCTCGGCCCATTTCTTTTGTGAAGCAGCGGGGTACTCTGCCATTATCTTAACAAGCTTCAGCGCTGTATCCTTACTGCGGGTCTGCTTCTTTTCAACAATAGGCTCTGTTGTGGCTGCTTCGATGGAAGGAACAACTTCCTTTTTGGATCCCCGTTCCTTTTCCGCACTTTTCCTGGGACCCTATTTATACAAGAACTGCAAATGAAATAATCTTTAAAGTAGGCAAGTCCCTCCGTTGAGGAACAAAACATACATTCAGCTGTTCTATATTTCCTTAAAGTCAGACGTTCATTAGAATCATCAACAAAATATTCAAGCGGATCGCGAAGCTCGATTCCCAGGGTACGCCGCAATTCAATAGGCAGTACAATACGGCCAAGCGCATCCAACTTGCGTACCATCCCCGTATTTTTAGATTTATTCATCCTCTTCCTCTCCCATTTTTTTCCTCATTGTATCATATGTACTATTAACTTTCAGATCATCACAAATGTTGATATGGAACATGCGTTCTCTTATAATGGTGTTATCAAATAGGGGCCGTACCAGCGTAGCTGACACCACCCGCAAACATGTGTAAAAATATGTAATTTAAAAGAATAACGCCCTGTGCCTTAATAGAAGACTTGAATTCTTCATACAAAGTTCTGATAACGGACAAACAAAATAACGGGGTAACACCAGAAAAGCTGCCACCACCAGAAAAGTAATTTCCATTAATTAGAAATACTGACTTGAGGAATAATGTTGTTCATAACACACTTTCTTTCAAAAAAAGAGTTAGAGGTATTTCACCTCTAACTCAATCTGAATGTTTTAGCATTATATTATTCTTTGACTCTCATAAGTCGCAAACCATTTAACGCAACCAGGAGCGTTGCTCCCATATCGGAAAGGATAGCAATCCAAAGCGTTAACCATCCCGGGATGACGAGCAGTAAAGCAATCAGTTTTATAGCCAGCGCAAAGGTAATGTTTTGCTTGATGATATTTAAAGCTTTACGGCTTAATTTGATCGCGAATGGCAGTTTTCTTAAATCGTCCCCCATTAAAGCCACATCTGCCGTTTCAAGAGCTGTATCCGTACCGGCTCCGCCCATGGCAATCCCAACGGTAGAAGCTGCGAGTGCTGGAGCATCATTGACACCATCACCAACCATGGCGACATTGCCGTAATCGGCTCTCAATTGTTTAATAAAGTCTAATTTATCCTGCGGCATCAATTCGGCCTGCACATCCGATACGCCAACATGTCCGGCAATCGCATTTGCGGTACCTTTGTTATCACCGGTGAGCATGATGGTTTTTTTGATCCCGAGGTGATGCAGCTTCTGAATAATTTCTTGACTGGATTCGCGCACTTCATCGGCTACCGCGATCACCGCAAGAATTTCTTCATCCGTTCCGACCACCATAGCCGTTTTTCCTTGATTTTGCAGTGTAGTCACCAGTTGTTCTTGTTCGTTACTAAAATCAGCTGTCGCTAATTCTTTAAAGAGTTTCGGATTACCAATGTAATAGATGGTTCCGTTTACCGTACCTTTAATCCCTTTGCCGGTGATGGAAGCAAAATCATCAACCATGACGTCAGAATAAGATATATGTTCCTGTTCCGCTTTCTTCATAATGGCCGAAGCTAGAGGATGCTGCGAACGGTACTCTAATGCAGTAATGGTGGACAGCAATTCTTGTTTGTTTGTATTCTGGTTGAATACGTTGAAATCCGTTACAACCGGGACTCCTTTGGTGAGTGTGCCGGTTTTATCAAACGCAATAGCCTTTATGGCACCCATTTCTTCGAGGTAAATACCGCCTTTGACAAGTACGCCATTTTTCGCTGCATTTCCGATTGCAGATACAATGGAAATTGGAGTGGAAATCACGAGTGCGCAAGGACAACCAACTACAAGAACGGATAATCCTTGATAGACCCAGGTAGCCCAACTTCCATCAAATAAAAGTGGCGGAAGTATCGCGACTAATGCGGCAATGACCATAATGATCGGCGTGTAGTATTTCGCAAACTTATCGACAAAGGCTTGGGATGGTGCACGTTCTCCCTGTGCTTCCTCAACCAAGTGTATGATCTTCGCGATGGTCGTATCATCGACCAGTTTGGTTACTTTGACTTCAAGGAGGCCCTCTTCATTTAAGGTCCCCGCAAAAACCTCATCATCCACCGTTTTACCAACGGGAACGGACTCACCGGTGATCGCTGCCTGATTAACGGCAGAGTTGCCGCTGACCACCATACCATCCATGGCAATCTTTTGACCGGGCTTCACAATCATGATATCCCCAATGGCGATGTCATCGACATTGACCATCATTTCTTGTCCGCTGCGCCTAACGAGTGCTTCTTTAGGTGCAATGTCCATTAAGGAACGAATCGATTGTCTAGCCCGATCCATCGAGAAGCGTTCCAACGCTTCACTGATCGCAAAGAGGATAACCACAATTGCACCTTCGGCCCATTCTCCAATGATCGCAGCTCCGATTATGGCAACTGTCATGAGTGTCTTCATGTCAAATTCAAATCGCATCAAGTTTTGAAAACCGACTTTAAAGAGCGAGAATCCCCCGATCACAATAGAAGCTGCAAATAACAGAGAAGTGATTAGGTTTTCTTCCCCATTCACATACTGAGAAATATATCCAAAAACCACCAATAAGACTGCATTCAACAATGTGCTATGTTTTTTATAAAACGGTTCTTTCGCTTCTTTGATGCCCTCCGGTTTCGTTTCCCGTGTCACTTTTTCCGGGGTCACTTTTAAATTTTCAAATGCACCAGCTTTCTCCAGTTCTTCAACAGTAGTTTCACCGAAAACGGCAATTTTTGAAGCACCAAAGTTCACTTTCGCACCTTGAACGCCTGGCAATTGCTTGACATTATTCTCAAATTTCCCGGCACAATTCGCGCATGTGAATCCTTCAACGCGGTAAACGTTTTTGTTCTCTAATGATTCAGCCACTTTATTCAACGCCAACAACCTCCTTTTGTTGCTCAATGGCGAGCCTTATCATTTGTTTAAGCTGCTCATCCCCCAATGAATAAAACACGAGCTTCCCTTCCTTCCGATAATTCGCAATGCCCATGTTCCGCAGCAGCCGCAAATGATGGGAAGCCGTCGCCATCGTGGAGCCGATAATATTGGCCACATCACAGACACATAACTCGTCTTCATCGCACAGGGCATAAGCAACCTTTAGCCGCGTATGGTCTGCAAGCACTTTAAAGATTTGCGCCATATCCTGAAAGTCATTTTTGCTTAATTTTTCCCGGACTCGATTGACCTTATCCTCGTCATAACAAAAGATCTCGCAAGAATCTTGGTTCTTCATTTTCCCATCACCTCAATCTAATGTTCATTTGATTATTATATTATGCTTGCAGCATTGGTTTGTCAAAGGCAAATTAAACTAAATATGAATGGGATGACCAAGGGCAACTTCTGCCGCTTCAGCCGACAACTCCCCAAGTGTCGGATGCGCATGAATCGTGAGGGCTAAATCTTCCATGGTCGTTCCCATTTCAATCGCCAAGGCAATTTCCGGAATCAAATCGGACGCGTTTGTGCCGACGATTTGCCCGCCAAGGATCAAACCTGTTTTCTTATCGCCTACCAGCTTAACGAACCCCTCGGACGCACTCAAAGAGAGAGCACGCGCATTTGCCGCAAACGGAAACTTACCTACCATGATGTCATATCCTTTCTCTTTGGCTTCAGGTTCGCTAAGTCCTACGGAAGCAATTTCCGGATCGGAAAACACGACCGCAGGAATCCCTTTATAGTCGAAAGCACTTGGCTGGCCAGCTATGGCTTCAGCAACCACTTTTCCTTCGTATGAAGCTTTATGCGCCAGTGCAGGACCAGAGATAATATCGCCAATCGCATAAATATGAGGAATAGACGTTCGCCCTTGTTGATCGACTTCGACCAGTCCCCGGTCTCCAATTTTTACCCCAATCCGGTCAAGACCAAGTTCGCCATCCGTATTGGGTCGGCGTCCTACTGTCACAAGAACATAATCGGCCATCACTTGTTGTTCGGTCTGATCTACCGTAAAGGTAACCGTGATTTCATCAGCCGACTGTTGGGCGGATTGAGCCATGGCGTTCGTATATACCGTAACGCCAAGGGAATCCAGATTTTTTTTGACAATCCGGGTAATTTCACTCTCGAATCCAGGCAGAATCGAAGGTGAACCTTCCAAAATGGTTACGTTCGTGCCGAACTTCGCGTACATTTGGCCTAGCTCAATACCGATATAGCCACCGCCGATGACGACCATTCGCTCAGGGATTTCGGTAAGGGTGAGTGCTTCCGTGGAGGACAAAATTCGATTTCCATACGGAAATGCTTTTAATTCAATTGGGCGCGATCCAACCGCAACGATACAATCGTCAAATTGGTATCGAAGCGATTCTTGTTCATTATAGAGACGGGCTTCCCGATCATTAATGAACAGTGCCTCCCCTTTGAAGACCGAGATTTCATGCTTCTTGAGTAAGGATTTAATTCCCGTTTTGAGGCGATTCACCACTTTCGACTGTTTCCACTGTTGAATCTGTAAAAAATCAATCTCAACGCCGTTCGCTTTTAACCCAGATATATCGCTTTCCAGCATTTGTTCATAACGATGCGCCGCTGATATGAGCGCTTTTGACGGCACGCAGCCGCAATTAAGACATACACCGCCGAGTTCCGATTTTTCCACCAGCAACACTTTCTTGCCAAGCTGCGCCGCTCGTATAGCTGCAACATAACCCCCAGAACCACCGCCGATGACCAACAACTGAGTGTGCATGCTTGCATCACCTACTACCATTGTGTTTCCCTCCAATTCGTCATTTCGATTTTTGTGAACGTTATCCAAACAACCTTATGAGATATGAAAATGAATCACCATGCAGCATGATCGAAATACCTAATGCGATAAACACCAATGGAATAATGACTCTTCCGTACTTTTCCAGAATCTTTAGAATGGCCGGGAAGCTTGCCAGCCGATTCGCCAGGAAACACCATACCGCGACCATCAAAAGGAACACAATCGCGATGGATAAAAGTGACGCATTGCCCTGGGTCGTAAAATACGGAATGTATATGCCCAGGTTATCCCCCCCGTTGGCAAAGGTAATCGCAGCGACCTTACCGGTTAGTGGTCCAAACAAACGGTTGTTTGAAGGTTGTGACTTTAGATTGCCCAATTTCTCAAGCGCTTCCTCTGCCTCATCTTCTTCCTCCTTTTTGAAGAACATTCGGATACCGAGATAAATCGGTATCAGCCCGAGAAAACCGGCCCATTCGGGTGGCAAAAATGTAAAACCGAAGGCCCCTAATAGGCTCAATACAACGAGCAATCCGAACCCAAGATATTGCCCTAGAACAACTTGTGTGTGTCGCGCTTTCTCAATCTGTGCGAAAAAGATCATCAGCACAAAAATGTCGTCAACGTTTGTCACGATGAACGTGCCAATAGCGGAAAGAATTAATGTGAGTGACATAGCGATTTGCTCCATCCAATTGTAGATTTACATTGTTCTTATATCCAAATACTTATTTGATTAAACATACCAATTTAACAAAGGTTTATTCCGGTCAGCTTTTTGGGGCAGTAGCAGCGAAGCTAAGTTCACCGTAATGCTGTTTTATTTCTTCGCTTTGTATAAAGAAAGGGTTCCGTATACTGTCATGAACCTATCCGTCTCTTTAGATTTAGCAAACCCGGCCTTATCAATGATTTGCGGTATCAGGCCATTTACATTATCTGCTGTCGTTTTAAAACCATCGAGGATTTGGATTGAAAGGAACGCAATGCGCATGAGCCGATTTTGCGCCTTTCCCCAATCCGCTATGTGAAGTTCACCTTCTGGTTTAAGTACACGAAAAATTTCTTTTAGTGTTCGGAGTTTATTTTCTAAATTCAAATGATGAAACATTAGACTTGTGACCACACGATCAAATGAATGATCAGGGTAGGGAAGTTCAAACGACATTCCTTGATTAAATACGATGTCCATTCCCATATCCACTGCTTTTTTCTCTGCAATTCGGAGAACATTCGGATCAATATCGAGTCCGGTTACTTCTGCTTTCGGGTAAGCTTGTTTTAAAAAAAGGGTTAATGTACCGGTCCCGCATCCTAGATCAAGCACTCGCTGCCCCGAATCAACTTGAATTTGTCTAATTAATTTGTTCTTGAAGGTAGACTCCCTCATTGTCCAGCGTAATATCGGATCATAAAATGATGTAAGCCAGTGAAATCTCAGGGCTGGTATAAAATCTCTATTGTCTCGTTTACGCATCTTTCACCCTCCATCCGGCTATCTTGCCAGTAGTAAGTTCTTCGTACATTTCGAACTTTAGGAAAGCACTTCACACACTCAAACAATCAAATATTTGTTTTATTATTACGATACACCAAACTTTTCCTACAATCAAGTATACATTTGATTATAACCACCAATTTAACATTGACAAATGATAAATTCGTCTATATAGTACCCATAGGGGTATATGTATATATGCTCGTAGAGTAAATTAAAAAGAAAATAAAAATGAGGAGGATCAACATTGAGTGAACAACAATGGCAAGTCATTACGCCTCACGAAGTACAAGAAAAATTGAAATACACTTCAAAAACTCAATTCATTGATGTAAGAGAAGCCGAAGAATATGCAGCTGGTCATATTGGTGGTACAAAGCACATTCCTCTAAGTGAATTAGCTCAAAGGGCTAATGAGATTAAACCTAATGAAGAAGTCGTCTGCATTTGCAGAAGCGGAAATAGAAGTGCAAAAGCTTGCGAATTCTTGGTTTCAATTGGGTACACTAACGTTAAAAATATGATTGGTGGCATATTGGAATGGAATGGAAAACCGTTGAGAAAAACTAATTGGGGGTAAAAAAATGACAATCAATATCCAAGCAGATAAGACATTGGATTGTAAAGGTCTTGCTTGTCCGATGCCCATTGTGAAAACAAAAAAAGCAATTGATGAACTTCAAGCTGGGCAAGTCATTGAAGTTCAAGCCACGGATAAAGGTTCTTTGGCTGATATTCAGGGATGGGCTAGGAATACAGGGCATCAATATTTAGGAACCGTCCATGAAGGCGAAGTGCTAAAACATTTTGTACGAAAAGCAGCCGCCAACGAAGTAAAAGATGAAATGAAACATCCTCACAGCATTTCGAATGAGGACTTACAACAGAAAATTGAAAACAACGACAATCTAACGGTTCTGGATGTTCGCGAACCTGCAGAGTACGCATTCAATCATCTGCAAGGTGCGAAGTCCATTCCACTTGGTGAACTGGAACAACGTATGCATGAGCTGAATGAGGATGATGATATTCATGTCATTTGTCGTACTGGAAGCCGTAGCGATATGGCTTGTCAATTGCTAACAGCAAACGGGTTTAAGCAAGTAACAAACATTTTGCCTGGAATGTCGGGCTGGACAGGTCCAACTGAAAAAATCTAATTAACGGAGGTTATAAATATGTCCACAAAAGTTGCCATTATCGCTAGTAACGGTGGGTTATTTGACGCATATAAGGTGTTTAACATTGCAACTGCATCCGCGGCTACCGAAGCACAGGTCACCATTTTCTTTACTTTTGAAGGGCTGAATCTCATTCACAAACAAGCCCATCATCAACTTCCTTTGCCTTCTGGTAAAGAACACTTCATCGAGGGTTTCAAGAATGCCAACATCCCCTCCATTCCTGAACTGGTCAGTATGGCACAAGAGATGGGCGTAAAGATTATTGCATGTCAAATGACGATGGATGTCATGAATTTGAAGAAAGAAGATTTTATTGACGGAATTGAAGTTGGTGGGGCTGTAACATTCTTGGATTTTGCAAAAGATGCCAATATTTCATTGTCGTTTTAAGGAGGTTGTTTGAAGTGGAAGCAAGCTTGATGAATGCCAAAGAACTCACTCGTATGATTTTGAACAAAGAAGAATTATTTATTTTGGATGTTCGAAACGAAAGTGACTTTAATAATTGGAAAATTGAAGGGGAACGAATTGAAGTCATTAACATTCCATACTTTGAATTGTTGGACGGTGTAGATCCAGAGCTTGATAAAATTCCGAATGATAAAAAGATATTGGTTGTTTGCGCAAAAGAAGGTTCATCCAAATTTGTGGCTGACCAAATTGTAGAAGCTGGTCGCAAACATATCTTTTATCTTCAAGGTGGAATGAAGTCTTGGAGTGAACATTTGGAACCCATAAAAATTGGGGATTTGAAAAACGGGGGCGCAATTTATCAATTTATCCGAATTGGCAAGGGTTGTTTAAGTTATTTCGTTTTTTCCAACGGAGAAGCAACCATCATTGATACGCCACGAATGACGGATGAATTAGAACGCTTTGCATCTGAAAATCAGGTCCAAATCAAGTACACCATCGACACTCATCTACACGCTGACCATATCTCAGGTGGTAAAAAGTTAGCGGATAACGTTGGAGCAACATATTGGCTTCCGCCCAAAGATGCTACGGAAGTCATCTTTGGTTTTGAAAAGCTTGAAGAAGGTCATACTCTTCGAGTCGGTAATACTGAAATCAATATTCAACCGATTTATTCGCCTGGTCACACCATCGGAAGTACAACACTCTTAATTGATGATAAATATTTGCTGACAGGAGATATTTTGTTCGTTGACTCCATTGGGAGACCTGACTTAGCGGGTAAAGCCGAGGATTGGGTTGGAGATTTACGTGAAACGCTCTACAAACGTTATAAAGAACTTTCAAATGATTTAGTTGTACTTCCTGCCCATTTCGGGAAAATCACCGAACTAAGTCATGACGGAACGGTATCAGCTCGTTTGGGGGATTTGTATCAATATAATCGGGGTCTGAATATCGAAGATGAAGCAGAGTTCCGTAACATTGTGACGAACAATTTGCCACCGCAACCTAACGCATATCAAGAGATTAGACAGACCAATATGGGAAAAATTCAACCAAGTGAAGAAGAGCAACGCGAGATGGAAATTGGTCCAAATCGTTGTGCTGTTCACGACAATTAAGGGGGATATATCATGCAAGCAGATATGATTGTTGATACAAAAGGAATGGCTTGTCCGATGCCAATCGTGAAAGCAAAAAAAGCACTGGATGGCTTACAAACAGGACAAACCATGCTCGTTCTTTCAACGGATAAAGGTTCTCTGAATGACTTTCAAGCTTGGGTCAAACAAACGAAACACGAACTCGTATCGCACGAACAAGAAGATGGCATTTATAAATTCCTTGTGAAAAAGCTGTAAGAACAAATAAGGCGAACACTACCGCATAGTGTTCGCTCTTATTTTGAATCAAATATGATTTTCACACCCATCGAACAATACGTTTCTTCCCGATAATGCACGTTCGGACAAGTCTTGATACAGCATAACGTATCATTTTCAGCAACTAGGGGTTCCGAACATTCAGGACATTTATGGATGAACATCGATTTTAGAAATTGAAGCAAAGCGTATCACCTTCTTTCCACACTTAATTACTTGGTTTTATTATATATCACATTTGACCTTTCGTACAGTGTTTACACGAAAGATGTTGTGACGAACGAAGGAGGTATTATGGATACCTTTTTGTATATCGTGATGATGCTCCTTGGTTTTGTAGGTTCGTTTTTTTCGGGATTATTGGGCATCGGGGGCGCGATTATAAATTATCCCCTTCTGCTCTTTGTACCGTCTAGCCTGGGAGTTGCCGATTTTACTGCTCATGAAGTGTCCAGTATTAGCATGTTCCAAGTGTTCTTCGCGTCTCTTGCTGGTGTTCTTGCTTTCAGAAAGAAAAAGAACAATAAAAACACCGCTCGTATCCATGCTGGACTTGTTCTTTACATGGGGATTAGCATTTTATGTGGGAGCTTAATTGGAGGAATTGCTTCTAAATATATCGTTGGTGATACCATCAATATCATCTACGGCGTATTGGCAATTGTAGCTGTTGTATTAATGTTGATTCCCAATAAGGGGAAACAAGAAGACAACGCTAAACAAATCACATTTAACAAGACCATAGCTGTAATATCGGCATTTATCGTTGGCATCGTTTCAGGTATTGTCGGAGCTGGTGGGGCATTCATTCTTATTCCCATCATGTTAACCGTCTTGAAAATCCCGACTCGAACAACGATTGCAACGTCTCTTGCTATTGTATTCATCTCTGCAATCGGTGGCGTAATCGGCAAGATTACTGCTGGAAGTATTCCGATTACGCCTACCCTCTTTACTGTCATCGGTAGCATTCTTGGCGCTCCACTCGGTTCCAGAATGAGTGCCAAAATCAATACGAAGTATTTACGCTATGCCTTGGTTGTCTTAATTTCATTCACTGCCATAAAAGTTTGGATATCAATTTTATAATACGTTATTCAGAGGAGAATTCATGATGGAACCAACAAAGCAAAAGTCGACAATTGTATTTTTCAGCGGAGATTTAGATAAAGCCATTGCAGCGTTTATTATTGCCAACGGAGCAGCTGCGTATGACCATGAAGTAACGATATTCTTTACGTTCTGGGGATTGAACGCAATGCGCAAAGATGAAGTCGTAAAAGTAAAAAAAGGATTGCTTGAAAAAGCGTTCGGATGGATGATGCCGCGAGGATCTAAAAAGCTTGAGTTGTCTAAGATGAATTTTATGGGCATGGGACCAAAGATGATTAATCACGTGATTAAAAAGCATAATGCGCTTTCCCTCCCCCAACTTATTGAATTGGCGAAAGAGCAAGGAGTCAAACTTGTTGCTTGTACGATGACAATGGACTTGCTGGGCTTAAAACAAGAAGAACTTATTGATGGGCTAGAATATGCAGGTGTTGCTGCTTATCTTGGGGATGCTACTGATGCAAAAGTGAATTTGTTTATTTAGAAAAGCTTGTCATAATTATTTTTTTGCTTATAATATACCCATACAGGTATGTTAGAAGGGAAGTGAATAACCCATGGACTACAATTACACGAATGAAATGAAAACAAGGTTGAAAAGAATCGAGGGTCAGATACGCGGCGTACTAAGACTTATGGATGAAGGTAAATCATGTAAGGAAGTCGTGAGTCAATTGTCTGCTGTGCGAAATGCATCCGACAAGGCTATCGCTCAAATTGTCGCTGAGAACTTACAGCAATGTTTGTTAGAAGAACAATCAGCTGGACGCGATAGCAATAAGCTTGTTCAAGAAGCCATTGAGTTATTGGTAAAGAGTCGCTAAATTTATAATAAGGGAATGGAATGACGTGAATAAACTTCACTCCATTCCTTTTTTTATAACCATCAATCATAATACGAATTATGGTCTGTTTGTGCTCAACAATAACAGTATTTTCTCGACCTTATAATGAAAAATCTTGACAAGCTATTAGCTGGTTTAGCTTAATAATTTGTCTAATTAATTTGTTCTTGAAGGTAGACTCCCTCCTTGTCCAGCGTAATATCGGATCATAAAATGATGTAAGCCAATGAAATCTCAGGGCTGGTATAAAATCTCTATTGTCTCGTTTACGCATCTTTCACCCTCTATCCGCCATCTTGCCAGTAGTTTAAGCTTGGATTTTACGAAGTATGATTTTACGATACATACCGTTAAATAAGGCAGACTCATCTTCCTCCACTCGAATATGGTTTTCGTATGGTTTTACGATTTGTTCAAAATGACGGCCAATGTCCGTCCCCATCATTGCTACGACGGGACGAAGGAATTTCTTAATTGCGGGCAATTCCTGCGAGGGAGGAGCAAATTTATCGAAAATGACTATACGTCCCCCAGTTCGAGTAACCCGAATCATTTCTTGAAAACACTGATCCGGATCGGGTACGACAGATAGGATCAGATTCGCAATGACCATATCGAACGATTCCTGAGAAAAGGCCAAATCTTGCGCATCCATTTCTGTGAACGTAAAGTTTGGTGCATCATATTTATTTCTTGCTTTATCAAGCATTTCGGAAGACAAATCGATTGCAGTAACAGAAATATCTTTGCCCATAATGAACTGTAAGTCTGCTCCCGTACCGACACCGACAAAAAGAATTTTGCTTCTAGGCTTAATATCGAGGTTCTCAAAAATCTTTTTCCGTGCCTTTAAAAAGGGCCCGGAATTAAAGAGATAATCATAAAAGGGAGCCCAGAACCGATAAATCACTTTGTTCCATGAGTTATTCATAGTCGATTCTTTGCCCCCTCAACAATTAAACGTTAATTTGATTATTATAATACTCCAAACCTTTCGTATATTCAAATACATATTTGATTATTCTTCGGCTTGAGAAAAATATTCATTTTGAAAATATTTTTGCTATAAAAAATAGGCTTCCCTGTCACGGGAAGCCTATTTCATTTTCTTGAGATATTGGACCAGGCTAACTCGTTTTGTAAAATGCCAATTATAACAGACAGTCTCGATCTCATCTTTCTAGCTGCTACCTGATTTCCAGCTCATACTCCTTGACGCGCCGGTAAAAAGTCGGCTTCTTCATTCCGATTTGCTGCATGGCCGCGGTCGCTGTCAATGCACCGGCTTTCCACTCCCTATATGCCTGAACAAACTTGTCGTCGATCTCCTGCTTGGGCCTGCCGAACGTCACACCATCCGCCCGGGCAACCTCGATCCCTTCCGCCTGCCGCTGCCGGTTCTTCTTCCGTTCCTGTTCGGCTACATACGCCAGTAGACTTAAAAATTGATCCTCCATCACTTTCCCAAAATCACCCATCGTCTTAAACTTCCGGGAATCGAATAACGTTTCGTTATCCAGGCATACGATGTCAGCGCCGATCTCCCTTGTGATATACTTCCATTCGGTAATAATGCCATCGTAATCCCGGCCAAGCCGATCCAGCGCATCAATATAAACCAAGTCACCTTCCCGGATCATCAGACGCATCGCCTGATAGCGTGGTCGGTCGAAATCCTTGCCGCTCTGTTTATCAACAAAAATAAACCGATCTTCAATGCCCAGCTCTCTGAACTTGACGAGCTGCCGTTCCGGATTTTGGTCTTTGGCCGATACCCGGCCATATGCCAGCTTCAAGCTCACCACTCTCCCCTAAATATGTATCAAAAAGTATCGAATTTATTTGATACGTTCCTAAAATCATTTTAATACATTTTGATACGCGAAAATAGGGGGGATCTTCACCGTCTCGAAAAGCATGCTTTTCGAGACAAAAAAAGAAGCAGCGCGAGCTGCTTCCGAAGATTAATGTGGAAAGTCAGAATATTTAATTTTTGCTTTTCATAATTGGATGTTCCAATTCAACGTGACCCATTAGACTTTCAACCGCTTTGCCATCGACCAATATGTCGAGTGATTTGATTTCATCAAATTGAAAAACCGTTTTTTGAATCGCCTGAAGTGCCATATCCTCGCCGGTAGATCCAAGCCGTGCACTGTTAGGTAAGTGGATATCAAGCGTAATCACTCCATCCTGCACGGTTACTTTGTTGAATTGGGCTTGTTTCCACAAAGACGTTTCTACCGAATTTTCGTCCTTTTGGAGCGCATCTAATGCTTGCTCGATTTTTTCGTTATCGGTCTTGTAGCTGATTTCGATTTGCCGTTCGATTAAATCGGTCCAATCAGCATTAGCGAAGAAGACGTTAATTTCTCGCTTTTGTACTTCTTCTTTACTATTCGTTTGATTGCTAGCCAATTGGTTTCCAGGGGATTCTTGCTTTGTCCCACAGGCTACAGCTGCTAAAACAAACAATGTTACCCAAAAGAAAACAAGCTATCATTTTCCAAGGTTTCCTCATGTGATTTCCCTCCTTGTCAAATATTTAAATATTCTTTGATTCCTGCCACAATTTCTTTGGCAATTTCATTTTGCTTCGTTTCATCGAAGAGAACGGAGGAATCGTTTTGGTTGGATAAGAAACCAGATTCGATTAGAATCGCCGGCATAGTCGTTTTCTTGATAACAACATACCCTGCGGTTTTCACGCCACGGTCTTTCAGACCTACGGCTTTAAGAACATGCTTGTGAATGATTTGTGCTAAGGTTTGACTATTGGTATGGTAATAGAATGATTCTGTCCCGGAAGCACTTGATGATTCCGCTTTATTGGCATGAAGAGAAATAAACAAATCAGCTTTAAGATTGTTGGCGAATGAAGCCCTGTCGTTCAATGAGACGAACGTTTCATCGGCACGAGTCATATATGGCTTGATCCGAGGTTCGTTCATAAGAAGCGTATTAACTTTTAGTGACAATGACAAGTTATAGTCTTTCTCCGATCGTCCTGAACTCTGAGCTCCCGGGTCTTTACCCCCGTGGCCAGGGTCGATAACAACCTTAAAGATCTTATCTTCGCCCGATGACGGTGGTGTTGGCACGGGAGAAGGAATTACCGGTTCATTTCCGTTAAGCAGACTAATTTGAATAGAACCGTCTTTTTTGATCAACTGGTAATCTGTCTTGGCTTTCAAATCAAGTACGACCCTTACAGTCGAGGGTTTGTCTGAATAATAGGAGTACCGTATCTTGGTTAGTTCCGGATGATTGTCGACCGAAATCTCTCCCGTAGATGAGTTGATAAATGCCGGATTAAACTTCGATGCGAAATCTGCATTCGGCATATCAATGACAATACGGTCCGGGTCACTTAAAATAATAGGATCGTTTACATTGACTTGCCCGTGGTAATCTATTGTTAAGGTACCCAGCCCGTCAAACCGAATCGACTTTAATAAACCTGTAACATTGTCAGGAAGTGAGTTGGAACCCGATCCTGCATCTTTGTCCGGTGCTACAATCGGTTGATCGAGGTAAACAGATTTGGCCAGATTATCGTAATTAACCTTGAGTCCCATTGTTTCACTGACGAATCGAATCGGAACCATCGTTACGTACTTCAAAGAATTATCGTTGAAAATTTTTGCTGGCGTATCCAAGTTCACTGTTTTGTCATTAACAAGTGCCATACGATCATCAATCTTTAATGTAATTTGGGTTGTACCGTTATGTATACCCACCGTCTTGTTTGATTGATTCCAACTCACATCGAAACCTAATCCTTCAGCCACCGCACGAATCGGAACGAGCGTTGAATTGTTTACAATACGCGTTTCGGTTTCGAGTTGTTTCCCGTTCAAAAAAAGCTTGGGAAAAATCGATTCTGCTTGTCCGATTCCAGCGAACATAGAAAAAGATACCAACATAAATAACAACATGGATAAAGGTTTCTTCATTTTCCACCTCGATGTCTTAGAATTCTGCTCTTTTATTCGACAAATATAGACTTATTTATGACGCTAAATATCAGATAAAGTTTCTTATTGTTTTTACAAAGTAATGCTAAGGCCCAGCACGACCGTAAAATAAAACGAAGCAGCTCCGGACATTTCTGCCCGGAGCTACCTTCGACCGATATTTTCGGATTACGCTTTTAGTACATCCAACATGAGGATACTTGTCTATCCTTCATAATAGGAGGGCCTGTTTGAGCAATGTATCGCGTCCGTTTGTACAGAGCTACAGTAAATGTAGCTGCGATCGTTCGTTTTCCGGCGAGATCCACGCGCTTCAAGTCGCCTGCAGGAGATCCATTCGCCTAAAAATTCCGAACCTTACAAACCGATAAATGGAGACGGATCAACGCGCCGCCCATTAACAAAGATTTCAAAGTGCAAATGCAAGCCGGTACTTTTGCCCGTAGAAGGGGTAACATCAGTAAAGTAGATAGTTCAATCCGTGCGAAGCCGACATATGGATGAAGAGAGGGTGCCGAACGGGGCGTTGGTTCGCTGATGGAGAGCGGAACAACGTCGCGGAGGATTTTGCCGTCCTGGACGAACGACCTTTCAAAGTACGAAGCCAATATCTTAACTGATCTTCCTGACGTCTTTGTTCTTTTTTCGTCATGAGACAAACTCCTGCTAATTGAAGTTGCCTCATTTTCTCATGAATTCGGGTAACGCAGAAGGTGCGCTGGGTTTGCCGCTTACGAATGAAAAGTGAATATTTTACCAATAATAGGAATAATCACTCATGAAGAATGGAGTTGGATTATATGTCAAATACAAATGAAATGCCTAGAGAACAAGGAATAGACCATAGCCTAAGTCTTATGAGAGAAGGATATTTGTACATTTTGAACAGACGTCACAGTTTTAATTCTGATGTATTCGAGACCCGAGTGTTTGGAAAGAAAGCAATCTGCATGGGAGGAAAGGAAGCTGCGGAAGTTTTTTATGACACTGAAAAATTCAAAAGGAAAGATGCAGCACCAAACCGGGTGGTACAAACATTGTTTGGCAAAAATGGTGTTCAGGCTTTAGATGGAGAGGCCCATAAGCACCGTAAGGAAATGTTTATGTCAATTATGTCTCCTGATGGACTTGAGAAACTGACCGAGATTACAAAAAAACAGTGGGAGATGGCAGTGGAAAAATGGGAACTGATGGATGAGGTTGTTCTTTATGAAGAAGTGCAGGAAATTATGTGCCGGACAGCCTGCCAGTGGGCTGGTGTACCGGTACAAGAAGACGAAGTGAAGAAGCTGACAAACGATTTGGAAGCGATGTTCGAGTCGGCAGCTGCTATCGGTCCAGCTCATTGGCTAGGGAGACATGCACGGAATCAGGTAGAAAAGTGGATCGAAGAACTCATTAATGAGGTTCGTGATGGGAAAGTAACCCCCCCTGAAAATACTGCATTACACAGGTTTGCCTGGCATCGCGATCTAGAAGAGAATCTCCTGGATGCAGAGACCGCTGCTGTGGAAGTGATCAATATTTTGAGACCGATTGTAGCTATCGCTATATTCATCAATTTCACTGCGCTGGCAGTACATCATTATCCGGAAGAAAGGGGGAAACTTGAATCCGGCGATGAAAAATATGCTCAGATGTTTATACAGGAAGTACGCCGCTTTTATCCGTTTTTTCCGTTTGTCGCGGCTTTGGTAAAAAAAGATTTCACCTGGAACAACTATAAATTTGAAGAAGGCACATTAACTTTGTTAGATCTTTATGGCACCAATCATGATCCTAAAATATGGGACAATCCTGAGGTATTCAATCCGGTTCGGTTTGCCGAATGGGACGGAAGCCCCTTCAGCTTCATTCCGCAAGGTGGTGGCGATTACTTGATGGGACATCGCTGTGCCGGTGAGTGGGTCACCATTGAAGTCATGAAAGTGAGTCTCGATTATTTAGTGAATCGCATGAATTATGAAGTTCCTGACCAGGATTTAAGTTTCAGTATGGTCAACATACCAAGCATTCCCCATAGTAGAGTAGTGATCAAAAATGTTAAGAGAAGGACTTAATTTGAAGAAAAGAAAAAAACATGTACAACCTAAAAATCTATTACACACAGAGTGAAATGAAATATCTGGATCATCACAAAAATAGCCTCTCAATGACAGTACGGATTAGATCAGGGTGGTTGTGATAATTGGGGAAGTTTGTTTTATGTATTTCTGGCGGCGATCGCCAATGTGATCGGCGGCCTAATTTTTTTGTTAAAACGTGACTGTTCGCGCAAGGGTTTGAATGATTTGATGTCTTTAAGCGCAGGAATTTTAATCGCTATCGCCATTTTGGATTTTATTCCGGAATCTTTGGAGCATGATTCCTCAAGCCTGATTTTCATCTGATCTCTGACTCGATGCCTTATCCGCTCTGGATGCCCGGAGCGTGTCAATCATGACCGCAATAACCCCTGTCGTGTTAAACACATCCGCCATGTTAAATACCGGATAATAGATATTGCTTTGAATTTAGGGTATGAAGGTGCCATTAGAGTGTACCATTAATACCTGTCAAAAATAGAGGCGGCTCCCCTCACGAGGGAGCCGCCTTGTTGTTGGTAAAAAGAAACTAATCCTCTCCTTCTATGCCTTCGTACAGCTCCGTTAAATAGTGCTGTGCAGCAAGAACAGTAAAGTCTATATTTCGTTCAGCAGGGAACCCGGACCGTTCCAAAGCCTGTTTAAAAGCGTCTGATTTGAAACTTACGGGCTCATCGATGTACTTCTGTTTGACCTCCATCAAAGCCCATTTTTTTGGGAAGACAATAATTCCGTTTAGCGCTTGAACTGCAATGAATTCGTCATGATCGGCAGTAATGCGGACTTCCGGATATTGCTCCTTATGAGTTTGGACGTATTGGTAAACGTCCGCTGCCGTTTCTAATGGATCAGGTGGAAGATACTTTCCACCACGCCTTATAAATCTGTATGCCTTGAACATGCATTCTCCCCCTTATAAGCACCCATGCCAGAAAATAGAATCGTCTGTTTTGAAATATATAGAGTCTGTTTCTATTGAGCTTTGTCCGGCTCTAACCTCAAATATCTTACTAATGCCCTTGATCATCTCATAAACCTGATCAATTCGCCTAAGATTCGCCGATTCATTTTCTTCCAGCTCCCTGGCTTTACGCCATAAATACTGATTAAAGAGCATCAGATCCGCGCAGTGGCTTTCTATACCTTGTTTCTCCATAACAGACCAATATAGTTCTACATCTGCCCCATCCTCTTGCCAATAGGCTTCTATAATGGGCATAAATCGCTCAGAAAGCTCATTGAAGTATATCTGGTACTTTTCTTCCTGTTCGATCCACTGACGCTCTGTAGAGCGCTTGAACGGCTCTACAAAGTCACTTCTGCCAAGCTTATAACATGTCAGGTATTCAGCATCACTCAAATGACCTATTGGATTCCGGAAAATAAAAATATCACCTTTCCTGGCAACCCCAACGGTCTTGCCCTCATATCCAGGGACGTGTTCCTTTACCCGCACAATGATTTTTTCATTTAGCACGTCTCTTATCCCCCACAAACGGCAAAGGATCTACTTTTCTGCCATTGATAATGATTTCGAAATGTAGATGGTTCCCGGTGCTGCTGCCGGTTGACCCACACCCGCCAAGCACAGTTCCCGCAGCTACTTGATCCCCTACACGAGCATTGATCGAAGACAAATGGGCATAGGTAGTCACATAACCGCCCCCATGATCCACACGTACATACTGGCCGTAACCTTTACTGGGGTTACTCGCATCTTGCCAGCCCGCCATAATAACCTTTCCAGCTTTAGATGCTGGTATCGGCTGTCCGTGGGAACAAGCAAAGTCTACACCTTCATGCGGTTTTCCTACTTCGCCAGTAACGGGATGTGTACGCGGGCCAAATCCGGACGTAACCTGGCCGTTGACCGGACGACTAAACCCGGCTTTACCCGGTTGCGGTATCGTAATAGCATCGTACCCTTCAGTTACGTAAAGGGTAGCGTACTTCATTACTTCAGAAATATATTCTTGGCTGTGGTTGTATTGGTATAGCGCTGCTTCAACGTTACCCGAAGCGGCACCGTTTTTCCCGAGGTAATTGGCTGCGGAAAAGACAGCATCCTCTAAATCCCACATATCTGCTTTTCCATCACCATTCGCATCTACGCCATAGCCGCCATACTGGGAAATAACGACCAAGCTGGTTTTCTCTTCGGCACTGAAATTCCCTGCTCCTGAACCACTGCAAGAGCTATGCCCCCATCCGATAAAAGTACATGGCATGAACTGCATGTGCCCTTCTGCCCCAACGGATGAAATCATGGGATCTAACGTAGAGAACCGGGTTTCAATTCGGTGTACTGCCGCCAATAGATTCCAAGGAACTCCATATTTCTCTGCGGCAGCTTGATAAATTGGGATATACTCCGCTGGGATCTCAGATTCGCCCAGCTCAGATATGATTCCACTGCCCCATCCTGCACCGCCCCCGTAATCACCAGAATCAGAGCTACTGAACATCATAACCATAAACATAAGTACAAACAGGACACCAACAAAGAAAATCGGAATTAAGGCCAATCCGCCAAATATAGTGAATTTCTTCATGGATTCCACGCCCTTGAACGTACACCAAGATCATCAATCTTCCATTTTCCATCTATCAATTTGACCTTAATGATATAGGCTAACGTACTTGCACGAGTTTGGCCGTCCTGATCGGTATGCTCCACCTCAATGTCTGCATTCCACCATTGTTCCTGCAATCCCTCTTTCTGCGGTTCCAGATCTACATTGATCAGCTTGGTTTTGACGATCGTTAGTGTACCCCGGCGTTGCTCCTGTTCTAATGCTTTATAGAGATTATCAGTTACATAAGGCTTAGACTGTTCTAAAAAATCAGTTGGACTTTCAACATCGAACGGTACATACACCTTCAGAAATTCCGGAATAACTTTCTGGATCTCCGTTTGCATTTCTTCCGTTGGGGCCGCTACCTCTTCAGCCTCCTTCTCTGATACGGCTTGCTCATTTGGGGTGTACTGGCGAACCGGCTTCTCCTGAGTAACAGGCTGCTGCTTCTGTTCAGCAGCAGCCCGTTCTTTTTCAATGCGATTCCCTTCAAAAATCGATCCAATAAGTAAGGCTATCATACCTAAAGCTATAATTGAGCCAAGCCATGTTTTCACTGGTCCCTTCATGACTCGTCGCCCCCCTCGTTGTTAGAAGGATTTAACGGAATATTCTGCACCCGGTTTTCCTGTTGTCCAGAACGTATAGGTGTAGAATCGGCATGATCTGCTGCTTGACGTTCTACGCTTCTGTTCCCAAGAGATTCTACCCCTCTGGATGTTCGTATTCTCTCTGGCTGCGGTCTTCTTGGACTTGAGCTTTGGGTTTGGCTTTGTTCCCGTCTTGTGCCAGGAATGACGTTAAGAGGTACCGTCTGTGGCGCTTGTCCACTATTAGTGGTGTTATGCGGCACACGCGAGTCTATCGCTTGATCCTCATTAGGCAAAGACGCAAATAAAAAAGCGTCATTTCCTGAAGATCCTTGGCCGCCTGATAAGGACACAGATTCATTTTGTAAATTCCCGCCGCCAGTGAAATAATCATTGGATCTAGCAGATTCATCATAATTTGCGTTCCCTGGTGCTGCCCCTGCGCCGCCTGATAAGGACACAGATTCATTTTGTAAATTCCCGCCGCCAGTGAAATAATCATTGGATCTAATAGATTCATCATAATTTGCATTTCCTGGTACCCCTACGCCGCC
>NZ_JBBCYH010000028.1:0-51626 GCF_037144955.1 Paenibacillus sp. USHLN196 | reverse complement strand
CGACCGTTAAGCCCTCTAGCGCCGATGGTACTTGGACCGCAGGGTCCTGGGAGAGTAGGACGCCGCCAAGCAAAGAACCACTGCCGATGTTATTCGGTGGTGGTTTTTATTATATAGTTGTAATATGCAGTATGGGATTAAAATACAGATTGAATTTGGTGATTTATCAGCACAATAGTATGTATAAAGGTAACGTTATTCGATACGAATTGACGTTTTTTTGTCGTAATAACTAGACTTGTCCGCTCTGGAAAAACAGTTGTGTTCATCAGGCAATACACCTGATATAACCAAGTACTTTTCCTTGACAGTCTAAATATCGCTTTGCTAAGATGGCAATAATAAATTTTTCAGAAAACGTATTTTCGGCGTGAAATACAGCCTGGAATCTTCGGGTTTTGGACCGTAAAGCTGAGCAAACATAAGGAGGAACACTTGCGTGTGGGAAGATAAATTTGGTAAGGAAGGCCTCACCTTTGATGATGTATTGCTAGTGCCACGGAAATCCGAGACACTGCCTAAAGAAGTAGATGTATCTATTCGTTTGAGCGATAGTGTAAAGTTAAACATTCCTTTGATCAGTGCAGGTATGGATACGGTAACTGAAGCGACACTGGCTATTGCCATTGCGCGTGAAGGCGGTATCGGTATTATCCATAAAAATATGTCGGTTGAACAACAGGCAGAAGAAGTGGATCGAGTTAAACGTTCGGAGAGTGGTGTAATTACAAACCCGTTCTCACTGACAGCAGATCACCTGGTATCTGATGCAGAAGCAGTAATGGCGAAATATCGGATCTCCGGTGTTCCTATTATTGAAGGAGATCAGAAGCTGGTTGGTATTTTGACCAACCGTGATTTGCGTTTTATCCATGATTATGGCATCAAAATTAGCGAAGTCATGACTCGTGAGAATCTGGTTACAGCTCCTGTAGGTACTACACTGCAAGAAGCTGAAGGTATCCTTCAGAAGCACAAGATTGAAAAACTTCCATTAGTTGATGAGACGAACACATTGAAAGGTCTTATCACCATTAAAGATATTGAAAAAGCCATTCAATTCCCTCATGCAGCCAAAGATGCTCAAGGCCGTTTGTTGGTTGGTGCAGCGATTGGTATCTCCAAAGATACATTCGAACGTGCAGATGCTTTGGTACAAGCTGGTGTCGACTTGATTACGGTAGACTCGGCTCACGGACACCACATCAACATCATTGAAGCTGTACGTCAGCTTCGTGAACGTTTCCCTAGCCTGACCATCGTTGCAGGTAACGTCGCTACTGGCGCCGCAACTCGTGACCTGATCGAAGCAGGTGCTTCAGTGGTCAAAGTGGGTATTGGCCCAGGGTCGATATGTACAACACGTGTTATCGCTGGTATCGGTGTACCTCAAGTAACTGCAGTATACGATTGCGCAACAGTGGCACGTGAATATGGAGTTCCGATTATCGCGGATGGCGGAATTAAATATTCTGGTGAAATCACGAAGGCGCTGGCTGCAGGAGCACACGCAGTTATGCTGGGAAGTTTGTTTGCCGGCACAGCGGAAAGCCCGGGGGAAACTGAGATCTTCCAAGGACGTAGCTACAAAGTATATCGCGGCATGGGTTCAATGGCTGCAATGAAACAAGGTAGTAAAGATCGTTACTTCCAAGATGATGACAAGAAACTGGTTCCGGAAGGAATCGAAGGTCGTGTCGCTTACAAAGGACCATTGTCCGATACGATCCACCAACTGATTGGTGGTCTGCGTTCGGGTATGGGATACTGTGGTACAAGCAACTTGGAGCAGCTTCGTAACGATACGGGCTTTATCCGAATTACAGGTGCGGGACTGCGCGAAAGTCATCCCCATGATGTGCAGATTACCAAAGAAGCACCTAACTACTCGTTGTAATCGGAAGAGAGTTAATCATTTCCAGGACAGGCTCGGTGATTTTCACCGGGTCTGTCTTTTTTTGCAGATACCCCTGTGATAGAATAGAACAAGCGGTGACGATCCAGGGATGGATTAAGGCGTTGCGGCGGCTATTTGACGTGAATCTATGAATATGGTTTTGAAAAGCAAACGGAATGCCAGAAAAGACTGGCAGCTAAACAGAAGCGCGGACGTCCTTTTACATAAGCATTCGCAAAATGCGGACTAAGTGACATTTAATAACGAACTTTAGGAGCAATAATATTGCTTGTTCGATATAGCGGATATACCACACATCTCATACATCTTTGCACAGGCTAGGGAATAAGAAAATTGCAGCTTAAGCTGCACTGAAGCATTTAACCATGCTTTGGATCGAAGGGAGTATTCATCATTGAAAGCCAAACACTTGAATAAAAAGAAACGCCAAATGCTCAAAAAGAGCGTAGCCTCGGTTATGCTAATTAACATGCTATGCATGTCTGCAGTAATGCCGGTTATGGCTGCTGCGGATAACTCCAGTCAGGTTCTGACTGCTGCAGCGACAACAACGAAGACGGAGAAAGCCGTGCAAGTTCCTGGAGTAGACTCACTGGGGCTTGAAGTTAGATCAGCGGTGCTTATGGAAGCCTCAACGGGACAGATCCTACTAAATGTCGATGCGGATAAAGCAATGCCGCCTGCCAGTATGACCAAGATGATGACAGAGTACATTGTCGCAGAACAGGTCAAACAAGGAAAATTCGGTTGGGACGATATTGTAACTGTTAAAAAGAATGCTGCACAAAGTGTCGGATCACGTATCTTCCTGGCGGAAGGAGACCAGCATACGGTTAGGGATCTTTATATTGCTATGGCTGTTGGCTCTGCCAATGACGCTACGGTTGCTTTGGCTGAACATGTTGCAGGTTCGGAAGAAGCTTTCGTGAAAATGATGAATGATGAAGCGAAGCGTATGGGGATGAAGGATACCTTCTTCATTAACTCTTCGGGTCTGGATCGTGCAGATATGCCTGCCGACTTCCGCCCGGCGGAAGACAAGGAAACAGTGATGTCTGCACTGGATGCAGCGATTCTGTGCCGATATATCATTATGGATCACCCGGACTACAAAGAATTCACAACCATTCAATCCTACAAGTTCCGTCCTAATGATAAAGCTCCAATCATCAATTACAACTGGATGCTGGAAGCGAATAAAAATATAACCAATTTCAAAAGCTATGCCTATGAAGGTCTCGACGGAATGAAAACAGGCCATACAACGAATGCGGGCAATAACTTCACGGGTACGGCGGAGCGTAATGATATGCGTCTGATCAGTGTTGTTATGGGCACTGATTCGGAATCTGCACGTTTCAGAGAAACCAAAAAGGTACTGGACTTTGGATTTAACAACTTTGAAGTGAAACAAGCTGTCGCAGGCAAGAACAAAGTAACGGGCTGGGAAGCTGTACCTTTGAAAAAAGGGAAAGAAACGACCGTTCCTGTCGTAACAGATAATGCAGTAAGTTTCGTTGTTCCCAAAGGTACTCAAAAACTGGATGTGACGTTCAAAGCCAACGTAACTGAGGCGGACAAGCTGGTAGCGCCAATCAAGGCAGGTACAAAGGTTGGTACGGTAACGTACACGTATAAAGCAGATGGAATTGAGCCTCAGGAAAAAACAGTGAACTTGATCACTGCTGAAGAGGCTGATAAAGGCGGATGGTTCCGTCTGTTCTTCCGTGCTGTAAAGGATTTCTTCGTGGATCTCTTTGACGGAATCAAAAACCTGTTTTAACCAATAGCGTATTTCTCGTATAAGAGCATGATCATGTTTTTTAATATTGATGTGGTCAAATCACTGACAAAATGCAAGTTATTCCAACCGGATGGATTGTATATTTACAATTTTTCCGGTAAAATATCAAGTTAGAATTCTACGTATGATGATGTAAATAAGTCCATTGTTTTTTACCTGGGAGAGCGGGTTAACCGTTATATTCAAGGCAATGAACGACATATGCATTACGGGCCGAAGTGTCTAAGAATCTTGGAGCAGCGATGAAAGGCATTGAGATTTACAAACTTGCACCTTCTGAGCGTATGCAAGATCCGGCTGGTAAGAGAAGGGGAATGTTCATATGAAGATCGGCGTATTAGCACTTCAGGGAGCTGTCACAGAGCATATTCGGAGTATTGAACGTGCCGGAGCAGAAGGTGTGGCAATCAAACAGGTTCAGCAATTAGAGGACTTGGACGGTCTTATCCTTCCTGGCGGGGAAAGCACCACGATCGGTAAACTGATGCGCAAGTACGGGTTTATGGATGCCATTCGAGCGTTCGCTGCTGAGGGCAAACCGGTATTTGGTACCTGTGCTGGTTTGATCGTTATGGCCAAACACATTGCAGGGCAAGAAGAGGCTCATTTGGAGCTAATGGATATGACTGTATCCCGAAATGCATTTGGACGGCAGAGAGAAAGCTTTGAGACAGACTTACCAGTCAAAGGTATTGAGGAAACGGTAAGGGCTGTGTTTATCCGTGCACCCTTAATTGAGAGTGTTGGAGACCAGGTAGAGGTTCTCTCCACTTACAAAGATGAGATTGTTACTGCACGCCAGGGACATTTGCTGGCTTGCTCCTATCATCCGGAGTTGACGGATGACTATCGTCTGCATGCTTATTTTGTAGACATGGCCAAATCCTACAGACCCTCGGTAGACCCTAAATAAAGCATGATGTACAACCTATGATCTCCCGGTCATCGGATCACTTCCCCAGAAGCCTTGTAGGGCCGCTGGTTGGCAGTTGCATCTGACGGATGCCTGATGTTGCTTGTATCTGCTTCAAAGCGGGAATCGCAGCGGAGGGTGACACCTGGACCATAGGTTGTTTTTTTGGTTACAGGGTCCGATAAGTATATAGTAAGGTATACACAGTAGAGTTATGAGATTGGATTAAACATAAAGCTTCACTTCGTGGGGTTATTTAGGAGGTTATATCGTGCTTGATGTGAAAATATTGCGGAATGAGTATGCACGTGTAGAAGAAGCATTGACTAACCGTGGCAAATCGCTGGATCTTGTCGCTGGATTTACGGAAATGGATGCCAAGCGTCGGGAGTTGCTTCAAGAGAGTGAAACCCTGAAGAGTCGCCGGAATACGGTATCTGGTGAAGTCGCTAGATTGAAGAAGAACCGTGAGGATGCAGACGAACTGATTGTGGAGATGCGTGAAGTCTCTGACCGAATCAAAGCCATGGATGAAGAAGTTCGTGAACTGGAATTGAAGATCAATGATCTCACGATGGCCATTCCGAACATTCCTAACGAAAGTGTACCTATTGGAGCTTCTGAAGCGGATAATGTTGAGATTCGTCGCTGGGAAGAGCCCAAGTCATTTACTTTTGCACCAAAAGCACACTGGGAAATTGCACAGGATCTCGATATCCTTGATTTTGAAGCAGCTGCCAAAGTAACAGGTTCCCGTTTTACCTTTTATAAAGGTCTGGGTGCACGTCTGGAACGTGCATTGATCAATTTCATGATGGATCTGCACAGCGATCAGCATGGGTATGAGGAGATCTTGCCTCCATATATCGTCAATCGGGACAGCCTGTTCGGAACAGGTCAACTGCCTAAGTTCGAAGAAGATCTGTTCAAGTTGAAAGATACTGAATATTATCTGATTCCTACCGCTGAAGTTCCGGTAACGAACTACCATCGCGAAGAGATTCTGAATATAGATCAATTGCCTAAGCACTTTGTGGCTTACAGCTCTTGTTTCCGTTCTGAAGCTGGTTCGGCTGGACGGGATACACGTGGGTTGATTCGTCAGCATCAATTCAACAAAGTAGAGTTGCTGAAGCTTTCTACTCCAGAGACATCGTATGAAGAGCTGGAGCAAATGACACAAAATGCGGAGCGCGTGCTTCAATTACTGGGCTTGCCATACCGTGTTCTAACCCTTTGCACTGCAGATATGGGCTTCACTTCAGCTAAAACGTATGATATTGAAGTGTGGTTGCCTGAGAGCGACACCTATCGTGAAATTTCTTCCTGCTCCAACTGTGAGGACTTCCAGGCACGTCGTGCCAATATCCGTTTCCGCAGAGAGCCAAAAGCTAAACCGGAATTTGTTCATACATTGAACGGTTCGGGGTTGGCCGTTGGTCGTACTGTAGCAGCAATCCTGGAGAACTATCAACAGGAAGATGGCACGGTTGTCATTCCGGAAGCATTGCGTCCTTATATGGGCGGCATCAGTGTGATTGCACGTCGTTCTTAAGAGTGAGTTAACGTTCCACATCTCAAAAAGAATACCAATCCTGTCCGTCATTTCTGAATGGCGGATAGGAAGGTATTGTATATCTAAATCCGCGATCTGAAATAAATTTTAAATAGCGATATAAAAAAGGTTGCATCTACACATCTAATTGTGGTATGATACTTTTCGTGGCAAGTTTATAAAAGTTAATTTCCTGGAGAGGTACCGAAGCGGTCATAACGGGGCGGTCTTGAAAACCGTTAGGGGGCAACTCCACGTGGGTTCGAATCCCACCCTCTCCGCCATACTACACTTATAATAAGGATTCGAGCGATATCGCTCGGGTCCTTTTTTGCGTTCTATGTACGTATAAAGCCCTGAATCTGCAAGTTGGTCGCCGTTGTATAGGTTGCCCAGTGTAACGGCATATTTCAATCACGCTGTTATGTATAAAAACATCTTCATCGCCGCACTTTATAGGAGTGGAGGTGGTAAGATGAACCGCGAGTTAAACATCGATCAGACAGAGCTTGTAGGGGCTTGGCAAGAACGTTTGCCTCAAGTCCTGAATGTTGGAGACCAGGCTCAGGTAATGGCCGATGAAGCCGATCAGCAGGCTATTCGGATACACATTGCTACAGCAGGGCACGAAATGTACTCTTTTGATTTCAAATGTGCATATGTCGATTCCCGTGAAGTCAGCGTACAGCTGATTGATGTGGAACGTGATGGACGAACGACAGATGAGCGTACAGAACCGATTCAGGAACTGGCTCACGATTATACACGGCACATTCATGAATGCGCCCAGTCGTTACAATCCCAGACGAGATAATAGCCTGAAATCTGAAGGAGTGAACTAAATTGACTAAAGCCAAAACGGGAGTAGACAAAAACCTGCAAAATGTAATTGATGATCTGGAGCAGCCAGCCGTAAACAGTCATCATGCTCAGCAGATTCAGCAAGATATTAATGATCGCCGTCATCAGGATGCACTGAATCATGATAAAACGGAAGATAGGGACCCATCCCATTCCTAAACAATGATGAGGGGGCAATAATATGAGCAAACCGAAAACAATTCCCGTACCGGAAGCGCAAGCATCCGAACAGCATCATCATTCATCCAAACGCTCTTCCATGCAGGAGCCCTTATCTGGTTCCAAAAAAGTTAAAAATCAAAACCACGTGGATCATTTGAATCCTCAAGGTTAATAGAAGAAACAGATTTACAGCAAAAGTCCCTTGTTACCTAACAGGGGTCTTTTGCGTATTCATACATATATAAAGACATGCACATGGTTTTTCCCAAAGCTTACATAGGTCTTTGTAGCCATTTTAAAGAGGAAAGATCACATTTTTCCCAAATTAGGTTTCGGTATCGGGTGATATGGTATATCATTGAGATTGAATTACTTTTTTTGGGGTTATCACGAGAGGAGAGAAAAAAATGACTAAACGTATGGGGGCGCTTCTTCTTACATTGCTGTTGACCGTATCTATGGCATTGACAGCATGTAGCAGCAAGCAGGAACCAAAAGAGGCATTGAAGACGGCTGCGGCCAATGCTTCCAAATTGACTTCGTATGAAATGAGTTCCAACTTTACAATTAATGAATTGAGCTATAAACCTGGGGATGCGTCACAAACTGATCCTACTATGACTCAGTTTATGAGCATGCTGAAGGATGCTCAATTGAATGTAACGGGTGTATACCAAAGTGAGCCAATGCAGACAGAGATGACTGTTGGCATCGAGCTTAAAGGCGACATGGGTATGACCTTTAACATTCCAATGGTGATGACAGCAGAGAAACTCTATGTGAAAGTGCCGAACATTCCATTCTTCCCGATTCCTGAGAATGTTGTTAACAAGTTCTTGGAGTTGGATCTGAAGGAATTGGCTGAGCAAGAGGGCACAGAGTGGAACCCGGATGCTATGGACGCAGCCAAAACGCAAAAGCTGAGCAACGAAGTAATGGACGCAGTGCTGGGCGAGTACGATCAAGCTAAATTCTTCAAAAACCTAGACACCAAAGATGCACAACTTCCTGAAGGTGTAGATGCGAAGCAGGTTGTACAATTCTCGGTGAATAATGACAATGTTAAAGAAGCGGTTACTGTACTGGTAACGAAAGCTATGCCTAAATTATTGGATATTCTGTCCAAAGAGGAATATCGTGAATTGCTGCAAATGGATCAGGCTGATATCGACAAAGCTAAAGAAGATCTGAAAATCACTGAGGCAGATCAGGCTGAAATGGCTAAAGACTTGGATAAATTGAAAGATGTTCTGACAATTAACCAATTCAACATCGATTTCGCATTGGACAAAAACGACTTCCCGGTATATCAAAAGATGGTTGCTGATGTGCTGATCAAGCCGGAAGATACGAAAGACGAAGTGAAATTGGCATTTACCGGTTCCAATACGTATACCAAGATTAACGAAAAAGCAGCATTCAAAATCAACATCCCTACGGGCGATGACGTAATTACCATGCAAGAGTTCGAAGAATTGATGAACGCTTCGTACGGTTACTAATATCGTCGAGTCCAACCAAAACCGTCTGTTATTCAAGTGAAGGATATCTCCTTCCGCTTGGATACAGGCGGTTTTTTTTTGAATAAAAATATAGTCTATACAATGAATCGGACGGAGGATAAACTATTTATAAATGAAAGGGGATTAGGGGGAGTACTCAATGATAACACCGGATGAAGAGCAGCTTGCTTATGAATTCATTGAGCATCCTGTTCATGTATGTGGGATTTATCGTACTGTATTGCGTGCAGACATGATTTACGATGGGCACCGGGAGAAACGAACAGAAAAAAGTGCTTTGCTGCTGGTGTTACAAGGACAGGCAGAGTTTCATTTTACGAATACGGATGGTACGAAATATCTTTATCATATGCAACCAGGCAAGGCCTTTATCGGGGGTAAGAATATGCACCTGGAGATCCATGTCGGGGACAGGAACTTTGAGTATGTATTAGTTCATTACTTGCCGGCAATGCAAAAGGAAAAGGGGCTTCACTCGTTTCATACGGATCAAGTCTATGAGCTGCGGATGAGCTTGAATGATTCAGAGTCTGGAGTTCAAGGGGAATTGATGCTGGCTCTCCTTAACGTTGCTTCCAATCCAGGGTATATGAACCAACTGGAGAAGCAGACCCTATTTTATCAACTGCTCATCTCGGTATTCCGTGGAGCGAGAAATGAAAGGAATACATCGAGTGTTAAATGGGTAGATTCAGCTCAGGAATTCATTCATCATCAGTATGCTGAACCACTGACGCTTGAAGGTGTTGCTGCTCAATTCGATATGAAACCGAAATACTTTTCACATTTGTTTCAAAAATACACGGGGATGGGTCCGATGCGTTATCTGATGCAGTATCGGCTGAATCGCGCACAGGAGTTGCTGGAGATCGGAAGTTACACCGTGAAAGAGGTATCTGCAAAGGTAGGTTATGCGGACCCCTACTACTTCAGTCGGGTGTATAAATTGCATAAGGGCTGTGCCCCGTCTGAAGTGAGAAAGATTATGGGACCTGGAAAGAATCCATCCTGAATCGGACAGTGTCCATTGTACAGGCGGATATCACTGATATAATTGATAATGATAATTGTTATCACAAATTCGCTGAAGTAATTGGAGGATCTCTAGAGATGCATAGAACAAGATATAAGGGTTGGGTCATGCTTGTTGCAGTATTGAGTTTAGTTTTACTATTGGCTGCCTGCTCGTCGGGTGAAAAAAAGTCAGAGCAAACGACAAGTCAGACGGAGCAAAGTGCTACCGATACAGTCGAGAGTTCCGGCTCATCATCTGAATCCGCAGATGGGTCATCTGATAACTATCCACGTACGGTACAGACTGCTCGGGGAGACATGGAAATCAAACAACAACCCAAAAAGATAGCTTTGGCGCATTGGGGATTGAGTGATGATCTGCTCGTATTTGATCTGGATTCCGTGGCTATCACGCTTCCTTTTACAGAAGATCAATCGTTGTTGAAAAGTGACTTGTACAAACCGTATGTTGAAAACAAAAACACGATTGATATCGTGGGTGAGAATACACAAGTGAATCTGGAAGCATTACTTGCTTATGAACCGGATTTGATTATTGCTGGCAATGAGACGAACAAGGACATTCTGGAGCAACTCGATCAGATCGCACCAACTGTTGTACTGGATGAGACCAAGCAGGATGTATTCAAAGGATGGCGTAAAGTCATTACAGATCTGGGGCAGATTTTGGGACAGGAAGAAACGGCTATACAGTATATTAATGATTTTGATCAAAAACTTGCAGATGGTAAAAGCGAGCTTCAATCCATCGAAGGAACGGTTGCATTCATGCAGGTTCGTGAGAAACAGGCCTATCTTCAGGGTGCCGACTATATCTCGGAATATTATGAAGGTCTCGGACTAACACCTCCGTCCACAGAGGCTGGAGAGCTTACACTGGAAGGGATTGCGAAGCTCGACCCGGATTATCTATTTTTGGGGTACTTCAATATGGAAGATCTATCTCTGTCTGCTGTAACGGATGAATGGGAGAAAAGCGCTGTCTGGAAAGGACTCAAGGCAGTGAAGAATGGGCATGTTTATAAGATAAATGGACAGGTTGCCTTTGGTTTTGGGCCGGTTAGTAAGTCTTACGGTGTAGAGCAAATAACGAATAGTTTGAAAGCCCAATAAAAAAGTGCCATACAAATAAAACCGCACTCTTCCCTAAATACTAGGGTAGTGCGGTTTTGTATATTTGATCTGTATATTGTTGAATTGGAAATACAGACGGTTGTGAGGATAAGTTTCTTCTCAATTAATTCGCAAGTTCATCCAAATCTTCAGCAAGTACAGCGTAGATCTGATGATCCTGATATTTGCCGTTGATCTTGAGATATTTGCGAGCAGTACCTTCGAATTGGAATCCGTTCTTCTCTAGAACTCGCTGCGACCCCTTGTTGGAGGGTAATACCGCAGCCTGAATCCGATTTAACTTCAGTGCACGGAAGCCATAAGCTACGGCCAGTTTAACCGCTGCTGTCATTCGTCCACCGCCCTGATAATCCGGATGGATAAAGTAACCCATGTCAGCATAATTGGCAACGCCCAGTACCACATTATTGAGACTTACTTGTCCAATGAGCAGGCTGTCTTTAATGGTATAGATTCCAAATTGATATCCTGTACCTTCTTCTGCTGCCTTGACCCGATCCTGAATCCGCCGAGTCTGAGCATCCAGTGTATAGAAATCATCCTCTCGCACAGGTTCTACAGCTTGATATGGGATGCGTGTGATCTGAATGAGGTCCAGATAGGATTGTGTATCCTGGGGTGTGAGCAACCGAAGGCTTATGCCATTGGCTGTATCATAGAGCGTTAGTGCCATTGCAACACACTTCCTTTCCAAATTGGGATGTCGTATTTGATAATTACTGTCATTTTTTGCGCAACCGTCTGAAAAATTGAGTCAGCATCGTGGAGCATTCAGGCTGAAGAATATCCGGGACAACCTCGGTACGATGGTTAAAACGAGGCTCCTGTAGCAGATTCATCAGTGTACCTGCGCAGCCTGCCTTGGGATCAGCTGTACCATAGATTACGCGGGGAACTCTGGATTGTACAATTGCACCTGCACACATTGGACAGGGTTCCAGAGTGACGTATAGCGCACAATCCAGTAAACGCCAAGCTCCAATCGTCTCACTTGCTTGGCGGATAGCTACCATCTCCGCGTGGGCGGTTGAATCAAGCGTAGTTTCACGCAGATTATATCCTCGACCAATGATTTGGTTATTTTGTACGATTACAGCTCCAATCGGAACTTCCCCAAGAGCTTCGGCTTTGTAAGCCTCGGCAATGGCCTCTCGCATCCAATGCTCATGCTGAGCTTCCTCGGATAAATGTGAAAGGTCGGGCTGGAGAGAATGGTCAGTCATTACAATATAACTCCTTCCAAAAGCGTTTATTCAGCGAACAAGTATTCGGGTTGTTAACATGTTGTGCATAGAATTGTGGATAACCGTACAGTTGCTCACATAGTTATAAACAAACTATCCACAAGCCTGTGGATTTGTGGATAAATATAGTGATTAATTTCATTGTAGAGTCCAAAAAGGCAAAAAACAACGAATTTCGAGCATTTCAGCCAATCGGTAACTTTTGGACGGAGGTCAATTATACTTTTCAAATAGGCATACAAGCGTTATGATGGGTATAGGTTTTGCCATATATCGCCAGAGGGTACAAGCCGAGAGGTGAACAAAAAAGTTGTCTATTAAAACGAAATTATCCATGATTATGTCGTGCTCAGTGCTCGTGATTTTAGTGTTGAATATCGCACTGAGTTATTATACTACAGAAGAGAATCTGCGGCAGGACAGTGAAAACAAGATGGTTCTCACTGCGAAGCAGATTGCAATTGCTGTCGAACAGAATCAATACAGTTCGGATTATGTAAAACGACAGATTGGAAACAATCTGTGGCTTGCTGCCGTAATGGCAGCGCAAGAATTGGACCCGGATATTAATAATATCACAAATGAAGAACTTGTTCGCATGAGCCAAAAGGTCGGCGTCTCGCATATTTCGTTGATGGAGCAAACGGATGATGACATTGTGGTTAGTCGCTCTTCAGATCCGAGAGAGATCGGACTATCCACCAAATCCATGACCTATTGGTATCAGGCCTTTAAGCAGTTGTTTGAAAAACAACAGGTGACGATTCCCCAAGGGCAGAAGTTGGATCATTTCTGGTCAGATGGATTCGAGTATTCTACATCCAGTCCTTCGGATATTGATATCTGGGGTTACTACCATGATGGAAAGAGAAACTACATAATCAATCCCTTCTATAATAATACGGAAGTTGATGACTATGTGAAAATCTCTAGTCCGGATGAGATTTTGAATAAAATCCGTGAGGTCAATCCCTCCATTCTGGAGATTACAGGCATCAATCCGTTAACTTTCGGCAGCCCGAACATGGGGGATGACGGAAGAGATTCGAACTTTAGCAAGTTGAATAACAGACCGATTCGTTTCGGCACATACCAGTATGGTTCTACGGATGAGGACCATCGTGCTGTAGTGCGTGCCATTCGGACAGGGCAAAATGTGTCTTTTGTCAGTGAAACGCACGAACAGAAGGTACTGAAGAGTTTTATTCCCATTTTCACACCCAATCAATCCTCGTATGTCATCAGTATTGTCATGGACTATAAGCAAATATCCTCCATGGTATCGGAGCAGCTGGTGAGCCATGCCTCTATATCTCTGGTTTTACTGGAGATCGTGATCTTTGGTAGCTATTTGCTCGCAGGCTATATTACACGCCCGATCCAATCCATACTGGGCAAAGTGAATGAAGTAGCGGATGGACACTTTGATTTTCGTCTGAAAGTCCGGAGGAAGGATGAACTTGGCCAACTGGCCAACCGTATTAATGCCATGATTCGCAATCTGGGCCATTATACGAGCCGCCTGAAACAGATGTATGAAGAGAATCGGGCGGTTAAAGAGCATCTGGAGTCCATCATCAATCAGACGGCTGATGCCATCCACATTACGGATCTTGAAGGGAAAGTGCTACGGGTTAACCGGGCATTTGAACAATTATATGGTTTTCGAAGTCGTGAGGTGGAAGGTCGTAACCTGAAGATCATCCCGCCAGAAGCAGAAGAAGAAATGAAACGTCAGCATGCCCAACTGGTTGAGGGGATGTCCATTACGTCCAACGAAACCACCTGGATGAAGAAAGATGGAACCCGGGTAGAGGTCAGTGTCAGTACGGCTCCGGTACGAGACGAGGCTGGAGAGATTACCGCGCTTATTAGTGTCTCCAGGGACATTACAAGTCGTAACAGGATGGAAGAGCTGCTCAGACGCTCTGAGAAACTAACAACGGTGGGCCAGCTTGCAGCGGGTGTGGCACATGAGATTCGTAATCCACTGACCACACTGCGCGGGTTCCTGCAGCTCCAGCAAGAGAGCAATAAGTTGAATCATCGTCATCTGGATCTGATGTTATCGGAGCTGGATCGCATCAACCTTATTGTCGGTGAGTTTCTGATTCTGGCGAAACCGCAGGCAGTTCATTTTCAGAATCGGGATGTTCGGTTTATTCTCGGTGATGTCATCTCGTTACTGGATAGTCAGGCGCATCTGCATGGTGTAGAATTTGTACTGCGTGCCTCATCCGATTCGGCTATGGTACACTGTGAAGAGAACCAGTTGAAGCAGGTGTTTATCAATTTGCTGAAAAATGGCATGGAGGCCATGCCAAATGGAGGAAGCATCCATATTAAGCTCAAGCATGACGAACAGTTGAACCGCGTCAGAATTGAGATCAAGGATGAAGGGATTGGTATCCCGGAAGAGATGATGCCCAAACTTGGGGAGCCTTTCTTTACGAACAAAGAGTCTGGAACAGGGCTTGGCCTTATGGTCAGTCAACGCATTATTCAATCACATAAGGGCATGATGGATATTAAAAGCGTCATGAACAAGGGAACAACGGTTATTATTGAACTGCCTGCATCCGAGCAACAACCGGAAGTTATTGAGGTAGATCAGGTAACGGATGAATCACTTACAGATGAAGAGAAATAGATGAGGTGAGATTACCTTTTGCGTATTAATAAATTTATTAGTGAAACAGGTTACTGCTCCCGGCGTGAAGCAGACAAGTTGGTGGATAGCGGTCAGGTAACGATTAATGGAGTTAAGGCTGAACTGGGCAGTCAGGCAGAAGAAGGCGACGATGTACGAATCAATGGCAAGCCGATTAAGGAAAAGAGAAAACACGTATACATTGCCCTGAATAAACCGATTGGGATCACAAGCACAACCGAGCAGCATATTCAGGGAAATATCGTTGATTTTGTCGGGCACGATGAACGCATCTTTCCAATTGGGCGTCTGGATAAGGACTCAGAAGGTTTGATCCTGATGACCAATGACGGAGATATCGTTAACCGGATTCTTAGAGCAGAAGGACGCCATGAGAAAGAGTATATCGTCACTGTTGATCGAACTGTAACCCCGAGTTTCCTTAGAGGTATGAGCACTGGGGTGAAGATCCTGGGTGAGATGACCCTGCCTTGTACCGTGACCCGGATGACGGATCGAGTATTCCGTATCATCCTGACTGAAGGAAAGAACCGTCAGATCCGGCGCATGTGTAGTGCCTTTGGCTACGAGGTCCGTAAGTTGAAGCGTATTCGGATCATGAACATTCATCTTGGAGAAATGGCGACAGGTTCATGGAGAGAGCTTACCGCCGCAGAAAAAGCGGAACTGGGCGGTCTGCTGGACTATTCACTGGAATAGTCGATTCGCCTTTGACTACTTTAACCGATCAAAGCTCTGCTTTCCGTAAGGGAGAGCAGGGCCTTTTGGTGCAGGGTCAATAAAGACAGGTAGATCATCCGAAATAATGTGAAAATATATAGAGATAAACCAAGCCTCATCCATATATAAACCAAAAAGACCGTTCTCCTTGTACCTGGAGAACGGTCTTTGGTTAATGAATCGCTGTAGGCTTCTAGTTTCCTTCACCAACGGTTTTTACATTCGTATTGTTACTTTGATACTTCCGAATGATAGAGACCTCTACCCGGCGATTCTGTGCCCGTCCGGTATTGGTGTCATTGCTGGCAATCGGGTGATACTCTCCATAACCACTTGGTGTGAATTTGGAAGGGTCCAATTGCGTGTTCAGCAACAGGATTTTCAAGAAGTTGAGCGCACGGTCTGCGCTTAGATCCCAGTTATCCTTATATTGGTTGTTCGAAATGGGAATATTATCAGTATGGCCGGATACCACCACTTCATATTCAGGGAACTCCTGCAGCATGCTTGAAATTGCTTTGGCCAGGGATCGTGATTCAGGCTTCACATCTGCTCGGCCTGAGGAGAACAGGGCGTTATCACTGATGGTGATCTTCAATTCAGATTGATTCAGCTTGGTGTTCAGCTGGTCGGAAAGCCCGTTCTTCGAGATATACTGGTCAAGCCGTTTCTTGAGCTTCTCCAGATTCTCTTGCTCTTTCTGAGCCATCTGAGCATCGGTGATCTGATTTGGTGATTTTTTCGTAATCTCCTCAGGCTGTTCTTTCTTCTTACCAAGATCAGCACCCGGAGTTTCAGGATTCATGGAGCTATAATCAAGGACACCTGATCCACCATTCAATGCGCTGCTTAGTGCGGAAGCCATTTGCTCAAACTTACCCGCATCAATGGAACTCATGCCGAACAACACAATAAACAGAGCGAGCAACAAGGTCATCAAGTCGGAATAAGGGAGCAACCAACTCTCGTCTGCATGCTCTTCATGTGGCTCATGCTTCTTAGCCTTTTTCACCTGATGAACCCTCCTTCTCTTCCAGTTGTTTACGTTCGGAAGGTGTCAGGAATACAGATAATTTCTGATTGATAGCAATGGTGGAAACACCGGATTGAATCGAGAGCAGACCCTCGACCATCATGAGCTTGATTTCCATCTCTTGCTTGGACATCCGCTTCAACTTGTTGGACATTGGATGCCACAGTACATAACCTGTGAAGATACCCAAGAGGGTAGCGATGAATGCTGCTGCGATCGCTTGAGAGAGCTTATCCATATCGCTAAGGTCCGCAAGGGCTGCGATCAAACCAACTACGGCTCCAAGAACGCCAAGTGTTGGAGCATACATACCTGCTTGGGAGAAGATCAGTGCACCACTGCGGTGACGTTCCTCTGTAGTGTGAATATTTTCCATTAGAACATCGCTGACGAAATCTTGATCGTTCCCGTCGATAATCATTCGCATGCCGCTGCGAAGGAAATGATCGTCGATTTCTTCAACTTTTGATTCTAGCGCAAGCAAACCTTCACGACGGGTAGTGGAAGCCCAGTCCATAAATGTGCCGATTAGGGATACGCGATCGATCAATTTTTGCTGTTTGAACAAAATTCCGAAGAGCTTCGGAATTCTCTTGATTTCTGACATAGGGAATGCCATAAAAATACTTGCTGCGGTACCAACAAATATAATCATGTAGGCTGCTGGGTTGTTGACCAGATTAATTACGGGAGCATGCTTCAACATCATACCGATTACAAGTGAAGCGAGTCCCAAAACAAGTCCAATAATTGTTGAAATGTTCATCATACACCTCATCCATGAGATAAAATTGAATCCTTTCAAGCGGCTAAATTCGGGCTTCCGGACGAACGTAGAGCCGCAATTCGTTTAATGCTTGGCACTCTTTTGGATTGCCAAAACAGTTAAAACGATCATGTATAGTATTTATCGACCAATAGGCCTTTTTTTTTAAGGGCTATTTTCAGGTATAATAAGATCAAATCCGCTCCTTAGGGGCCGAATAGGAGTGAAAAGCCAATGGGCGTAAAGCATGGACGGGATTATGAAGGAATTTTGACAGATTTGACAACGGCACTCGGACGCATACCGGATCGGTACGTTTTCTTTGAAATGGACTCGGAAGAGTGGGAGAGACTAGGCGCGCCTGAGCAACTTGAAGTGGATGAGGCGTTGGCGGAAGATCTGTTCTATGCACTGGGTGAAGAGTCTGTCATCCCGGTTGGAAGTGGAGTCGTCATCCATGATAAGGATCAGCACCGCATTCATATTTTGATCGGGGAAGAAGAGTTAACGTTTGTACCTTTAATTTAGTGTGTGCACATATCCTCAAAGCCTTACGGTTATTGGATCTATGCCATTCAGTTAATTGGATTTTGAAGCTTGTCCGTGGTAAGATGTTAGTCGTGAAATGGGCCAACTGCATGGCAGTTAGCCTGGCCTTTGAGGTTGCTGTAGATCGCACCGAAGGTGTCGGTGGTTATACGGACATTCGTCTGTAAGGTACCATCTTATGGGGAGGAAGATAACGCATGGTTTTTTCGCAAGAGGAAGTCGAAGCTCATCTGGGGAGGCTGGAAGGCTGGGAACTGGAAGAGGGACGGTGGATTGTACGTAAATTCGTTTTTTCCAACTACATGAAAGGGATTGCATTTGTGGATGAGGTCGCTGCGATCTCGGAAGCATTCAATCATCATCCTTTTATTACGATTGACTATACAACGGTTACGCTGCGTCTTACGTCATGGGATGCGGGCGGTATTACATCTGTAGATATTAAGGAAGCAGGACAGTATAACGAAGCTTATGACAAAATGAGGTCGGAATAACGAGTTCGGTTATTATCGCACGGCGGAAGTGAGTGAACCATACATGTCAGACTATAATCAGAAACAACCTCTTATTGCTGTCGTAGGCAGTCTCAATATGGATCTCGTGGTGAAGACAGACACGATTCCGGAAGAGGGAGAGACGGTGAGCGGGGAGGAACTGCATTATCTCGCTGGTGGCAAAGGGGCGAACCAGGCTGTTGCCGCTGCACGTCTGGGTGGACAAACCACGATGATTGGTGCGGTGGGGTCGGACGGTTTTGGCGAACGTCTACTGCACAGTCTGACGGAAAGTGGTGCAGATGCCTCGCAGGTTCGCATATTGGAAGACACGGTTACAGGGACGGCGTCCATTTGGCTTTCTAGGGGAGACAACCGGATTATTGTTATTCCTGGCGCGAATGGACAAGTTGTGCCTGCGATGCTGGAAGAGGCGGATACGGTAAAAAGCCTGACTGCAGCCGCAGCGGTGCTGCTGCAGCTGGAGATCCCGCTGCCTGCGGTCACCCGCGCCGCCCAACTGGCGGCTGAAGGCAGCGCACTGGTGGTGCTCAACCCGGCTCCCGCGGTGCCGGGTCTGCCCCAGGAGCTCCTGCGGTGCGTCGACGTTGTCACGCCGAACCGCAGTGAGCTTGCCGTGCTTACCGGCCGGGATCATCTCCGGCCGGAAGACCTGGATGCGGCGGTCGCAGAGCTCGCCGCATCCCTCGGGGCCGCTGTCGTCACGACGCTCGGCCCCGAGGGGGCAGTGTACGCGGCGGCGCCTGGTGGCCGCGTGCAAGCAGGGCGTGCCGGCGCGTGCCGTGCGCCCGGCTACGCCGTAAGCGCCGTCGATACGACCGGCGCTGGCGATTGCTTCAACGGCGCGCTGGCGGTAGCCCTCGCGCGCGGTGAGACCTTGGACGCGGCTGTAGGCTTCGCCATGGGCGCGGCCGCGTTATCCGTGACGAAGCTCGGCGCCCAGTCCGGGATGCCGTCCGCACGTGAAGTCGAGGCCTTTCTGGCTGAGCATGCCGCAGAGGCCTAATAACTGGTATAACAAAGAGGCTCTTATCCTCCCAAAGGGGATTAAGGGCCTCTTTGTTATGCGTATGCAGAGATTATTTCTTCTCTGACAGCCACATGGCGATATTGGCAATCTCTTCATCCTGCAGTTTGCCCTTAAAGGCAGGCATGCCACCTTTACCTTTGACAATCGTAGAATAGATCTTCTCCAGATCATCCTGGCTACCGATGTTTGCCAGAGCAGGACCTACGCCACCCTGAAGCTGATCACCGTGACAGGAAATACAGTTGGCTTTTACCAGTGCCTCAGCCTGTCCTGCATCCATCGTTACTTCCGGCATGGTTGGTTTCGCTTCTTCAGCCACTTCCTCTTTCCCTGGAAGCGTAAACATTAAAACAATAGCTAAAGCGCATGCTGCAAAAAATACCCCGCTCATGATCCATTTGTGCATCCCTTATGTCCCCTCCAGAATGAAAGATCATCTAACCTGAAACTATCCATATCATTATAACGGAACCTGTAGTTACATCATAGCATTTTGTGGTAATTTTTTGAACTAATCACATAACAAGGGGCAGATTTGGTTATTTTGCAATGGATTCTAATCACGAGGCCCTTTATAGACCATGCAGTGAAAAGGCTTTAAGCCGCTTGGGGTCTGTCGTTCGTATGTATCCTGGGTGACAAATCCACTCTTCAGATAGACTTGAATGGCACGGGCATTCCAAGTCAGCACTTCCAGGTCAATCTCATTCGTCGGGTTCCGGCGAATGGCTTCCTGTACAATGGCGGTGACGAAAGCTTTCCCTTGACCCTGACCGCACAGCTCTGGATGCATGCCGAGGCCAATCCGGGTTACGTCTTGAAGGGGGAAGTATTGAACAAATCCACATATGCGTTCGTTCTGATCTAGAACAATCGCATATTGTTCCTGCCGCAGCTGTGCATCCCCAAATTCCACTTCCAGTCCTTTCATCTGCTCCCAGGGGAGCCAGCTGTAAATATTGTAAGGCGGCTCGTATTGCCAACTGCAGATAAGCTCCGCATGTTCTTCTTGCATGGGTACAACATGAAACGTCACAGGGGCTTCATTCATACATCTGCACGCTCCTCTCATTCATTACCAAACCCTCAGTCCACTCTACAAAAGAGCAGTTCTTTTAGCAAGTCTGTAACTTTGGGAAAAAAATGAAACAAAAGTTCCAGTAATTTCGTTTATATTATAACGGGGTGGGTAAAAACATCATAAGGGCACGGACAAACGAACGTAAAGTTAAGCTGTTGATGTCGCAGGATATGCCTCGTGTGTTACTTGCAACGTGAACAGGGAATGAAGCACAAAAAAACCGCCGGATACATTCCTGCGGAGAATGTACCGGGCGGTTCTGTTATGCTTCTTATTTTGTTCCAGTATGGTTAATGGTTACAGCATCATGTTGCTCAGCTTGTCCCTAGTCAAGGGCCAGTGATTCATATGCGTCCGTGCTCATAATCCGTTTAGCGCCAACATAACGATTGGCCCAGTAGTTTTCACTCAATGCACTGATCGTAACACCTTTGGAAGAAGAGGAGTGTGCGAACTTTCCATCCCCCACAAAGATTCCTACATGGGATACGCCTTTACCTGTTGTATTAAAGAATACCAGATCGCCAGCTCTCATCTCCATGCGGGATACGGAATCGCCCATTTCGAATTGGGAACTGGATTGGCGTGCCAAATCAATACCCAATTTGTCAAATACATACCGTGTGAAACCGGAGCAGTCAAAGCCGTTAAGCGTTGTTCCTCCGCTTTTGTATGTAGTTCCCATTGCTGAATCAATTACTGTATCCATTTTTGAATCTGCGAATGCGCTGCCTGCACCAAGCGATAATGCGAATGTGAGGCTAAGTACAGCTGCGGTTAATTTCTTTTTGAACAAGAGATATACCCCTTCCAATGCCTGCGAGGTTAGCTTAAGGATTCGGTTGAAGGTCCCCTATGATCCCTCTGTAGCAAGATCAATTCACCCATAACTGGTTCCCCCGCTTCCCAGGTGCCAGGAATTTGGCTATGCTAGTTATGCACCTGCGAAATCAAGAAATGACGATTTAATTTTAAGTAGTTACAAATATGAATGTAAAGATTACAAAGTTGTTACTAAAAACTCACTGCGATTATTGTAACAGAGGAGTATTGATTTGGCAACGTTTAGCAACAAATTTAGCAAAAAAAACCTCGACCTTTGACGGGGAAAGGTTGAGGTTCGCCTATTTGTAAGTACATATTAGGCCATGAGTTTAACATGCGATGGTAACAATTTTTAAACTACCTGCTCTAACCTTTGGATGTTTTGGACTGCCATAAGCGAAAATGAGCGCATATTTTCCACAGGTTCATTAGACATCTGGCAAGAGGATATGTCTGTTGTAGTATAAGTCCAGTGAGTCCTGTTAGTAACCATGAGGCTGAGGTGAATGCCCCGAAGATAAGCAGATGAATACCGCCCAGTAGCAGTGCAATGCCAATCACGGTGATGAGATGACGTAGTGCAATCCAGAGCGCTTTGAGTGTGCCGTGAATGCCACCTTCTCCTTCCGGTGCAGAAATACCGAACTGCATGTAGAGCAGGATGTGATGGATAATCCAGCCATATATGATCCAGGCAGCTACATAAGGTATGGCGGGCAAGAGTAATTGAAGGGAATGAAATCCGTCCATTAGAATGGAGTACAGCTTCGGCACGAGCCAGTAGGCGGGCAGAAGTATCAATAATGTACGTATGGTGTGGAGCAACAGCATCGGTTTCCACAGATTTTTGATTCCGCGGACGAATGGAATGCGCTCTTCTGTACTATTATAGTGCTGAAGCGAGTAGAGCAGTCCTGCCTGAATGAGGGGGCTGATCAACATGCGAACCAACAGCATAGCCCCCAGGATCCACAGATAACGATGAACCTCCGGATGGGTGGACAGGTTAAGTTGGCTTTCCATTTTGAATAAAAGCGTACTTAACTCTCCGGCATCAGGGTCAGGATAGCGCAGGAGTAGTGGGACGACCGCCGATTGAACCATTCGATAAAGGAAATATCCCCATATGAGCTGATAGAGAAATAAGAGTGCTGCAATGAACATATGCTGACGGACGAGAAACCAACCTTCACGTATTTTTGCTTTCACCGTTTCCACCTCACCATGACAGACCTCCGAATATGGCTTCTATTAGTTTGGTTACACTCATGCTCCAACGGGACTTCGCCCGCTCATCCAGTCCGGATTTCAGGAAATTGTTCATGTGGCGGTTCTCCAGCACGATCGTGTATAGGGGATCGGTCATGGCCCAGGAAACAGGGGATGTGTGAGTCAATTTATAGGTGATGCGATCTTCTTTGCCCTTCCATTGCTTGGTGAGGATATGCCCGTCTTCAAAAGCAATGCGAACAGGAACAGCGTTATAATCACTCCCTTTTTTCACGATCGTCACGGATGACTCGTACAATGTTTGGCCGTCTTTTTGCACAGGTGTGACACGAATATCCTCTACAGCAAAATCAGCCATGCCGTTACCATAGATGTATTGATCAAAATAATCAGACCAGGAAGTGCGGGTTACTTGCTCTACAACTTTCTGAAAATCAGCTGATGTGGGGTGTTTGAAACGGTACTTCTTCACATAGGTAGAGAGAATACGTTCCATCGTTTTCGCCCCGACTTGATGTTCTATACCGAGCAATACAAGCTTGCCACGTGTGTAGACATTGGCGGCATACTCATTCTGAGAATCGAACTTCCAGGATTCCTGTGTTAATGATGAAGGAGACGTAATTAGGCCCGATTGTACCGGCAGGTTCGGGATCAGTCCATATTCCTGCTCCATCAATTTGTCTTCCGCATAAGAGGTGAACCCTTCATCCAGCCAAGCTTCTTCGAATTCATTGCTGGCAACCATGCCGTAGAAGTATTGATGGCCAATCTCGTGAACTACGGTACGTTCCAGGTCATAGCCTGGCGTGGTATCATCCGCGCCAAAGGCTGTGATTAGCGTGGGATATTCCATCCCTCCGGCACCGTTCCCCGTTTTGGGTGGAACAACGATGGATAAGGTCGCGTAAGGATATGGACCAAACCATTTGCTATAATTGGCTAGTGCGGCCTTCGCGGCATGGAAATATCGTTCTTTCAGATCCTGATGAGCAGGGTCCAGGTACAGCTTGATTCGTACACCAGGAACATTGGGTGCAGAGAAGGGTTCCTCGGCATAGACAAAATCGGGTGAGGCTGCCCAGGCGAAATCATGCACATCATCGGCATAGAATTGATAGACTTTCTCTCCATTCTTCACCACAGCTTGCTGCGTTGGAAATCCCGTAGCAGCCACTTTGTATGTTTCAGGCACCCGAATACGCACACTATATATACCGAAGTCGGCGTAAAACTCCGAATTGCCGTGGTATTGGTGCAGATTCCATCCTTCCGTTGTTCGTCCACGCCTGCCCACAGGTTCATAGGCACTTAATTTGGGAAACCATTGACCGGCCATGACAAAATCATCAGCGGTTCCCATCCGTGCAAAAATCTTCGGCAGATTTACTTCGAACCGGGTGTGGAGTGTGATGCTTTCCCCGCCTTTGACGGGTCTAGGCAAGCGTACTTTAATGAGGGTGGTATCCTTGATGTTACCGTCATCTGGCTGCACATACTGCATCCGGTGCAGCAGAGAGAGCCCGTCCTCCGTTTTCATTTCGGTAATGTTCATGGAGCCATAGCCATTGGTAGGCATGACATCACCCCGAAGCTTTCCGCCGGATTCCTTCATAAAGGTGGTATCAGCAGAAGAGAAGGCGTTGGGATACATATGAAAATATAGTTCACTGACGGTTTTTTTACCTGGATGTGTCCAGGTGATCGTCTGAGTCCCTTTCAATACGTTCCCTTCGGCCAGTTTCACATCCATGTGATACTCCACAACACGGTTGCTGTACACTTCGGCGGTAGGGGTCTGTACACTTTCTGGAGGTGCTGGGGTTGGGGCTATTGCCTTGGGCTTGCCCGATTCGGGGGCGAGTACTGGCAATTCGGAATGAGTTGAGCGATTATAACCCAGAGTGAGCCATATCCCTCCTGCAAGTACACACAGGGCCAGGGATGCGGTGAGCCAGCTCTTGGCGCGTCGTGGAATCATCGTTAAATACCTCCCGTTGACAAGCATCTACAGCATGTATATGTTTGCAATGGGCCAATTATTAGTTAAAATATTTGTATCAACCCTTGGAGGCTATAAACATGGACCAAAACGAGCAAAACGGCAAAAAACAGATTGCCTTGAATATCGTTAGTGCAAAAAGCAAGCATAAAGGCTTCGGTGCAGGCTCCATTGATCTGAATAACCTTTCCCCGGTCATTATTGATCATGGCGAAGCCAAGATCGATATCGGTGCGATGCATGCGAAGAGCAAAGTGGAACGCAATATCAAGTTCTCTACCAATCGTGAAGATGTGCCCAACGGACGCCAAGTATGGCTGGTTTGGGTAGCTGTCGATCGCACGGAGGAAGGCCAACTGTATGGTGGAGCAACGGCTTGTGAGATGTGGATTGATACAGAAGCAAGACGTGGGTGGAAACTGCTGGCGGAACATGTGAATCGCATGGACTATGCCTTGAAACGTCGCTTCATGTTGGATGAGCTTGGACCCGAAGCTCGAGCTGCACTCAAGACGCTGCTGATCTCACACAACGAAGAATGGTGGAATGCTTCTCCGGATGAATTGAAGGAAGCACTTGCCTAAGGCAGATCATTCAATACAGTATAAAAGCAAAAAAAGCAAAAGGCCCCTTGACCGGAAAGTTCGGTTCGGGGCCTTTTGCGTGTGTGTTAACAGTATTCATCAATCTGAATAATTATGAATTTTTATCCGAAGTGAATTTCCAAATGCCCAATATGATCAGGGTGTGGGGATGACGTAATTAAGTCATCCCGTGTTTGCATCATTCAACCCACCAACGTTTGAAGTCACTCCACCAGGAATGCTTCTCTTCCTGTATGCCTTGTTGATTCTCAACCTGACGGGCTTTCTGGTCCTTCCCTGGATCGGAATCATCCGTCGTGCCATGACATACTTCTGTCGGTTCAGTACCACCAATAAAGACTTCTAGTCGCTTCTCTTCACAACCGTTGCCTGCCAGCTTGCCAGATTCCGGGTCAATATAGACACTTACAACATGATCAGGCACGCTGAAAATTTTGGGTGGTACGCTAGCAAGTGCCTGCTCTGTGAAATGGGCAAAGATCGGTGCCGCTCGGCGACCATCCGAAGTCGAGATAGCTTTACCCTGGTCATACCCGACCCATACAGCGGTGGAGAGCTCGGGTGTGAACCCAACCAGCCAGGCATCCGTATTGGTCGTCCCTGTCTTTCCGGCTACCGGACGTTTGATTGTGGCAGACACCCGGTTACCCGTTCCCCCATTTTCGAAGACACTTTCCATTAAACGAGTCAGGACATAGGCTGCTGCAGGTTCCACCACAGTCTCAGCCTTGGTCTGTGGGGATTCATAGAGTACACGCCCTGCGGCATCTGTCACTTGCAGAATGGCGACAGGTGGCGTCCGTTGTCCACCCGCAGCGATGACGGAGAAGGCAGACGCCATCTCCAGCGGACTGACAGGTGAGGTCCCCAGAGCAAGGGAAGGCACAGCACTCAGGTTGCTTGTAATGCCGAGGTTTTTCGCCATGCTCACAACCTGCTCAGGACCAATCTGCATGATGGTGTTTACCGCATAGATATTGTCTGAAGCAGCGATCGCCTGTCTAAGATCGATCTCCCCCAGATACTTGTCTCCAAAGTTGCCAGGTTTATAGGTTTTGCGGTCATTGTCATAATGAAAGAGCGTAGGTTCACTGTTAAACATGGATGCACTGGTGAGCTGCTTGGATTCCAAGGCTGCAAGATACATAATGGGTTTAAACGCCGAACCTGGCTGGCGTGTGGTCGCCAGTACATGGTTAATCTGATTGGTGCGGTAGTTTTTGCCGCCCACCATGGCTTTGATGTAACCCGTGCGAGGGTCGATGGACACGAGAGCCGTCTCCAGCTCGCTTTTGGCATCCATACCTTTTGCTACAGCATCTTCAGCCGCTTTTTGTACACGTAGATCCAGTGTGGTGTAGATATTCAATCCCCCATGATCCAGCATTGCTTCACTGATTCCCAGCTCTTTGATGGCCAGACTTCGAATATAGTCACGGAAATAAGGAGCGCTTTCCACCGTTTTACGTTCACTTTCCGGCTTGAACGAGAGCATTTTCTCATAGGCTTTATCCGCCTCGGATTGGGTGATCTTGCCGATATCCGCCATGGCATTCAGCACAATCTTCTGTCGGTCTTTGGCATTCTTCATATGGTTATAGGGTGAATAGTATGTGGGCCCTTTCGGGATTCCTGCCAGCATGGCACTCTCTGCGAGATCCAGCTGTTTGGCTGATTTGCCAAAATACATTCGCGAAGCCGCTTCGATTCCGTAAGCTCCGTGCCCATAATAGATTTCGTTCAGATACATCTGCAAAATTTCATCCTTGCTATATTTCATCTCCAATTGCGCCGTGTACATGGCTTCCTTTGCTTTGCGAGTCCATGTTTTCTCATGAGACAGATACAGGTTACGCGCCAACTGTTGGGTCAATGTACTCGCACCCTGTGACATCTCCATATGTTCGAGGTTAACGAGCACAGCTCGTCCCATCCCTTGAACGTCGAACCCGTAGTGATTATAAAATTTGCGGTCCTCTACAGCTAAAGTCGCATTGACCAGATCTGGAGCGATATCCTCCAGTTGAACGGGTACAGAGTCTTTGCCACCTGCGGAGAAGGTAGCGATGACTTCACCCTGACTGTCCAACAATCTGGAATTCCGGTCAGAGTCTGCAAGGGGCAGGCTGGTTGCATATAGATATACCAATCCGGCAGCAGTAGCGAGTATGGCGAGCACGGCGAGCAGAGACAGGTTTTTAAACAATTTCCGTACACGGAACCCGCGTTTGCGGGTCTTTTGGTTTGGCTTGGTCATGGAACGGGCTCCTCTCTTTTCTTCCAGTATGGGACTTGATTGGCAGGGATATTCAATCGGGTGCATAAGCGAACAAAATGTAGCATTTTCGCCGGAAAAACCGTTTTGCAGTATAAACGTCAATCGCGTATAATGCAAAAGGGTAATGAAAAGGTAAGATTCGGCACAAGATACTAAAGCGCGTAAGGACGAACAGACGAATGGTCATTGATTCATTGATTAGTCAGACGCTCTGCACGCTCTGGTCAATTTAATCTATATAATGAAGTGAACCGCGGACCTTTCCCGCAGGCCAGCAAATCATAACGCGATATGGCGCCGAACGCTGGACGTGCTTGGGCGAACCGATTATAGTGCACAGCACTTGGGTCGGGTATGGCTGATCATTAACTTTACGGAAAGAAGGTAGAGATTATGGAATTGTGGTTTACGGAGAAACAGACCCCGGTATTCGGGATCACCGCGAAGATTAAACAGACCTATGTTACAGAGAAAACCAATTTTCAAGATTTGGCCATGGTAGAGACCGAGGAATTCGGTAACATGTTGCTTCTTGATGGCATGGTGATGACTACCGTAAAAGACGAGTTCGTATATCACGAAATGGCGGCACACCCTGCGCTAAACACTCACCCGAATCCGAAAAAAGTTCTGGTTGTCGGTGGCGGTGATGGCGGAGTCATTCGTGAAGTCATTAAGCATGCTGCTGTAGAAAAAGCAGTTCTCGTCGAAATTGACGGTAAAGTTATTGAATATTCCAAAAAATATTTGCCTGAAATCGCCGGCAAGTTGGACGAGCCTAATGTTGAAGTGCTCGTGAACGACGGCTACATGCATATTATTGAACATAAAAATGAATACGATGTGATCATCGTAGACTCCACTGAGCCTGTTGGTCCGGCTGCTCCATTGTTTGAGCGCGGTTTCTACCAAGGCATTTACGAAGCACTCAAAGAAGACGGAATCTTCGTTGCCCAAACGGACAACCCGTGGTTCAAGGCGGATCTGATCCAGAAGGTGAACAAAGACGTCAAAGAAATCTTCCCGATCGTACATGTGTACGGCTGTAATATTCCAACCTATCCAAGTGGTTTGTGGACATTCACCATGGGTAGCAAGAAACATGACCCGCTTGAAGTGGATGAGACTCAAATTCCGGAGATGGATACCAAGTATTACTCTCCGCGTCTGCACAAAGCAGCATTTGTACTTCCTAAATTCGTGGAAGATTTAACGAAATAAAGGGGAAATCATTAATGAAACTGGATCAAGCTTATTCAGGAAACGTATTTATTTGCAGCTCTGAGGATTATGAGAACTCCAAAGCAGTTATCTATGGTATGCCGATGGATTATACCGTCAGCTTCCGTCCGGGTTCCCGTTTCGGCCCATCTCATATCCGTCAAGCATCGGTTGGACTTGAAGAGTACAGCCCGTACCTCGACAAAAGCATTGTAGACATGACGTACTTTGATGCTGGAGACTTGCTCCTGCCTTTCGGTAACGCGGGACGCAGCCTAGAAGTGATTCATGAATACATCGGCAGTCTGCTGGCTGACGACAAATTCCCAATTGGATTGGGTGGCGAGCACTTGGTTACTTGGCCAGTCATCCAACAGATGTACAAGAAATACCCGGATCTTATCCTGATTCATATTGATGCACACGCAGACCTTCGTGAAAACTATGAAGGCGAGCCATTGTCCCACTCCACGCCAGTACGTAAAGCAGCGGAGTTAATGGGTGGCAAAAACATCTATCAGTTCGGTATCCGTTCTGGCTCCCGTGAAGAGTTCCAGTATGGTCGTGAGAACATCAACTTCTATCCGTTTGAAGTGGCAGCTCCGATGAAGGAAGCCCTTCCGAAGATGGGCAACCGTCCGGTATATGTGACCATCGACATCGATGTGCTTGATCCGTCTGCAGCACCAGGAACAGGTACAGCAGAAGCGGGCGGCATTACGTCCAAAGAACTGCTTGAAGCCATCCACATGATTGCAGGATCTGGTGTCAATGTAGTCGGTTGTGATCTGGTTGAGGTAGCACCAATCTACGATCCAACACAACAGACACAGATTGTGGCTGCGAAGATGATCCGTGAAATGCTGCTTGGATTCGTGAAATAATTACAGAATGATCGATAAACTTAATGCTCTCTGTCTGCGCGGTTTCAAATCTGCGCAGACAGAGAGCATTTTTATTGCTAACGTTTATCTGCGTGTCCTCAACTATTTCAGCTTAAGGAACGGACTGGATAATATATCCGAAACTATTCTCACAAGAGGAATAATTAAATTAAATTAAGTTAACTTAACTTAACTTAATTTAACTTCTGTCCAGAGCTATGTTATACTGACTACAACAGTATTTAGTAGTATATGAATTGATATATTACACTCGTGAAGTATATGGAGACCGGGTTCGACCATATACTAAAAAGAGCCTTTACCGCGCCAACGGTAAAGACTCTTAGGACCCGAAAGGCTGTGGATTGCCACGGCGCGCATGAACTAAATAATGCTATTCAAGCGAAACCCACCGTCAGGCTTCCGACCTTATGAGGTGGGTTTTCGCTTGCTACGGAACTTTTTGCGTAACCAACGGTAAAGCTTTCGCCCACTCAGTACAATACTGAGGATCGCAGCAATCCATCGGATCACATCAAGCAACGCCACAAGTTTGATCATCGACGTCACCCCCTCTCGGGAAGCTGCGCCGTGATCAGAAAACATCCACCGTTATTCAAACGTCCATAACATTAATTATAGCACGTATGTTCCTATGTCTCTACCATTTATTGCTTGTGTTAGTATAGGCTCACACATGCAGATATCCTGCCTTAACATGACTCTATCTTAATATTGATGTCTTTTTTAAGTATCAGTTTTGTTATCATTGGTATCCAGACATTTCCGATTTAACCTAGAGTACACAACGTTTAGTGATGAATCACCCTTGCCTGCATGATACCAATCGTGGGTAAAGGTGGTTTTTTTCTTGCGAAATTGTCATCGGGCTTCACTGGATTGTTACGTTAACAAGATCGGAATTGGGTAAAACCATAGAAGGAGGTGTTACGATGACAACCAAGAGAACGATGGCATGGAAACGGATTGGTGCAATCGCATTATCGTTAACGCTGGCTTGGGGGATGGGACCAGTACATACGCTATCAGGCGCTAACGCTTCATCCTCGCAGGCATGTGGAAAGGGAGATCAAGGACTAGCTGCTACATTGAAAAAAGGCAGTGGTGTAGAAGAGCAACACCTGCAATTTACCGATATTGATTTTCTTAATGATACGACTGGACGAGCTGGGGGTGAAGGATTCCTGATCGGTACCTCGAATGCAGGATGTACGTGGCAGTCCATATATACAGGACAGTGGCAATTCACACAGGTCGATTTTCCGAATAATGTGAACGGATATGCGCTGGCACAAGTGAAGAATTCATCTGCAACCTATCTGATCCGTACCCATGACGGGGGATCTCACTGGACGCGGCTCGATACGCCGGGCATTCAATTCAAACGCATCGATTTCCGCAATAAAGATGTAGGTTATGGCTACACCTATAATGGTGCATATCAGACGAAGGATGGCGGGGTGACCTGGAGTAAAATCAACACACCTGCCAATACGCGAGCAGCTGCTTTCGCGACAGAGAAACAAGGGTATGCTGTCGTGGTTGTACCCGGATCAGGATATCATTTGAAGCATACGAGTGATTGTGGCAAGAACTGGATAACCTCTCTTCGCGTTGTCTCAGACACATGGAACGGAGCGGATCTGTATGCACATGGCCAGCAAGTGTGGGCCCTTCTGTATGGTGATGCAGGCATGTCCCAACAATCTTACTCCCTCTATGCGAGCGGTAATCAAGGCAAGAACTGGACACAAGTATTTGCACAATCCACAGCAGGAGGAGGCCCTGCACCTGGAACGAACAGTATAGGTAAAGGTACCGGGCCTGCCAATCCTGGTGGTCACCCTGGCAACATGGCGCTGATTGGTAATCAGACGGCTTATCTGTCCGCAGGTTCACCCGCAGCTGGTAAAGTGGGGATTGGACGTTCATATGATAAAGGTTCCACGTGGAAAAACGTCGACCTAAAAGACCCGGGATATAGTTCCCGCATCTCTTTCCCTTCCGCCAATACCGGTTGGCTTGTTGTAACGAGTGATAACTCCCCGGCAATCTATCAGACTACAGATGGTGGAACCACGTGGACACAAAAAATGTTGTTGCCCTCAGAGTAGGGTTAAGCGGTCTATTATTCTGAAATAACAACCAGACAAATCCAAATTAGAAATGTATAAAATTCAATTTGGCATGTCTCTGCATGAGTTTGTATAACAAACAAGCCCCTTCCTGATCAACTACACAGGAAGGGGCTTGTTTGCGTGGGAATAATAACGGTTGAAACCTGCTCCAAAACAAGTTATTGTAAGCGATAAAAATACATTTATTGGAGGTTGAAATTATGGTTGAGGTTATTCTAAAGGCTGATTCAGATCAAGGATTAATAAATCGCAATATATATGGTCACTTTTCCGAACACTTGGGACGTTGTATATATGAGGGCTTGTGGGTAGGAGAAGATTCACCTATTCCGAATACGGATGGGATTCGAAATGATGTATTGACTGCCTTGCAGAAGCTTAATATTCCAGTGCTTCGCTGGCCAGGTGGTTGTTTTGCCGATGAATATCACTGGAAAGATGGCGTGGGCCCGAAGAGTGAGCGTGCTCGTATGATCAATACGCATTGGGGCGGTGTGGAAGAAAATAATCACTTTGGTACACATGAATTCTTGAGACTGTGTGAGCTGCTCGGTACGAAGCCGTATATCAGCGGTAACTTGGGTAGTGGTACGGTCCAGGAGATGCAGGAGTGGGTGGAGTATATCACGTTTGACGGCGAATCCCCGATGGCGAACTGGCGGAAGAGTAACGGCAGGGAAGAGCCTTGGAAACTGAAGTATTTTGGTGTGGGGAATGAGAACTGGGGATGCGGTGGAAATATGCGCCCTGAATATTATGCGGATGAATATCGCCGGTATGCTACATACGTACGTAACTATTCCGGGAACGAGATCTATAAGATCGCTTGTGGACCCAACGAAGGCAACTATGAATGGATGGAAGTGCTGATGCGGGAGGCTGCTCGCTTTATGGACGGAATCAGTCTTCATTATTACACCATCCCTACAGGAGAGTGGAATGATAAAGGTGCAGCCACAGGATTCGGAGAGGCTGAGTGGTTCACCACCTTGAAGAAGACGCTATATATGGATGAATTGCTGGTGAAGCACTCCGAGATTATGGACAAATATGATCCAGAGGGCAGAGTCGGCATTATTGTGGACGAATGGGGCACGTGGTATAACGTTGAGCCGGGAACCAATCCAGGGTTCCTGTATCAACAGAATACGATGCGGGATGCTGTGCTTGCAGGCGTTAATCTGAATATTTTCAATCAACACAATAAACGGGTACATATGGCAAATCTTGCGCAGATCGTCAATGTGCTTCAATCGCTTGTGCTCACGGAAGGGGACAAAATGCTCCTGACCCCTACGTATCATGTATTTGATATGTATCAGGTGCATATGGATGCGCAGCGACTGGACTTGAATTATGAAAGCCCAGGATACACATTTGGGGAAGAGACCATTCCACAGCTCAGCTTATCAGCCTCCCGTAACAAGGATGGGGTCATCCATGTGACGGCTTGTAATCTAAGCCACACGGATGAGTTGGAAGTCGTATGCCAGCTGGAAGCAGCTCAAGCGGCTAAAGTATCTGGGCAGATTCTGCATCATGCTGATTTTGGTGCATTCAATACCTTTGAACAACCAAGTCACGTTCAGCCTGTAGCATGGGATGGAATCACACTGGAGAATAACACACTGCGTTTTGTCCTTCCACCCGCATCGGTTGGGGTGCTCGCTGTAGAGGGTTAATGCATGAAAAGGCAGGAACCTTGCAAGGGGTGCAATGAACAATATGATGTGAAGGTTAGCGACGCCAAAATGGCCAGACTTGTGGAGATTGCCTCACGTTCTCGTCCGACGGTGCAGGATGAGGAATATGAGCGTCGACTATCCATCTGCTCTACTTGTCCGGGATTGCAATATGGTACAACCTGCAGGCATTGTGGTTGTCTCGTACAGGTGCGTGCGAAGCTGAGTGAATCGACATGTCCTTTTCCTTATGAATCGCAATGGGCCTGATCTAATGAAAGAATCTCATTATAATGAAGCAAAAGGGAGTTGCACTTTACAGGTGTGACTCTTCTTTTTTGGCTTCATGAGGAAAAAACTCTGAATTTGGATTTGAATTGAGCGAGGGAACTGGATATAGTTATACAGTAGAGTGTAGGATAGCGAGCTATCCGGGAATATGAGCGCGTATAGCGACACAACAATACGGGGAGGGCTGTTCTCACCGGCCGTGCCTGATTTTGCGTCGCCTCGAATATAATGGAGGTTAACATTCATGTCGAACATGCGACCGGTACACATCCGGCTGCACAGCCGTTATGAAGGTGAAGATGTGCTGCAGGAAATGCAGGGTGAAGCCGTGTTAAAAGGGTCTGTTCTTTATGTTCGTTATGAAGAACCGCAGGTTGGACCTGAGGGGGGGACAACCCGTACAACATTGAAGCTGGGCGGACAATCCATCAAAATTATACGTCACGGTGAGGTGGAATCGGAGCAGACTTTTGAATTGAATCGGAAGCTTCCTGGTTTCTATCGATCACCATACATGTCGTTTGCCCTGTCCACGCATACACAGAAGCTGGAACTTTCCATTCAGGGATTGAGCGCACGCGCAGCGTGGAGCTACGACTTTTACCGCTTTGATGAAGAATCCGGACATTTCGCGATTAGTTTGCATATACAGGAGGAACCAATTTCATGACACGTAATCCACTAGATACGATTAACGAACGGGTAAGCACGGCCATCGGCAACGCCATTGTGACGGCCGGAATTGTTACGCAGGACGAATTGCCAGCCATCACATTGGAAGTGCCACGTGAGAAGACACACGGGGACTTGGCGACCAATGCTGCTATGCAGCTGACCAAGATTGCCAAGCGCAATCCGCGTCAGATTGCTGAAGAGATCATTGCCAATCTGAATCTGTCTGAAGCAGGAATTGAGAAAGCTGAGATTGCTGGTCCAGGATTCATTAACTTCAAATTGGACAAGAGTTACCTTTACCCGGTACTTGCGCTTGTGCAGGAGCAGGGCGAAGATTACGGAAGAATTAGCATCGGAGAAGGACGCAAAGTCGAGATGGAATTCGTCAGTGCCAACCCGACAGGCAGTTTGCACCTGGGCCATGCCCGTGGAGCAGCTGTAGGTGATGCACTATGTAACATCCTTGACTACGCAGGATATGATGTAACCCGTGAATACTACATTAATGATGCAGGTAATCAGGTGTTTAATCTGGCGCGTTCCATTGAAGCTCGTTATCTGCAAGAGCTGGGTCAGGATGCTGAGATGCCTGAAGACGGTTATCACGGTGAAGATATTAAAGGATTTGCCAAGCAGCTTGTTGCTGAAAAGGGTGAAGAATTGTTGTCCATGCATCCTGGTGACCGTGCGGCTTATTTCCGTGACTTTGGCCTGGAGAAGGAACTGGACAAGATCAAGCGTGACTTGAATCGCTTCCGTGTTAATTTTGACATCTGGTTTAGCGAAACTTCCCTGTATGACAACGGAGAAGTGCTGCGAGTGCTTGATGAATTGCGTGACCGCAATGAGATCTATGAGCAAGATGGAGCAACTTGGCTGAAAACGATGCAGTACGGTGACGACAAAGAACGTGTATTGATCAAGAACGATGGCACGTACACATATCTGACGCCGGACATTGCTTATCACCGTGACAAATATGCCCGTGGATACGACACGATGATCAACATCTGGGGTGCGGATCACCACGGATATATTCCACGGATGAAGGCCGCTATGCAAGCACTGGGCAATGACCCTGAGAAACTGGTGGTTTTGATTGCACAGATGGTGAGCTTGTTCCAGAACGGTGAAAAAGTGAAGATGTCCAAGCGGACAGGTAAAGCTGTAACGATGGAAGACCTGATGGATGAAGTCGGCATTGATGCCATCCGTTACTTCTTCACAATGCGCAGCATGGACTCCCATCTGGATTTTGACATGGACCTTGCTATTTCGACATCCAATGAGAATCCGGTATTCTACGTACAATATGCGCATGCACGTGTATGCAGCGTATATCGTCAAGCTGAAGAACAAGGCATTGAGCTGCTGCCACTGGCACAGATTGACCTGTCCAAGCTGACAACAGAGCACGAGTATGACCTTCTCCGCAAAATGGGAGAGCTGCCTGAAGAAATCTCGGCAGCGGCAACAGGATATGCGCCTCACCGCATCATCCGTTACGTATACGAGCTGGCATCCCTGTTCCACAGCTACTACCGTGCAGAACGCGTTATTACGGAAGACGCGCAGCAAACTCAGGCGCGTCTGGCGCTGATCGGTGCTGTGCGTACCGTTATCGCAACAGCGCTTCGTCTGGTAGGCGTAACCGCACCAGACAAAATGTAAACTCAGGCTCGCGGCACATCGCCGCCCTGCCTAAGGAAAAAAGTCTCCATGCCCACGTTGCGTAATCAACGTGGTACATGGAGACTTTTTTTGTGTACTCATGGCTGAGGAAACCGGCCTGCCCCGAGTACACAAGTCTGCCCTGCTCTGCCATTGCAGCGGTCGCAACCTGGAGTTTCAGCCGCTACGCAATATCCGCTCGCGCGTGTGCTGTCTGGGCCGAGCCACTGCGTTTCGCCACCAAGCTTCAAGCGAGTCCTGCTGACCGCTGGGCAGATCAGGATCACTCCCCGCCCTCCTGCATTAGCCGCAGGGCGTCAATCTCCCCACCGCGTACCTTGCTTTTTGCGGTGGTGGTCTTGCGGGCGCGCAGCGGGATCGTAGCACGTTTGACGAGTGTCTTGATTTCGCTGGGGGATAGTCCAGGATGTTTCGCCAGCAGCAAAGCGATTGCACCGCTCACATGGGATGTCGCCATGGATGTGCCGCTCATCTCGTGATGCTTGCCTTGTACCCAGGAGGAGACGATCTTATCGCCAGGCGCATAGACATCCACGTATGCGCCCCGATTGCTGAAGGACGCAATACGTCTGTTTTTGTCGGTTGCCCCAACAGATATGGTCTGCGGATACCTTGCCGGATAATCAATACTGCGGCGTTTGCCGTCATTTCCTGACGAAGCAACAATGACGATGCCGGCATGATATGCACGATTGACCACGTCAAGAAGCGCCTTGCTCCGTGTTTTCATGCCAAAGCTCATATTGATGATATCGACCTTGTTGCGTACACACCAGTCGATGCCAAGCACAATGTCGGATACATAAGCTGATCCGTTGTGGTCAAATGCTTTCACCGGATAGATCAGGGAGCGTGGAGCTACACCAATCATGCCTGCGGTGCTGTTGGCTGCAGCGATAGTCCCTGCAATGTGGGTACCGTGTCCGTTATCATCATGGGGAAGCAGGCTGCGGTTTAACAGGTTGATTCCGCGTGCCAGGGAATAACGAAGATCGGGGTGGTGATAATCAGCACCCGTATCAATCACACCGATTTTAATTCGGTGTCCTGTAGACACAGACCATACTTTGGGTGCCCGGATTTGTTTCACTCCCCAAGGTATGCCTTGGGCATTGCTCGGTTTACTGTGAAGTGCAGTGGCGTGAAGTGAGATGGGTACGTCTGCTTCAATCGTAATTTCATCCCCATAACGGTACAGATCCTCTGGGCGTTGTACCGGAGCAATAATGGAACGAGCCAGTCGCGAGGAGCGGACAGCTTCAAGGTCAGTGAATTCATTCCGCATTCGAGACAATTCTACGAGACAGGCCTCATACTGCTGCGGTTTGGCAAATCGGATCAAATATCGCCCTCCCTGTTCTGGTTCAGGGCGTCGCATTCCGTCAATCAATTGATGCAATAAACCAGTATAGTCCATAATGGGCAGCCCCCTTCGGGATGAACATGCTGAGGTATTCTATGAATGCGCTCATCCCGCCGCATGGGGAACTTGCCCTTTTTTTACAAAAACACATACTCTTCGTGTCAAAACGGGCGCAGGGACATATGATGGATGGAGAGCTAGAGGGCTCTTGCGGGGAACCTGGTGAGGAGCAATCCTTCAAGGGTATACAGTCAGAAGGCGGAGGGGACTCCGTCTTTTTTATTATGGAGTTGTCGCTTTGGCAAAAGAAGTTATTCCTATGAGTTCGATGTCACTTCATGTTTAATATATGGACATATTGTTGCTGCTCTCCGTATTTGCGTCACATCCGTACATAAAAACTTGCTTTTTAACGCTAAATAGGTTTTACTTAGGTTTGTTAATGGATATGTTATACGTAACAGTCCAGTTCGTAGGGGTTAAAAAGTGAATTTTGTGTGAGAGGAAGTGTCTGCAGTGAGTACCTCGCTCAATTTGAAAATTGATAAAGAAAAGGTAAAAGAGATCCCTTTGGTGGACCTTGCCTTTATGGTGCTGAAAGCGGCTAATACGCCGTATTACTATCGTGACTTGATGAATGAGGTAGCGAAGCAGCGCGGAATGACTGATGAAGAAATCAACGAGTTTATCGCCCAGCTATATACCGAGATTAATATCGATGGCCGTTTTGCTTGTGTCGGTACGAGTCTGTGGGGCTTGAAGCGCTGGTATCCGGTAGCCGGAACAGAAGATTCCATGACGGGTGCGAAGCGTCCGCGTATCATCAACGATGAAGACGATGATCTGGAAGATGAAGACTTCGGTGAAGAAGAAGACAGCTATAACAGCGACGAAGACTTCGACAGCACGGATAAAGACGAAGAAGAAGACGAAGAAGATGAAGACGAAGACGACATCTTTGATGAAGAAGACAGCGAAGAAGAAGTGCTGGTCGAAGATGACGATCTGGAAGATGAAGACCTCGAAGAAGACGAAGAAGAGTCCGAAAACGAGGATGAATTTGACGACGATTCTGATAATCGGTAGTCATTTTTGACGTCTATAATTTACCCGTTTCCCCGGAATAGTCAGCCTTGACAGCAGACGGGGTAACGGGTAAACTATTGCATGGGCTTATGAATGAGCGACAATATATTTATGTTTTTTATAGAAGGTGCCCCGTCCTGCGGGAGTACTTTTTTTTGTATTTTTAGAGGCATAATTTTGCAAAATGTTTTCAATTCCGCATGCTCCCGGCCAACATTTCATGGCCCGTTTTTGTATATCAAAAACACGAAATGGAATGAAGGCTACCGGAATGTTTGCACCATTTTTTGCTGTAAAACAACGTTTATTTAAACCGTCTTCGCAGAAAGAGCAGTTCGGCAGATGCAGGGAATTTCTGCCATTGCTCTTTTTAACGATGATTACCTGGGAAACAGGTTACGATAACACCATATATCGCCTGAATTTCTGTACTTATATTAGGAGGGTAATAACAGTGACAAAGTATATTTTCGTGACGGGCGGAGTTGTGTCCTCCCTAGGCAAAGGGATTACGGCTGCTTCGCTGGGCAGATTGCTGAAAAACAGAGGGCTTAAGGTAACGATTCAGAAATTTGATCCATACATCAACATCGACCCAGGGACAATGAGCCCTTATCAGCATGGCGAGGTTTTTGTAACGGATGATGGCGCGGAAACGGATCTGGACCTTGGCCACTATGAACGTTTTATTGATATCAATCTCTCCAAAAACAGCAACGTCACGACTGGTAAAGTATACTCTTCCGTCATCAGCAAAGAGCGACGCGGGGAATATCTGGGCGGAACGGTACAAGTTATCCCACACATTACGAACGAGATCAAAGAGCGTGTATTCCGCGCTGGACGTGAAGCGGGTTCGGATGTTGTTATTACGGAAATTGGCGGAACAGTGGGCGACATCGAGAGTTTGCCTTTCCTGGAAGCCATTCGTCAAATCAAGAGTGATGTAGGTCGCGACAATGTGATGTACATCCACGTAACTCTTATTCCTTACATCAAAGCAGCAGGTGAAGTGAAAACAAAACCAACGCAGCATAGTGTTAAGGAACTGCGCAGCATCGGTATTCAACCGAATGTCATTGTCTGCCGTACGGAGTATGAATTGTCTAACGACATGAAAGCCAAAATCGCTCTCTTCTGCGACATTGATGAGAATGCTGTAGTGGAATGTCGCGATGCAGACACGTTGTATCAAGTACCTCTGAACCTGCGTGAAGAAGGTTTGGATGAGATCGTGGTAAACCACTTGAAACTGACTACTCCTGCACCGGATATGAGCGAGTGGGAAGGACTGGTTGACCGGATCAACAAGCTGGAGCATACGGTTGAGATTGCTATTGTTGGTAAATATGTAGCGTTGCATGATGCATACCTTAGTGTCGTTGAATCCTTGTCTCATGCAGGATTTGCATCCAATGCAGATGTGAAGATTCGCTGGATTCATTCCGAAGATATCACCGATGAGAACGTAGGCGACCTCTTGCATGGCGTTGGCGGCATCTTGGTTCCTGGTGGATTTGGAGACCGGGGTATCGAAGGTAAAGTATCCGCAATCCGTTATGCCCGTGAGAAACAAATTCCGTTCTTCGGTATTTGCCTGGGCATGCAGGTTTCCGTTATTGAGTATGCACGTTCCATCGTTGGCTTGAATGGTGCGAACAGCTCCGAGATTAATCCGGCTACGGAATTCCCGGTAATCGATCTGTTGCCTGAGCAAAAAGATATCGAAAATCTGGGTGGTACGATGCGTCTGGGTCTGTATCCTTGTAAGCTTCAGGAAGGTTCTTTGGCAATGGCTTGTTATGATGACGAGCTGGTGTATGAGAGACACCGTCACCGGTATGAGTTCAACAATGAATATCGTGAAGCGATCGAAAAGGCAGGACTGGTTATCTCGGGTACATCCCCGGATGGACGTCTGGTTGAGATTGTGGAACTTCCAGGTCACCCATGGTTCTTGGCGGTACAATTCCATCCGGAATTCACTTCCCGTCCGAACCGTCCGCAACCATTGTTCCGTGAGTTCGTGAAAGCGTCTCTGGAGAATGCACAGAAATAATACAGGGTAGTAGTGTTAACGTAATAGATATTGGGATGTTCCAGGCAACCACAGCGGATGCCGGAACATCCCTTTTTTTGCGTGAAAAGCAGTTCGAAATGCTTTTTGTCATTTTATGAAGGTAGCAGGATTTTAATGGAAGAGGTAGAATACTTATCATGACGACTATGGGATAGTTATCCAGATTCGAAGGTGTACATGCTTTCCTAATTCTAGGAGGTTACAGAGTGGAAGATAAAAAAGTTCTAATTGTTGATGATCAGAATGGTATTCGAATCCTGTTAATGGAAGTATTCAGCAGTGAAGGATATAACACGTTTCAAGCACCCAACGGCAAGATTGCCCTGGAAATTGTGAACAATGACAAGCCTGATCTGGTACTGCTCGATATGAAGATTCCTGGGATGGACGGCCTGGAAATCCTGAAGCATATTAAAGAAATTGATCCAGATATCAAGGTCATCATGATGACCGCTTATGGCGAACTGGACATGATTAAGGAAGCCACGGATCTCGGAGCACTCATGCATTTCACAAAACCATTTGATATCGATGAGATGCGAGTGGCTGTGAATATGCAGCTTCGCAATGGTGCTGCCAATAAATGCAGCTGAATCCTGTAGATACAGGATTTTTTTGCGTGTGAAGAACATAGAAGATGCGTGGTGGAAAATGGGGTATTTCACTCCCTCATCCGGGGAATATTGGAAATGGGGAAGTCATAAAGCAGTGTCTATGAAAACTGTGCTGCAAAGCACAGCATTTTTGCAAATGCTTGTTTAGTATTTGACATGGGATGTGGTATAATAAGCCCGTATGTGATTTCGGCTAAAAACCATAGACACAACCCAAACCCCTAGGAGGATTGAAACCATGCCATTAGTATCTATGACAGACATGTTGAACAAAGCACTTGAAGGAAAATATGCAGTTGGTCAATACAACATCAATAACCTTGAGTGGACTCAAGCGATTCTTGGTGCTGCTGAAGAAGAGAAATCCCCAGTAATTCTGGGTGTATCCGAAGGCGCAGCACGTCACATTGGTGGCTTCTACACTGTAGTTAAAATGGTAGAAGGACTCATTCACGACATGAAAATCACTGTTCCAGTTGCAATTCACCTGGACCACGGTTCAAGCTTCGACAAGTGTAAAGAAGCGATCGATGCTGGATTCACATCCGTTATGATCGACGGTTCCCACCACTCTATCGATGAGAACATCGAAATGACTAAAAAAGTTGTTGAATATGCACACGCTAAAGGCGTTTCTGTAGAAGCTGAAGTAGGTACTGTAGGCGGACAAGAAGACGACGTTATCGGCGGTATCATGTATGCTGACCTGAACGAGTGTATCCGTATCGTTAAAGAAACAGGTATCGACACATTGGCACCTGCTCTTGGTTCCGTACACGGTCCTTACCATGGCGAGCCTAACCTGGGCTTCAAAGAAATGGAAGAAGTTCGTGACGCGGTACAAGTTCCACTCGTATTGCACGGTGGTACAGGTATTCCTAAACACGACATCGACAAAGCCATTTCCCTGGGTACATCCAAAATCAACGTAAACACAGAGAACCAAATTGCTTTCTCAAAAGTAGTTCGTGAAGTGCTTGCAGCTAAACCGGATGCTTACGATCCACGTACATTCATCGTACCAGGCCGTGATGCAATCAAAGAAACAGTTAAAGGTAAAATCCGCGAGTTTGGTTCCAACAACAAAGCGTAATTTATCTTTACCAGTTCCATACTGTGAAATGGAAGAACACCGCCTAGCCGGTGTCTTTCCATTTTCACACCTTATTTCTACATCGGAAGCCAACAGCACGTATTGCCGTTCATCGGCTGCAAAACACGTAGGGGGACATTAAGCTTTATGGAAAAATTGATGATTAGTGGCGGACGTCCGTTACAGGGAACTGTAACCATAAGCGGCGCCAAGAACAGCGCCATTGCGCTTATTCCTGCAGCATTGCTTGCCGAGTCAGAAGTCGTGTTGGACAACCTTCCACTTTTGAGTGATGTGGCGGTTTATGCAGAAATTTTGGAGGAACTCGGAGCACATGTAACTTGGGAAGGCAGTCAGATGAAGATTGATCCTTCTGACATCAAATCCATTCCTATGCCGAATGGTCCCGTGAAGAAGCTTCGTGCTTCGTATTATATGATGGGTGCATTATTAGGGCGTTTCAAAGAAGCGACCATAGGTTTACCAGGGGGCTGTAATTTCGAGCCTCGTCCAATTGATCAACATATCAAAGGGTTTGAAGCGCTTGGCGCAACCGTAACAAACGAACACGGCTCCATTCATTTGCATGCCAAAGAGCTGCGCGGAGCAAAAATCTATCTTGATGTAAGCAGTGTCGGTGCAACCATTAATATCATGCTGGCGGCTACTCGTGCCAAAGGCTCTACAATTATCGAAAACGCGGCTAAAGAGCCTGAGATTATAGATGTAGCAACACTTCTGAATTCCATGGGTGCCAGCATCAAGGGTGCAGGTACCGAAACGATCCGTATTGAAGGGGTTTCGGAGCTTAAAGGCTGCCGTCATTCCATCATTCCGGACCGTATCCAAGCGGGTACGTATATGATCGCTGCAGCGGCAACGCGCGGTGATGTTCTGATTGACAATGTGATTCCCAAACATCTGGAAGCTTTAACAGCAAAGCTGCTGGAGATGGGTGTTGGCATTGAGGAATTGGATGAAAGTATACGTGTCATTGGAAAACCAAGCTATAACCACGTTGACGTGAAGGCACTTGTATATCCTGGTTTTCCAACCGATTTACAGTCACCAATGACCAGTGTTTTAACACAGGCAACCGGTGTTAGTGTCCTGAGCGACTTTGTATACAGTAATCGGTTCAAGCATGTGCCAGAGCTGGTGCGGATGGGCGCTAAGATTCGGGTAGAAGGACGGTCAGCGATTATTGAAGGCAGTGCATTGAACGCGGCCAAAGTAAAAGCATCCGATCTTCGAGCTGGAGCAGCACTGGTGATCGCAGGTCTTACGGTCAGTGAAGGTGTGACTGAAGTAACAGGGGTCGAATATATCGATCGTGGTTACGATCACCTGGTGACCAATCTTCGTCTGCTTGGTGCAGATGTATGGCGGGAAACCGATTAATTGATAAGCATCATGTATGATTCTGTCATGCGCATGTTTATTTTAGCTGGATTGCATATCCTTTCAGTAATTGGGTAAACCTGTTTTAATAGAGTTCTCAGTCTCTCCGGCATAAGACGAAATGTTTCTGTTTCCTTTACCGGAGGGTCTTTTTTTGAATCAAACTTCATATGGCTGTAAGAACATCATTTTTCTTTCCCCACCCCCCGGTTTTGTTTGAACCTGCGCTCCATAGCCGGTCTACCTGGATCGATCGCCTCATTGAATCGTGTTCACTCATTAGCGGATTATGCCGAATATGGCCATCCCACCCGGAAACTTACACTCAAAGACAAGTATTTGCATTATAACGGTTACATTCCGTACAATGGACAGAAGAGATTGTGGCAGACGCTGCGCTCTATAGCCGGAACATCTAGCGAAACTATCCATTTCACACGGACTTATTAATTGAATAGGTGGTTATTATATGGATCTACAAATTTCCGATTTGGAAGAAATGAAACTAACGGACCTCTACAAGCTGGCCAAAAAATATCAGATTCCTTACTATGGTACGTTAAAAAAGAAAGAATTAATCTTTGCTATATTGCGTGCACAAGCCGAACAAAGCGGTCTGATGTTCATGCAAGGCGTACTCGAAATTTTACCTGAAGGTTACGGATTTCTTCGGCCGATCAACTACTTGCCAAGCACGGAAGACATCTACATCTCAGCTTCTCAGATTCGCAAGTTTGACCTAAGAACAGGTGACCTCGTATCAGGTAAGTGTAGGACGCCTAAGGAAAACGAGAGATACTTCGGTTTGTTGCAAGTCAACGCTGTAAATGGTGAGAATCCATCGGCGGCTGCAGAGCGACTTCACTTCCCGGCACTAACCCCACTGTATCCGCAGAAAAAACTGGTTCTCGAAACATCCCCCAACCATTTGTCCACACGCATTATGGATGTGCTCGCCCCAGTAGGATTGGGACAGCGCGGATTGATCGTAGCACCTCCCAAAGCGGGTAAAACGCTTCTCCTCAAAGAAATTGCCAACAGCATCTCAACTAACAATCCAGAAATTGAACTGTTTGTCCTGTTGATTGATGAACGTCCAGAGGAAGTAACGGATATGTCACGTTCGGTAAAAGGGGAAGTTGTGGCTTCGACATTTGATGAACTGCCTGAGAATCATATCAAGGTGGCGGAATTGGTGCTTGAACGTGCGCTTCGTTTGGTTGAGGCTAAAAAGGATGTCGTTATCCTGCTGGATAGCATTACACGTCTTGCCCGTGCATATAACCTGGTTATTCCACCATCTGGTCGTACGCTTAGTGGTGGTATTGACCCAGCTGCATTCCATCGTCCGAAACGTTTCTTCGGTTCAGCACGGAATGTGGAAGAAGGCGGAAGTTTGACCATCCTGGCAACGGCATTAATTGATACCGGTTCACGTATGGATGACGTCATTTATGAAGAGTTTAAGGGTACGGGTAATATGGAGTTGCATCTGGACCGTCGTCTGGCTGAACGTCGTATATTCCCGGCAATCGACATTCGTCGTTCTGGTACGCGTCGTGAAGAAGTGTTGCTCAGCAAGGAAGAGCTGGATACAATTTGGGCGATTCGCAAGAATATGAATGATTCCCATGACTTTGTCGAAGGTTTCCTGAAGAAACTTCGCAACAGCAAGACAAATGCAGAGTTTTTGGCGGCATTTGATTCAGCTGGTAATAGTCCAACAAGCAATTCGGGGACAACAACAACCCGTCGCTCACCAAGACAGACAGCTACGTCAGGTACATCGACATAAGTGTCGCTCGACCCATAACATGCGTTTAGCAGCGTTGCTGTGAATTTTACAATACACTCGTCGTTAGGTTTAACCCATTAGATGTGAGGAGAACATCATGTATTTAGTATACGCAGATGAAAAAGGTAATGTATTTGATCACCCATCCTTGTACGGGCTTGCCCGTAGCGGAGATATGATCGTTGAAATTATGGAGGATGAACTGATCCCTTTGCCGGAGGGTGCAACTTTGGTTGGACTCCCAAGTACTCGGCCCATTGGTATGGACCCGGATACAGGTGAGATGTTGCCGATGCCAACGGACACACAGGCTGTAGGTGCGTTGCTTCCACAGGGTTTCACTCGTTTGTGTCTCCCTGGTTATGTGAAGACGGATAAAGAGTATAAATTGCCGTTATTCGGCTATTCCGCAGTAGTTTGGAAAGATGGCGGTTTCTATGTCACGGCTGCGAAGTCGGATAGTCCTGACCAATGGAATCCGCTGAACTGTGATCGGGATGATGTGCGTTCCGGAGTTAAACGGTTGACGGAGCAATATCCCGAGAACCGTCTTTATACCCATCTGTCCAATTGTGCGCTCGGATATGAATGTCTAACTTCGTCGAACACGTTCCTGAATCGTTGGGAAGGCGGAGTGCCGGTATCCTATTCCTGTAATGCGGGGTGTTTCGGATGTATCTCCGAGCAACCGGATGATAGTGGTTTTGTTTCCCCGCAGACACGTATGAACTTCCGCCCGCGGGTGGATGAGATTGTCCAAGTCATGATGGAGCACCTGAAGACACCGGAATCCATCATTAGCTTTGGACAAGGTTGTGAAGGGGAGCCTTCCACGCAGGCCAAGCTGATTATCGAAGCCATTCGTGAAGTGCGTTCCGTCACGGATATGGGGTATATCAACATTAATACCAATGCGGGTCTGAATGATCATATTAGAGGAATTGTTGACGCTGGATTGGATCTGATGCGCGTAAGTACAATTAGTGCACTGGATGACCACTATAACGCCTACTATAAGCCGCGTGGCTATACCTTGGCCAATGTCGAGAAGTCGATGAAATACGCAGCGCAGCAGGGGGTATACACCTCCATTAACTATTTGATCTTCCCAGGTGTAACAGATCGTGAGGAAGAGATTGAAGCAATGATTGAGTTTGCACGAAGAACGGATCTGCGTTTGATTCAGATGCGCAATCTCAATATTGATCCGGAGAGCTATCTGGAGTTAATTCCTCCGGCTCAAGGTGATATCTTGGGCATGAAGCAGATGATTGAAATCTTTGAAGACGAGTTGCCTGATGTGGTGATTGGATCGTATACTCACGTACCACCAGCTGGAATGGCACGTCCAAAACGGTTGATTACCTCTTAACAATAATGGATTGCAACAGGCATTAGGCCGTGTTATAATCTCAGAGTTGTGCCATTTACTCTGGGTCCGCTTGAGGCTCAGGGCGGAAAGAGGTGAAAGGTAATGAAAGAAGCAATTCATCCTAATTACACGATTGGTCAAGTATCTTGCGCTTGCGGGAATACTTTTGAGACAGGTTCGGTTAAAGACGGACTTCGTGTAGAGATTTGCTCCGCGTGCCACCCGTTCTTCACAGGTAAACAGAAGTTTATCGATGCTGGCGGCCGTGTTGATCGTTTCAAGAAGAAATACGGAATCTAATAGGACAATTCTTGGAGTTGTCTGCTAATTGCATCCAACCCACCCCTGCTGATCTGGCAGGGGTTTTTATATGTTTTATGCAAACATAGTTGCTGCTGCGTTCCTTCTGGTTGCAATTTGGATAACCTTACGTTATACTATTTCTTACCGTGCTAGATGGGGAGGTAGCGGTGCCCTGTAACTCGCAATCCGCTATAGCGAGGTTGAATTCCTGCTAGAGGTTTTGTCGATGTGAGGTTTGGTCCCTGAACGTGGTGTTGACGGTTGGGTCCTCCGCAATGAGTACTCATGAACCTGGTCAGGTCCGGAAGGAAGCAGCCATAAGTGAGATCACTCTTGTGCCGGAGGGTCGCCTAGCCCGAGCTATTGTTCAGGGGTGCCACTTGGATCGCAAATATCGATAGCAGGTGCACGGCTTACCATTTAAATGTAGAGACCTTTGCAGTTGTATGTATGCAGAGGTCTTTTTGATATGTCTTAAAAAACCACGCATGAATGAGTCAGATAAAGTTTGGATTCACCCTGGAATATAGTATAATAGGGGAACGACAAAGGACTCGAATGCGAAGTGGAAGGAAGGTAACGCATCATGGAGCATATCGCGTTATACCGGGCTTGGCGTCCCCAGTCGTTTCAAGATATGGTGGGACAACAGCATATTATTCAGACCTTGCAGAACGCGATTCGTGAACAGCGGACTTCCCATGCCTACTTATTTAGCGGGCCCAGAGGAACGGGAAAGACGAGTGCCGCCAAGATTTTGGCCAAAGCTGTGAACTGCGAACGTGGGCCTGCGCCTGAACCTTGTAACGAGTGTGAAGCTTGCCGTAGGATTACGACTGGCGCTGTGATGGATGTGCAGGAGATTGATGCTGCATCCAATCGGGGCGTTGAGGAGATCCGTGATCTTCGGGAAAAGGTTAAATATGCGCCAACCGAAGTCCGGCAGAAAGTCTATATTATTGATGAAGTGCACATGCTGACGACGGAGGCATTCAATGCTTTGCTCAAAACATTGGAGGAGCCACCGCCACATGTGATGTTTATTTTGGCAACAACGGAACCGCACCGCCTTCCGGCTACCATTATATCGCGCTGTCAGCGATTTGATTTTCGCCGGGTTTCCCTGGAAGAGCAGACAGCAAGACTTACACTGATCTGTGAACAGGAAGGCATGGAAGCTGACCAGGACGCCCTCCAATACATTGCCCGTTTATCGGATGGTGGAATGAGGGATGCACTTAGTGTGCTGGATCAGATCTCTTCATTTACGGATGGACGAGTAACGTACCAGCAGGTTATGGACATGACGGGTGGAATTGCTTCAGAGCAATTTGCCAAACTGGCTGCTTCACTGCTCAAAGGTGATGTTGGTCATATTTTGCAGATGATTGAAGGCTTCATGCATGAAGGGAAAAGTGCAGACAAGTGCATGGAGAATTTACTGTATTATTTCCGTGATTTGCTTATGATTAAGATGGTGCCTGATGCAGACAAACTGACGGACCGGGTACTTAATCCGGAAGCTTTCCGTGATATGGCGGAGTCATTCACCAAGGAACAACTGTTCCACATGATCGACACCCTTAATCGGTACCAGAGTGAAATGAAATATGCCGTACAGCCACAGACATTATTTGAAGTCGCATTGCTTAAATTGTGTAGTATTCCAGCACAAGGAGAGGCTTCTGTTCAGGTGGGGGCTTCATCTCATGCAGCACCTGCTGATGGGGGAGAGATCAACCGCTTGAAGCAGCAGCTTGCTGAGCTGGAGAAGAAATTGGATCGTGCACTTAAGAGCGGGTTGTCTGGTGGAGATGGTGCATCAAGTGCTCCATCGCGTCCGGCAACAAGAGCCCCTGTATCCAGAGGGAACTCGCCTGCGAAGCTTCCTGCACAGTTGGATCAATATGTTGCGCGCAAGGGAGCCCCTGAGTTCGCAGAGATCAGCAAAAAATGGAGTCAGATCCTGCAACGAGTGAAGGAAGAGAGAGTTACCGTTCACGCTTGGTTTGTGGATGGTGATCCAGTATCATTGCTTGAAGACAACGTTCTGGTTGCTTTCAAAAACAATATTCACCGTGAAACGACGGAGAAGCAGGCTAACCGCGAAGTCATTGAGCGGGTGTTGTCCGAACAACTTGGGCGCCCGGCACGATTGGTGACGATGATGCTCAAAGATTGGACCGGAGCTATGGAAGGAGCTTCTGAAGCGCCAAAGGAGGACTTTAAGCTTGAACCTGAGCATGAAGACGGCGGTTCAGGCAACCAACAACCTTGGATTGATGAAGCCATCCAGCTCTTTGGTGAGGACCTTGTAGTGATCAAAGAATAATGCGTATAGCGCGATAACTATAACAAAGGAGATGAACAATTATGAACAACATGAACCAAATGATGAAACAAGTGAAGAAGATGCAGGAGCAAATGCTGAAAGCACAAGAGGAACTGGCGGACAAAACAGTCCAAGGTACTTCGGGCGGCGGCGTTGTAACGGCTGAAGTTAACGGGCACAAGAAATTGCTTGCTATCACGATCAAACCTGAAGCGGTAGATCCGGAAGATGTTGAAATGTTGCAGGATCTTGTTATGACAGCAGTTAATGATGCAATGGCCAAAGCTGATGAGATTGCCAACAAGGATATGGGCAAGTTCACAGGCGGCATGAATATTCCGGGACTATTTTAATTTAAATTGATCCTGTCAAAGGAGACATAATCGATTGTATTATCCCGAACCAATAGCCAAGCTGATTGATGCCTTTACCCGTTTGCCAGGTGTAGGCCCCAAGACAGCAGCGCGTTTAGCTTTTCATGTGCTTAACATGAAGGAAGATGACGTTATCGATTTTGCCAAAGCACTCGTGAGTGTGAAGCGCAATCTTCATTACTGCTCAGTGTGTTGTAATATCACCGATACGGATCCGTGTCGCATCTGTCAGGATAAGTCCAGGGATGTCTCTGTCATCTGTGTAGTTCAGGATTCGAAAGATCTGGTTGCCATGGAGCGCACCAAGGAATTCGATGGATACTATCATGTGTTACAGGGTGCGATTTCGCCTATGGAGGGAATTGGCCCGGACGATATTCGTTTGAAGGAACTTCTGGTTCGATTAAGTGATGAACGGATAAAAGAGATCATTCTGGCGACAAACCCCAATATTGAGGGTGAGGCTACAGCGATGTACATCTCCCGCTTGGTGCGTCCGTTTGAGATCAGTGTGACTCGAATCGCCCATGGATTGCCTGTAGGAGGCGATCTGGAGTATGCCGATGAGGTGACTCTTTCGAAAGCCTTGGAAGGGCGCAGGGAAATGCGTTAGTGTATTTGTTTTAAACACAGCATACTCCCGAGAGACTTTGTGTGCTAAATATGATTCTTTTAACCAAGAGAGCCTTAGGGCTCTCTTTTTTTTGTGAGGAAAATGAAATGTCCAAGTTCTAAGTTTGTCCTTTCCCTGATAAGTATGAGAATATGCTGCACTGATCAGGAGGGGGAGAGTTTATGTTTAAGTGGCGAAATATACGGAACTCGATGGAGAAGCGCAACAGAATGTTGAAGGAACTTGAGGCGGATCAAATCTATGCAGATATTCAGTTGGCAAAACAGGAATGGGAGCGGGCAATGAGACAGTTCGAAGATGCGCAGGGGCAGGATGAGATTGATTATGCCATTTATGTGTTGGAGGCAGCCGAGCGGAAGTACCAGATTCATTTGAAGAGAGCGAAGCGAGCCCGGGCGAATGATGATGTTACATCACAGCGAGGGGTTAGTATGTAGAGTCAGGTTTACATTAAACACGGAGGTGCACCATATGAAGAGTATTATATTGGGGAGTGTATTGGTTGTATCGTTACTGGGACTTATTGTTGTATTGTTCAGAAAGCGAATAGGGTTATCGTTTTTCACGTCTTTTGGAATTCATCTGGTGCTGGCTGCAGTAGGGATTTACATCGTGAATTATTCCGGTTGGATTACAGGTACCTACATCCCGCTGAACCCTGCAACGATAGGGACTGTAACTGTTTTGGGATTGCCGGGTGTTGGGCTGTTATTGGGGTTGAAAATTTCTTTGTTCGGATAGTTGACTTCGGGATTATTTATATGGTACATTATATCTCGTTGCTTTGCTTGCTTGGTTACATGCTTTTGATGAAATGAAGAAGTTCATAACGAGCTTCGAAAAAGAATTTCAAAAAAACACTTGACCAAAACAAACGAAGTATGATATATTATAAAAGTCGCCGCTGAGAGAAAATGGTGACGAAAAAACAAGTTTGATCTTTGAAAACTGAACAACGAGTGAGTAAACATTCTGCTTGCAGAATGAAACGCGAAAGTTTGAAACAAGCCTTGGCTTGAATCGACTGGAGCACAAATGAGATTTTTAATCTCGTCAGATTCAAAATGAGCTTATCGCTCTTTTCAATACTTTATTGGAGAGTTTGATCCTGGCTCAGGACG
>NZ_JBBCYH010000027.1:0-62131 GCF_037144955.1 Paenibacillus sp. USHLN196 | reverse complement strand
TGGGGGTGGAAGTGCAGCAATGCATGGAGCTGACCAGTACTAATCGGTCGAGGGCTTATCCAATAGCAAGTTCTAAATCGCATGTTTCGTTTCGAATCTAGTTTTCAGGGAGCAATCCTTGAATGATGTTGATGATTGTTATTTGGAGAGATACCCAAGTGGCTATAAGGGGACCCTCTGCTAAGGGGTTAGACTGCGTAAGCGGTGCGAGGGTTCGAATCCCTCTCTCTCCGCCATCTTTACCTAAAGATGGACAAGCAATCAAGACACAATTAATATGGCGGTGTAGCTCAGCTGGCTAGAGCGTACGGTTCATACCCGTAAGGTCGGGGGTTCGATCCCCTCCGCCGCTACCATATTACCCAGGAGGCTTAGCTCAGCTGGGAGAGCATCTGCCTTACAAGCAGAGGGTCGGGGGTTCGATCCCCTCAGCCTCCACCATATACGCCGGTGTAGCTCAACTGGTAGAGCAACTGACTTGTAATCAGTAGGTTGGGGGTTCAAGTCCTCTCGCCGGCACCATTAATGCCTGGAACCGTGGTGTAGTTGGCCTAACATGCCTGCCTGTCACGCAGGAGATCGCGGGTTCGAATCCCGTCGGTTCCGCCATTAATCCTAAAAATTAAATATGGCTCGGTAGCTCAGTCGGTAGAGCAGAGGACTGAAAATCCTCGTGTCGGCGGTTCGATTCCGTCCCGAGCCACCTTTAATCCTTGGAGGATTAGCGAAGTGGCCAAACGCATCAGACTGTAAATCTGCTCCCGTACGGGTTCGGTGGTTCGAATCCATCATCCTCCACCAGTTTTATGAGTCATTAGCTCAGTTGGTAGAGCACCTGACTTTTAATCAGGGTGTCGAAGGTTCGAGCCCTTCATGACTCATCTTTTAGAAAAGAGTGATTAATCATTAATTTGATTAGTCGCTCTTTTTTTGTTATGTAATTTTAGCTGAATATGGATATTTATTAAAGCTGCGCAAGATATGATAAAATAATAGAAAATAAGCAGAGTGGTGGCGTTCATTATATGAAGCTCATACCTGATCTAAAACAACAAATTGAAGTCATTATAGGTACAAATTTGGATGAATACGAAATCACAATCCAAGAATGGATACAATCCGTGGAGAATCTGATTGCTCTTCATGGAAATTCGGAGACCTTTAGTAATGAAGGAGAGAGTCAGGAGCTACCTGATCAATCTGGATCTCAAGATTCATTATCCGATGTGATGAGTCTGAATACGGGAGAGCGTATATTTTTTAAGGTTCGGATGAATGAGAAAGAAGAGACTGTTGTGTGTTGGGGATGCGCTGCAAGATCTATCACTGTGGAAACACGGCAATTGATTGAGCTTTTGATCCGTACTAACACGGCCCTACCCGATGAAGTACAGCCTGTTGTATATGAGAATGATAGAGCGCAGTATCTAACGGAATTGGGTCTCTGGCTTAAAGAGCAGGTCGAACAACCTACCAAGAAGGAAGCTGAAGCTGTTCCTGATCGCTTTGTAGTGGCGGCAGGGTTGAATACGGAGAAGATTCTGTTTTTGCTCCAAGGGGATACACCGGATGCACATCGTTTACGTTCCAAGGAACTCAACAAGTTGCTTGAGAGTTACTTTGGCGAGGAGATTGTATTGATTCCTTTAGGGGAGCAAGAGTGGATTTTCATGGGGGATAAAGAGATTGTTACAGAAGAAGCCGAGGAAGATACAACGGAAGCCAAAAAGGATTCATTGAACGCTTTTTGTCTGGGGTTGCATGAATTGGTCGCAAGTGAGTGGGCAGGGGTGTTCCATCTCTCTGCATCCCTACCATGTATTCCAGCACAACAACTAGTATCGGTCACAGCTCTTCTTAAAGAAAGTGTTCACTTGGGCAGAGCATTCCATGTTACGCAGCATATTCATCTTCCATGGGATCTGCATCTGGAGCGTTTGGTAGCGAGCATTCCAGATGAACAACGCATACGTTTTATACAGGAAACAGGCAGAGACACGTTAATCTTCAATGATAGTGAGACACTTGCTACGCTGGAGACCTTTTTTAGCCTGGACTGTAATGTTAGCGAGACCGCAAAACGTCTTTTCATTCATCGTAACACGTTGGTATACCGTCTGGACAAGATCAAACAGGAGATAGGCTATGATGTGAGGCACTTCGAAAGTGCTGTTCTAGTGCAGTTTTTACTACTTATGTACAAAGTGACGAAAAAGCATTGATATTTTTGTGCAGTTTGCGAATAGTCAAACCTCACGTAGATAGGGTATTATAAAAATACAAATTGTATTCGATTACAAAATGATCTCTGAGGAGGCAACAATCATGGCTGGAGTACGTTTAGAGCATATTTTCAAAAAATACCCGGGTTCTGATAAAGCAACTGTAGTTGACATTAACCTGGACATTAAAGATAAAGAATTTCTGGTACTGGTAGGTCCGTCCGGTTGTGGTAAATCAACAACACTGCGTATGATCGCAGGCCTTGAGGAAATTTCTGAAGGTAAACTCTATATCGGTGACCGTGTCGTTAATGATGTTGCACCTAAAGACCGCGATATCGCGATGGTATTCCAATCCTATGCCTTGTATCCGCATATGAGCGTATATCAAAACATGGCGTTTGGTTTGAAATTGCGTAAGGTTAAAAAAGATGAGATCGACAAACGTGTACGTGAAGCAGCTAAAATCCTGGATATCGAGCATTTGCTTGAGCGTAAACCTAAGGCATTGTCCGGTGGTCAACGTCAGCGTGTCGCTTTGGGACGTGCGATTGTCCGTGATCCACAAGTGTTCTTGATGGATGAGCCTCTCTCCAACTTGGATGCCAAACTGCGTGGTCAAATGCGTGCAGAGATCACTAAACTTGCGAAACGTTTGGAAACAACTGTTATCTACGTAACGCATGACCAGATCGAAGCGATGACGATGGGTGATCGGATCGTTGTTATGAAGGATGGTATCATCCAACAAGCAGCTTCTCCGGAAGAGTTGTATAACCTGCCGGCTAACCTGTTCGTAGCTGGTTTCATCGGTTCCCCGACAATGAACTTTATCTCGGGTAAACTGGCTGAGCAAGGTGCTAACTTGCACTTCGTAGCTCCAGGCGTGGACGTTGAAATCCCGCAAGGTAAAGCACAAGTGTTGAAATCTAGAGGATACATTGGCAAAGAAGTGATTCTGGGTGTTCGTCCAGAAGACATTCACGAGGAGCCAGTATTCCTGGAAGCATCCCCGAACTCTGTATTCTCTACTCACGTAGATGTAACAGAGAACTTGGGTCACGAAATGCTCCTCTACCTGAGCGGTGTTGGTAATGATACAACGATCGCACGTGTAGACGGACGTTCTAACACTCGTGATGGTTCTACAGTTAAAATGGCCATCGACATGAACAAAGTTCATATCTTTGACAAAGAGACTGAAGTGAACGTACTTCTTCAAGACTAATAATACTGAGATTCCTCGATGACGATGGAACCTGACAGTTAACGCAATTATACATTGTATTGAGAGCCCCTTCCGTTATTGCTGGAAGGGGCTTTTTTAAGATTATTGAATCTATAAGTTTTCAACGGGACTGAAGGATTCGATGATCGTAAGAAATCTACTAAACCACGAATGTAGCATCCTCGATACGGCTTCGATCAGAAGACTTTTTCGTACTAATGGTTGTGGCAGGACGCGATTGCATTCAGCCCGGAATTCATTTAAGATTATTTGAAGGTCTGTCTTCTTATTATTAAGAGAATCGACTGTTGGAAGGGTATGCAATCTGTACCCCATGTTGTGAATGCGCTAATAATGGAAAGAACTGATACACGATCTGAATTACATAGAGAGACAGCGAATGCTGAAAGGAAGAGACAAATGGCGAAAAAAGTGAAAGTATCCGAATTGGTACAGCAGTTTCAGTTAGAGGTTGTTTCTGGATCTCACGGACTGAAAAGAGTCATTACGGTAGATGATCTGAACCGTCCTGGTCTGGAAATGGCCGGTTATTTTGAATACCATCCACAAGAACGCGTACAGTTGCTTGGAAGAACAGAGCTTGCCTTTTTCGCAATGTTGCCGGAGCAAGAACGACGTGATCGTATGCAACGTCTTTGTACGGAAGAGACACCTTGTATCGTTGTAACACGCGGACTTGAAGTTCCGCAAGAACTGATTGATATCAGTGAAGAACGGGACTTGGCTGTATTGCGCAGTAATATGGCCACAACGATCCTGTCCAGCCGGATTACCGGATTTTTGGAGGGCAAATTAGCACCTACTGCAACGATTCATGGTGTACTGTGTGATGTTTACGGGGTTGGTATGTTGATCACAGGTAGTAGCGGTATTGGTAAGAGTGAAACAGCGCTTGAACTGGTTAAACGCGGACACCGACTGATTGCCGATGATGCCGTAGAAATCCGCCAAACATCAGACTTTCAGTTGCACGGTACTGCACCTGAACTGATCCGCCATTTACTCGAAATTCGAGGTGTGGGTATTATCAACGTCATGACTTTGTTCGGAGCTGGTGCAGTTCGTAATAACAAACGGATTACCTTGGTTGTACGTCTGGAAGCATGGCAGCAGGATAAACAATATGATCGTCTGGGTCTGGATGAAGAGACAACACGGATCATTGATACGGATGTGCCTCTCGTTACGATTCCTGTTCGTCCGGGACGGAACTTGGCCGTTATTATCGAAGTGGCCGGCATGAACTATCGTCTGAAACAGATGGGTCTTAATGCTGCACTGCAATTCACGAATAAATTGACAGCAACCATCTCAGAAGATATGGAAGACATGGATTAAGAAGCATATATAAATTGAACTTATGATAAATGGTTGACATGTACTGCTTCTCTGAAGGCGCAGGGCATGCCAACCATTCGTCATGCGTGCGATTGATCGAATTTATAGGAGTGTGAATGAATGGATACATTATTACTGTTGAACCCGATCGCGTTCTCTATTGGGGCGTTAAAGGTTCACTGGTACGGGCTTATTCTTGGTGCCGCGGCACTTGTAGGACTATTGCTCGTGATCCGGGAAGGTAAAAGATACAATATCCCGCAGGAAGTGTTCATGGACATGGTTCTGTTGGGTGTGCCATCTGCCATCATTGGGGCCCGCATCTACTACGTAGCATTTAAATGGGACGATTATAAGGATAATTTCTGGGATGTCTTTAAAATATGGAATGGCGGTATTGCCATCTATGGTGCACTCATTGGTGCTATCATCTGTGCAGTCATTTTCTTCCGTCGTAAAGGGTATAACTTCTGGCGTATGGCCGATATCTGTGCGCCTGGACTTATTGTTGGACAGTTGATTGGACGCTGGGGGAACTTCGTGAACCAGGAAGCCTACGGCGGTCCCGTGGAAGAATCATTTTTGAGAGACAAGCTTCATCTGCCAGACTTTATTGTGAATCAAATGAACATAGACGGCGTGTTCCACCATCCTGCGTTTTTGTATGAATCGATGTGGAGTCTCGTTGGTCTGGTCTTGCTGCTGGTTCTGCGTCGTCAGAAGTTTCTGCGTTCAGGCGAACTGTTCATGTCTTATTTCATCTGGTACTCGATCGGTCGCTTCTTCATTGAAGCTTTGCGTACGGACAGTCTGGGCTTCCAGGCTCCGCAGTGGGTTGCTTCATTAGTGAACGGGCTGTGGTCTCCAATGACTGCAATGGGCTTCGAACAAGGATATCTTGATCCTGCTTACGGTAACGTAAGAATCTCGCAATTGCTTGCTATTGGCATCATTATTGTTGCTGTTGTATTCATTGTAGTGAGAAGAGTGACTGGTAAAGCGGATGTTCGTTACAGTGATCCGATTGTATCGTCCAAAGTTCCTGCAGATGATATGGAGCATACGGGAACGGTTGCTGGCAAAGAGAATAAGGTAACACCTCCAGCCAAAGACGATCCGAAGCAAGTTGATGATAAAAAGGAGTAATGCAACATGATTGACACGGTATTGTTCGATCTCGATGGAACGATTATTGATACCAATGAGCTGATTATCAGCTCATTCCAGCATGTCATGGGAGGATGGGAGCATTCAGCTCCATGGACACGGGAACAGATTATTCCGCATATGGGTGGCACACTGGAGCAGCAAATGCGCACCTTCTCAGGGCAGGAGGAAGTCTCCGAGTACGTGAAAGGTTACCGCGCCTATAATGATATCCATCATGAAGCGATGGTTAGACCTTTTCCACATGTTATTGAGGTAGTAGAGGCTCTGCATCAGGCTGGCATTGTGATGGGTGTGGTCACAACCAAAATTCGTCCATCTACATTAAAGGTGCTTGAGCGTTTTGACCTGCTTAAGTATATGCAGACGATTGTAACAGTGACCGACGTAACGAATCCGAAGCCACACGCTGAACCTGTACTGAAAGCCATGACGGAACTGGGTGCAGATCCTGCCAAAACGTTAATGGTGGGTGACAGTCCGGTGGATATCCAATCGGCACAAAATGCGGGCGCTCTCTCAGCAGGAGTTGCATGGTCTCTTAAAGGGGAAACGATCCTGAATGGATATGGCCCCGATCACATGTTGCATGATATGAGAGACTTGTTGAAACTCATCCGTATTGAAACGGAACGTTCATGAGAAAAGTAACCCGCTATCCGGTAGAGGACCAGAATGCACTTTGGCATATCTACAAGACAGTGAGTCCGTGGAAGGGCGTTCGTAATTTTATCTGGATCCAGTTGTCACGCTACTGTCCGATTCTATCGGTGAAGAACTGGATATACCGCCGTATGCTCGGTATGAAGGTGGGAAAACACACAGCTTTTGGCCTGATGGTGATGGTAGATGTGTTCTTTCCGGAGAAAATAACGGTCGGTGAAAACTCGGTCATTGGTTACAACACAACGATTCTCGCTCATGAGTATCTCATTAAGGAGTACAGGCTCGGTGAGGTGATTATCGGGGAAAATGTACTGATTGGTGCCAATACAACAATTCTGCCCGGAGTAACTATAGGGGATGGAGCCGTTGTGGCTGCCGGAGCTGTCGTACATAAGGATGTTGCTCCAGGAGCTTTTGTTGGAGGCAATCCACTGCGTGATTTATCACGTCCGGCAGCTTCTACTGAAGAGACTGTCTTTAACATGGATGATTCTTCTCAGGGTAGTGTGCATTAAGTCCATAAAGTGATAAATCAAGATGAATCAATGAAGATGATTCGAAGTAAAAAGCTGCTGATGGCAGCTTTTTTCGTATATAAATACCGATTGGTGAGGGTAACGGTGCGTGTATATAACGATATGTTCATCCAAGGACGTTCAAGCCTCGGTATTGTTGACGGTAATGCGGATTTCATGTTATCATATCCCATATCCTTTAGTTTGTTAGCACTTTACCATGTGAAAGTGTTTTAAGAGAATTAAACATGATAAAGATTAAACTAAACCAATAGTTGAATGCTTTTACGGCAATACGGTGATTCAAGTTTATAAGATAGAATGGGGATTTACACTACATAAATCCTGTTGAAATAGAACGAGGGCGACTCTTAAATTACTGACTCGGGGTGAATATTACCAATGTCCAAACCAAAAGGTTTTGAAAAACCGACCGGATTCCGCGACTATACACCACATGTAGTATCCAAGCTGCGGACGATTGAACGAAATGTACTGGAATGCATGGAACGCTGGGGTTACCGTCAGATCATCACGCCAACAATTGAATATTACGATACCGTAGGAGTAGCAAGCTCTACATCAGATCGAAAATTATTTAAATTATTGAACAGCCGGGGAACTACGCTGGTGCTAAGATCAGATCTAACGGCTCCGATTGCACGCGTAGTTTCGTCCATGCTCAAAGATGAGCAGTTACCGCTGCGTCTGTCCTATCATGCCAACGTATTCCGATCCATTGAAGAGGAAGCTGGACGTGAGGCGGAATTCTTCCAGACAGGCGTGGAGTTGGTCGGGGACGACTCACCTGAAGCGGATGCAGAAGTCGTTGCGTTAGCAATTGCCTCTTTGCAGGCAGCGGGAGTATCTTCTTTTAAAATAGCAATGGGGCATATGGGATTCCTGAACGGATTACTGGAGGAAGTGATTCCAGGTCAGACCGCTGAGCAGGAGCAATTGAAGGAAGGTCTGCTCGGACGCGATTATGTCGGCTATCGCCAGTCAATTGAAGCACTGAATCTGGAGCCTAAGCTGAAAGAACAGCTCGAAGCGATCCTGCGTCTACGCGGTGGTAAGGAAGTATGCACACATGCGGCAGAGCTAAGTTCCAGCGCTGAAGCAGCTCAATCGATTGCACATCTGTGTGCGGTATTCGAAGTGTTGGAAGCTTACGGTGTATCTGAGCATGTACTGATTGATCTGACGATGATCGGTGACTTCTCCTATTATACGGGCATGACGTTTGAAGGGTATGCGGCAGAACTGGGATCACCTGTATGTAGCGGCGGACGGTATGATAATCTGTTACAACAGTTTGGGCGCTCGTTGCCAGCTACAGGCTTTGCATTGAAAACCAACCGGATTATTGATGGCGTTCATGGCATTATCATTGAAGAGAAAAAACCAATACTTATCCAATACAGCCCGAAACGTCGGGCAGAGGCACTAACAGAAGCGGCAAGATTACGCAGTATGGGTCAAAATGTAGTGACACTCCTTCTTTCTGAAGACGGAGCTGAGGGAAATGCTGTATCGGGTGGAGCAACAACTGTTCAGGCTGAGCAAGTTATTACTTACGGATCTGAAGAAGGAGGACGCTGAGATGTCGGATATTCTGAAGGTGGCCATGCCGAAGGGCCGAATCTATAAAAAAGCCTCCAAATTGTTCCGTGAAGCGGGACTGGATATTCCAGAGGACGTGGACGATACACGCAGACTGGTCATTGAAGTACCGGAAGCCGGAATGGAATTCATCATGGCGAAACCCGTGGATGTTCCAACGTATGTGGAGTACGGTGTTGCGGATATCGGAATTGTCGGTAAAGACGTGCTGCTGGAGGAGAATCGGGATGTGTATGAACTGTTGAATCTGGGAATCGCTCAGTGCCGTATGTCTGTCATTGGACTTCCGGACTGGAAACCAGGCATCCAGCAACGTGTCGCGACAAAGTACCCAAGAATTGCCTCACAGTATTTCCGGGAGCAGGGACAGCAGGTCGAGGTGATCAAGCTGAATGGTTCCATTGAGCTTGCACCCCTGATTGGTCTGGCGGACCGAATTGTCGATCTGGTGGAGACAGGTCAGACGCTGCGTGAGAACGGACTTGTGGAGATGACAGGCATTCTGGATATTACAAGCCGTCTTATCGCCAACCGGGTAAGTTATCGGATGAAAAATGCACGAATCCAGGCTTTATGTGATGCACTTCAGCAGGTTATTCCGGCTTCGAATGAGATTTCGGCAGGAAGCCTTCGGGGATAAGTTATTGCGTCGGAAACATAGATGAGAAACATGTAGAGCAGAGGCAAGGACACAACAAAGAAACGAATCAGTCATAAGTAGGCAGGCATTATAGGCGATAAGGGGGTTGTACGCATGAAAATTGTACCTGCACGGGAGTTTGATCTGAAGCGGGAAGTAGAGTATGGTACGCCGGAGCAAAATGAAACGGTACGGCGCATTGTCAGCGACATTCGCCGTGAGGGAGATGCGGCCCTGCTGCGTTACACGGAGCAGCTGGACCGCACGAAGCTGTCGGCAGCGGAGCTACGCGTGCCGCAGGAAGAGCTGCAGGCGGCTTATGCAGCCGTGGAGCCATCTTTTGTGACGGCGATTCGGCAAGCCGCCGTCAACATTCGTGCGTTTCATGAGAAGCAGAAACGCAACTCTTGGATGGATTGGCAGCCAGACGGAAGCCTGCTGGGCCAGGTCATCCGACCGCTGAAGCGGGTAGGTGTCTATGTACCTGGCGGCAAAGCAGCGTATCCATCGTCTGTGCTGATGAATGTGATTCCGGCACAGGTGGCAGGCGTGCCGGAGATTGTTCTCGTGACGCCGCCGTCTACGAACGGCGGCGAAGGCATTAACCCGTACATTCTCGTCGCTGCTGCGGAAGCAGGCGTGAGCGAGATGTACCGGGTTGGCGGCGCTCAGGCCATCGCCGCCCTCGCTTACGGCACGGAGAGCATTGCCCCGGTCGACAAGATCTGTGGACCGGGCAATATTTACGTGGCGCTCGCGAAGCGCGAGGTATACGGTGCGGTCGATATCGACAGTATCGCCGGGCCGAGTGAGATTGTGGTACTCGCCGATGATACGGCGAATCCGGTGTATGTCGCCGCAGACCTGTTGTCGCAGGCGGAACATGACGAGATGGCATCGGCCATTCTCGTCACGAACTCGGCCACGCTGGCGGAAGCCGTGCAGGGCGAAGTGCAGCGCCAGCTTGCTGTGCTGCCGCGACGCGATATCGCTGCTGCTTCCGTGGAGCAGTATGGCGCGATTATTGTAGTCGATTCCATTAATGAGGGAATCGATGTGGTGAACCGGCTCGCACCGGAGCATCTGGAGATCATGGTGCAGGAGCCAATGGCTTACGCTGGCCGGATCGAGAATGCCGGAGCGATTTTCCTCGGCCCATATAGCTCTGAGCCGGTAGGGGATTATTTTGCCGGACCGAATCATATTATTCCGACCAATGGAACCGCGCGATTCAGTTCGCCAGTGGACGTGGATGATTTTATCAAAAAATCGAGTCTGATTTATTATAGTAAACAAGCGCTGCTACAGAACGGAGCGGCTATTATAGAGTTGGCCCGCCATGAGGGTCTTGAAGGGCATGCCCGTGCAATCGCTGTACGGTTAGAACAGGAAGGAAAGGCGGAATCGGACAATGGATAAGCAAAATAATGGTGTGGAACTTGAAAACAAAGGTGCAGTGCGCCAAGCAGAGGTTGACCGCAAAACAAACGAGACCAATATCCAGTTGGCTTTTACTGTAGATGGAACGGGACAATCCACGATTGAAACGGATGTACCCTTCCTGAACCATATGCTGGATCTGTTCACGAAGCACGGACAATTCGACCTGAACGTGCAGGCCCGTGGAGATATTGATATCGATGATCACCATACGGTTGAAGACATCGGAATCTGTCTCGGACAGACGTTGCGCGAAGCTTTGGGTGACAAACGCGGCATCAAGCGTTACGCCAGTGTTTTTGTACCTATGGACGAGGCGCTCGCTCAGGTTATTATCGATGTGAGTAACCGACCTCACTTTGAATACCGTGCAGAATACCCTTCTCAACAGGTAGGCAGTTTCTCCACGGAGTTGGTGCATGAATTCCTGTGGAAATTGGCGCTGGAAGCTCGGATTACGTTGCATGTTATCGTACATTATGGTCAGAACACCCACCACATGATTGAAGCGATCTTTAAGGCATTGGGACGTGCACTGGATGAGGCAACGATGATTGATCCACGTGTAACGGGTGTGCCTTCCACGAAGGGAGTGCTGTAGACGATGGCGATTGCAATTGTCGATTACGGTATGGGGAACCTGCACAGCGTCGGCAAAGCGGTCGAACGTCTTGGCTACGAAGCGCTGGTCACGGGTGACCGGGAAGAGATTCTTAGCGCAGATGGTGTCATTCTGCCAGGCGTAGGTGCTTTTGGTGATGCGATGGTTCATCTGCGGGAGAGTGGACTAGATACGGTGGTGAAGGAAGCTGCTGCCGGATCCAAGCCACTGCTCGGTATCTGTCTGGGCATGCAGCTGTTGTTCAGCTCGAGTGAAGAGCATGGCGAGCATATGGGACTGGATATTCTGCCAGGTAAAGTGGTGCGTTTCGCACCAGGAGAACTGAAGGTTCCTCATATGGGGTGGAACCGTTTAGAATTCCTACATGCCGAAAACCCGCTATTTATGGGACTTGAGGCAGGTCACGTCTATTTTGTCCATTCCTATTATGCAATTACTGAAAATAGGGACGATCTGCTGGCAGTGACGGATTACGGACATCCGGTTACAGCCATTGTAGGCAGAGGATCTAACTTCGGCATGCAATTCCACCCGGAGAAAAGTGGCGAACTTGGCATAAAGCTGCTCGGTAACTTTCTGGCTCTGACAGGAGCGCCTGTACAAAGGTAAATGTCTCTGGTATCCGTGGACAATAGGACTGGTGCAAGAGAGCGAACACATAGTCTACGCAAGTCCAGAGAAACAGGTGTGATCTGAGTATAATTCATATGAAACGAGACGGAGTGATACACTGCTACGGAGTGTTAAACATAGCATACCCGGTATGTGAGCATTGCTCGTCTCTTCTAATTTATAAAATACCTGAAGTTAAACACGCGGGCACGAAATCCAGCGTACCGATAGAATTCATATCGTCAGTTTGTAATAAGCGTACAAATCTAATTCATATTCAGGAGGCCTTGTATGTCATCTTTTATCCTATATCCGGCGATCGATATCCGGGACGGCAAATGTGTAAGACTGGTGCAGGGAGATTATAATCAGGAGACCGTGTATAACGATGACCCGGTTCAAGTGGCTCTATCCTGGGAGAAACAAGGCGGTACATACGTTCATCTGGTGGATCTGGATGGTGCGAAAGCAGGGCATCCTGTTAATGATGAGCTGATCGGGCGGATTGCCTCGGCTGTGAATGTACCTGTTCAGGTGGGCGGCGGACTTCGTACAGTAGCGGATGTAGAGCGTTTGCTGGGTCTGGGTGTTAGCCGGCTGATCATTGGGACAGCAGCGATTGAGGATCGTGCTTTTACAGAGGAAGTACTGGGACGTTACGGCGACAAAGTGGCAATTGGTATCGATGCACGTAATGGTTACGTGGCAACCCGCGGATGGCTTGAAACATCTGAAGTACAGGCAGAGGTGCTCGCGAAGGAATTGGCGGCATATGGGGCAGAAACGTTTATCTTTACGGATATTTCCCGTGATGGTATGATGCAGGGTCCTAATGTGGAAGCGATTGTGTCTCTAGCCAAGGCAAGCGGACGGACGGTTATTGCTTCCGGCGGTGTGAGCGTGATGGATGATCTGCTTCGTCTGAGTCGTCATGCCGATGATGGTGTTGGTGGAGCAATCGTGGGTAAAGCACTGTATACTGGTAGCATCGATTTGTCTGAAGCAGTGCATGCGGTAAATAAGTAAGGGATATTCGGATAGAGAGGAAGAGGTAGCATGCTGGCAAAAAGAATCATCCCCTGTCTGGACGTGAAGGACGGCCGGGTCGTCAAAGGCGTCAACTTCGTTAATCTCCGCGATGCGGGTGATCCGGTAGAGCTGGCGGCGCTATATGACCGCGAGGGCGCTGATGAATTGGTATTTCTCGATATCTCCGCTTCGGTAGAAGGTCGCGAAACGATGGAAGAAGTCGTGCGGCAGACGGCAGGCGAGATTGCTATTCCTTTCACCGTAGGCGGTGGCATCTCCAAGGTGGAGGATATGAAACGTATTCTCCGTGCAGGGGCAGACAAGATTGCAGTGAATACCGCGGCGGTACTTAATCCACAGTTGATTGCGGATGGCGCACGTCGCTTCGGATCGCAATGCATTGTGGTAGCGATCGATGCCAAGTATAACGAGGCTTGGGACGAGTGGGAGGTCTACACGCATGGTGGACGGAAACCTTCCGGAATCAAGGCACTTGAATGGGTTAAGCAAGCTGAAGCATTAGGCGCGGGAGAGATTCTGCTAACCAGTATGGACGCGGACGGAACGAAAGACGGTTTTGATCTGAAGCTGACGGCAGCGGTATCCGAATCTGTGCGTATTCCAGTCATCGCATCGGGCGGTGCGGGCAAGGAATCTCATTTTTATGATGTATTCACCTCAGGCAAAGCGGACGCGGGTCTGGCCGCAACGATTTTCCATTACAAAGAAATCGCCGTACCGGCGCTAAAACAACATTTGAGAGAACAAGGGGTGGAGATCCGTGACTAAAGTGAGCGATGAAATCAAGGAACAGCTATCCTTGGAACAGGTTGTGGAACACATTCGTTGGAGTGATGGTTTGGTTCCTGCAATTGTGCAGGATGTGGATACACGGGAAGTCTTAATGATGGCTTATATGAATCGCGAATCCCTGAAGTTGTCGCTGGAATCCGGTGAGACCTGGTTCTGGTCGCGCTCGCGTCAGGAGTTGTGGCATAAAGGTGCAACATCCGGCAACGTGCAGACGATTACTTCCCTGAAATATGATTGTGACGGCGACACCTTGTTGGTTGAGGTCAAACCAAATGGTCCTGCTTGCCATACAGGTGCGGTAACTTGTTTCCATAATGAGATCATTGGTTTGCCAGAGAAATCGGCGGACAAGGCTTCGGATGGAGTGGGTGCGAATGCTGCAAGCTCCAGTTCCGAAAGTCGCTTTGAGGTATTGGCTGAACTGGAATCGGTTATTGCAGAGCGTGAACGTGAGCGCCCTGAGGGTGCATATACAACGTATTTGTTCGATAAAGGTGTAGATAAAATCCTGAAGAAAATCGGTGAAGAAGCGTCCGAGACGATCATCGCCGCCAAAAATAAAGACAATGACGAGCTTCGTCTGGAAGTCAGTGACCTGATGTATCACCTGCTCGTCCTGTTACAAGAGCGCAAGCTGCCGCTGGACGACATTATGTCAGAGCTGAGCCGCCGTCATGAACGGCCTCGCCGCGATTAGGAGGCGAGTATCGTGCGTATAGACTATCACACACACCATGAGCGGTGTGGACATGCAGTCGGCAAACTGGAGGAATATGTGCAACGCGGTGTGGAGATCGGGCTAACCCAGATTGGATTGTCCGATCACATGCCCTTGTTGCATGTGGATCCGGCTCAATATTATCCGGAAATGGCGATGCCTATGGATGAACTGCCGCGTTACGTGGAGGAGTGTTTCTCCCTGAAAGAACGTTACCGCGGGCAGATTGACGTACGTGTTGGTCTGGAAGGTGACTATATTGAAGGCTGGGAAACAGAGATCCGTGCAATCATTGAGCGTTATCCATGGGATTATGTGATTGGCTCTGTTCATTTCCTCGGGGAATGGGACATTACGGATTTCCGCCAGACCCATCACTGGGAGGGCAAAGACATCCTTGAGGTATATCGTCAGTACTACGATGCCGTAAGCAAAGCAGCTGCCACGGGCATGTACGATATTATGGGCCATACGGATGTCATTAAACGCTTCGGCTTTGTTCCTTCAGCAGAGCAAACAGAAGAACGTATCTCACTGGAGAACGCAGCGCTGCAGGCTATTGCAAAAAGTGGCTGCGCCATGGAGCTGAATGCTTCCGGGTTATCGAAACCGTGTGCAGAGATGTTTCCTAGTCGCAGGATGCTGACGGAAGCTATTCGCTTAGGTATTCCATTAACCATGGGCTCTGATGCACATGACCCACTGAAGCTGGGGGATTACTTGCCTGAAGCAGAGGCTCTCTTGCGTGAGCTGGGCTGTACGGAAGTCGCTGTTTTTGAAGGCCGTCATCGCTCGTTCATTCCTTTAAATGTATAAGCCAGTGGAGTATAATGAGGGTAGGAAATAACCTTTTAGATAAGGGATTATATAGGGACTTCAACCCTCGGGAGGGCATTATGCAGCATTCGTTACGTATTTTTTCCGGTTCATCGAACCCTAAGCTGGCAGAACAGGTATGTGACAAGCTGGGAGTACAACTGGGCAAGATCAAGCTGTCCCGGTTCAAGAGCGGAGAAATATACGTTCATTATGAAGAAACGATCCGTAATTGTGATGTGTTTCTGGTACAGTCGTTGTCTCATCCGATCAATGAGCTGTTTGTTGAACTGCTTGTGATGATTGATGCCGCGAAGAGGGCTTCTGCACGTACAGTGAACATCATTGTTCCGTATTATGGCTATGCTCGTCAAGAGCGTAAATCTGCTCCTCGGGAGCCGATCTCGGCCAAGATGGTAGCAGATGTATTAACTACAGCTGGGGCCAACCGGGTAGTTACAATCGATCTGCACGCAGCGGCCATTCAGGGATTCTTCAATATTCCGGTTGACCATATGACATCGCTGGATCTGATTAGTGATTATCTGTTAAGTAAAGGCATCGAGAACCCTGTCGTGGTCTCCCCGGATGCGGGACGAGCATCGATGGCAGAGAAGCTGGCGAATCGTCTGGATTCTCCATTTGCCATCATGATCAAGAAACGGCCAAGCCATAATGAATCCGTGATTACCCATGTCATTGGTGATGTCGAAGGCCGGACACCTATTATTATTGAGGATCTGATCGATACCGGAACGACTATTCTGAATGTCGTGGAAGGATTGAAGGAACGTGGGTCCAAAAATGTATATGTATGTGCAACACACGGATTGTTCTCGGATGGGGCAGTGAGTAAATTGAATCACCCGTCTATTGAAGAGGTGGTGGTTACGGACTCGATCGCACTGCCAGATGACCACCCTGAATGCTTTAAAGTGTTACCTGTTGCGCCAATGCTGGCCCGCGCCGTACGCATTATTGTGGATGGTGGTTCCATGGCTACATTGTTTAAGGATTCTGGAATTTAGCGCATCGAGGTATTAAATATTGCTAAGCTTGATTAGTTGTTCCGTGTCTGAGTTGCTTACCTGCTCAGCACGGTTTTTTTGTTTTGCCTTTAGGAATTCAATTCTTGCATTACTGCTCGGAGGCTTGTGCTATAATAACATAAAATTAGTTATGATAGCGTTATCATATAAGAAGTTCATCCCAGAATTGTGACGGATGCTGAACAGTAGAGCCACGACTGATGAATATTGGCATCGTGGAGTGAGGAGTGGGGTCTATTGTCTCGTAATTGGTATTATCGGTTACTTTTTTCATATTTCCCGATTTTTTTTCTTACCGTGACCATACTCATTTTTATCGCGTTTGTATTTATTAATGATATCTCCAAGGAGGAAACCCGAAAAGCAGACCGCATTTCCTCCAGTTATCTGTTGGACACGGTAGATCGCACGATCAGAGATATTGAACTATCCATCTTGGAGACGGTGCAGAGTCAGCAGGCCTATAAACTTTATTTTAATAATACAAGTCAGACCAGCTCGGATACCGTGTATACCATTGCACAGAGTTTGCGTGAGATGACCAATTCTTCCTCATGGATTCAATCCATCTATCTATATGACAAGAGAAATAAACATGTTTTGACGGTAAGTGGCTCCAGAGAAGTGGAGAGTTTCTCTGATAAGGCATGGATTGATCAAATGGCTAAAGGGTCAACTGGATCGGGCTGGCAGCCCGTTCGAGAATTCGATGCTGAATCCGTACAACGTACCCCTATCCGGGTGTTAACCATAAATAAAGATATGCCTTTACCTTTTGGATCCCAAGGTACCCTGGTCATTAATATCAAGATGAGTAGCATCGAGCAAAGTGTAGACAGTATGGTCAATGGGCAACTGTCATTTCTGACAATTACGGATCGCGATGGCCAAGTGGTGTATAACGCACATTCTGATGGGGAAGGTTCAGTAGATGGACAAGAGCTGAATAACTTACCCCTGGAAAGACTGGGATGGACATTATCGAGCGGAATCAAGGCAGGGAACCTGTTCGGCTGGGTATCTGTTGTGTCCTATGTGTGGGTGATTATTGCCATTGTGACCGTCCTCTGTGCCATCGTCTATATCGTGTATATTACTCGTCGTAACTACAAGCCTATTCAGATCATCATGAACCGGATCGAATCACATCAGATTCGGGCGTTTGAACATTCCGGTGTTCGTACCGATGAGATGAAGATGATTGATGGTGTGCTTGAGAATCTGATCAATCATATGATGGATTATGATAAGAAGAGTAGAGAAAATGTACTTATGCAACGCAGTAAGCTGTTTAATGCTTTGCTGCACGGGGAACACACAGATCATGCTCCTGAACAGTTAAGGGAGCTATCCCCGTTGGATGAGGTGCATGATTCATCACGTTTTATTGTTGTGGTTGGTGAGATTAACCGCTATGAGAAGGGATTTCAGGAGAGGTATACGAGAGGCGAGCAGAACACTTTGAAATTTGCCTTAATGAATGTTCTGCAAGAGCTTTCCCGTAATACAGGGGTACAGTGCTGGACAGAATGGATCAGTGCAGATCGTATCGCAATCCTCTTTGTGTTTAAAGAACAGCGGGATAACAAGGATATGGCCGGACAGATTCGCGTTGTGGCGGAGGAATGTAAATCATGGGTTGAACAAAACCTGCGTATTTCCTTACGCTTTGGCATCGGGCCTATTGCTGAAGGGATAGGTTCGATTCGGGATTCCTATACGGCCGCTGAGGCAGTGATGCAACGTAAACTGTTAATGAATGGGGATGTGGGTCTGGCGGAGTGCGGAGAACACCAGCATCCTTTGCTGGATACCTACACGTATCTGCAGATGATTGCGGACTTCGTGAAACGATTCCGGATGTCCAGCACCCAGTGGCGTGATCAACTGGAGGGAATATTTACAGCGTTTGAACAAAATAAGCTGCCGGATGATGAGATTCATTCCCTGATCCAGGCGATGCTACAGATGCTCAGCAGAGAAGTGGCCATGATGTCGGAAGAGCTGCAGGAGGCACTGTCAGAAGAGAATATTAACAAGTGGCTACAGTTGATGGAAGAAGCAGAGACACTCCAAGATGTCAAAGGTCTTCTGTTCGATAATCTGACGGATCTGTTCAGAACATATGTAGCGGTAACCGAAACCAAGAGTTACAAGGCAATGGTTAACGAAATGAAAAATTATATTGAAGAGCAGTTCGCAAATCCGGATCTTTCATTGAAACATTTGAGTGATCGATTCCAGATTACGGGCAAACATGCGAGTTATTTGTTCAAGACAGAATTCAACATGAAGTTTGTTGATTTTGTTACAGAGCTTCGCATGAAGGAAACGGAACAGTTGCTTATAAAAACGGATTATTCATTACAGGACATTGCCCTGAAGGTAGGGTATGCTAACGGGATTACTTTGGGGCGTGTATTTAAGCGGGTAACGGGGATTACACCAGGAGATTATCGACGTTTGAAACGTGAACACCGAGCACCCGAAGAATAGTAGGTGTATCTGATGTTATACATCAGAAATGAAGTATAGGGTGAATTTCTTGCATTCCCTTTTCGTTCGGAGAGGAGGAGACAGGAGTTCACCCTTTTCTATTGATCGGACAATAAACCGAAATCGGATTTACCTGCTCGCGAAGGGGATTATGGAGATATGCCTTTTTTGTTGAGGTTTGCGATTATAGGCAGTATGTGAAAATGGTTTATCTGCAATCGGTCAGGCAAGCTGGGATCTTAGGAGACATATTGCTGTTAAAGCCTGAGATAGCGCGGGTTCAGGAAAATAGTCAGTGTGCGAAAATGAGCATAGCGTATAAACCATAATCCGTTTGAAAGCGCTTCCGAAACTGGTTTATTGCAGAGGGTTGGAAAAATGTGAAATACTCTGGGCAAGCTTTAAACATTAAACGCAAAGCCAAAGGGGATGACAAAATGACAAGAAAAGCAACCAAGGGGAGTCTGAAGAAATGGATGGGTTTGGCGCTTACGATGGTAATGGGCGTTTCTTTACTTGCGGGATGCTCATCAGCATCAGAAGAATCAGCTGAAGGTGGAACATCAGGAAATGGCGAGCGCGTTACTTTAAAGGTGGAGGTATTTGATCGCGGTAATAGTCCTTCTCCACATACAATCACGAACAACTACTTAACTAAATTTGTTCAAGAGAAATTCGGCGATCCGAATAACATTGATGTGCAATTCATACCTGTTCAACGTTCAGAAGAAACAACCAAGCTCAACGTGTTAATGGCCAGCCCCAGCGACGTTCCAGATATTGTGTTTGTATACGACTCCAGTGTGTTCTACCGTTATGCTCAGCAAGGTGGTCTAACTGACGTAGGTGAACTTCTTAATGAACATGCACCTAACTTAAAAGAATATCTCGGTGAAGACCTGTTGAAATTCGGTCAGCTTGAAGGTCAGCAATTCGCTATTCCCGGTAAACGTGCCATTACGGCTCGTTACAACTCATATATCCGCCAGGATTGGCTCGATAAAGTCGGCATGAATGCTCCAACAACAACGGATGAGCTGTACGAAACGTTGAAGGCATTCAAAGAGAAAGATCCGGGCAATCTGGGCAGCAAAAACATCCCAATGGGTATGGCACTTGCCCCAGCGCAGTACGAAACATTGATTTACTCCTTTATTAAACCTGTACAAGATGGGCTTACGTACAGTCAGCGTTACGAGCTACCATTGCATGATGGCTTCAAAGATGCGATGCAGTTCCTTAACAAGCTTTACAATGAAGGCCTGATCAGCAAAGACTTCAGTCTTGATGAAGAAAAAACGCAATTGGTCAAAGACTTCCAGAACGGTAATATTGGCTACATGTCTGAGGACGTAGGTCAGATTCTGTATGCAGATGGTATGCTTGATAATTTGTACAAAAATGTACCGGATAGCAAAGTTGTAGCAGTTGACGCTTACACCAACCCGAATGTGGACAACAAACACATCAAATCACGTTATGGTAGCAACGGTATGTACATCATGATTCCAAAAAGCAGCAAACGTTCGGTTGAAGCAGTGAAATATCTAGACTGGATGGCTTCTGGAAAGAACTTGCTGGAGATGAACACCGGTGTCGAAGGTGAAAATTACGATATGGTTGATGGTGTTCCAGTTGTTAAAGATGATGCACCACAGGATGTCAAAGATCGTCTCTACAACGGTGGTGACATGGCCATTATTGCCAACGGTAAAGTAGTTGGAGATCAGGCAGCCAATGAAGCCGCATGGATTGCAGGCTTCCCAGAACGTAACCAAGAGCTGATGAGACAGTCCATTGATATCGCTAATACTGATACGATCGGCCCGGTTATCTTCAGCAAACCAATTGAAGCAGAATCTAAATATGGTACAGCGCTAAATGATAAGTTGAAAGTGCTTATTGTGAAAACTGCAATGGCTAAACCGGCAGACTTCGAAGCGGTATATGAAAAAGAAATGAATGATTTCATGTCACTGGGTGGCGCAGAACTGAAGAAAGAGCTTGAAGCAGCACTTCAGTAAGCGTTATTAAATAAACAGGTTCATCTTGTGATTACTAAATTAATATGTAATTTACCGCATAACTTTGGAAGGAACGTGTGCCGCCAGTATGGGCGGCACAGCCGTTTCTCTGTTGATAGGAGGAAACCGACTTGACCATCACATACTTGAAAAGGTATTGGCAATTGTATGCGCTCATCTCACTGCCTCTGATCTACTTCTTGATCTTTCGTTACGGCCCAATGTACGGGGTTCAGATCGCTTTTAAGGATTTCAACTTGTTTCAGGGCATCAACGGGAGTGAGTGGATCGGTTTCGATGCTTTCCGTGAAGTATTTGGAATGCGGGACTTCTACACCACATTACGAAATACCTTCATGTTAAATTTCCTCGACCTGCTTGTTTCGTTCCCTGCTCCAATTATATTGGCCATCATGCTCTATGAAGTTCGATTTAAATGGTTCAAAAAAATATCACAAACGATTCTGTACATTCCTCACTTTATCTCCTGGGTTATCATCGGGGGAATTGTATACCAATTGTTCGGAAATCAATCCGGTATGGTTAACGGTGTGTTGGAAAGTATGGGCTTAAATTCAATACCATTTTTGACAGAGAAAAACCCATGGCTTGTGACGTACCTGTTCACAGGTGTCTGGCAGAGTGCAGGATGGGGTACTATTCTTTATTTGGCGGCATTAACCGGCGTGAACAAGGAATTGTTTGAGGCTGCCGAGATTGACGGAGCTTCAAGACTGAAGAGAATCTGGCATATTACGCTGCCAAGTATTAAACCAACCATTGTGACCTTGCTCATTCTTAATCTCGGACATATGGTCAGCATCGGTTTTGATCGGCCTTATATTATCGGTAACACAGCCGTACGTGAATATTCAGATGTACTTAGTACTTTTGTATACAGGGTCGGGCTTGAATCAGGACAATACACGCTGGCAACTGTCGTAGGACTATTCCAGGCTGTTGTAGGGCTAATCTTTGTACTTGGCTCTAACTATATTTCAAAAAAGGCAACCGGCGAAGGCATTTTATAAGTTATCAAAGCATGAAAGATACGCCAATCGGCTTGTATGTATAGACCATCAGTAAAGGAGCTGTGCGCATATGAGTGAACGCACCTCAAATCGGATTTTTGATATCGTTAATATCTCCTTTATCAGTTTGTTTGTTATATTCTGTCTGGCTCCATTTTTGCACACCATTGCGATATCTCTAAGTTCTAACCGGGCTATTACTTCGGGAGAAGTGACCATTTTTCCTAAAGAATTTAACTGGGATGCGTATATTCAAGTATTCTCTGATCAATCCATGCTATATTCACTGGGCTTTACGACTGTTCTGACAGTGGCAACCACAGTGTTGTGCATGTTATTCACACTTGCTGCTGCTTACCCGCTAACCAAGAAAAAATTAAAAGGGCGCAAGCTCTTCATGTATGTCATCATCATTACGATGTTCTTCAGTGGCGGGATGATTCCCGAGTATTTGCTCATTCGTGATCTCAATATGCTTAATTCAGTCTGGGCACTGATCTTACCGGGACTGGTAAGTCCATTTAACCTGATTATCCTGATCTCATTTTTCAGAGGCATTCCTGAAAGTCTGGAAGAATCAGCAGAAATTGACGGCAGCTCACATGTACACACACTATTCAAAATCATACTGCCATTATCCATGCCTGTACTTGCCACATTAGCGCTATTCTATGCGGTTGGTCGCTGGAATGGATTCCAGGATTCACTTTTGTATATTAATGATCCTAAGTTGTATCCACTACAACTGAAGCTCTTCCAAATGGTTCAAAACAACATGGTAAGTGAGCTTACATTGATGGAAGGTGCTAACCGCACACCACTGACTCCGGAAAGTCTCAAGGCAGCAACAGTTGTATTCGCAACTGTACCGATTCTGCTCGTCTATCCGTGGCTGCAAAAGTATTTTGTCAGCGGTGCGATGCTTGGCGCAGTAAAAGGTTGAGTTAAGGCTGGTGTAAAAAGTTAAGCCAGAGGGAAGGAGAAGGAAAACAGATGCAGCACATAGATAAGGGTATATATTCGTTCTCCACATGCTGGAATATCCGAAAACATGATGTCGGGGAAGCCATGATTCGGGAGATTGCCGAACTAGGCTTTCGCCAGGTCGAGCTCAACTATAACGTAACGAAGGAAATGCTCACGACGATTGAGCCCATGATTGAACGCGGAGACATCGGAATCTCCAGTGTCCATAATACGTTTCCACATGACCCCGATCCCGATTATGGTACGGATTCAATCCTGCTTGGATTCGAGGATGAGGTTAAACGGCAGCGGGCAATAGAGTTACTTGTTGAGTCGGCAGAATATGCCCATCGTTATGGGGCTAAAGCTGTCGTCGTACACCCCGGGGAAGTACCTTTTCCTGAGGATATCAGCAAAGACCTTGGAAAGATCTATAACGAGGAAGGTCCGGATTCACCGAAGTATCGCAGCAAATGGGCTGAATTGATGGAGCGGCGGGAAGCCCTCAGTTCAGGGTATGTGGAGAAAATTATTGGCAGTCTGGATGAAGTATGCAATCGGGCGGCAGCTAAAGGTCTGGATGTTCGTTTTGGAATCGAGACAAGATCCAGACCACAACAGATTCCTACCCTGGCCGAAGCCAAGACCATCATCACGGGGCTCAAAGGGGCTTCAGTTGGTATCTGGTACGATACGGGTCATGCCATCATGATGGATCGACTGGGCCTCTATGACAGTGTAGGGGAAATGCAGGGCCTGATGGATGATATCGTAGGTGTTCATATCCATGAGACACTGGGTCTCTCTGACCACTGGTGCCCTTATGTACACAGTAAGGACATGAATTTTTATGATGCCTATCTACCTATGATTCGCAGGGCACAGGTGAAGGTATACGAGTTGAAGTCCGCCTGTAAGCCAGAAGAGATCCACGAGAGCCATGACTTGCTTATGAAGAAACTTGAAGCGGCAGATTAGCAGAGTATGAGCCGTGATATTAGGAACATTCTGCGTGTTCAAAGCGGTGTTGAACGGCGGTTTTCTCGGTGATGAAAACCACATAAAGTTTGGTGAAACAAGAACGGAATTCTAGCGACTTTTGTAGAAATATGATATATACTGACGAGAAAAATGAACTCACGTTACGGGCGGTATGGGGAAGCAGCTTCCGGTCTGAATCGAAGAGCTGAAGCAACATACTTTGCACATCGGGAGAATGCATTGGTATGGAGGGACTGCACATGTACAAACAACTGGTGGACAGTAATGACAGAGCGGTAGAAAGAGGCATATCCCGGCAAATGCTTGATCCGGAAAGCCGTTACTATGGAGGGACAATTGATCCCTTCACAGGTGTTGCCTGGGTCAACCATACGACAGGAACACCCACGGATATGTGTTACTGGGGAGCTGCGATCTCCAATCCGGACTCCGTCTATTACCGGGATGAGGCATTGTTAAATCGACTGCTGTTAGCTACGGAATATGTACTTCGCTTCCAGCATGAAGACGGTTCAATATCACCTGGCTGGACCAATTACCATTCCCCTCCGGATACTGCATTTGTCGTTGTAGGGTATTCGCAGTTGTATCAGCTTCTTCTGCAACAGGAATGGGAGCCGCTGCAACCTGTATTGGACAATATGAGGTTGTTTCTGGAACGGACAATCCCAACCATGCTAACGGGAGGTTGTCATACGCCAAATCATCGCTGGGTGCTATGCGCGGCGCTTGGTTTCCTGCATGAACTATTTGATCTGGAGGAAGCTGTGCAGCGCGCAGAGCAGTGGATGGATGAAGGTATGGATATTACACCCGATGGAGAGTGGACGGAGCGGAGCAATGGGATATACAGCGCCGTTAGCGACATCATGTTAATTCATGCAGCGCGTCTGCTCAATCGTCCTGAACTGCTTGAACCGGTGAGGCTCAATCTTCGCATGATGGTGTACCTTGTGCATCCTACGGGTGAAATTGTTACGGATTATTCAGGTCGACAGGATCTGGGCAGTGTTCATGATCTGTCACCTTATTATCTGCCGTATGCCATTCTGGCGCGGCTGGACGGTGATCCACTCTTTGCTGGCATGGCAGCCTGGGCGGGAGATACATTGACAGATCCAGGTGTATGCTCAGTGAATACGCTCATTCGATTAATGCTTGAGCCGGAGCTTCAGCAGACAAATAATACACGTGATGCATTACCGGAACAGTATGAGGTCATGCTGAATGAACATTTTGTACGGGGAGAATATCTGGAGCAGATGGATTCGGCAGGGCATCACGGACGTATCTCGCACAGCCGGATGCATACGGATTTTGGTGCTCCCGTAGCCCGAATTCGGGATGGCGCTACGAGTGTGACTGTGATGACAGAAGTTCCTTCTTTCTTCGCGCTTCGTCATGGCAAGGTGCGCCTGCTGGCTGTGCAACTGGCCTCTTATTTTAATCCAGGGTATGTACCTATGCAGCAAATGACGAGGCTGTCCGAAGGGTATCGACTAACTGGTGAGCAGAAAAAAGGTTACTACGGCCCAATCCCTGCGAACCTGCTGCCAGAATCGGCTGCATCAGCCATCAGTCCATGGTACTTGCTACCTCATCAGAGTCGTCAGCTCACCCATGAGCAGACGTTCCATGTTGGGGCAGAGTTGCAGCCAACCGAAAACGGATGGACCATGCATCTCTCAGGGAAGGAACCGGAGGACATTATGATGCAGTTGTCCTTCGTATTCGGAGGCGAAGGTGAGCTGACCTGCGAGGACGCGATTGAAACGAGTGAGGGCCACTACTTGTGGAAAGGCGGTACATTACGCTATACCTGCGGAGAAGACTGGCTGGAGATCACCGGGGGCGAGCTGGGGCATCTTGCGGCAACGGTACGTGAGGCAAAACTGCCGGACAAGTGTAAGGTTGTGCTGGTCAATTTCATGACGCCGTTTGATAAAACCCTTCATATTTCATTGTCTCCTTCGATGGCGTTGAAGCTTTAGATTTATTGGATCTCCTTTCTTCACGCGTTTGAATCGTGTTACAAGATTGATGAAGATGCTATTAAGAGCCCAATTAAAGAATCCCCTTTCGATAAATCAAAAGGGGATTCTTCGTAATTATGGGAGGGATAACTGAGGCGGGGAGTATATGCTTCAACCAGGTATTCAATCAGCTCGCTCTCACCTAATGGCATATAGTTGATCTAGATACTTGCCTGACAGTCGCTTCGACACCTGACACGAAGCGTAAAACATCACCATAATCATGATTGACCAAAAGAGGACTCTAGGCAGTTTGTGTGGAGTCCTCTTTTGGTATTCAATCAAGCTCACAATATAATTATATTAACCTTGTATCCAGGATGTAACAGCAATAGAAGACGGTTTTGGCTCTAAGTAAGTCGCACCGCCCAGGAATGTGTCGCTGAAGATACCTTTACCATAAACTGAACAGAATGTGGATTTATAAATTGGATAACCAACGGCAATTCCAGTTTTTCCTCCGGGTACATCAATAGGTACATTTACGATCGTGCTTACACCTATGGATTCACCCACAGTACGTCCAAACTCAGCAGCAACGGCTTTGTTAGCACCAACAGTGAGACTAGATTGCACTTGGACAGATACACTTTCATTTGCAGTTACTGATAGTTGAACTCCAGCACAGGTTAGGCCAATAGCCTTGGAGCAAAAGTATTTTGCCCGTGCAACTTCAGTCCAACCATCAACGTTTTGAGTCGCCCCTTTAACAATCTTGAAACCGAAAATCTCACTACTTGGTGAGACGTAATCGTTATCATCTTTTGGTAATAAAGACTTTGGCTGTGTAGCATCAACATCGTTATTTACAATCTGAATAGAGACTAGTTTTGCGCTTGGAGAAGGTTTTTCAAGTCCATATTTTTCGACAAGATCTTCTTGGTTTTCATCATTTGCATAAATAACCGTATTTTCTTTTATTGGTTGACCATTAAGGTACACCTCATTAGAAAATTTTCCTGTGTCTGCTGGAATGACCACTGTTTCAGTTGCGCTTGCCAAGGAGTAAAAGGATAGAGATAAAGCCATGACTGAGGCAATCACAAGGGACAATTTTTTCTTCATTTATTTTCCTCCTTTAATGGAATATATACCAATTATATGCTATTAAATTGTAACGAACAACCTAAAAATGTAAATATTATTATAAATGTGGCGAATCTTTTTTTTCATCTATATAGGATAATCAACGATTTCATCAAAAATTCAACCAGTGAGAGAAACTTAGGGTAGCTAGAAAAGCAATTTAAAAAAGGAGGACTAGTGTATGATGAGCCATGGAATGGGAGCCGATGGTCACGGAGCCTATGGTAAAGAATCCATACAAACAAAGAGTAGGAGCAATCAAAATACAATACCAGTAGCATCTAAGAATTTAGAACGGGCGAAATATATGTGAATGAGCTACGTGAAAAGATATGTTAATTGGTCATAAAATTCATCCTATTGTAAATTCCAGAAATACTTTTAGAAGTGCGGGATCATGACTCGTTTGCAGATTGCTATGTATGAATATAGGCAAATTTCCCTTAATGAGGAGTTTACTAAATTCACTAAGTAGGGAAGTAGCTATTGATCAAATCAAAAAAAGTGGACAAAAAAAGCATATACATGTCCTTTTTGTGAGATTTCTGAACTCACGTTCTGGAAGTACGAATGAACCGCACTTTGCTCATATACGTAGTAAATCATGTCTGATGTCTCAAGGGTATGAGCAATATTAAAAACTGATTAAGAGGGAATCTTCCAACCATTCAGTTACAAGAGACGTAATATTCGATGATTTAAGCACTTAGAGAAAATACAAGCCTTATCTTAAGATCGAACATGTTATAAAACAAAATCGCAAGAGAGTAGGAAGATTGTCCCTGATCTTATTGTGAAAAGTGATCTAAAGAGTGAGGGAAAGTAGCGATTACAGATGAGAATAACTAACTTTGATATGACCGCCTTAGCGTAAATTATTGGAATCTGTAGCCATGTAAGCACCTCCTGAAGTGACTCCGTAGTTAAAGAATAAAAAATGGCAGATGGCTAATTCGTATAAAATAATTATGAAAACTATCCATATGGAGAATCAGATCATGAGCTACATTTATCCTACCATAATCGAAAGAATCCAGTGGAACGTCCCTAAACCGATATGGATGGACTAGACCTTATAGCAAGAGAGATTCGGTTGCAAGTGAAGTGTGTTTATATTTAGTTGGTTATTCCCTAATTATAGGGCTGGTTGTCGAACTGTACATACCTCATACATAGAAGCTGTAAATCCAAAAGGAAGAGTCATATAGCAAAAGACGGTGATATTTCATCATGCATGATGGAATGTCGTCTTTATTTGCATTTTTTTCATAAACGACATGAAACTACATATTGAGAAGTGGGCCTTAAGATGTGGTATACTGAAGAGTATGAATGAAATGCAAAGAGGAGGTGCCTTGGAGATGAAGGGCAAGCTAGTGCGGGCTGAGGGACACCTTGCCAATATTATACCGATTCACTTGGATGCTTCTTTCTTCTTTGAAAGAGCTGTCCGCTCGCTGGACCGTAATCATGTCGACAAGGCATTAAAATATTTTCGCAAAGCTGTTGAATACGAACCGGAAAATCCGGTGAATCATTGTAATATGGCGGGTATATTATCGGAGAAGGGGGATTACGAAGCCTCCAATGCCATTCTGGCTAATGTGCTGGAAGTGGTAGATCCGTCGATGACGGAATGTTATTTCTATATGGCGAACAATTATGCAAATATGGATCGGTTTGAGGAAGCCGAGCAAGCACTTGTTACCTACTTGGAGGAGGACACCCAGGGTCAGTTCATGACGGAAGCTGAAGAGATGATGGAGCTTCTGTACTATGAGCTGGATCGTCCGGCCAAACTGAATCGAATCAAATCGCGTAAAGGTGTAGTGGAGCACGATCAGGCACGGGAACTGTTGGAAGAAGGAAAATTTGCACAGGCTGCTGAGCTGCTCGAAGGCATGTCATCGGATTATCCTGATTACTTGGCTGCCCGTAACAATCTGGCGCTCGCCTACTATTATATGGGGCTGTTTCCCAAAGCAAAAGAGACTATTGCGGAAGTACTTGAACAGGAACCAGGTAATCTGCATGCGCTTTGCAACCTCGCTATTTTCCATCAAAATGAGAACCGGGCTGATCAAGTTCTGCTTTTGATCAAAAAATTGCGTGTCATCGTGCCATTCCAGCACGAACAAGTCTACAAACTGGCTACAACGATGGGAATTCTGGGTCAGCACGATACGGCCTATGTCCATTTCCGGCGTTTGCTCAAGGATGAAGAGACAGCTGGTGATCCGGCACTTGCTCACTATGCAGCAGTAGCAGCTTATAATACAGAGCGTTATGATGCCGCTGAGCGTCTATGGCATCATGTGTCCAAGCTTGATCCGGGTTCGGAAGTATCTCGATACTATCTGTCAGGTCTTGAGGCTGTAAGGCAAGGCGAGCAAGAGCCTGAGAAGATGAGTTATCACTATCATCTGCCATTTGATGAGCAGTTCAGACAGTGGGAGAACTATGGTAGCGGCATACCTGAAGAAATGAAGAATGATCCACTGATTCGTTCATCGTTCTTCTGGGCTTTGCGTCATGGTGATCGGGCAACGAAACTGCAGGTTATTCATGCGCTTGGAATGATCGGCGATTATGAGGTACAGCAGGCACTACAATCTTTCATTGAAGAGCCAGGAGAAGAACCAGATTTGCTTGAGGCAGCGCGAGTTGTGCTAAACGGATTGAAATCGGCTGAACACGAGGATCGGAATACTCAGGTGGTTCGACCCCTGTCTCCTGTTGCCTTGAAGTCCATTGGGAAAGCCCAATCCACATCAGAGCAAACGGAATCTCACTCCACTGCCCATTGGCAAGCGGTGGTTGATCGTGCACTGCAAATGTCTGAGGCAAAGGCCGAGTTGCAGCATGAGATGGAACGGATCTGGACGGATTATGTATCCCGGGTTCATCCCGAGGTTCCGGGTACGAAGCAAATTGAGGGCTGGGCTGCAGGACTAGAATATTTGGCTGCAAAGAATCACAGTCGACCCGTTACCTATCAAAGCATAGCTGAACGATACGGGATATCGGCATCAACGGTTAGCAAATATGCCAAACAGATTCATCGCGTGTGCAACAGTAACCTGCCACTGGTATAGAAAGTTCAGTGCGCTTCAACTCGTTTTCAGAAAGACATCATAAGGTGAAGGATACAACAACCGGGAAAACGGGTAAACTTAACGAATGGGCCTCGTAAACGCCTGTAGGATATCATCTTGGCAAGTTCATCGCTAGTACAACACACATTCACCTTATTAAGGAGGCTGTATCTATATGTCTAAATACAGAACGATTGTGATCGGAACGGGACCTGCGGGTCTGACAGCAGCGATATATCTGGCTCGTGCTAATCTGAACCCACTGGTTATCGAAGGTCTTCAGCCGGGTGGTCAATTGACGACGACTACGGAAGTTGAGAATTTCCCTGGTTTCCCGCAAGGTATCATGGGTCCTGAATTGATGGACAATATGCGTAAGCAAGCAGAACGTTTTGGAGCGGAATTCAAAAACGGTTGGGTGGAAGAAGTTGATTTCAGCAAACAGCCTTTCAAGATCAAGGTTGGCGGAATCGGTGAACTGGAAGCTGAATCGATTATTATCTCCACAGGTGCTTCTGCTCGTTACCTCGGTATTCCGGGCGAGCAGGAAAATGTGGGACGTGGTGTAAGTACATGTGCAACATGTGACGGTTTCTTCTTCCGCGGCAAAAAAATCGTGGTCGTGGGCGGTGGTGACTCCGCAATGGAGGAAGCGAGCTTCCTGACTCGTTTTGCAACGGACGTCACATTGGTTCACCGTCGTGATGAGTTGCGTGCATCCAAGATTATGCAGGATCGGGCTCGCAGCAATGAGAAGGTGAAGTGGGCACTGAACCGTACTCCACTTGAGGTCGTGCCTGAAGCAATGGGTGTCAAAGGGCTGAAGGTACGCAATAATGAGACGGGGCAAGAAGAGTTGCTTGAAGCGGATGGCGTATTCGTCGCCATTGGTCACACGCCAAATACCGGATTCCTGGGTAATGCGATCACACTGGACGAACATGGTTATGTTGTGGTTAAACCGGGAACAACGGAGACCAATATTCCGGGTGTATTTGCCTGTGGTGATGTTCAGGATACGAAGTATCGTCAAGCCATTACGGCAGCCGGATCAGGTTGTATGGCTGCGATGGATTGCGAGAAATTCCTTGAAGGAAGCATTGTGCATGACTGGAGCGAAACGTTGGATAAGTAAGCATGACATCCGTGAGGTTAGGCATAGGCTAGGAATAAGAGACAACGGGAAGTCTCATGAAATGAGAGAAGCCGGAAGGCTTCTCTTTTTTTGAAACTACAGTGGGCATGAGTGCGTATACATATGGGGCATATTAGCTGTGAGGTGAAGATTTTGGGGGAAATGATAAAAGATTGGTTACAAAATGCAACAGTGAGACGGTTTTTGATTCTGCTCTTATTCTGTTTAATTTTGTTCAGTATGGGGAGTATGCTTCACATGATTCTGCTGTTGTTCCTGGTGACGTATGTCATGAACAGGCTACAGCATTTCATTACAGGTGGTCTGAATCGGCTATTTCCAGTCAATTATAAAGTCGTGGTCATCCTGCTCTATATGATCGTTATCGCAGTGATTGTGCTTGGTATATCCAGATATTCACCGCGGATTGTGGATCAGGTCGTTCAGTTGACGAACGAGATTATGAAATTTCTGGACAGTGCAGATGGTGATAATTTTGCTTCCAAGATTGCGGGTTACCTTCAATCCTTCGATATCAAAAATTATACCAATGATGCATTGAAATATATTTTCGCATTGAGCAAATGGTTGGAGTTTATACTGCTCGTTATCATTCTGAGTCTGTTCTTCTTGTTGCAGAAGCAGGAGATTTCCAAATTCACGTCCAAGTTCAAAACAAGCAAAATCGGATGGTTTTATACGGAAGTAGCTTACCTGGGCGATAAATTCGTTTCTTCTTTCGGTAAAGTTATTGAAGCGCAATTGTTGATTGCTGTATTCAATACGGTGCTGACGATGCTGGGTCTCTGGATTCTCGGATATCCGTATTTGTTCGCATTGACCATTCTCGTATTTATGTTAAGTTTGGTGCCTGTGGCAGGGGTGATCATCTCTCTGGTGCCGCTCTGTCTGATTGGGTATCAGATGGGTGGACTGAAACTGAGTATTATCGTGATCATCATGATCATTATCATCCATGCGCTGGAGACTTACTTCCTGAATCCGAAGCTCATGGCACACAAGACCAAATTGCCAATGTTCTACACCTTTATTGTACTGATTCTGTCGCAACACTTCCTGGGGATCTGGGGACTGATCATTGGTATTCCAATCTTCGTCTTCCTGCTCGATATTCTGGATGTGAACAAGATGGAGAAGACAGAAGAGCCGGTACGTGTGGAAACGAAGTTATAACGTAAGAAGATCAACCGAGTTCAATTCAATTGAACAACTTCAGATATTTCGAAAAAGTAAGGGCGTCTTCCATCTGTGGAGGGCGCTTTTGTGTTGGCAATACCGTCATTCGATAGTTCTCTACATGAGAATGACAGGTGGTGGGGTGAGTGAGATGGGTCACTACTCTGAGGTGACGATGATCATCTTTTACGAATGGAACGAGTGTAGATGCAATATCATAAGTTGAGGCTTCCTCTGCTATGGAGGAAGGAATTAAGCGTGCGTTTATAAATAAGGTATTTAGGATGTATACGTATTCAATAATGGTGTGTGATGTGGTTCACAACCCTAACGGAGCATGGTGCATCCAAGGTCTTATCGTCTTGACCCAGGCGTATCCTTCAATTATAGTTGGTACGTAGGACTTAAACTATTTTAGATAGATAAAGGTGGCTTGCAGCATGTCTGAGAAAATCTACGTTGGGGTCGATCTCGGCGGAACAGCAATCAAGGTCGGTATATGCGATGAACAAGGTCAGCTAATGCATACGTATGAAGGACCGACTGAAGTGGATAAGGGCGTAGACACGGTCATCGCCAACATCGAGAAGTATGTCCGACATATCGTAGCCGAATCACCTTACAGTTGGGAACAGCTTGAGGGTGTAGGTGCTGGAGTGGCCGGTTTCACGAATGTACGTGAGGGAATTATCGTTCATGCCCCTAACATCGGATTTCGGAATGTGGCCATTCGTTCGATTCTGGAAGAACGTCTGGGCAAGCCAATCAAAATAGATAACGATGCCAATGTAGCTGCACTGGGTGAAGTATGGGCGGGTGCTGGCAAAGGCGTAGACAATTGCGTATGTTATACACTCGGTACGGGTGTTGGCGGAGGCTTGATCCTGAATGGCAACATCTATCAAGGTTTCTCGGGTATGGCGGGAGAACTGGGTCATATCAGTGTTGTACCTGATCTGGAGGCAATCAAGTGCGGCTGTGGTAAAATGGGATGTGTTGAAACGGTATCGTCTGCAACAGGAATTATCCGTATGGCGAAGGATGCAGTAGAACGTGGTGATCATACGTCACTGGCACTCGTCGACAAGATTGCAGCCAAGGAAGTATTCGATGCTGCGAAGGCAGGCGATGAAGTGGCACAGCGCATTGTAAACCGTGCGGCCTTCTACCTGGGCAAATCCATGGCTACTGTAGCGGCTGTCATTAACCCGGAGATGTTCATCATCGGTGGTGGCGTATCCAAAGCAGGTAATTTCTTGTTCGATGAAATCCGTACCGTATTTGCCAAGTTGACACCGGAGCCACTGCAAGAAGGGGTTCAGATTCTGGAAGCTACACTTGGTAATAATGCAGGTATTGTGGGTGCAGCAGGTCTTCTCTTGCGTTCCTAGTAACCTCGTAACAATATATGAAGACAGCAATATGATAAGGAGGGGACATTTATGCTTGAAGGTGAAGGCTCACCAGGCACAGGCGCCACGCTCATTATCATTACGGGCATGTCCGGAGCAGGTAAAACGATTGCAGTACAGAGCCTGGAGGATCTGGGTTTCTTCTGTGTGGATAATCTGCCGCCGGTATTGATTCCAAAATTTGCGGAACTGATTGAACAGTCAAATGGCAAGATTGGTAAAGTTGCATTGGTTATCGATCTGCGCGGGCGTGAATTCTTTACAGCTCTGTCCGAGTCTTTGAACTATATTAAAGATCATTTTACCATTCATTGCGAAATTTTATTCCTGGATGCTACAGATTCTGTACTTGTTCAGCGTTACAAAGAAAGCAGGCGCAGGCATCCGCTGGCACCTGAGGGTATGCCGTTGGACGGCATCCGGCTGGAGCGCAAGATGTTGGAGGAACTCAAAAACTCTGCGACTCAGGTACTCAATACAAGTACGATGAAGCCTGCTCAATTGAAAGAACGCATCATATCACGCTTTTCTCATCTGGAAAGCCAAATGCTTTCGGTGAATATTACGTCGTTCGGATTCAAGTATGGCATTCCAATCGATGCCGATCTGGTGTTTGATGTACGTTTTTTACCGAATCCGCATTATATTGATCATTTGCGTCCGAATACGGGGCAGAATAGTGATGTGTATGAATATGTCATGAAATGGCCGGAGACACAGGCGTTTCTGACGAAACTGCTGGATATGCTGCATTTCCTGATTCCGCAATACCGGAAGGAAGGCAAAAGCCAGGTTATTATTGGAATCGGCTGTACCGGAGGCAAGCATCGTTCGGTAGCAATATCGGAATATTTGGGCAAGATGTTGGGAAGCAGCGAGACTGAAGCTGTCACCGTAAGCCATCGCGACGCTGACCGGGACCGTCATTGAAGAGGGTGAAGGGATGAAAGAGGCCGGACCACGAAGAGAACGTCCGAGAATAGTTGTAATGGGCGGCGGAACCGGATTATCCGTGATGTTGCGCGGTTTGAAAGAGAAGCCGCTGGATATCACGGCCATCGTCACAGTTGCAGATGATGGTGGAAGTTCAGGCATCCTGCGCAATGAGCTACAAATGCCGCCTCCGGGCGACATTCGCAACGTGCTTACGGCACTGGCTGATGTAGAACCATTGCTTTCAGATATGTTAAAGTACCGTTTCAATACAGGCGCGGGGCTTGCAGGCCACAGCTTGGGAAATTTGATTTTGGCTGCAATGACGGATATTTCGGGCGACTTCGTGACCGCGGTGCGGGAACTTAGCCGCGTGTTTGCCGTTCGAGGTGAGGTATTACCAGCTGCTGGTCAGGCCGTTGTGTTGCATGCTGAGATGGAAGATGGGGCAATTATTACAGGTGAGTCCAAGATCCCTGAAGCAGGCGGACGCATCAAGCGCGTTTTCCTTGAACCGGATCACGTGGAGCCGTTGCCAGAGGCGGTAGAGGCCATTCGTCAAGCTGACGCGATTCTAATCGGGCCTGGCAGCCTATATACCAGCATCCTTCCCAATCTACTCGTACCGAAGCTGGCTGAGGCTGTGGTAGAGGCTGATGCGGTGAAGATGTTTATCTGTAATGTCATGACACAGCCGGGAGAAACAGATAACTATACAGTAAGTGACCACCTTAAGGCGGTACGCGAGCATATAGGTCATCAGCTCTTCGACTATGTTATCGTAAATAATGGTGATATTCCGCTGCAAGTACAGAATAAGTATGCGGAAAAAGGAGCAAAACCGGTTGTACTGGATATGAATGTACTCGAAAGTGCTGGCTATCAGGTGGTTGCAGACACGCTTGTTCTGTTCAAAACCTATCTGCGTCATGATGCCGACAAGCTAAGTCATCACATCTACCAACTGGTACAAAATTGGATGTTACGGAAGAGGTGAAGTCCCATGTCGTTTGCAGCACAGACCAAAAAAGAGTTAACCATGATCGAGAGCGAACCGTGCTGCGAAAAGGCGGAACTTTCAGCCCTCATCCGTATGCTTGGTGCGGTGCAGTTATCGAATAAAAAAGTCATCTTGGATATTTCGACGGAGAATGCCGCCATTGCAAGACGGGCATACTCTCTGCTTAAAAAGCATTTTCAAGTGCATACGGAATTACTGGTCCGCAAAAAAATGCGGCTGAAAAAGAACAATGTATATATTGTTCGTATTCCAACCATGGTACAAGAGATTCTCAATAGTCTTCATATTGTATCTGAAGGCTTTCTGTTTACACCAGGAATCAATGCAGAGTTATTTCAGCAAAACTGTTGTAAAAGGGCCTATCTTCGCGGTGCATTTCTGGCAGGTGGATCGGTTAATAATCCGGAAGGTTCTTCCTACCATCTGGAGATTGCGTCCATGTATGAGGAACACTGTCAGGCACTGGTTGATCTGGCCAATGAATTTCATCTGAATGCCCGGTGTATAGAAAGGAAAAAAGGATTCATCCTATACATCAAGGAAGGCGAGAAAATCATTGAGCTGCTCAGCATCATTGGTGCTCATCAGGCCTTGTTCAAGTTTGAAGACGTACGAATCATGCGAGACATGCGTAACTCCGTTAACCGGATTGTCAATTGTGAGACCGCTAACCTGAATAAGACAATCGGAGCGGCGGTAAGACAAATTGATAATATCCGGTTGTTGCAAAAGGAAGTTGGTCTGGAATCGTTGCCTGAGAAGCTTCGTGAAGTTGCGGAGGTTCGACTGGCGCATCCGGATATCAACCTGAAGGAAGTGGGAGAACTCCTGAAAGGTACAGTCAGCAAGTCGGGTGTAAACCACAGGCTTCGTAAAATTGATGAACTGGCTGAAAAAGTACGAGCAGAACGGTATGGTTAAGGTTAATACGTAGTAGGGTAAATTAACAAGGTCGTTTGATGTTATGGAACAAACCGTCGGTTTAGTTAGCTGTTAAGGAGCGAGAAGAGTTACTCAGGTAACTTGGTGCGATGTACAAAAGGCAAAATGGGGCATGATTATGCCCTCCAAAGTTACCTGAGTTTTTTTCTTCTAGTGTCCTGCACGGGTTAATGTTATAATGTTGTATAAATATAATTGTGTATTTAATGTCTAGATTTCATAATAGGGGGTAAGTTTCCATGACAAAGCACCCGGTAGTTGTCCGTTTGAAAACGGGTCTCCATGCCAGACCTGCGGCACTTTTCGTTCAAGAAGCGAATAAGTACTCATCTGAAGTGTTCGTCGAGAAGGACGACAAAAAAGTTAATGCAAAAAGTATCATGGGGATCATGAGCCTTGCGATTAGCACAGGTACGGAAATCCATATTAGTGCAGAAGGCGCGGATGCCGAACAGGCTGTAAACGCTTTAGTGAGTCTGGTAAGCAAGGAAGAGCTTGAAAACCAATAAGACTATGCTTGAATTCAATGAAGAAGTCCCGAAAGGGGCTTTTTTGCGTTTTTACCGTTTTTGCGATCGTCAAGTGCAACATTATGGAATTTGTCCCGTCTGTTAAGGTATCAAATTGATTAACGTTTGAGATGTTAACACATAAGGAGGCTATCGTGATGGGTAAACAATGGATGAAACCGTTCGGTGCGGTGCTGGTGGCAAGTACGTTGCTTGTTGGAGGAACAGCATGGGTTACACCAAGTAACTATGCTTACGCTGCAGAGGTTCAGGGTGTACAACAGAATGTAATTAATGTGGTGGGTAAAGGTGAGATTCAGGTTAAACCTGATATCGCGTATCTCTCCATTGGTGTGAACAGTACTGCGGAGACAGCTGCATCTGCCCAAAAAGCCAATGCTGCTAAAATTTCCAAAGTAACCAACCTGCTCAAGAATACGTGGAAGATCAGTACAGATGACATTCAAACCAGTCAGTTCTCTGTGCAACCCAATTACACGTATAGCGAAAAAGAAGGACAACAAGTAAAAGGATACACAGCGCATCATACGCTGACAATCACATATCGTGAAATGGAAAAAATCGGCGAGTTGCTCGATGCTGCTTCGGGGGCAGGTGCTAACAACATTGAGAACGTTCGCTTCACTGTAGAAAATCCCGAAAGTTATGAGTCCCAAGTGATTGAGAAAGCTGTTGCCAATGCAGATGTGAAAGCTGGCGCCATTGCAAAAGCAGTTAAACGTCAACTGGGTGCTGTTCTTTCCGTGAGCCAAGGTGATGCCAATGTGCCTGTATTCTATGCAAGCGAGGCGTTGATGTCCAAAGCACAAGATACAGCAGGTGGCACTGAGATTGAAACAGGCCAGGTTAAAGTAAGCACAATCCTGAATATCACGTATGAAATGAAATAAACAAGATTGTAAGATGGAATAACCTTTTCAATTATTATTTGAAGGTGTACCAAGAGATAATGACAAAGACTTTGTCCTGACGACAGGGTCTTTTTTGTTGGAAAAGCAAACTTTGATGAAGTTAGATAGGATGTAATGCTGTTCAAGCTACACAAAATGCTTTATTTTGGTATCTTTTTTGTACAGTTGTTCGTGACAAAAAGGTCATATCCCGTTCTATTTTCCGGCTGATATCCATCAAGATTGTAACTGGAGCTGTAAACCTTTCCGAAATCGGGTTAATTATAATAGAGAGGTGAGCGTATGAGATATAAGAACAGGTCAAGATTACATACGCAATGATCCCTAATTGTGAATTCAGAGAGGAGTTATATATATGACATCATGGAAAAAATGGACAAGTGCGCTGCTTGCAGCAGGAATTATTGTAGGAAGCGGTGCGGTGTGGCAGGATAATTCAGTTCAAGCGGCTTCTGTATCCTCGAAAGTGACAACCCCGGCTGAGGTGACTCTGAAATCGGGTGGGAAAACACTGACTCAAAAAGGACTCCTTCAAGGTGGTTCAACCTGGGTATCTCTTACGGCAGTCAAAGATGTAGCAGGTAGAACGCTGAAATATGATGCGAAAACCAAAGAATATGCTCTGACAGCAGCCAATAACACGATGACAATTAGCCTTATGGACGGTCAACCAAGTGTCAGAATCAACAACTATTATCCTCAAGTGGACGCCAAGCTGATCAACGGCAGATTGTATATTCCATTCTCAGCAATGAGAGATTATCTGGGTGTACAGGGGAATTGGGATGGCAAAACCAAAACATTGACGCTCAGCAAGGTGAAACAAAATAGTGTGAAAGTTAAAGCGGCGACAGTCAATGTCACAGTGAAAAATGCCGAAGTGGATGTACAGTATCCGCAAGTGAGTGGACTTGCCAGCAAAGAGGCTGAAACAGCGATCAACAAAGTGCTGAAAGACGAAGTGGATGCATATGTAGCCGACTTCAAGAAACAGACATCTGAGTTTGGTGGTGCAACAGCCGATCGTCCATATGCGTTCGAGAGCTCTTATGTAGTGACATACAATGAAAGAGGCGTATTGGGACTCATTACACAACGATATGAGGATTATGCTGGTGCTCATGGTATGACGTACCGAACAGGCCACACCTTTGCACTGGACACAGGCAAGGAGCTTACGCTAGATGATGTGCTGCAAAATAACAAAACGATGCGCGAGACATTGGGTAAAAAAGTGGGCGAACAACTTAAAGCTGGCGGTGGCTACCTTGAAGGTTACAAAGGGTTGAATAAAGATCAAGATTTCTATGTGACACCGACGGGTGTAGTGGTGTTCTTCCAGCTGTATGAATATACGGCGTACGCAGAGGGATTCCCCGAAATGCTATTTACGTATAAAGAACTTCTTCCTAAAGGTACAGAGCCTTTCAGTGACGTAACGGGAAGCAAGTAAGCGATCATTAGTGTGCACTTTTGTGTTATCTTTCTTATAAAGTGAAAAAAGAAGCCCTCGTCATAGATATGACGAGGGCTTCTTTGCGTATGAGCAACACATTTAGGTGTTGCTTAGTACGTTAAATGTTGATTGCGTTAACGCAGACCGTGGTCTACTAGCAATTAGATGCCTTGTGAACCTACCTTTTCGAGAACCTTATCAATGATACCATATTCTGCCGCTTCAGCAGCACTCATGAAGTAGTCACGATCTGTATCTTTCTCGATCCGCTCTAGTGGTTGACCAGAACGTTCAGCAATGATGCGGTTCAATGTATCACGCATTTTCAGGATACGGCGAGCACGGATTTCGATGTCCGACGCTTGACCTTGAGCACCACCAAGAGGTTGGTGAATCATGACTTCGCTGTTAGGCAACGCAAAACGTTTACCTTTTGCACCGGCATTCAACAAGAATGCACCCATGGAAGCCGCCATACCTACACAGATGGTAGATACATCCGGTTTGATGAATTGCATTGTATCATAAATGGCCATACCAGCTGTAATCGATCCGCCTGGGCTGTTGATGTATAAGTGAATGTCTTTCTCCGGATCTTCCGCAGCTAGGAACAACATCTGTGCCATGATGGCATTAGCCACAACGTCATTAACATCGCTACCAAGGAAAATAATACGATCCTTCAGCAATCTGGAGTAGATGTCGTAGGCGCGCTCACCCCTGTTGCTCTGTTCAACGACCATAGGAATAAAACTCACGTGAAAAACCTCCTCGGAAATGTAAATGTTATTGGTGTTTCTACTTAAACTGTTACCGTATTACCCACATAATAAACAATTCCAAACAAAAAGTCAAAGAAAGTCAAACTAACTTACAAAAAAAAGAAACCTTTCCGGTTTCATTGGTTAAAAGGGTTATGAGCTGTTAAATAAAAATGGCGCGCCCGCCAAGAATCGAACTTGGATCTCAGGCTTCGGAGGCCTACGTCATATCCATTGGACCACGGGCGCATATTATGTGACAGCAATAATGATTATAGCTCATGAAATATGTAATTGCAAGCAGTTCATTGTGGATGTGGTTTGGATTAGCCTAAAAATGATCATGATGAAGAAGAGTGGATAAAGAGTGCATTTAAGTAAATGCTATTAGAGGTTTTGGACATGCCGTATAAAATGTAATTCTGAGCGATATGTAGATGAGAAAAATGTATTCCTTCTATATATGGTATACGTGTGGCAGTCCTTGATCATGGAAGTCTAGGATTGTGAAAATAGGCGCGTACAAAAGCTTGGAAGCGTGTCGAATTAACATGTTGAAACACTTGCATGTCACGTCAGTTTTAGGTAGAATAGACGTGGGACTTAAAAAGTTAACCCGGGACGTTTTAGGGCCACGAAAGAGAGCTTGGAACGAGAACTTGCGGGAGTGGAAAGCATGCGAACGATTTTAGAAATACAAAAGCAGCTTCTGCCTGATCTCATGGATATCTTGAAAAAGAGGTATACGATTCTGCAGCAGATCATGTTATCGGATGTGATCGGACGGAGAACGTTAGCTAATTCCATGCAGATGACCGAGCGGGTTCTGAGGGCTGAGACCGATCTGTTAAAGGCTCAGGGACTTATTGAAATTGACAGCGCAGGAATGAAGATCAGCGAGGCAGGGTATGATTTGCTGCAGCAGTTAGAGCCCGTTGCCAAAGAGTTGTTCGGATTATCCGAGCTGGAAGAGCGCATCAAGCAAGCCTACGGTCTGCAAAAGGTAGTTGTGGTTCCTGGTGATTCGGACGTATCTCCGTTTGCCAAAAGGGAACTGGGCAGAGCCGGAGCGAAGGCTCTCGGCAATATCATGAGTGACAATGACGTTGTCGCCGTTACTGGCGGATCAACAACGGCCGAAGTCGCAGAGCAACTTAATCCACCAACATCTCTTAAAGGTGTCTGGTTCGTACCGGCACGTGGTGGACTAGGAGAAAGCCTTGAAATTCAGGCGAATACGATCGCATCCACAATGGCAAAACGGGTAGGAGCGCAATACAAACTCCTGCATGTACCGGATTTGCTTAGTGATCATGCCTATGAATCATTAATCCAGGACCCCAGTGTTCAGGAGATTCTACAGCTGATTCGGAAATCGCGGATTGTTATTCATGGAATTGGTGATGCCGTGGAGATGGCGACAAGACGTAAACTTGCGATGGAGATTATAGATGAACTTCAAGAGCAAGGTGCCGTATCTGAATCTTTCGGTTATTACTTTAATGATCAGGGTGAGGTTGTACATACCATGCTTACACTGGGTATGCGACTTCAGGATATTGAACGAACTGATGTCGTGATCGGAATTGCAGGTGGCAAAAGCAAAGCTGCTGCGATACACTCCGTGTTGCGATTTGGTCAGGAAGATATTCTGATTATTGATGAGGCTGCTGCCGAAGTCATTGTTGCCGAAATGGAATAAGAGTTTACTTTTCATCACAACCATTGTTGTCTTGACGGACTTTACCGTCTGTCTTGAATATATAAGTTTCATAAAAAAATTAATCAAAACTTGGGAGGAACTTACTCATGATTAAAGTAGGTATTAACGGTTTTGGACGTATTGGACGCTTGGCATTCCGCCGTATTCAAAATGTAGCAGGCATCGAGGTAGTAGCAATCAACGACTTGACTGACGCTAAAATGCTGGCTCATTTGCTCAAATATGATACAACTCAAGGTCGCTTCGATGGCGATGTTGAAGTACACGATGGCTTCTTCAAAGTGAACGGCAAAGAAGTTAAAGTATTGGCTAACCGTAACCCAGAAGAACTTCCTTGGGGCGACTTGGGCGTAGATATCGTTCTGGAATGTACTGGTTTCTTCACAACAAAAGAAGCAGCTGAGAAACACTTGAAAGGTGGAGCTAAGAAAGTTGTTATCTCCGCACCAGCTACTGGCGACATGAAAACCATCGTTTACAACGTAAACCATGAAATCCTCGACGGTACTGAAACTGTAATCTCCGGCGCATCTTGCACAACGAACTGCCTGGCACCTATGGCAAAAACGCTGCAAGACAAATTCGGAATCGTTCAAGGTTTGATGACTACAATTCACGCTTACACTGGCGACCAAAACACGTTGGATGCTCCACACCCTAAAGGTGACTTCCGTCGTGCTCGCGCAGCAGCTGAAAACATCATCCCTAACACAACTGGTGCTGCTAAAGCAATCGGTCTGGTAATCCCAGAACTGCAAGGCATCCTTGATGGTGCAGCTCAACGTGTACCAGTAGCTACTGGTTCCCTGACTGAGCTCGTAACTGTTCTGAACAAAAAAGTAACAGCTGAAGAAGTTAACGCAGCAATGCAAGAAGCTTCCGATCCAGAAACTTTCGGATACACTGAAGACGAAATCGTATCTTCCGATATCCAAGGAATCACTTTCGGTTCCCTGTTTGATGCAACTCAAACTAAAGTTCTGACTGTTGGCGACCAACAATTGGTTAAAACTGTAGCTTGGTATGACAACGAAATGTCCTACACTGCTCAACTGGTTCGCACTTTGGAGCACTTTGCAAAAATGATTAAGTAATATCTGCAATAACATAGAGCGGAAACAGATGCTATTGTTTCCGCTCTTTATATATCTACATTTTGCAAATTTCTCAAAAACACCAGGATTGACAGGGGATTTTAGCTCTTGATTGGTCCACCAAATACATGGGTGCGGAGGAAATACAGATGAACAAAAAAAGTGTACGCGATATCGAATTGACAGGAAAACGGGCTTTTGTCCGTGTAGATTTCAATGTGCCGCTCGAAGATGGTAAAATTACAGATGACAAACGTATTCGTGCAACGCTTCCTACAATCAACTTCTTGATTGAAAAAGGCGCTAAAGTCATTTTGGCAAGCCACATGGGTCGTCCTAACGGCGAAGTGGTTGAATCCTTGCGTTTGACTCCAGCAGCTGAGCGTTTGTCTGAATTGCTTGGTAAAACAGTTGTTAAAGCTGACGATTCCGTTGGTGACGCTGTTAAAGCTCAAATCGCTGAACTGAACAACGGCGACGTATTGTTGCTTGAAAACGTTCGTTTCCACGCAGGCGAAGAGAAAAACGATTCGGAACTCGCAAAACAATTTGCTGAACTGGCTGATGTTTTCGTTAATGATGCGTTTGGCGCGGCTCACAGAGCACACGCTTCGACTGAAGGAATCGCTCACTTGCTTCCAGCAGTGTCCGGTTTGTTGATGGAGAAAGAACTTGAAGTGTTGGGTAAAGCAATCTCCAACCCTGAGCGTCCTTTCACAGCCATCATTGGTGGATCCAAAGTTAAGGACAAAATCGATGTAATCGACAACCTGCTGAACATTGCAGACAACGTGATCATCGGTGGCGGTCTGACTTACACGTTCTTCAAAGCACAAGGACATGAAATTGGACAATCCTTGCTGGATGATTCCAAACTTGATGTTGCTCTCGGTTTCATCGAAAAAGCGAAAAAACTGGGCAAAAACTTCTACCTGCCGGTAGATATCGTTGTGTCTGACGATTTCAGTGCGAAAGCAAACACACAAATCGTTGACATCGATGGCATCCCAGCAGATTGGGAAGGCATCGACATCGGTCCTAAAACACGTGAGATCTATGCTGATGTAATCAAAAACTCCAAATTGGTTGTATGGAACGGACCAATGGGCGTATTTGAAATCGAGCCATTCTCCCACGGTACTCGTGCAGTAGCAGAAGCTTGCGCAGAGACAGAAGCTTACACTGTAATTGGTGGCGGCGACTCCGCAGCAGCAGCAGAGAAGTTCAAATTGGCTGACAAAATGAACCACATCTCTACAGGTGGCGGTGCATCGCTCGAGTTCATGGAAGGTAAAGTACTTCCAGGCGTAGTGGCATTGAACGACAAGTAAGTTTTAGTAGTCTATAGCATGAAGGAGTTGAAACCCATGAGAACACCGATTATCGCAGGTAACTGGAAAATGTTCAAAACGGTTTCCGAATCCAATGACTTCATTCAGGAAGTTAAAGGAAAAGCGGAAGTTGAAGGCGTGGAGACTGTAATCTGCGCACCGTTTACAAATCTGCCATCCCTGGTAGAAGCCGTTAAAGGCACAAACATCAAAATTGGTGCACAAAATCTTCATTTTGAAGACAACGGTGCATTCACAGGTGAAATCAGCGGTGTAATGCTGAAAGACCTGGGTGTGGATTACGTCATTATTGGTCACTCGGAGCGCCGTCAATATTTTGCGGAAACCGATGAGACTGTCAATAAAAAGCTGCATGCAGCATTCCGTCACGGATTGACTCCAATCTTCTGTCTTGGTGAGACGCTCGAAGAGCGTGAAGCGAACCAAACAAAAGACGTATGCAAAGTGCAAACGGTAGCTGCTTTTGAAGGTCTGTCCGCAGAGCAAGCGGCACAAGTTGTTATCGCTTATGAGCCAATCTGGGCGATTGGTACAGGCAAATCCTCCACTTCCCAAGATGCGAATGAAGTTATTGCTTACATCCGTACGCTGGTGAAGGATCTGTACAACGAGACGGTTGCGAGTGCAGTTCGTATTCAATACGGCGGCAGTGTTAAACCAGAGAACGTAACAGAATACCTCGGACAAAGCGACATCGACGGCGCACTTGTTGGCGGTGCCAGCTTGCAGCCGGCTTCGTTCATCGCGCTTGTTGAGGGGGCGAAGTAAGATGACAGCTCCAAAACCTGTAGCACTGATCATCATGGATGGCTTTGGTCTTCGTAACACGGTGGAAGGCAACGCGGTAGCGCAAGCCAAGAAACCTAACTATGACCGTTTCATGAGCCAATTCCCACATACAACGCTCACTGCTTGCGGTGAAGCTGTAGGTTTGCCAGAAGGGCAAATGGGAAATTCCGAGGTAGGTCACCTGAACATTGGTGCCGGTCGGATCGTATACCAGGATTTGACCCGTATCTCCAAATCCATTCGCGACGGTGAGTTCTACGACAATGAAACACTTGTCAAAGCTGTTCGCGAAGCGAAACAAAGCGGTAAAAAACTTCATCTCTACGGTTTGTTGTCCGATGGCGGCGTACATAGTCACATCGACCACCTGTTTGCTATGCTGGATCTGGCCAAAAAAGAAGGAATGAACGATGTATATATTCATGCCTTCATGGATGGCCGTGATGTTATGCCAGACAGTGGTAGAGACTTCATGCAGAAGCTGATCGCCAAGATTGAAGAAGTTGGTGTAGGGAAAATCGCAACGGTTCAAGGTCGCTATTACGCGATGGACCGTGACAAACGTTGGGAACGGGTTGAGAAATCATACCGCGCCATCGTTTATGGAGATGGACCGAAATACACTGACCCACTCAAAGCGGTTGAAGAATCGTATGAGAAATCCGTATTTGATGAATTCGTTGAACCAACGGTTATCGTCAAAGCGGATGGTGAGCCGGTAGGTTTGGTGGAAAGCGGCGATTCCGTCATCTTCCTCAACTTCCGCCCTGACCGTGCGATCCAGTTGTCGCAAGTATTCACGAACCAAGATTTCCGCGGTTTCGATCGTGGTCCGAAGTTCCCTGTGGGCTTGCACTTTGTTTGCTTGACTTTGTTCAGCGAGACGGTTGAAGGTTATGTGGCTTATTCGCCGAAGAACCTCGACAATACGTTGGGTGAAGTTCTGGTACAGAACAACAAAAAACAACTGCGTATTGCAGAAACTGAGAAATACCCGCACGTTACCTTCTTCTTCAGCGGCGGTCGTGATGTGGAGCTTCCGGGCGAAACTCGCGTACTGATTAACTCACCAAAAGTTGCAACGTATGACCTGCAACCGGAGATGAGCGCGTATGAAGTGGCTGATGCATGTGTTCGCGAGATTGAAGCAGACAAACATGATGCCATCATTCTGAACTTTGCTAACCCTGATATGGTTGGACACTCCGGCATGCTGGAGCCTACCATCAAAGCGGTTGAAGTAACAGATGAGTGCATGGGTCGTGTTGTAGATGCAGTACTTGCCAAAGGCGGCGTTGTACTGATCACGGCGGATCATGGTAACGCGGATATGGTGTTCGATGAGCAAGGACGTCCGTTCACAGCTCATACAACGAACCCAGTTCCATTCATCGTTACCGATGCAAATGTAACCCTGCGTGAAGGCGGAATCTTGGCGGATATCGCGCCAACGATCCTTGACCTGATGCAATTGCCTAAACCGGCTGAGATGACAGGTACATCCGTCATCGCTACCCGTAAATAAATTACGCAACAACATATATAATTGGATGGTTTGGCGTTTGCACATTGAACGAAGGCAACAGAAATAGTCTGAAGAAGCAACGCGTTCGCCTTTATCACATGATTTCAACTTATGAAAATAAGTTCAAAGGAATCAGGGGATAACAGCGATCGGAAGACGATTCTGTTGACGTAGTGAAATAAGGGCAAACACATGTTGGTCCAAAATTAAATCCCAACTATAAAGGAGATTATCAAAAATGACTATTATTTCTGACGTGTACGCTCGCGAAGTCCTCGACTCCCGCGGTAACCCTACAGTAGAAGTTGAAGTATACCTGGAGTCCGGCGCAATCGGACGCGCAATCGTTCCATCCGGTGCATCCACTGGTGCCCACGAAGCCGTTGAGCTTCGCGATGGTGACAAATCCCGTTACCTCGGTAAAGGCGTTCTGCAAGCTGTTAAAAACGTAAACGAAACAATCGCTCCAGAAGTTATCGGTATGGATGCATTGGATCAACTGGGTATCGACAAATTGATGATCACTTTGGATGGTACGCCAAACAAAGGTAAACTGGGTGCTAACGCAATCTTGGCTGTATCCATGGCAGTAGCTCGCGCAGCTGCTGACGCTCTGGACCTGCCATTGTACGTTTACCTGGGCGGATTCAACGCTAAAGCATTGCCAGTTCCAATGATGAACATCATCAACGGTGGTGAGCATGCTGACAACAACATCGACGTTCAAGAGTTCATGGTTCTTCCAGTTGGAGCACCAAGCTTCAAAGAAGCTCTTCGCGTAGGTGCAGAGATCTTCCACAACCTGAAATCCGTTCTGAGCTCCAAAGGCTTGAACACAGCTGTAGGTGACGAAGGTGGTTTCGCACCGAACCTTGGTTCGAACGAAGAAGCAATCACTACAATCATCGAAGCAATTGAAAAAGCAGGTTACAAACCAGGTGTTGACGTATTCCTGGGTATGGACGTTGCTTCTACTGAGTTCTACAAAGATGGTAAGTACACACTTGCTGGCGAAGGTAAATCTTACACTTCCGCTGAGTATGTTGACCTTCTGGCTTCATGGGTTGAGAAATACCCAATCATCACAATCGAAGACGGTATGTCCGAAGATGACTGGGATGGTTGGAAATTGCTCACTGAGAAATTGGGAGACAAAGTACAACTCGTTGGTGATGACCTGTTCGTAACGAACACTGAGCGTCTGGGCAGAGGTATCGACGAAGGTATCGGTAACTCCATCCTGATCAAAGTTAACCAAATCGGTACATTGACTGAAACATTCGATGCAATCGAAATGGCTAAACGCGCAGGATACACAGCTGTAATCTCCCACCGTTCCGGTGAGTCCGAAGACAGCACAATCGCTGACATCGCTGTTGCAACTAACGCTGGTCAAATCAAAACGGGTGCTCCTTCCCGTACAGACCGTATTGCGAAGTACAACCAATTGCTCCGCATTGAGGATCAACTGGGTGAACTGGCTCAATACAATGGTCTTAAAGGATTCTACAACCTTAAAAAATAAGCTGGATATCCAGCTTTTACGGGCAAGCCGGGTAACCGGCTTGTCTTTTTTATTGAAACGTAGTAGTGGTATAACGTAAAGGTTCACGCAGATGGTGAAATTTAGGGCATTGTATGAACTGTACTACTTGTAGTACAACAATAGCTATGTTACAATTAAAGTAACTGTTTTTATGGTGAGATGTTATGCCCACATGGGTAGGAGGTGGAAAGAATGGATATTGCTTTGAAATTGCTGCTCGTTGTCTTCTCGATCGGTCTAATCACTGTAGTATTGCTGCAGCACGGGAAAAGCGCTGGTTTGGCGGGTGCCATCTCCGGTGGTGCGGAACATCTTTTCGGTAAAACGAAAGCGCGCGGATTGGATCTCTTCCTGCAACGTGCAACGGTGGTACTGGGTGCAGGATTTATGATTTTGTCTATTATTGTTACGGTTGTTTCCAAGTAAGAATTGGATCAGCACGGCAATGAATAGCTCTTAAGCTAATGGCTTAATTGATAAACCTTCGTTTCGTGGAGAAACGGGGGTTTTTTAATAAATTCTTACGCGTCCAAACTTTTCCAATGACTAATAGACTCCATGATCTCGGTCTTCTTCTCAACTTCTGTTCAGAATTCCTTCCTTAGCGTGAAACACCCCTATCATGCATGGTATGTCCCTCGCTTATTCGTTACGCGAATTCACTCCTTATAATGAATGTCATGTGTATAGAAAATTTTTCGGGTCTAGTCCTTTTCCAGATGCGTACTGTATATGTGCCGCATAAAATGTCTGTAGAGATATGTGAAAGCGTGATTATAGCGGAGCGTCAGGCCACTGTGGTTTTTTTGCGAGGTACGGATGGTCCGGATTGAATTCGTGTATACTAGGGTATGAGATAGTATGGTTGCACTACTACACTCTACACGAGAATGGCAATATGTATCATGAAAATGGTAAGAATTCCGATACATAAAGAGATGAGACTTGATTACACTTTTATGTTTCCCGAGGTGAATATATTAATGATAACAGAACAACAATTGCTCGACTTCATGCGGGAGACCGCTTATAAACCCATGACTTATCAGGAGTTGGAACAGCACTTCGCGATCGAAGATGCAGCTGATTTCAAAGCCTTTTTGATTATGCTTAATACGCTGGAGGAATCCGGTAAAGTTTTGCTGACCCGTAACAATCGCTATGGTATGCCAGAGCGCATGGACTTGGTACGTGGACGTTTACAGGCTCACGCCAAAGGGTTCGCTTTCCTCATTCCTGAGGATCGGGAGCACCCGGATGTGTACATTCACGCCAATGATATGAAGAGTGCGATGAATGGTGATACGGTATTGGTTAAAGTCACGTCTCAAGGACCTTCTGGCGGTCGCCTTGAAGGTGAGATCGTTCGCATTGTTACTCGCGCTGTGACACAAGTCGTTGGTGTGTTCCAAAGTCATGAAGTTTACGGTTTCGTTATTCCGGATGACAAACGGATTAATCGCGATATTTTCATCCCGCGTACCAACTTTGCAGGGGCTGTTGATGGACAGAAAGTCGTAGCAAAGATCGTCAGCTACCCAGAGGGTCGTGCTGCAGCTGAGGGTGAAGTGATTGAGATCCTTGGTCATAAGGATGAGCCGGGTATTGATATTTTGTCCGTTATTCGCAAGCATCAGCTGCCTGAAGCTTTCCCCGATGAAGTGGTAGAAGAAGCGGAGAAAGCACCAGACTCCATCACGGATGAAGAGATCGTACAACAGGGTCGCCGTGATCTGCGCGGACTTAACATTGTCACGATTGATGGCGAAGATGCCAAGGATCTGGATGATGCTGTTAACGTAGAGAAGCTGCCTAACGGTAACTATCGTCTGGGTGTTCATATTGCTGACGTTGGCTATTATGTGCAGGAGAATTCCAAGCTTGATCAGGAAGCTTACAACCGTGGATGCAGTGTGTATTTGGTGGATCGGGTTATTCCGATGTTACCACAGCGTTTGTCCAACGGGATCTGTAGTTTGAACCCGCAGGTAGATCGCCTGACACTGTCATGTGAAATGGAGTTTAACGACCAGATGAAGGTTGTAAAACATGACATTTTCACAAGTGTAATCAAAACCAAAGAGCGGATGACGTATTCCAACGTCCGTAAAATCCTTGAAGGTGAAGAGCCGGAATTGCTTGAGCGTTATAAGGATCTTGTAGATGATTTCCATCTGATGAAAGAGATTGCTTTGAAGTTGCGTGCTATGCGTATGCGCCGTGGTGCGGTTGACTTTGATTTTGAAGAATCCAAAATCATTGTGGACGCAGAGTGCAAACCGGTAGATATCGTAAAACGGGAGCGTTCGATTGCAGAGCAAATCATTGAGGAATTCATGTTGGCAGCGAACGAAACAGTGGCAGAGCATTTCCACTGGTTGAAGGTTCCGTTCATTTATCGTGTACACGAAGACCCGGATCAGGAGAAACTGCAAAATTTCCTCGCCTTTGCGGCGAATTTTGGACATCAGGTCAAAGGACGTGGCAACGCGATTCATCCACGGGCACTTCAATCGTTGCTTGAGGATATTAAGGAAACGAAAGAACAAACCGTGATTAGTACGATGATGCTGCGTTCCATGAAACAGGCGAAGTATGATTCTGAAATGTCAGGTCACTTTGGCCTCGCAGCAGAATTCTATAGTCACTTTACGTCTCCGATTCGTCGTTATCCCGATCTCGTGATTCACCGGGTGATTCGCGAAGTCATTGAGAACAAAGGCGCTTTGCCGGAGAATCGCCAAGAGTACCTGGCTGGACGCATGTCTGATATTGCCCAGCAGTCTTCTGAACGTGAACGTGTGGCAGTAGAGGCTGAGCGGGATACAGAGAAAATGAAGAAAGCCGAGTATATGCTCGATAAAGTAGGCGAAGAGTTCGAAGGCATGATCAGCAGTGTAACCAGCTTCGGTATGTTTATTGAGTTGGAAAACACGGTTGAAGGCCTGATTCGACTGAGCGCGCTCACGGACGACTATTACCATTTTGACGATCAGCATATGGCTCTGATTGGTGAACGTACCTCGAAAGTTTTCCGCATCGGTGATGAAGTGAAGATCCGTGTGGCACGTGTAAGCATGGAAGAGTATACGATTGATTTTGAAATGGTGGATATGAAACCTCGCGGTGAACGTCCTGGCGGCTTCGGTGGCGGACGTGGCGGTAAAGGTGGACGTCCTAGTAGCGGCGGCGGACGCGGCGGTGCCAAGGGTGGACCAGGTGGATTCAGCGGTTCGCGTGGCGGCAAAGGCGGCTCATCCGGTGCTGGAGGAAACCGTGTTGGCAGATCACCGGAAGATAGCAGCAAAGGTGGACGTGGCGGTCGCAGTGGGGCTGCGAGTGCAGGAGCGGGCGCAGGCTCATCGGGTGGCTATGCTGGTAAAGCCGGAGGCAAACCGAAGGGTGAGCGTCGTGCTGGTGAAGCTGGCGGATCTACTGGCCGGGGCAAAGGCGCGGTAAGCTTTGGTTTTGGCTCAGGTAAAGGTGGTTATAGCTCTACAGCGGGTGGACCGGATAGTGGTTCAACGAGTGGACAAGGAAGTGGCCTGAACAGCGGCAGCGGTCGTGGTGAAGGAAGCTTTAAGTCCGGCAAGGGCGGCGGTAAAGGTGGCAAAGGCGGAAGTGGACGCAAAAACACTTCGCCGAGCGGCGTATTTATTGGAGAAAATGCAACTCCTGGTGGCGCTCAGGAAGGTGGAGCACCACGACGCAAGCGGAAGAAGAGCAAAGGTGCAGCTGGTAACGGTACGGCAGCTTTTGTACGGAAAAAGAAAAAATAAAGCTAACGTAACTTGGAGAAATGGATTACAATTCGTTCCTCCAGGTTAAGCGTTGGAGAAAATAGTCACTTCAGCCGGTGTGTTGTTTCGCACAGTCTGAAAGTGGTGTAATGAGGAGGGGCGGCAGAGGTCGCCTCTTTCTTGATTTTAACAGCCGTACTTGCTACAATTAAGGTCTGGCACGTGGTACCTTGGTGCAACATTGGGTGCGTTGCTATAGAGCATGGTACCGGCTTATTTTACGGAGAAGGAGTGAGGACATGGGCAAGAATGATGGACAGAGTAAAGTGCTGGCACAGAATAAAAAGGCTTCCCATGACTACTTCATTGAAGATACGTATGAAGCGGGCATGGTGCTTACCGGAACGGAGATCAAATCTCTTCGCAACGGCCGTGCGAATATTGGTGATGCATTTGCCACGATTCGGAACGGTGAGATCCATATTCACAATATGCATATTAGTCCTTTTGAACAAGGAAACCGAAATAATCCACTCGATCCAACACGTACGCGCAAGTTGTTGATGCATAAAGTGCAGATTCACAAGCTGCTCGGTCTGTCGAAACAGGATGGATACAGCATTGTGCCGCTGAAGATCTATATCCGCAACGGTTACGCAAAGCTCTTGCTTGGACTGGGTAAAGGTAAGAAACAGTTCGACAAACGCGAGACTGCAGCCAAGCGGGATGCACAACGTGATATTCAACGGGTACTACGCGAGAAGCAGAAGGTTGCGCGTTGATTGGATCCCTTGGCGCGAAAAGCTGCATCTTAGGCATATAAGTTAGTTTCCGTGATGGAGCTAGGAAGAATGATGTAGGAGGTAAGGAGTCTCAAGGTTTGTCCTGTAATGGACAAGGTTGAGGCTTTTTTTATTTGTATTGGAAAAGGTAATGCATCTGGGGAGGAAGGATCAGAAGGATGAGCTTGGTAGGTACTGAAATATGAAATATCAGTCTGTTGCGTAGTTTACTTGGATCGTGGGTAAGATACTTAGGTGCGTTGTTCGTGATCTGATCTGGGTAAACTTTACTTCCGATTGGTGACGCGGTATAATATGTAGACGATTGAGCCATCTGTCGCACTGGATATACTTGCACAGTTGCTCACCTGTTGGAACGTCTTCCAGCAATCTGTACTATTTCGGTGATGTGTCCTGTGTTATGATTACTCATGTAGCAGACAGGAATGCCGAGTTTGAAAGAAGCATCTTTTTACCTTGGAGGAAAAAGATGTGCAGCACCTTTGCTCCGTATTCACGGATTAATCCTGGAGCCCTTCTTCATTGAGGGGGCGTTTATGGATTCGACGGGGATAGTTCGAGCATGGGTAGCGGGTAGTGGGGACGCGTCCGCTTCATCAACGCTAAAGCCTATTAAACGGCAAACAACAAACAAACTACGCTTTCGCAGCCTAAGAAACTGTGTGCGTGCTTCTAACCTGCATCGCCCATGTGACAGGATTAGGGGCTAACAAGTAGTGGGATACGCTGTCACATCTCCGCCTGGGGTGTGCTGAAGAAGACAATCAGGCTGACCCAACGTATAGCCGGTTACGGGGCGATACTCGGGTGACATCAAAACTGTGACTACACCCGTAGAAGCTTATGTGTCGTTATCTTCGGACAGGGGTTCGACTCCCCTCGCCTCCATTAGTAGTATCAGTGACAGCCACCATTTGGTGGCTGTTTTTACGTTGTATGGGTTTGAAGGGGTAGGGTAACCGCTCTGGCTCTAGGGTTTCGGGGTTCTTTGAAGTCGAATACGACATATTCCTGATGATGTACATGGCGGTACCTCTCTATGTATCAGTTTTGATTGTCACCGGAGTATCGCCCATTGGATCAACCAGTTTGTCTTCTTCCGTTAGCCGCAGGCGGAGATGTGACAGACTGTATCCATGCTATAGATCTCATCTTTCTGTAGTTCGACACACATAGTATGTTTAGAAAATCAAACTCACAAAGAAAAATTAGTGTAAAACGCAAAAAAACCAACTCTGCTAACGAAGCGGAGAAGGTTCTTTTTTTGAGTATAGCCAACTCTAGCTAACGAAGCGGAGAAGACTATACTCATCCGTATTATTTCTATATAATCATAATATTATGTATAAGAATGAAAGTCAAGTCTTACATTATCATTTTGGCTAATTAGGATGTGTACAATGATATATAATATCTATTTCGATGAAGCGAATAAAATTGATCAGCCAGGAAAAGCGAATTCATATTACGGTGCTTATGGTGGCAGTGAACAGACAATGACGGACATAACGCAGACGATACAAGGTATGTATGAAGAATTGGGTACTAAGAGCGAACTACATTTTAGGGAATACAATCATGACCAATATCTGAAGAAATACTTCAAGGTTCTTCACTGCATCATCAATCAGGATGTGAATATCAATATTTTAATTGTCGATAATACAAAAGCTCACAGCATTGCTCAAGAATTAAATCTTACGATGATGGAGCTGCGAAAACTTTTCTATATCAAAATTCCCGAGAGATTGTTCTATGGGGTGACACGGCACTTGAGCGGTCAGGTAGATGTGAATATTAAAATTGACCGAAACGATGAGTACGATTCATTACGACTTCATTCCAAAATTAAAGAGCAGATGAATGCTCATTCTGTATATCGGAGCAAAAGGTACAAGATTGCATCCGTTGAATCGGAAGAGTCACATGAATCTATTCCTCTTCAAATTATTGATACGTTTATGGGGATTGTAGTTTTTCTGATGGAACAGAGTTACATGGGGGATTCAAATACAATGCTGATCAAGAGTGATCTGATATATCGCTTTCTCTCTCAAGGTAGTAATGTAGATCGATTCATAAAACAGATCAAATTGTATTCATGGAACGGCAATGAAAATCTGTCAGAACTGTCTGTAGGCGATTACGTATCTCAATTTATGGTGTACAAGGCTCGTTACGATGTTTCAGAAATAGCTTCAGGCGATCATGTTGAGAATCCTGATCTATCAGCAAAGGAGTACCGTAAGCTGATGGAGTATCCGAATACGTTGGTTCGCATGTTGCTGGGATACAAGGACGAAGTTGAGGGCAGGGGTCGAAATTATTCACTAATTGATTGATGCTAAGTCGAAGTTAGTTGGTAGTATTCTCGACTGTTTTAACTCATTTTAACTGTGTACCCTTGTATAAGAGTTGAAAAATGGTGATTTAATGATTTTCTAGTACAAATTGAATTATATTTTGAGAAATATTATTTTTTAGAAGGATTATATTCTAAAATGTAGAAGAATACATATTAAGGAAGTAGAGAAATTTCAATTAAGGTGGACAAATGGCATGATAAATTATCGCATTACAAGCTTAGAATGGCAGGTTGAAAGTAAGTTGAATGTCAACAAAGAAAATATAGGAGAATTAATATTTGAACTAAAAGAGATCTTTCCAGATTTTTCGACTTCTGTATCTGGTAATTCTATCTTTAGCAATTCAGCTACCAAGGAAACTTTAATATTAAGAGAGGAGAATTTATTGATCAGGTCGGAGAATTCTTTCGAAGATGCATCTATTATGGGAATATTACCAATTATCAAGAAGTTTACAGTATCTCCTGAAGTTAAGATGCGTTTGAAAATAAAGCACTACATAAAGAACAATGAAAACTCTTTAATCACAATAAACCCTAATTTAATTGAAGAATTTGAAAAACTTGTACCTAACACTAAAATGCGATCATTGGGATTTGAAGTTGAAGATAACGATAAATTTATATATTTTAATTTACAAACTAGAAAAGATAACCTTGAGGCAATGATAATTACGAGCATTAATTTTTATAAGTTATTTGATATTGGTGATATTTACGATTTAACTTCAGAAAATATTATTCGTATAAGAAAATATATCCAAGAAAGTGTTCCATTGCATTATTAAGGAGAAAATATATGTCATCAAATTCAGCATTAAACTCATATTATGAAGAAGATGTATCTGACCTGTCATACAAATTGATTTCAAATGATTTAGAGCAGTTGGAATCGCATTTAAATCACTTTATTTTATTTAAGGAATTTCGCTCTTACGGATTAGATGAATCCTATCTTGATCTAAATCAACGTTTTAATGAAATTCATGGAATTTTTGATCATTTAATTGGTAAAAATGATAATGATTATGTGTCAAACGAGATGTATGAGGATTCATTTGATCTTAATTATAAAATGAGGAATTTATTAAAAGGGGAGAATAACGATATGGAAAAAATAATCATGAAAGAAACATTCTCCCCTGCCAAAATTAATACATTGAATACATTAAAAGAGTTTTTTTCGAACGGCGACTTGGAAATTTCACAAGATAATGAGAAGCACGAGCCCATAACAAAGGACTCACTTGAGATGCTCCGCAAAGAACTCTCGCTGTTTCCAGTCTCTCTCGCCGAACTTATTAATCAAGAAAGGCGGGAAGGTAAGTGAGTGAAAAGTTCTATTTTTTAGATACAAATGCAATAGCTCGATACTACTGTAATGATATTGGTTCACACATTACAAAACAAATCGTGGAATCTGGTTCAGGATTAATTATGAGTAACTTTTCATATGTCGAAGTCATTTCTGCACTAGCTCAAATAAAACGTGATCAGAGTTTTAATACTTTTAATGAACCTCAGTTTAATATAGCTATAGCTCGCTTTGAATCAGAACTTGATTCTAAATTTATTCAAGTTAAAATGAATGATTCTCATTTTAAAAAGGCTACCGATCTTATAAAACAATATACAATTCATAGTGCTGATGCTCTAATTGTAGCTACTTCATTGATTGTTGCGGATACAATTGAGAAAGATGGGCATAGTTTAACTTTTGTTACTTCTGATAACCAACCATATCAAGTCGCTTTAGCCGAATCTCAAAAAAGATCTAACTATAGTTCCTATCATTTTTGGAAATGTAACTGTCTTAACTGTGGATCTACAATCGATGTGAAAAAGGCCACTTCTATTACCTGTACTTGCCGTAATACTCGATGCGAGAAATGTATAATTGAAAACTGTTCTAATTCATTAGTCATTGATTTAAAAGCGATATAAATCCTATCCATACATAACTTCAACAGTTAGGATGTTGTTATAGAGACAAATTTTAAGTGAATGAAGTGTACTGGTAAGGCACAATATAAGATTATTATAGATCTCGAACTTGTACTTTATTTATAGAACGTATTTTTTTATTCGGGTACTAATTCCTAAGCTGAATAGGTACAGTATGAGTAATGGAGCAGGATTTGAATACTTACCTGCTATAGTATATTTAGAAGTCTGGCAGCCATAATTAGTTTTAATTGATGATTTACGTTCAAAAGGTGATACGCTCCCTTTATGTGACATCAAAACTGTGACTACACCCGTAGAAGCTTATGTGTCGTTATCTTCGGACAGGGGTTCGACTCCCCTCGCCTCCATTAGTAAGCAAAAAACCACCAACCAGTGTTCTGGTTGGTGGTTTTTCAGTTTATGATATAATAAGCATAAATTTAGATTGGGGGACTCAAGATGTTTGAAAATCGAGAACAGCTCCAAGCAATTTTAAAAAAAGCAAATCAACATGCAAGGAAGCAGGCTAAAGAGTCTGGTGCTTCTATTTATTATATAAAGAATAACAAACGCGTTCGTGAGGATGCTGAAGGTAATAAATTCGAAATTATATTCGATGCTACTGGGAAACGCCAGGAGTTTGAGTATCATGAGTGAAACGAAACCAGTCATGACTGTGTTTGCTGGAACCAATGGAGCAGGGAAAAGTACACTCAGCATGCAAATGAGAGAGTGGCTCGGTGAACTGGTTGATCCTGATCAGATTGCACGGGAGTTGAAGCCAGAGGACCCACGTAGTGCTGACCTGTCTGCTGGAAGGGAAGCTGTGAAAAGAATCCGATCACTCATAAAAAATGGTGAAAACTTCGCTATTGAAACGACATTATCTGGATCATTTGTTTTGAAACACATGCAAATTGCAAAAGAAAACAGTTACGAAATTGTCGTATACTATATCGGCCTTGAGGACGTTCAAATGCATATAGATCGTGTTGAACAAGGTGGACATTGGATTGCAGAAGAGGACATTCGTTATCGATTTGGTCAGTCATTGAAGAACCTTAAACCTGCTCTATCCATCGCAGACCAGGTTATCATCATTGATAATACATATGAGCCTTTAATTGTTGCCGAAGAGTCAAGAAACCATCAATCAGTAATCTGGTTGGTGGTTTTTTTGTTTATGCTATAATCTTTTTAAATTATGCTGATTGGAAGCCGTAATTACTCCGTAATCTCCCAAAGGAGGCAAAGAAACATGAGCCAAACGCAGCAACAGATCCGCGAGTTTGTTGCAGGGATACAAGCATATGTCTCGCCAGTAAATGTGATTAATCCTTGGAGAGATTATGTGACGGGCTATGATATCGGCCCCGAAGCGGTGAAGATTCGTTCTGAACATTTGGTCAGGTATTTGGAACCAAGAATGTCCAAGGCTCGGTACATTTTTATTGCTGAAGCCGTAGGTTATCAAGGGGCGAGGTTCTCTGGCGTACCTTTGACGTCCGAACGAATGGTTACCGGGAATCACTTGCTGGTGGATCACCAAATGATTTTTCCAGGCGAGCCGGGTGTCCGGACAAGCCTTCCGAATATCGCCAAACCTAACCGGAGTCAGGCGCAGTATGGATTCGCAGAACCAACAGCATCCATCATATGGGATGTAGTTCTATCCGGTCAGAAGTGGAAGCCAACAGACTTTATATTTTGGAACATGTATCCCTTTCACCCTTATCAATCTTCTCAAAACATGATGACAAATCGAACGCCGACTTCTGCAGAGTTAGAGGATGGTCTGCTATATGCTAGACAGCTTATCGGACTGAATCCTGATGCTCAGATTGTGGCTATTGGCAGAAAGTCAGCAGACACGTTAAGCCTCTATCGAATTAAGCATGACCATGTTCCACATCCTGCGAATGGAAGGGCAGTACAATTTCGAGAAGCAATGCGGATGATTATTTAGTCCTAGTCTTTTTTTCGAAACTGGAGAGAAATTCATTTATACCTTGGCTGGTGAAGTGGACTGCTGCCATTGTTTATTATTTTAAGGAATCTGAGCTTGTTGAACAGCTACTGGTCACTGATCATTCCCTATGTGTCATTCGGCATTCCGATGGCGGTCTTCATTCTGGTCAGTTTCTTCAAAGGTATTCCTCGAGAGAGGGAGGAGTCCGCAGTGATTGATGGTTGCGGCATATACCGGACGTTTTTCTCCATTATTCTGCCGCTTGTGCGTTCGGTCATAAGGCGATGAAGTTATGATCAATGGACTAGACCGGAGACTACGGCCATGGAATAATAAGAGGGTAACAGCCAGATCGTTGCAGAGAGGAGTCATGATTTCATGGTCAATATCGCGTTGGTAGAGCAGGAACCTGTTCAGGAAAAGGTTGTGGCGTTCACATTTGATGACGGTCCTCATCCGGTGTATACACATCAAGTACTTGAGATTTTCCGCCGTGCCGGTGGGAGGGCAACATTTTTCATGATTGGCAAAGAGATGGTGGCCCACCCGGAGATTTCGGCGAAGGTGCGCCGTGAAGGGCATGAGATCGCTAACCATACATATACGCATCCGGATCTGACCAAGCTGACACTGGAGGAGGCAGGGGGCGAGCTGCAACGTGCGGAAAACCTTGTTCAAGAAGTCACGGGACAACCTGCCCGTTGCTTTCGCCCGCCATATTTTGGTGTAAATGATGATATTCTATCTCTGGCGGCGGAGCGTGGATATCGGACGATTGGTGCGGTGAACGGTGATGCGAGGGATTGGGACAATCCCGGCGTTGAGCACATTCTGGAGCATACTCGGTCTGTAGTGAAACCCGGAAGCGTGCTTATATTCCATGATGGGTACGGGGATCGTTCCCAGACGGTGGAGGCGGTCCGTGTGCTGGTGGATGAAATGGTTGCGGAAGGATATCGTTTGGTGACGGTGAGTGAGTTGTTGGAAATAGCTGAGGACATGCAATAAAATCAAATGAGATTAAATAGAACGGGCCTATCATTCTGTGGAATGACAGGGTCCTTTTTTGTTTGGGAGAAGTGTAGTGGCTTAGTAAGGAGATATCCTCCCAAGCATAATATTACGAGAACATTATCCTAGTCATCCTGCAAATATCGAATTTGGTAAAAGGAGATATTACAGAAGAGAAAATCATATATTTAGTAAGCGATATGATCGATTTTGAGCAAGTTTTCTATCTATGACGGGGATCGAGAAAACTAAGAGTTCTACTGCAAATTTTGCTTACCATCCTGATCTACTTTATAATAATAGGCTAAACTAGACGATGTCAGGAGGAAACAATGGACTTTATCAGAAATCAACTAGAGGGAATGGGCATGAGTGAGCCAACCATTGGATATCTTTCGAATATAATTATGGTTATTTTTATAGCGGTGATCTCGGTGTTGGCGAATTTTATAGCCAAAAAAATTGTGCTGAAGACAATTAATCATATCGTCAATAACAATCGGTACAAGTGGGGCAACATCATTGTGGAGAAAAAATTGTTCCACAAGCTGTCGCATCTCGTGCCAGCGATTATCATCTATTATTCTGCTTATATTTTCCCGTCCTATCAGGCCTTGATCGAAAAGGCTGCGATGACATACATGATCGTTATCATGATTACGGTGCTTAACGCACTTCTCAATGTATTTGATGATATCTATCGTACCTATGATGTCTCCAAGATCAGACCGATCAAGGGATACATTCAAGTCGCAAAAATCGTGTTATACATCATTGGTGGCATTGTCGTCATTTCCAACATGATCGGACAGAATCCGTTGATTATTCTCAGTGGACTTGGTGCGTTATCGGCTGTACTGATGCTGGTATTCAAGGATTCCATATTGGGTCTGGTGGCCGGCGTTCAACTATCTTCGAATGATATGGTACGTGTAGGTGATTGGATTGAAATGCCGAAATATAACGCAGACGGTGACGTTATCGACATTACACTAAACACGGTAAAGGTTATGAATTTTGATAAGACCATTACGATGATTCCAAGCTACGCCCTGATTTCCGATTCCTTCAGAAACTGGAGAAGTATGCAGGTATCTGGCGGCAGAAGGATTAAGCGAAGCATCTATATTGATATTAGCAGTATCCGTTTTTGTACGGAGGAGATGGTGGCGGAATTTGAGAAGATTCACTACCTGACTGAGTATGTCACGACAAAAACAAAAGAAATTCATGCATACAACATGGAGCATCAGGTGAATACGGAAAGCAATGTGAACGGAAGACAGCTCACGAATGTGGGGGTGTTCAGGGAATATATTCATCAGTATTTGAGAAATCATCCAAAAATTCATAAGGATATGACGCTCATTGTCAGACAACTGGCGCCGGGAGATAACGGGTTGCCCCTGGAGATCTATGCTTTTAGTAATGATACTGCCTGGGGAGTATATGAAGCGATCCAAGCGGATATCTTTGATCATATCTTTGCGGTTGCTTCGACATTTGGGCTTCGTGCGTTCCAGAATCCAACCGGACATGATATTGTGCAACTGAAAGAAGATAAGCAATATGCACGAGAGTATTGATAGAAATAAGGCCACCACCAGGTGATATGCTCCCATCACAGTAGACAGTAGAAAAAACAAAACTCTACTTCTACCATGATGGGAGTTTTTGTAATGTCCAAAAGAAGCCCGGTTTCATATGAAATCAAGAT
>NZ_JBBCYH010000026.1:0-63564 GCF_037144955.1 Paenibacillus sp. USHLN196 | reverse complement strand
GCCAGCGTTCGTCCTGAGCCAGGATCAAACTCTCCAATAAAGTATTGAAAAGAGCGATAAGCTCATTTTGAATCTGACGAGATTAAACATCTCATTTGTGCTCCAGTCGATTCAAGCCAAGGCTTGTTTCAAACTTTTGCGTTCATTCTGCAAGCAGAATGTTACTCACTCGTTGTTCAGTTTTCAAAGATCAAACATTCAATTTGTTACTGTTTTGCATGTTGTCGTCGTTTCAGCGGCGACTTTTATAATATACCATGTTGAAGTTCTCTTTGCAAGCATTATTTTTTCAATTGTTTCAAATTGTTTTATTTTCATGCTTGTTTCGGTGAACCGCTCCTAAAAAAGGAACGAAAATTAATTTACCATATGAATTTAGAAAGGTCAACCCTTTTTCGACAAAAAGTATAACCCTTATAATAAATTCGCTATGATCATGGTTCAGAGGTACAGCACCCATTTTTAAGAGCCGCACCTCACTTCCACTACTATACAGCGAATATATGACCAGCTTCAGCATTACGGCTTCGACTTTTTCAGCTTCCCACCTCTTGCATACTTGGACAACTCTTTTGGCGGAGCAAAGCGTGCATACATGCGGAACACAGTCTTATATCGGCTCGCGATAGCATATTTGATCTCTTGGTCAAGACGATTATCACTTAGATCGAACAGCATCTCATCTAACTCTTTACGCAGCACATAGTCTAGTTCCTTGCATTCCTTCTCATTAAACAACATACCCAGCATTAGAGTTCTCCTTTTTGTGCATAGCCTCTTTATCACACTTACACAAGTTTCATGCAACACCCCTTGCATTCGCTTTTTTTGTGGGTGTTGCTGGAACCCGTTTTATTGTTATGGTCAACTTTCTGAAAATTTATGAATGCCAACCATCACAAAATTTTATCCTCTCACCAGAGCATATGTAAGTGTGCTTTCAATGATTGCTGCAACAAGAAGCAAGATGACAACCCAGAAGGATGCGGTTAACGTTCTGTTCATGAACACTCTCCACCGTGTATCAATGGTATTTCGTTTGTCACTTCCAAGTTGAACAAGACTTTTGATAACCAGCCCACCAAACTTCAGTCCGAATGCGCAAGCAATGATAATCACCGGAATCTCAATAATGCCATGTGGAAGTAAGCCCTTAACCACAATATCATAAAAGCTTGCCCCATAATTCATCGTGGTGTGCACGACAAATCCAAGGACCATACCATTGATTAACAGAAAGATAACAGGCAGGATTCCGAAGAATATACCGGCATAGATGACAAGTACACTTTTGATGGCATTATTGAAAAAGATGAACAGGAAGAAGTTCCATTGCACATTGCCCCCCTGCTCGAGCCGTTCACTGACCTCGCGTAATCCTCCGATTTGGTTCAACAACAGTTCCTCTAGTGGACCTGTACTCACCCATCCTGCCCCTATTCCTGCGGCAAATAAAACTACGGACCAAATCAATGCACTTCGGATGGAACCAAGATCTTTAAGAAATGTACTGAATTTTAACATAATAACCTCCTGTAGAATCTAAAATGATGGACAAACAAGGATCAGTGACGAATAACTGGGCAGTACGAGCATACATTGGAGAGTAAACAAGCATTTCTTATGGGAGAGGGGCGCTTATTGAAATGAACTCGTTCTATGTATTTAGCGGCAAAAAGATTAAACGTTACCTGATTGTCCTGGTTGCTGCCGTCTTTGCGATCGGTATTATCTATCTGGAGAGCGGTAATGTCTCCGTATTCTCGGAGGAAGCACCATCAGCCGTCTACAGCGTTCCAACCGAGAAGAAGGTGATCGCACTAACCTTTGACATTAGCTGGGGTGATAAACGGACAGAACCGATTCTGACAGTTCTTCAGGAGAATAAAGTGCAGAAGGCCACCTTTTTCCTTTCATCCCCCTGGAGCAAGACACACCCCGAGATTGTTACAGCTATCAAAGATGCGGGATATGAGATTGGCAGCCATGGACATAGACACGAGAACTACAGCAGCCTGACCGAGGAAGAAATTCGCAAAGAAATTTCGACAGCTCATAGCATTTTAACCGATTTAACGGGAAAAGAACCGAAGTTACTGCGTCTGCCTAACGGGGACTTTGACAAGCGTGTGCTTCAGGTAGCCAATAGTCTGAACTATCAGGTGGTACAATGGGATACTGACTCCCTGGATTGGAAAAACCCTGGTGTACAAACGATTGTTGATCGAGTAGTTAGCAAAGCGCACCCAGGTGATATTGTGCTGCTGCATGCCAGCGATTCATCCAAACAAACTCATGAAGCACTCCCTGTCATTATCGACAAATTAAAAAATCAGGGATATGAATTCGTCACTGTGTCAGAGTTACTGAACCATTCCAGTGTAGAAGGTAAAGAAGTTCGTGACCAAGCCAGCGGTCAATAATTGCTAGATTATTGGAGCGACAGCTCAAATAGGGCGTAAAAGTTGAAAAGAGCTAACCAGGTTAGCTCTTTTTAGTATGTTTTTATTTTCAAAAAAAGCTATGCTCGACTTTCCTTCAGCGGCTCTGCCTTTCCACTTCCATTTATGCTCTGATTCGTTGATACATCCACCAGCCTGTGCAATATCAGCATTTGGTATGCATTACATAAGAGCAAGGGAACCACAATAAAGATGGTTGCGGCATTCACATCAATGCGCAATACGCCGATCGTCTCCACTACGGTGACAGCAATCATGAAAAAGAGTGTCGGTACGAGCGCGGAAATATGAGTCAATCTCACCTTAACGTAAGCGGTAACAATTGCAGCTGCCAAAATAATGATACCGAGCACAATATCCGATATTCGTTCCCGATCCCCCCCTACGAACAGACGTAAAAACATTACGTCAAGCAGGGCTAACACCGTTAAGATAATTTGCACGATTTGCCAACCGCGCTTGGGAAATACACCTTTACCCATATAATTCAGTATCAGATATGCAAAGAAACCCATTTGTGAATACACGCTGATCATAACCCCGGATCCAAACAGGATTAGAAGATACAGAAGAAAATCATTTAATCCATTTGTCTTCTCCCCGTTCACCAGCATCATAATTAATCCCGTACCCAATGATCCCGCGGCCCCAATAAGCAAGGCTGTCCAAAACAGGAAAAACCATTTACGTAAATTCAAATGTTTTCCACCCCCGAGTGTTTATTTTACCAACCTTCTCAGCAAAAAACCATCATTGCTCAACATATTTCCCCCTTTCCCATCACATACTACATCCAGTATCTAATCAAGGAGGGATTGTACACATGAAACGGCCTTTGTGGCAGCTATGCTGTGTCGTACTGGGGCTATCCGTCATGCTTGCCGGCTGCGGTTCAGATCAGAGTTCTTCGCCTCCTCAGGGCAGTTATAAAGAGATGAAAACGATGGTTGTAGATATTTTAAAAAGTGATGAAGGCAAGAAAGCAGTAGAGGAAGCTCTTACAGGTCAAAGCTCATCCAGCGGTGAAGGCGAAGGTGGAGGTTCAGAAGAAGGTGGTGGCGGATCGGGTGGTGGTTCGGGAACCATTGGTATGAAAATGTTAATGCCTGTGCAATCTTCGGAACAAATACGTATTGCAGTAAAAGACACCATCACAGCTCCTGAATACCAAAAGGAATTCGAGAAAATCATGACCGATCCAAAGTTTGCTGGAGAATTTGCCAAAGCAATCAACGCTCAAAGCAAACAGCTTCACATGCAATTGATTAAAGATCCCACGTACCAAAAATCTGTTGGGGACATCATGAAGTCACCTGAAGTCTCCAAGATGTTCATGGATATGACCAAGACACCGGATTATCGCAAACAGACGATGACTGTTATGCAGGAAGTAATGCAAAACCCGTTATTCCGTATGGAAGTCCTTACTTTGCTCAAGAAGGTTGTGCAGGAAGAATTGCAACCAAAAGTAGAAAGTGGCGGACAACAAGGGCAAGAGCAAGGTGGACAAGAAGGGCAAGGGCAAGAGGGTAGTGATGGCGGAGATGGTGGAAGTGGAGACTCTGGCAGCGGTGGAGGTTCATAAACAGTAGATGTTGGTATATTCCAGAAACTGAAAAGCCTGCATCCGAATGGACGCAGGCTTTATTTGTATTTATAACGAACATCCCGTTAAAATTTGGATTCAATGGATCGAGCCACTTCATCGTAGATGGCCCCGATACGGGAGTCTGCTTTGTATACAGACGGTGAGAAGTCAGGCTCGGAAGGATGATTATCCGGAGTACCCAAAGGAATCTGGGCCAGCAAGCTCGTATGCAGACTTTCTGCAAGCCTCCCCCCGCCTCCACGACCAAAGACATAATCCTTCTCTCCGCAACTGCCACACTCGTAATAAGCCATGTTTTCAACCACACCAAGTAACTCATGATCAGTCTGGATGGCCATTGCACCTGCACGTGCTGCAACAAAAGCTGCTGTTGCATGTGGTGTAGTAACGATAATCTCCTTGCTCTGGGGCAACAACTGATGCACATCCAAAGCAACATCCCCCGTACCCGGTGGCAAGTCCAGTAACATATAATCCAACTCGCCCCACTGGACATCAGTAAAGAATTGACGCAGCATCCGACCGAGCATAGGTCCACGCCAGATTACCGGGTTGTTCTCACGAATAAAGAAACCCATCGACATAACTTTGACACCGAAACGTTCAACTGGTTGAATAACACCATCTTCCACAACCGGATATTCTTCGATCCCCATCATGTCCGGTACACTGAAACCATAGATGTCAGCGTCAATTAATCCCACCTTCTTACCTTGACGTGCCAAGGCCGCAGCGAGATTAACCGTCACTGTTGATTTACCAACGCCGCCTTTACCACTGGCCACAGCAATAAAACGAACGCCTGATTCAGGACTTAACAGTTCATGTCCATCCAGACCCGCTGCGTGACCTTTTACGAGTACTTCGTCCCGATCTTGCTCTTCATCAGGTTGTCCCATGTTCAGGCTCTCACGATCATGTTCAGAAGCTGCACGCACGCGAATATGTACATCCTTCAATCCATGCTGGGATAACAGATTACGCGCAGCATCACTCAAGGCCGTTGTATCCTCAGGTCGATTCTCCAGTGTCACCATGGTCAGAGCCACATGATTTTCTTTCACCATAACATCACGAATCCATTCCAATTCGGTAAGACTTACTCCCAATTGCGGTTCTTGTAATGGCTGTAATAGTTCAAGTATCTGTTCTTTTGATAACATCAGACAGCACCTCAGCTTTATCTATTGGCATGTAATTTAGGTTTGCTGTCCCAATTATATCATTACCTTTCTTGTTCTGACTAACTTTTAGGCCGTTCTCCTGAGGAATATCTTAGAACCCCATTGTAGATCGAAGCAGCTACTTTACGTTGGTAGGCTTCATCAGCAAGCAGACGTGCCTCTTCCGGATGAGAAAGAAAACCTACTTCTACAAGTGCTGACGGGATCTTCAAAGCCTGTAATAGATAAACTGTGTTAACCGTTTTGGCGATTCGATCTGTATTCTCCAGATTACGAACCATCTCTTGTTGAAGCAGATTGGCCAGTCCTTCGTTATCCGGATGGTTAGGTGTGTAGAAAACCTGCGCTCCACTCCATCGGTTAGAAGGAACACTGTTCATATGAATGCTGATGAAAAGGTCTGCTTGCTTATCCTCTATTCGCCGCACTCTTTGCTTCAGATCTTCCGTCTTGCGTTTGGAGTATCCCTTAGTGTCTGATTCAGCCAGATCAGTATCAATTTCTCGTGTCATCACCACTAAGGCACCTGCCTGTTGCAAATAATCTCTCACATACAGGGCGATAGACAAGTTGATATCTTTTTCAATAACCCCCTGTTTACTAACAGCTCCTCCATCCGGACCTCCGTGTCCTGCATCAATGGCAATGACCTTACCTGCCATTGGCAAACTCAAGTAGCCTGATGTCTTTGCGGAAGGTAACTCGTAGGACATTACTGCCACTAACATGGCCAACAGACAGAGGCTCAGCATAACCCTTTTAATTGTTTTTAACCTGATCCAGACTACAAAGTGCTTCCCCATATTTTTACGCATAAAAAAACCACCTCGTCCCTATAAATGACTCTAATCATCTATATGGGACAAGATGGACAAATATACCGTTAGGATCGGACTTGCTCCGCCATTCCTTCAATCAACACCTCAGCTACCTCAGGGCGTGTAAATTCAGGTGGAGGACACTGGCCGTCACGCAGCAAGCCACGCACTTTGGTACCGGAAAGCGTCATGTGGTGCTCCTTATCATGTGGGCAAGTTTTGCTGGAAGCCATGTTTCCACATTTCGTACAGAAGAAGCTATGTTCGAAGAACAACGGGGTAATCCCCAGTTCCTCCGCTGTAAAGTTAGTGAAGATCTCCTGTGCTTCATATGTTCCGTAATAATCACCTACACCCGCATGATCACGACCGACGATAAAGTGGGTACAACCGTAATTTTTACGCACCATCGCATGAAAAATAGCTTCTCGTGGTCCAGCATATCGCATAGCTGCAGGGAACACACCAAGAAACGCACGATCAGCTGGGTAATAGTTCTCCAGCAAAACCAGATAACTCTTCATACGAACATCTGCGGGAACATCATCCGACTTCGTCTCTCCAACGAGCGGGTTCAGGAAGAGTGCGTCTACAATCTCCATAGCACTCTTCTGGATGTACTCATGAGCCCGATGGACCGGGTTACGTGTCTGGAAACCGACTACGGTCTTCCAACCCTTCTCCTGGAAAATCTTCCGGGTATCTGCAGGATCATAATAGAACTCTTCAAACTTCGCGGGTTTCGGACGATTCAGAACTTGGATTGGACCTCCTACATATGTTGCAGGGCGCTCCAACAGTTTTTTAACACCCGGGTGCTCTGGATCATCTGTTTTGAATACACGCCGCGCTTCTTCAGCCTGATCGACCTGGTATATACTTTGGACTTCGAGCAATCCATAGGTTACCCCATCTTGATCTCCAACAAGTTTCACAAGTTTACCAAGCTGAAGGGATGCCGCTTGTTTATCGTCAACAGCAAGTGTAATCGGTATACTCCAGACTGTCCCATCTGTGAGACGCATGCGTGACACAACCGATAGATAATCTTCCTCATTCATGAAACCTTGAAGTGGTGAGAACGCACCCACCCCAATCAGATCCAAATCTGATATCGTCCAGGTATTAATAAGCAAAGAGGATAAATCACTACTCTCTCGCAGCAGTTGCTCCCGTTCTTCTCCTTGTACGATACGCTGAACCAGCGTACCTCCATGAGGCAGAATCGATGTCATCTTGTCAGCTCCTTGTTTATCTATTATTTATGAAGGCCACATTCCGTTTTATCATTACCAGACCAGCGTCCAGCACGTGGGTCCTCGCCAGGCATAACTTGACGCGTACAATGCTCACAACCGATACTCGGATAGTTTTGATCGTGAAGTGGGTTATATACTACGTTATTGTCACGAATATACTGCCATACATCCTCCGTCGTCCAATGCGCAATTGGATTAAACTTCATCAGGCCAAACTTTGAATCATACTCAACCTTCTTCGAATTGGCACGAGTTGGTGCCTGATCTCTACGGATACCTGTAATCCACGCATCATACTGGGAAAGAATACGTGTCAGCGGCTCAACTTTGCGGATATTGCAACATCCGTTGGGGTCAGACTTCCACAACTCATCACCATGTTGTGCTGCCTGCTCTTCAGGAGTGATTTTAGGTGAAACACGTACAAAATCAAGATTGTAGTTCTGCTGCATCTTATCACGTGTCTCGTACGTTTCCTTAAAATGAAAATCCGTATCCAGATAAAAAATATCTGTGGATGGGCTGATCTTCTGAAGCATATCTACAAGTACAACATCTTCTGCACCAAAGCTACATGCAAAAGTGATATTTGGAAATGTTTCAATGGCATAACGAATAATATCCTCTGGACTGGCATGTTCCAGTTCCTCTGCCTTTGTACGTGCCAGTTCTTCTTTCTCCAACAAGTTCATCTCTGAATTTCCCCCATTCTGCATTTCAATACTTCTTAATCTTAAAGCCGACTAATCTAATATGAATTATGTATAGTATAAATCTTTCGTTGGGGATGTCAATGCCTACCATCTGGTAATAATGATGAGTTCCTATCCAGTTTTAACTGGCTTTTCAGAGAATATTTTAGCTTAATTTGTGCAATTATCTTTTATCCAGATAAAACCAATCAGGTTGGCCCAAATCTCCCGGAAGGTAACAATCTGCCCATTAACGTTGGAAACCTTTGCTGCAACTGGGTTTGGAAAGTCTGTGTTACTAAGAATAAAACCAAAATTTCACTGGTCGATTGGAATTGAGGTATGAAAAGAACAAGTTTTAAGCTGAGCAAGATTGCAACATGTCGCAATTGATATGTAAGAGACATTTATCGTATCCATAAGAAAAACTGATGAGACTAACACTAAAAGATCATTGATACCAACATACTGAACACATTCAGGAAAGAAGTATGAGTCGACTAGATAGACTAATAAAGAAACTGTTATGGAGAGGGTAGTAAAGATGCGCACGAGTACATCGAGAGAACCGTTTAAGGGGTATAGGGGATATTAAAGGCACATGGGTGTACATATTAAAGTAAGCATCCGGAGGCACATTAGGGTGTTTAAAAGGGCTATGCATGAAATTAATATATACATCGGAGAGATATGAGATCCATTGAAAAAGGTGAACCATTGTATGACCACATAGCCATACATCAATAAAAAAAGCCTTCGGCCGAGGCCAAAGGCTTTTAAACATATTAACGTTTGGAGAACTGAGGTGCGCGACGAGCCGCTTTAAGACCGTATTTTTTACGCTCTTTCATACGTGGGTCACGAGTCAGGAATCCTGCTTTTTTCAGGGATGCACGGTATTCCGGATCTGCTTTCAGCAAAGCGCGGGAGATACCATGACGGATTGCGCCGGCTTGACCGGAGATTCCGCCACCATGAGCAATAACAAGAACGTCATAGTTGTTGAGCGTTTCTGTCAAGTTCAGTGGTTGTTTTACGATCAGTTTGAGTGTTTCCAAACCGAAGTATTCATTAATATCACGTTTATTGATGACAATGCGTCCTTCACCCGGTACAAGGCGAACACGTGCTACCGAATGTTTACGACGACCTGTCCCATAGTATTGTACTTGTGCCATGAAACTGTCCTCCTTTTAATTAACCGCGAAGTTCGTAAACTTCTGGTTTTTGTGCTGCATGTGGATGCTCAGTGCCTCTGTACGCTTTAAGTCTCAACTTCATTTTCTCGCCCATGCGAGTTTTAGGAAGCATACCGCGAACAGCCAATTCCAACATACGCTCAGGTTTGTTTTTAACCATCTCTTCAGCAGTAGTTACTTTCAAACCACCTGGGTGCATTGAGTGACGGTAGTATTTTTTACCTTGCATTTTCTTACCAGTCAATACGATTTTCTCAGCATTGATGATAACAACGAAATCGCCAGTGTCCACATGTGGAGTGAATTGTGGCTTGTGTTTGCCGCGAATCAAAGCAGCTGCTTCGCTCGCCAAACGTCCGAGGGTTTTGCCTTCAGCATCAATGATGTGCCATTGGCGCTCAACTTCGTTAGGCTTCGCCATGTACGTAGTACGCATGAAAAGTTCCTCCTTAAAATGTTCAAAATCATCATTTTCATTTATCTTCGTTCGTTAAGTTATAACTTTAGGTGTTGATGGATTGTAAATTCGATGTGAACCTCTTAATTGGGGCTGTGGGAAAGCCATTAAGAAAACACAACTTTTATATTACATGATAGGCGCTTAAATCGCAAGTGTTAATTAAGCTTTTCACTCACCAAATTTAATCTTTTTTGTATTCAAGATCCCAGAGCATTAAACCGCAGCTAACTGCAGTAGGTCCTGCAGCAGATCGATTACATGCAGCAATCATTTTCGGTACATCAGAGGCTTTCCGTTTGCCCTCTCCGATCTCCAGCAGTGTCCCTACAATGATGCGAACCATATGCTGCAAAAAGCCGTTACCACTCACATAAATGTGAATGACACCCTGATCGCGCGGATGGTCTCTGCACATTGATCGGTCCACTTCAATCCATGCTTCGTATACCGAACGTACATGATTCTCTTTCTGAGACTTGCGTGAAGCAAAAGAGGTGAAATCATACGTCCCTATGAAATGATGCAAGCCCTCCTGCATTGCCATAATATCCAGCTTCGCATGATGATGATACTGCAATCTTCTGTTGAAAACATCTGGAAATTGGTTCGCATTGACTGTATAACGATACGTTTTCTTTTTCGCTGCATAGCGAGAATGAAAATCAGCCGAAACTTCAATCGCATCAATAACAACAATATCCGATGGTAATCTGGAGTTGAGTGCAATACACCAACGTTCAATCGGGATCTGGGACTCCGTAGGAAAATTGAAGATCTGTCTGCGAGCGTGAACGCCTGCATCCGTTCGGCCTGATCCTGTAATTTTAACAGTCTCACCGGTCAACGCACGAATGGCATCTTCAAGATGGTCCTGAATGGTATTCCCTCCCGGCTGAACTTGAAAGCCGTAATAGGCAGTGCCATCATAAGTTAACGTCATACATAAGTTCCGCATTATTACCACACCTTTGTTCCATACTATACATATCCCTATCCCGAACAGCAAAAGAAGCCCCTTACGGAGCTTCTATTACAGCACGAATTCCGAAATGAAGAGAAAAAAAGGGTTAATCCAGAATCATTTGATTCTGTCCCCTTTCCTCATCTCATCTGTTTTACGCGCGGTCTACCAGTTCCAAGTAAACCATTGGCGCTGCGTCACCACGACGAGGTCCCAGTTTCAGGATACGAGTGTATCCACCTGGACGCTCAGCGTAACGACCGGACAATTCGCTAAACAGTTTTTGGATTGCATCTTGCTCACCATCGATAGTTTCGCGGCGAACATATGCTGCCACTTGGCGACGGGCATGAAGATCTCCCTTTTTCGCTTTAGTGATCAGTTTTTCAGCAATAGAGCGAACCTCTTTTGCTTTCGCTTCAGTTGTCTGAATGCGTTCGTATAAGAACAGGTCGGTTACCAGGTCACGGAACAAAGCTTTACGTGCGCTGGAATTACGGCCCAACTTTTGGTATGCCATTGTTTTCCCTCCTTCACTTCAAGCACTCGGCTGTCTATTCTTCTGTACGGAGTCCCAAACCAAGTTCCTCAAGCTTCTCTTGAACTTCTTCCAAAGACTTGCGTCCGAGGTTACGGACTTTCATCATGTCTTCTTCTGTTTTCGTAGTCAGCTCTTGCACAGTATTAATACCGGCACGTTTGAGGCAGTTGTAGGAACGAACAGAGAGATCCAGCTCTTCGATCGTCATTTCGAGTACTTTTTCTTTTTTGTCTTCTTCTTTTTCGACCATGATCTCTGCATCTTTCGCTTCGTCTGTAAGACCCACGAAGAGCATCAAATGCTCAGTCAAAATTTTAGCGCCAAGGCTTACAGCCTCTTCAGGACGAATACTTCCATCAGTCCAAACTTCCAACGTGAGCTTGTCATAGTTGGTCACTTGACCGACACGCGTATTTTCCACAGCGTAGTTAACGCGACTGATCGGGGTGAAGATGGAATCGACTGGGATGACGCCGATCGGCTGGTCATCGCGTTTATTCCGATCTGCCTGGACGTAGCCGCGACCGCGATTGGCAAAAATACGCATGTGAAGTCTCGAACCTGGTCCGAGCGTAGCAATGTGCAAATCCGGGTTAAGGATTTCTACATCGGAGTCAGCACGGATATCTCCAGCCGTAATTGCTCCTTCGCCTTCAGCATCAATCTCGAGAACTTTCTCCTCATCCGAATGAATCTTAAGCGACAAAGCTTTCAGGTTAAGAATAACCTCCGTAACATCTTCCATTACGCCAGGAACTGTAGCAAATTCATGCAGAACGCCATCGATTTGAACCGAAGACACTGCCGCACCCGGCAGTGACGAGAGCAAGATTCGGCGAAGCGAGTTTCCAAGCGTCGTACCGTATCCGCGCTCAAGCGGTTCTACTACGAATTTCCCATAGGTGCCATCATCGTTGACGTCTACCGTCTCAATTTTCGGCTTTTCGATTTCAATCACTGCAATACCCCTCCTTCAAAACGTCGGTCCTCTATGAAACATTTACCTTCTCTTGCGAAAACATGTAGTAGTATGCCTAAACAACCATTATTAGCAGATTGTGCCGGAAATATACCACACGCAGGGGCAAATCTCATTAGACACGACGACGTTTTGGAGGACGGCATCCGTTATGCGGGACTGGAGTTACGTCTTTGATCAGGTTAACTTCAAGACCAGCAGCTTGCAAAGAGCGGATCGCTGCTTCACGGCCTGCGCCTGGTCCTTTAACCATAACCTCAACGGCTTTCATCCCATGTTCCATTGCAGCTTTGGCAGCAGTCTCAGCAGCCATTTGTGCAGCAAACGGAGTCGATTTACGGGAACCTCTGAATCCGAGGCCGCCGGAGCTTGCCCACGAAATTGCATTTCCGTGAGGATCCGTAATAGTAACGATAGTGTTATTGAAAGTGGAACGGATATGCGCCACGCCAGATTCAATATTCTTACGGTCACGACGTTTAGTACGTACGACTTTTTTCGGTTTAGCCATTTTCTCTTATCCCCCCTTATTATTTCTTCTTGTTCGCTACTGTACGACGAGGACCTTTACGAGTACGAGCATTCGTTTTCGTACGTTGTCCACGAACAGGCAGACCACGACGATGACGAACTCCACGGTAACAACCGATCTCCGTCAAACGTTTAATATTCAAAGAGATTTCTCGACGCAGGTCACCTTCAACTTTGACCTCTTTATCGATACTTTCACGCAATTTGCTGACTTCATCTTCCGTCAAATCACGAACACGAGTGTCCGGATTGATGCCTGTTGTGCTCAGAATTTTCTGGGAAGTCGTTTTACCGATTCCGAAAATATAAGTCAAGGCGATCTCAACGCGCTTATCACGTGGCAAATCCACACCAGCTATACGTGCCATTTTACGCTACACCCCCTTCTTTAACCTTGTTTTTGTTTGTGTTTCGGATTTTCACAGATAACCATAACATTCCCTTTGCGGCGAATGACTTTGCACTTTTCGCAAATCGGCTTGACCGAAGGTCTTACCTTCATGTGAATTACCTCCTCAAAGTTTTGCTAAGCAAAACCCTCTTCGTAAGCATTGACCTTGTTCTACTATTGTAAAACCGGCTTCGAAGCTTTCGCAAGTTTTGCCGGGCAAAACCCGCTACATAAGCTTCACAGTTCATTGCAACTGTCTACTACTATTTACGGTAAGTTATACGACCTTTTGTTAAATCATAAGGTGACAACTGAACAACTACTTTGTCTCCAGTCAGGATACGGATAAAGTGCATCCGTAGTTTTCCGGAAACGTGAGCGAGAATTTGATGACCGTTCTCAAGCTCAACCTTGAATGTTGCGTTCGGTAGCGGTTCGAGAACCGTACCTTCCACTTCAATGACATCTTCCTTGGCCATTAGTCAGTCTCCTTTCTCATCAGCTTGAATGTTGGTGGATTCCAGAAATGAATGAACCGCATAGCGGAGCTTTCCATTTGTCACCCGACCACACTCGTTTAAACTGTTTACAACCTCGCTGCTAATCATGGGCTGGAGTTCAAGATGAAGAATATTCTTCTTCTTGGGTTGATCAAACTTACGTTTGTCTCCATCCGCAATATACACGAACTTACTGTCCGCTATAGCAACAATTACTGCGGCTTGGTCCGCATTGCGGCCTTTACGGATCTTCACAAGTTGACCGAGCTGCGGATTAGACTGATTGTTCATGCCTCATCACCTACGCATTCAGTTTCGTGAAAATTTCCATACCATCAGGTGTAACTGCTACGGTGTGTTCAAAGTGGGCACATAACGTTCCATCAACCGTGACGACAGTCCAGTTATCTTCCAACGTTTTCACATACCGTCTACCTACGTTAACCATCGGCTCTATGGCCAGCACCATGCCCGCTTTAAGCCGTGGTCCCCGATCGGGAAGACCATAGTTCGGAATCTGTGGTTCTTCGTGCAGATCCGCGCCTATGCCGTGACCGACATATTCACGAACTACGGAGAACCCTTCATCTTCAATATATTTCTGAATCGCATGAGATATTGTAAACAAGCGAACGTCCGGTTTTACCAGCGCCAGACCTGCGTATAACGAAGCCTCGGTAACGTCCAGAAGACGACGGGCTTCTTCGGAAATACGGCCGACCGGATAAGTCCAGGCGGAATCTCCATGATACCCCTGGTACTGCGCGCCAATGTCAAACGTAACGATATCGCCCTCGTTCAACTTGCGTTTGCCGGGAAATCCATGTACCAACTCTTCATTTACTGAAGCGCACACACTGGCAGGGAAACCGTTATAACCTTTGAAAGACGGCACAGCTCCTTGACTGCGAATGTATTGATCAGCCATATGGTCAAGTTCTCCAGTCGTAATACCGGGAGCGATATGCTCTGCCAAGAGACGATGCGTTTCCGCAACAATTCTCCCTGCTTCCCTCATCAAGCCCAGTTCCGTTTCGGACTTACCAATGATCATCAATTAACCTCTCAGTAAGGACACGATTTCTTTAGAAACTTGATCGATATCCTGTTCTCCGTTCATTTGACGAAGAAGACCTTTAGTCTCATAGAACGTGAGGAGTGGTGCTGTTTTGTTGATATACTCGTCCAGTCGGGTACCTACACTCTCTTCATTATCATCAGAGCGTTGATACAACTCACCAGCGCATTTATCACAAATACCTTCCTGCTTAGGCGGATTGAACACCACATGATAAGTGGAACCACAGTTCTTACAAATTCGACGGCCCGTCAGACGAGCGAGCAATTTGTTGCGATCCACTTTCAGGTTGATTACATGATCGAGACCTGAGTTCAATCGATCCAGAATGCCATCGAGCGCTTCTGCTTGCGACAGGGTTCTTGGAAATCCATCCAAGAGGAAACCTTCTCTGCAGTCAGGCTGCTGCAAACGTTCTTCAACGATGCCAATGGTCACATCATCTGGTACAAGCAATCCTTGATCCATATATTCCTTGGCTTTCAGGCCAATGGGAGTTCCCTGTTTGATCGCGAGACGAAATGCATCGCCTGTTGAAATATGGGGAATACCGAACTCTTTCACGATGACGTCTGCTTGTGTTCCTTTTCCTGCCCCCGGAGGGCCCATGAATAGGATGTTCACGTTATGTCACTCCCTCCAAGACTACCCTACATCAACAAACAGCACAATAGGTGCCGGCAAGTAAATCTTAGCTTGACCGGTACCTATTGCCTATTTATTGATAAAACCTTTGTAGTGGCGTTTGATCAATTGGCTTTCGATTTGCTTCATCGTATCCAGCGCAACACCGATAACGATCAGGAGGGATGTTCCTCCAATTTGCGCAGATTGAGGCAAACCAGAAAGTGCCCCTAAGAATACAGGCAGAACGGAAATGACTGCCAAGAAGATGGCTCCGGCCATTGTCAAACGAGTCATGACACGGGTCAGATATTTCTCGGTTGCTTTACCCGGGCGAATGCCTGGGATGTAACCGCCGTTCTTTTTCATATTATCAGCCATCTGCTGTGGATTCATCTGTACGAAAGTATAGAAGAATGTGAAACCGAAGATCATCACGACATACAGCAACATACCCAGAGGTTTGTGTGTAGTCAGGTTTTGTCCGATCCACTGTGCCCAAAGGCGATCTGCCCAGAAGTTGGCGATGATCGTTGGGAACATCAACAGCGATGAAGCAAAGATGACAGGGATAACACCTGCTGCATTAATTTTCAGCGGGATATGTGTATTCTGTCCACCGTACATTTTGTTACCTACGACACGTTTAGCGTACTGTACCGGAATTTTCCGAATCGCCTGCTGAATGTAAATGACCCCTATGATGATCAACACAATAACAATTGCGATGATTACACCTTTAAGAATATTCATAAACAGTTGGTCAGGTTGAATGAAGTCAGATTCGATCGTTTGTTTGATAATATTAGGCACCGTTGATAGGATACCCGCAAAGATCAAGATCGAAATCCCGTTTCCTATGCCCTTCTCGGTGATCTGCTCACCAAGCCACATCAGGAATGAAGTACCGGCCGTAAGTACAATCGCAATCAAGATATAATCTGCAAATGTAGCGTTAGGCACCATCTCTGTATTGTACAAGCGGTTGAATCCGATCGACGTACCAAACGCTTGAATCAATGCCAGCCCGATGGTTAAGTAACGGGTCAACTGTGCAGATTTCTTCTTACCTTGTTCACCTTGCTTTGCCCACTCCGCTAATTTAGGAATAACGTCCATGGAAAGCAACTGTACTATGATAGACGCAGTGATGTAAGGCACGATCCCGAGCGCAAATATCGAGAACTGGAAGAGCGCTCCACCCGAGAACGTATTGAGAAGTCCAAAAACTTCTTTACCCGCAGAATTTGTCGCTTCGAACACATCTTTGTTAACTCCCGGTACGGGAACAAAGGAGCCGATGCGGTAAATGATCAGTACAAAAAGGGTAAATAATACCCTTTTGCGCAGATCTTCAACCCGCCAGATATTCTTTAGGGTCTTGAACATTAAATCACCTCAGTTGTACCGCCGGCAGCTTCAATTTTCTCAATAGCAGATTGAGAAAACTTGTTAGCTTTAACAGTCAGCTTCACAGTGACATCACCGTTACCCAGGATTTTGATTCCGGATTTAGCGTTTTTAACTACGCCGTTCGTCATCAAGAATTCTGGAGTTACTTCAGTACCCGCAGCAAAACTGTTCAGGTCTTCAGTATTCACAACTGCATATTCTTTGCGAGTTGGGTTTACAAAACCACGTTTTGGCAAGCGACGATACAATGGATTTTGTCCACCTTCGAAGCCTGGACGTACTCCACCGCCAGAACGAGCGTTTTGTCCTTTGTGACCGCGACCTGATGTTTTACCTGTACCACTACTTGGACCGCGACCAAGACGTTTACGTTCTTTGCGGGATCCAGGAGATGGTGAAAGCTCATGTAACTTCATCGTTCGTTGCACCTCCTTAAAGATTTGTGGGATTAACCCGTTATTAAGCTTCTACTTCTTTAACAGCAACCAAGTGGCTTACTTTGTTAATCATACCACGAATGGCAGGATTATCGTTTTGAACCACTTTGCTATTGATTTTGCGCAAACCCAATGTTTTCACAGTTGTTCTTTGCGTCTCCGGACGTCCGATCAAGCTGCGGACGAGGGTAATTTCTAATTTCGCCATGAGAATTCCCTCCTTAACCCAGAAGCTCTTCGACGGATTTTCCGCGCAGTTTAGCCACGTCTTCAGCACGCTTCAAACGGGACAAACCTTCCAAAGTCGCATTGACCATGTTCATGGAATTCGAAGAACCCAGAGATTTTGTCAAAATGTCACCTACACCAGCAAGTTCGAGAACCGCACGTACAGGACCACCAGCGATAACACCAGTACCTTCAGATGCTGGTTTCAACAGCACACGTCCTGCGCCGAACTTACCTGTTACCAAGTGAGGAATCGATGTTCCTACGAGTGGAACGTGTACAAGGTTTTTCTTAGCGTCTTCAATACCTTTGCGAATTGCATCAGGTACTTCGCCCGCTTTACCGATACCAGCTCCAACCCAGCCGTTGCCGTCGCCGACTACAACCAGTGCGCTAAAGCTGAAACGGCGTCCGCCTTTTACTACTTTAGCTACGCGATTAATATTTACAACTCTTTCAGTCAGTTCCAAAGTATTCGGATCTACACGCAAGTCGTTAACCTCCTTTTGAAAAATATCTTAAAACTCAAGTCCTGCTTCACGAGCCGCTTCAGCCAAAGCTGCGATACGACCATGGTACAGATATCCGCTACGGTCAAATACGATGTTGGAAACACCTTTGTCTTTCGCACGTTTAGCAACGAGTTCGCCGACTTTACGAGCTGATTCAACAGATGCGCCATTTTTGATGTCAGTGCTCAATTCTTTGTCTACAGTAGACGCGGAAGCGATTGTTACACCAGCAACATCATCGATAATTTGAGCGTACATATGTTTACCAGAACGGAATACGTTCAAACGAGGACGTGCTGCCGTTCCTTGGATTTTCTTACGAACACGAAGGTGTCTTTTCAGACGAGCCTTGTTTTTATCTGGTTTCGTAATCATCTCAAAGATTCACTCCTTTCAGGTTACCTCGCTGGCTTCAAAGCAGAAGCCACGGGGTATATTAGAAACACACGAAGCAAGCAAGCCGAAAGCCGCGCAAAGGCGGTAAGAGAAATCTTATTTCTTCTTACCGGCTTTACCTTCCTTACGGATGATACGCTCGCCTTCATATTTAATACCTTTACCTTTGTACGGCTCAGGTTCACGAACGGAACGGATTTTAGCAGCGTAAGCACCTACACGCTCTTTATCGATTCCGCGAACGATGATTTTCGTATTCGAAGGTACTTCGAATTCGATTCCCGCTTCCGGTGTAATTTCAACCGGGTGAGAGTAGCCAACGTTCAGAACGATTTTATCTCCGGATTTGCTTGCACGATATCCGACCCCAACCAATTCCAGAGATTTTGCGAATCCTTCAGTAACGCCGCTCACCATATTGTTTACAACGCTACGCGTTGTGCCGTGCAAAGAACGGTGAGTTTTGTTATCGGAAGGACGCACAACTGTGATTTCGTTATTTTCAACTGTAACCTTCATGTCTTTATGAAGCTCACGAGTCAAAGTTCCTTTTGGTCCTTTTACCGTAATAACGGTGTTGTCCAGGGTGATGTCTACACCACTTGGTACTGTGATTGGTTTGCGACCAATACGAGACATATGTTGCACCTCCTATCTTGTGACGTTATATTACCAAACGTAGCAAACGACTTCTCCGCCGGATTTCGATTGACGAGCTTCTTTGTCCGTCATGATACCTTTAGATGTCGAGATGATCGCGATTCCCAGGCCACCAAGTACACGAGGTACTTCGTTGCTTTTCGTGTAAACACGAAGACCAGGTTTACTGATTCTTTTCAGACCAGTGATAACGCGCTCGTTATTTTGACCATATTTCAGGAAAACACGGATAATCCCTTGTTTGTTATCATCGATAACTTCAGCGTCACGGATGAAACCTTCACGCTTCAGGATATCGGCGATTTGTTTTTTCATTGTCGAAGCAGGCATTTCTACCGTTTCGTGACGAACAGTGTTCGCGTTACGAATACGAGTAAGCATATCTGCAATTGGATCAGACATAGTCATTGTGAGTTAACCTCCTTCCCGTTCAGGACTTTTTACCAGCTTGCTTTTTTCACGCCAGGGATCTGGCCTTTATAAGCTAATTCACGGAAACAAATTCTGCAAATTTTGAACTTTTGCAGGACCGAATGTGGACGTCCGCAACGCTCACAGCGTGTATATGCACGTACTTTAAACTTAGGTGTACGTTGTTGTTTAACTTTCATCGAAGTTTTTGCCACTTAGCCTGACACCTCCTAAATAATTTCGGAGAAAAGGGAGTCTTTCCAGACACCCGGAAACGTTATGCCAACATTACTTAACGAAAGGCATTCCCATTTGCGTGAGCAATTCGCGGGACTCTTCGTCTGTTTTCGCCGTTGTTACGATGACAATATCCATACCGCGGACTTTATCAACTTTATCATACTCGATCTCTGGGAAGATCAATTGTTCTTTCAGACCCAGTGTGTAGTTACCACGTCCGTCGAAAGCTTTGCTAGATACACCGCGGAAGTCGCGGACACGAGGAAGCGTAACGTTGAACAGTTTATCGAGGAAGAAGTACATACGCTCGCCGCGCAATGTTACTTTAACACCGATAGGCATATTCTCACGCAGTTTGAATCCTGCGATAGATTTTTTAGCACGAGTGATTACAGGTTTTTGACCTGCGATCAGTTGCAAATCGCTTACTGCGGAATCCAACACTTTGGAGTTTTGGACAGCGTCGCCCACACCCATGTTGATAACGATTTTCTCGATTTTCGGCACTTGCATTACCGTTGTATAGTTAAACTTCTGCATCAAAGCAGGAGCGATTTCTTGCAGGTAACGTTCTTTCATTCTTGATGCCATGAATCATAGCCCTCCTTTCTCATTCGGTTCAATTAGTCGATAATTTCTCCGGAACGTTTAGCAACGCGCACTTTCTTTCCGTTATCCAAAACTTTGTAACCTACACGGGTTACTTTTCCGCTCTTCGGATCGATGTGCATTACGTTGGAAACGTGAATCGGAGCTTCCTTCTCGATAATGCCGCCTTGCGGATTTTGCTGGTTAGGCTTCTGGTGTTTTTTCACCATGTTAACACCTTCCACAAGGACGCGGTTCTCACGAGGATAAGCAGCGATGACACGGCCTTTTTTACCTTTGTCTTTACCGCTGATCACCATAACCGTATCTTCCTTTTTAACGTGAAGTTTGTTGTTATGGGATTCCAGAACTTTTTTCACTCTTGGCATTTCGTACACCTCCTGTTTCTAACATCACGAGATTAAGCTTTAGATAACTTCTGGAGCCAAGGAAACGATTTTCATGAAGTCTTTATCGCGAAGTTCGCGAGCAACTGGTCCGAAAATACGTGTTCCACGTGGGCTTCTGTCGTCTTTTACAACAACCGCTGCATTTTCATCAAAACCGATGTAGGAACCGTCTTTACGACGTACAGAACGTTTCGTACGAACGACAACCGCTCTAACTACATCACCTTTTTTGACAACGCCGCCTGGTGTTGCTTGTTTAACAGAACAAACGATCAGATCACCGATTTGAGCTGTACGACGTCCCGTACCGCCGAGTACGCGGATACACATCAGTTCCTTCGCACCGGAGTTGTCAGCCACAGTCAAACGTGTAAATGGTTGAATCATTTAGTATTCCTCCTTTCAGCAGTGCTGCTGAGCATTAGATGATAACCGCTTTTTCTACGATTTCAGTAAGTCTCCAGCGTTTATCTTTCGAAAGCGGACGAGTCTCCATGATTTTCACCGTGTCACCGATTTTCGCAGTGTTTTCTTCGTCATGTGCTTTGAATTTTTTAGTAACCTTAATGCGTTTATGGTACAAGTTGTGTTTTTTGTAAGTTTCTACAGCAACAACAATTGTTTTGTCCATTTTATCGCTGACCACTTTACCAGTTTGCACTTTACGTGCGTTACGTTCTTCGCTCATTGTTGGCCTCCTTCCTGATTACGGACGGATTGTACATCCTATCCCTAATTAACCGATTCCCAATTCTCTCTCACGGATAATGGTTTTAGCACGAGCTATTTCTTTCCGCACATCACGGATGCGAGTCGGGTTATCCAGCTGACCGGTAGCTAATTGAAAGCGGAGGTTAAAGAGTTCTTCTTTAAATCCGGCAATCTTTTGCTCGATTTCAGCAGAGGTTAGGTTGCGAAATTCACTAGCTTTCATTTGCTTCACCACCCAATTCTTCACGTTTCACGAACTTCGTTTTGATTGGCAGTTTGTGAGCGGCAAGACGCATTGCTTCGCGTGCAATTTCCTCCGGTACACCAGCAAGTTCAAACATGATCTTACCTGGTTTCACTACTGCAACCCATTTTTCTACGTTACCTTTACCGCTACCCATCCGAACCTCGAGAGGCTTTTGAGTGATTGGTTTGTCTGGGAAGATTTTGATCCAAACTTTACCACCACGTTTGATGTAACGAGTCATCGCAATACGAGCCGCTTCGATCTGACGGTTCGTAATCCAAGCCGGTTCCGTAGCTTGCAGACCGTATTCGCCAAAGTTCAGAGTCGTTCCGCCTTTAGCTTGGCCTTTCATATGTCCACGTTGTTGCTTACGGTGTTTTACGCGTTTTGGTACCAACATGATTAGTTGCCTCCTTCCTTAGCAGCTTGTTTCTTAGCCGTAGGAAGAACCTCTCCACGATAGATCCATACTTTTACGCCGATACGTCCGTAAGTAGTATGAGCCTCTGCTGTACCATAGTCAATGTCAGCACGCAGTGTGTGCAGTGGAACAGTTCCTTCGCTGTAGCCTTCAGAACGTGCGATCTCAGCACCGCCAAGACGTCCGCCTACTTGAGTTTTGATACCTTTAGCACCAGAGCGCATAGTTCTTTGAATTGCTTGTTTCAGAGCACGACGGAAAGAAACGCGACGTTCCAATTGTTGTGCAATGCTTTCAGCTACAAGAACAGCGTCCAGGTCTTGGTTTTTAATTTCAGAAATGTTGATGTGTACTTTTTTACCGCCAGCAATTTTCGTAATTTGGTTACGAAGATTTTCAACTTCCGAACCACCCTTACCAATAACCATACCTGGTTTAGCAGTGTGAATCGTTACGTTTACGCGGTTAGCCGCTCTCTCAATTTCTACACGAGATAAAGCGGAGTCTTTCAATTTATTTTTCAGGAATTCACGAATTCTCACGTCTTCCATCAAAAGATCACCGAAGTCTTTGCCTGCATACCACTTAGATTCCCAGTCACGGATAATTCCGACACGGAGTCCGACTGGATTTACCTTTTGGCCCACACATTTCCCCTCCTTCTACTTCTCAGATACCACCAAAGTGATGTGGCTAGTACGTTTGTTAATACGACTTGCACGTCCCATTGCACGAGGGCGGAAACGTTTCATTGTCGGTCCTTGGTTCACGTAAGCTTGCGAGATAACCAAGTTATTAACATCCAAAGAATAGTTATGTTCCGCATTCGCAATAGCGGAGTTAAGCAACTTCTCAACGATAGGAGAAGCGGATTTCGGAGTGTGACGGAGAATGGCAACCGCCTCACCTACTTGCTTGCCGCGAATCAAGTCAACAACGAGTTGAACTTTACGAGGAGCAATCCGGATAAACTTAGCATGTGCTTTTGCTTCCATTGTGTAACCTCCTCTCAAACATTAAAAGATGTTCATTTATCTTCTTGTTTTCTTATCATCATCAGTATGGCCTTTGTACGTACGGGTTGGAGCGAACTCACCCAGTTTGTGTCCGACCATGTCCTCAGTTACATACACTGGCACGTGTTTACGACCATCGTAAACGCCAAATGTGTGTCCGATGAATTGCGGGAAAATTGTAGAACGACGGGACCAGGTTTTGATTACGTTCTTCTTACCTGAAGCTTCCATCTCTTCTACCTTTTTGAGCATGTAGCCATCAATGAATGGCCCTTTTTTCAAACTGCGACCCATGTGGAGATCCTCCCTTCAAACGTAGCTATTATGCATCCGCAGATGCCTCACGAAGTTATGCACAATGTGTATTACTTCGTGCGGCGGCGAATGATGTATTTATCAGAAGCTTTATTTTTCTTACGCGTTTTGTAACCAAGAGTAGGTTTACCCCATGGTGACATTGGCGATTTACGTCCGATTGGAGCACGACCTTCACCACCACCGTGTGGGTGATCGTTAGGGTTCATTACTACACCACGAACCTCTGGACGTTTACCCAACCAACGGCTACGACCGGCTTTACCGATTTTGATGAGCTCGTGGTCTTGGTTACCAACAGATCCGATTGTCGCGCGGCAAACTTTCAAAATACGACGAACTTCTCCGGAAGAGAGACGAACGGAAACGTATTTTTCTTCTTTACCAAGCAATTGAGCTTCTGTACCAGCAGCACGAACCAATTGTCCGCCTTTACCTGGTTTCAACTCGATGTTGTGGATAACGGTACCTACTGGAATGTTTTCGAGTGGCAGTGCGTTACCGATTTTGATGTCTGATTCAGGTCCGGAGAATACTTGATCTCCAACTTTCAAACCTTTAGGAGCGATGATATAACGTTTCTCACCATCAGCATAGTGAATCAGAGCGATGTTAGATGTACGGTTCGGGTCATACTCAATCGTAGCAACGCGGCCCGGTATTCCATCTTTAGTACGTTTGAAGTCGATGATACGGTATTTACGTTTGTGTCCACCACCATGGTGACGAACTGTAATTTTACCTTGGTTGTTGCGGCCTGCTTGTTTGCTCAGTGGGGCCAACAACGATTTCTCCGGCTGATTTGTGGTGATTTCCTCAAATGTAGAAACGGACATGTTCCGTCTTGCCGGGGATGTTGGTTTATACTTTTTAATTGGCACTGGGTTTCCCTCCTTACTTCAAAAATTCAATTATACAGTTTCAAAGAACTCAAGCGTTTTGCTGTCTTTTGTCAGCGTTACAAACGCTTTTTTCCATTCGCTAGTATATCCGGAATAACGTCCGTACCGTTTTGGCTTAGCTGGAACACGAAGCGTGTTCACGTTTTTCACTTTTACATTGAAAATAGCTTCTACTGCCTTTTTGATCTCGGTTTTGTTTGCACGGATATCGACTTCAAATACATATTTCAAGTCGTTCATCATGTCAGCAGTACGTTCCGTAATAATCGGACGTTTTACAATATCACGAGGATCCTTCATTACGCGAGCACCTCCTCTACCTTCTGAACTGCTTCTTTCGTAATGATCAATTTGTCGTGCGAAAGCACGTCAAGAACATTAATGCCGTCAGCAGCTACGAATTTCACGCCTGGAATATTCCGTGCGGAAAGAGCTACATTATCATCATAGCTAGGAGCTACGATCAAAGCTTTACGTCCCACTTTGAGGTTACTCAAGATGGCTGCGAATTCTTTAGTTTTAGGTGTGCTCAACGTGAGAGCGTCCAAAACGATAATGTCATTGTCAAGCACTTTGGATGAAAGGGCTGATTTGATCGCCAAACGGCGAACTTTCTTAGGCAGTTTATACGCATAGCTCCGTGGTGTTGGACCAAATACGATACCGCCGCCTTTCCATTGTGGTGAACGAATTGAACCTTGACGAGCGCGACCTGTACCTTTTTGTTTCCAAGGCTTACGTCCACCGCCACGTACTTCAGAACGTCCTTTTACTTTGTGGGTACCTTGACGAAGGGAAGCGCGTTGCATAAGAACTGCATCGTACAGAACGTGTTGGTTCGGTTCAATTCCGAAAACCGCATCGTTCAATTCAACTTCGCCTACTTGGCTACCATCTACATTGTAAACTGATACTTTTGGCATTTTGTGTTCCTCCTTTCTTCAGTGGTTATTTTTTCACCGTTTCTTTAACTTTAATGAGACTGTTTTTCGGTCCAGGAATGGATCCTTTCACGAGCAACACGTTACGCTCAGCGTCTACTTTAACTACTTCAAGACGTTGGATTGTAACAGTATCATGTCCCATGTGTCCTGGCAGGCGTTTGCCTTTAGGAACGCGGTTAGCTTGGATCGAACCCATTGAACCTGGGCCACGGTGGTAACGCGAACCGTGTGACATAGGTCCAGTGCTTTGTCCCCAACGTTTGATAACGCCGGCAAAACCTTTACCTTTAGAAATACCCGTTACATCAACGAATTCGCCTTCAGCGAAAATGTCAGCTTTCAGTTCTTGGCCAACTTCATATTCTGCGATGTTGATACCGCGAACTTCACGAACGTAGCGCTTAGGGGCAGTGTTCGCTTTTTTAGCGTGACCTGCTTCTGGCTTGTTAGCGTTTTTCTCTTTCTTATCGGAGTAACCGATTTGAATTGCTTCGTAGCCATCATTCTCAATGTCTTTCTTTTGCAAAACAACACAAGGGCCTGCTTCGATAACCGTTACTGGTACAACGTTACCCTCAGGTGTAAATACTTGAGTCATTCCGAGTTTTTTTCCTAAGATTGCTTTCATGTTGACACCTCTTTTCCTTTATACATGGTCTTTGTTGTAGCTTATATTACAATTTAATTTCGATATCTACACCGGACGGCAGATCCAAGCGCATCAAGGCATCCACAGTTTGTGGAGTCGGGTTAACGATGTCGATCAAACGCTTATGTGTGCGTTGTTCGAATTGCTCCCGAGAATCCTTGTACTTGTGCACCGCACGAAGAATAGTAATGATTTGTTTTTCAGTAGGAAGCGGAATCGGACCGGATACACCTGCACCCGAACGTTTTGCTGTTTCAACAATTTTCTCCGCGGATTGATCAAGAATTCTGTGGTCGTAAGCTTTCAAACGAATACGAATTTTTTGCTTTGCCATTTTAGTCCCTCCTTCTATCGCCCAATTTTTTATCGGACATACTCCGTGAAAATTTTCTAGCCACTGTCCCATGGCAAAGGGGCCGGGTGTGCCAGTAACCTCTCACATCATCGCAACGTCACAGAACAACATTTATTATTATATAGAAAAGATGGCCGTATTGCAAGCATATTTAAGAAAAACATTTAAACTTATCTTTTCTGATGAAATGACTTCGTTTACTGCAGTGTTTATCTTCAATATCCAGGCTGCCTAGCCAATCCTTCTAAACTCGTAAATGATGTTCCTTTCGCATGACGCAGGTTCCGAAACTTTACACATAATAAAAGAGTTCTTTATCCGATGTCGGATAAAGAACTCTTCCGAAGCTTCGTTACAATACACTGTTACTCGTTCCAGTACACTGTTGCATATGCTTTATTCAGCGTTAAGCCAAATTATTTTTGGATAGATGCTACGGAACCGGCACCTACTGTACGTCCGCCTTCACGAATGGAGAACTTAGTTCCTTCTTCAATCGCGATTGGGGAGATCAGGGAAACAGTAACAGTGATGTTATCACCAGGCATTACCATTTCAGTACCTTCAGGCAAGTTGATGATGCCTGTTACGTCAGTTGTACGGAAGTAGAACTGTGGACGGTAACCAGTGAAGAATGGCTTGTGACGTCCGCCCTCTTCTTTAGTCAGAACGTAGATTTGAGCTGTGAATTCTGTGTGTGGCTTAACAGAACCCGGTTTAGCCAATACTTGGCCACGCTCGATGTTGTTACGGTCAACACCACGAAGAAGTGCTCCGATGTTGTCACCAGCTTGAGCGGAATCCAGCAATTTGCGGAACATCTCAACGCCTGTTACAACAGATTTTTTAGTTTCTTCAGTGATACCAACGATTTCGATCTCTTCGCCGACTTTAACAGTACCACGCTCTACGCGGCCAGTAGCAACAGTACCACGACCAGTGATGGAGAATACGTCCTCGACAGGCATCAAGAAAGGCTTGTCAGTTTGACGCTCAGGCAGTGGGATGTAAGTGTCGATCTCTTTGAACATCTCAACGATTTTTTGAGCCCACTCACCATCAGGGTTAGCCAATGCTTCACGAGCGGATCCACGAGTGATTGGAGTATCGTCACCTGGGAACTCATATTCGTTAAGAAGGTCGCGAACTTCCATCTCAACCAATTCCAACAACTCTTCGTCTTCAACCATGTCACATTTGTTCAAGAATACAACAATGTAAGGTACGCCTACTTGACGGGAGAGCAAGATGTGCTCACGAGTTTGTGGCATTGGGCCGTCAGCTGCGGATACTACCAAGATAGCTCCGTCCATTTGTGCCGCGCCAGTGATCATGTTTTTAACATAGTCGGCGTGACCTGGGCAGTCTACGTGAGCGTAGTGACGAGTGTCAGTTTCGTACTCAACGTGTGCTGTGGAGATAGTGATACCGCGCTCGCGCTCTTCTGGAGCTTTGTCGATTTGGTCGAATGCTACAGCAGCACCACCGTAAGTTTTGGACAATACAGTTGTGATTGCAGCAGTCAGAGTTGTTTTACCGTGATCGACGTGACCGATAGTACCGATGTTAACGTGGGGTTTATTACGTTCGTATTTAGCCTTTGCCATTTGAACGTGGCCTCCTTAAAATTATAATTTTATGTTTTCACTGAATGAAGTGCTCCGAATTAAATTCTTATGCACTTACATCCAGTGTGAGAAAACTACTCGGTGCCTTTTGTTTTGGCAACGATTTCTTCAGCGATGCTCTTAGGAACTTCTTCATAGTGAGAGAGTTCCATGGAGAATACGCCGCGTCCTTGAGTACCGGAACGAAGAGTTGTAGAGTAACCAAACATTTCAGACAAAGGTACCTTAGCACGGATGATTTGAGCTCCACTACGGGAATCCATACCTTCGATGCGGCCACGACGGGAATTCAACATACCCATTACGTCACCCATGTACTCTTCTGGAACTGTTACTTCTACTTTCATGATTGGCTCAAGCAGAACTGGTTTACACTTGTCTTTTGCTGCTTTCAGCGCCATAGATCCGGCAATTTTAAACGCCATCTCATTGGAATCGACATCATGGTAAGATCCGTCTACGATTGTAGCCTTAACGTCTACAAGCGGGAAGCCTGCGATAACGCCGTTTTTCATTTGCTCTTCAATCCCTGACAGTGCAGGTTGAATGTATTCTCTTGGAACGGAACCACCGACAACCTTACTTTCGAACTGGCTGCCTGTACCCGGCTCGAGAGGTTCGAACTCAACCCATACGTGACCGTATTGACCACGACCACCGGATTGACGTACGAATTTACCTTCAACGCGCGCTGGAGCACGGAATGTTTCACGGTAAGCTACTTGTGGTTTACCCACAGTAGTTTCAACCTTGAACTCACGACGCATACGATCGATGATGATATCAAGGTGAAGCTCACCCATACCTGCCAAGATTGTTTGACCTGTTTCTTCGTCAGTATGAGCTCGAAGAGTTGGATCCTCTTCAGTCAACTTACCGAGAGCAACACCCATTTTATCTTGGTCAGCTTTGGTTTTAGGTTCAACGGCGATTTCGATAACCGGATCAGGGAAGTTCATTGACTCCAGGATAACCGGATTTTTCTCATCACATAGTGTATCACCTGTACCCGTATCTTTCAAACCTACGGCAGCTGCAATATCACCGGAGTAAACTTCAGTGATCTCTTGACGGCTGTTCGCATGCATTTGAAGGATACGACCGATACGCTCACGTTTGTTTTTAGTAGCATTCAATACATAAGAACCGGATTGAAGAACACCGGAGTATACGCGGAAGAATGTCAATTTACCAACGTAAGGGTCAGTCATGATTTTGAATGCCAATGCGGAGAATGGCTCTTCATCAGAGGACTTACGAACTGCTTCAGTTCCATCTTCAAGATGACCAGTGATTGATGGTACATCTGTTGGAGCTGGCAAGTAGTCGATAACAGCGTCCAACATCAGTTGAACACCTTTGTTACGGTATGAGGATCCACAGATAACTGGGAAGATCTTAACATCTACAACACCTTTACGGAGTACCGATTTGATCTCATCAATTGTGATCTCTTCGCCTTCCAGGTATTTCATTGTCAAATCTTCGTCCAGTTCAGCAACGCGCTCAATCAACTCGTTGCGAAGTTCTTCAACTTGATCTGCAAATTCTGCAGGAATGTCGGTTTCTTCGATATCTTGTCCAAGATCATCTTTATACATATGAGCTCTTTGTGCAACGATATCGATGATACCTTTGAAATCATTTTCAGCGCCGATTGGAAGTTGAATCGCAACAGCGTTCGCTTGAAGGCGATCACGCATGTCAGATACAACGTTCAGGAAGTCAGCACCGATGATATCCATTTTGTTTACATATGCGATACGAGGTACGCCGTACTTGTCAGCCTGTCTCCATACGGTTTCCGACTGAGGCTCAACGCCTTCTTTCGCACTGAATACACCAACTGCTCCGTCCAATACACGAAGGGAACGTTCAACTTCAACAGTGAAGTCAACGTGTCCCGGGGTATCAATAATATTAACGCGGTGGCCTTTCCAAGCAGCGGTAGTTGCAGCGGAAGTAATCGTAATTCCGCGCTCCTGTTCCTGTTCCATCCAGTCCATTGTCGCAGCGCCTTCGTGTACTTCACCGATTTTGTGCGTACGTCCTGTGTAGAACAAGATCCGCTCAGTTGTCGTGGTTTTACCCGCATCAATATGAGCCATGATCCCGATATTACGTGTATTTTTCAAGGAGAACTCTCTAGCCATGAAATGGGTCTCCCTTCAAAATTGAAGTTTTTTATTGTGAACTGAATCCTACCAACGGTAGTGAGCAAACGCTTTGTTCGCTTCAGCCATTTTGTGCGTATCTTCACGTTTTTTAACGGAAGCGCCTGTGTTGTTGGAAGCGTCGATGATCTCAGCCGCCAAACGCTCTTCCATTGTTTTCTCACCGCGGTTGCGGGAGTAGTTCACGAGCCAACGTAGTCCCAGAGCAGTACGTCTCTCTGGTTTTACCTCGATTGGTACTTGGTAGTTGGCACCGCCGACACGGCGAGCTTTAACTTCCAGGACTGGCATGATATTCTTGATAGCTGCTTCAAATACTTCCATCGGGTCATTACCCGTACGTTCTTGAATCAACTTGAACGCATTATACAGAATGCTTTGAGCAACACCGCGTTTTCCGTCGAGCATGATGCGATTGATCAAACGAGTAACCAACTTGCTGTTGTATACCGGATCAGGCAACACGTCTCTTTTCGTAACTGGACCTTTGCGTGGCATGGATATCCCCCTTTCTTTCTTGTTCAGCAGATCCTGTACCTTCCAGACTTAGGCCAGAAGGCATTCAGGCTTACTGCTTATAATGGTTTAGGCTTTTTTAGCTTTTGGACGCTTCGCACCGTATTTCGAACGAGCTTGCATACGGTTGTTCACGCCTGCAGTATCGAGAGCTCCACGAACGATGTGATAACGAACTCCTGCAAGGTCTTTAACTTTACCTCCGCGGATCAATACCACACTGTGCTCTTGAAGGTTATGTCCGATTCCCGGGATATAAGCAGTTACCTCGAGACGGTTCGTCAAACGAACACGGGCATACTTACGAAGTGCAGAGTTTGGTTTACGTGGAGTCATTGTACCTACACGAGTGCAGACACCACGTTTTTGTGGGGCACTGATGTTAGTAGATTCACGTTTCAAAGCGTTGAATCCTTTTTGCAAAGCTGGAGATTTTGACTTCTCAACTTTTGCTTGACGTCCTTTACGAACCAGTTGGTTAATAGTTGGCATGTGATTGCCACCCCCTTCCTCAAATATTCATGTTTCTTTATAAACCTCTTTTCGCTAAGTCCACAGACCCAGGCGGTTCATAAAAAGACAAATGAAAAGTTTTTGCCTTGGAGAATCCCTAAAAGTTCTCGGACAAAAACGTTCCTTACACTATCATTTTACGACAGCAGCCATAGCTGCTCCCACTCCAATCCCGCAAGCCTTGCCGAGATTTTTCATTGTATCCACTTTCGTGCATTTCACATTGTGTTGTTCACACAGTGCAATGATTTTGGAAGTGAGCTGCGGATCACTATCTTCTGCGACATAGACTTCGGAAGCCATACCTGTCTGCACCATCCGCATGGTCTGTTTGGTACCAATTTTGACATGAGCATCTTGCAAGGCTTTTTCATTAGACATTGTGCATTCCTCCGAATATAAACCATGTACAATCAGCTGCCCACGCACCTTTGATATATTAGCATCTAGCGCAAGCAATGTCAATGCTAATCCTAAAACATTTTTTCAAAAGTTTTCGTACATCAGGAATCGTCCGCCTGTATTATACAAGCGTCCGCCTCCTGACGTACAAAACTTTCATTCTACTCATGTAGAGGAGAAATCTATTTAATCAACGGAAACTGGCTCGAGTTCTTCTACTGAAGATTGGCCATCTTCTGGCTCAGCAAATTTGATGCTGCGGTAACGGTGCATACCTGTACCTGCAGGAATCAATTTACCGATGATTACATTTTCCTTCAGACCGAGCAACTGATCGACTTTACCTTTGATCGCTGCATCTGTCAGTACACGTGTAGTTTCTTGGAACGAAGCCGCCGAGAGGAAGGAGTCTGTTTCCAGGGATGCTTTTGTAATACCGAGCAAGATTGGTTTTGCAACCGCTGGCTCTTTATCACTAAGAATCGCAATTTTGTTAGCTCTTTCGTACTCATGCGTATCTACGAACGATCCTGGCAGCAACGTTGTATCCCCTGCATCTACGATGCGGATTTTACGCAGCATTTGACGGATCATAACTTCAACGTGCTTATCATTGATTTCTACGCCTTGGTTACGGTATACGCGCTGTACTTCCTGCAAAATGTAGTTTTGTACGCCACGTACGCCTTTAATGCGCAGCATTTCTTTTGGATCGATAGAACCGTCTGTCAACTCGTCACCCGCTTCAATTTCCATGCCTTCGCTTACGCGCACACGGGAACCGTAGGTAACGGAGTATACTTTAGATTCCGCTTCACCTTGAATTTCAATTTCACGACGATCTTTCGCTTCGCGAATCTCTTTAACTACACCATCAATCTCACTGATTGTTGCTTGACCCTTAGGATTACGAGCTTCAAACAACTCTTGGATACGCGGCAAACCTTGCGTAATATCGTCTCCGGCTACACCGCCGGTATGGAACGTACGCATTGTAAGCTGTGTTCCTGGCTCACCAATGGATTGTGCTGCAATAATCCCAACTGCTTCACCGATCTCCACGTGTTTACCTGTCGCAAGGTTGCGACCGTAACACTTCTTGCAGACACCATGACTTGCACGGCAGCTGAGTACGGAGCGAATTTGCAATTTGGTGATTCCCGCTTTGATGATCGCCTCTGCTTTATCGGAGTCAATCAATTCATTGCGACCTGCAATGATTTCTTTCGTTTCCGGATGACGAACTGTCTCGAAGCAATATCTGCCTTCAATACGGTCGTAGAGATCTTCAATAACCTCTTTACCATCCTGGATACGACTTACCGTAAAGCCTTTATCTGTACCACAATCATCATCACGCACAATTACGTCTTGGGCTACGTCTACGAGACGACGAGTCAGGTAACCTGAATCGGCTGTACGCAGGGCTGTATCCGCCAAACCTTTACGCGCTCCGTGAGTGGAGATAAAGTACTCGAGTACCGTCAGACCTTCACGGAAGTTCGATTTGATTGGGAGTTCGATAATACGACCGGATGGGTTGGCCATCAGACCACGCATACCGCCCAATTGGGTGATTTGCGATTTGTTACCCCGTGCTTTGGAGTCTACCATCATCATGATCGAGTTGTATCGATCCATGGATTTCATCAAAATCTCCGTGATGTCATCTTTGGATTTTGACCAGATATCAATGATACGGTCATAGCGCTCTTCATTCGTAATCAGACCACGACGGTACTGGTTCGTAACGATTTGTGCCTTTTCCTCAGACTGTCTAAGAATTTCAAACTTCTCAGGCGGAACGATAACATCAGAAACCGCAACCGTAATACCGGCACGAGTAGAATATGTGAATCCGAGTTGTTTGATTTTATCCAAAATAACGGCTGTTTCCGTTGTGTGATAAATTTCAAAACAACGTGCAATGATGGATCCCAGATATTCTTTGCCGACACCGCCAGCCAGAGGAGCATTCATAATAGCTTCTCTGAGATCAGCACCTTTTTCATATACAAATGAGTGATCTGCAGTACCTTGGTACAGGTTCGCACGAGTCGCGTCATTGATATACGGGAAGCTTGCCGGGAAAATTTCGTTAAAGATAATTTTACCAATCGTTGTCAGCAACATTCCTTCTTGCTGTTCATCCGTGAAGCTTGTTTTACCAAGCGCCTTAACCGGAATAGCCACACGCGCATGCAGACCAGCAGTACCACGTTGGTATGCCGATACAGCTTCGTTAACTGTACGCAAGATCATACCTGTGCCCTTTTCTTCCTTGTTGTCCATAGTGAGGTAATAAGAACCAAGCACCATATCCTGGGAAGGAGTAACAACCGGTTTACCGTCTTTCGGGTTCAAAATGTTACCTGATGCGAGCATCAGGATACGTGCTTCCGCTTGAGCTTCAGCGGACAACGGAACGTGCACGGCCATTTGGTCACCGTCAAAGTCGGCATTGTATGCTGTACATACGAGTGGGTGAAGACGAATTGCTTTACCTTCAACGAGAATCGGTTCAAATGCTTGAATACCGAGTCTGTGAAGCGTAGGGGCACGGTTCAACAGAACCGGATGCTCCTTGATTACTTCTTCAAGAACATCCCATACTTCAGGACTTACACGCTCAACTTTACGTTTTGCGCTCTTGATGTTGTGGGCAAGGCCTTTATTAACGAGCTCTTTCATAACGAAAGGCTTGAACAGTTCCAGTGCCATATCTTTTGGCAGACCACACTGATACATTTTCAGGTAAGGTCCGACAACGATAACGGAACGACCAGAATAGTCAACCCGTTTACCGAGCAAGTTCTGACGGAAACGTCCTTGTTTACCTTTCAGCATGTGGCTGAGGGATTTCAAAGGACGGTTACCAGGACCCGTTACCGGGCGTCCGCGACGACCATTATCGATCAATGCGTCAACAGCTTCCTGCAACATCCGTTTTTCATTTTGTACGATAATATCTGGCGCGCCCAGATCAAGCAGACGTTTCAGACGGTTGTTCCGGTTAATTACACGGCGATACAAGTCATTCAGGTCAGACGTTGCAAAACGTCCACCATCCAGCTGTACCATTGGACGAAGTTCCGGCGGGATAACAGGAAGTACATCCATAATCATCCACTCTGGCTTGTTGCCGGAGTTGCGGAATGCTTCGATAACTTCCAGACGTTTGATTGCACGATTACGACGTTGCCCTTGCGCAGTCCGGAGCTCTTCTTTCAGGAACTCGAGCTCTTTGTCTATGTCAAGGTCTTGAAGCAATTTTTTAACCGCTTCTGCGCCCATGCCAGCCTGGAAACCATAGCCGTATTTTTCACGGTAGCTGCGGTATTCTTTCTCGGACAACAGCTGTTTTTTCTCCAGTGGAGTTTCTCCTGGATCAGTTACAACATATGATGCAAAATAAATAATCTCTTCGAGTGATCTTGGAGACATATCCAGCGCAAGACCCATACGGCTCGGAATACCTTTGAAGTACCAGATATGCGATACCGGAGCAGCGAGCTCAATATGGCCCATCCGTTCGCGGCGTACTTTCGCACGTGTTACTTCAACGCCACAACGATCACAGACAACGCCTTTATAACGGACGCGTTTGTATTTACCGCAATGACATTCCCAGTCTTTTGTAGGGCCAAAAATCTTTTCGCAGAACAGCCCTTCTTTTTCCGGTTTCAACGTACGATAGTTGATCGTTTCCGGTTTTTTCACTTCTCCGCGGGACCAAGAACGAATTTTCTCTGGGGAAGCAAGCCCGATCTTCATGTATTCGAAATTGTTGACGTCCAACAAGGAGCAACCCTCCTTAACCAATTCCTGTATTCTAGGTTACGCCCTCTCCGGCCGAAGCCGGAGCAAGACGCGAGCCTGATGAAAAACGCCGGTCATCATGCGCTCGAAGCGGTTATTCCGCTCCGACCTCTGTACCCTCAAGGTTGAGGCTGAGCTTATCGCTCGCAGCGTCATCTTCATCGTCCATTTCTCTCATTTCAATCTCTTGCTCATCTTCACTCAAAATCTTAACGTCCATACCCAAGCTTTGCAGCTCTTTGATCAATACTTTGAATGACTCAGGAACGCCTGGTTCCGGAACATTCTCGCCTTTGACGATGGATTCATACGTTTTAACCCGACCAACTACATCATCGGACTTAACAGTCAAGATTTCTTGCAGTGTATAAGCAGCACCGTATGCCTCAAGCGCCCATACTTCCATCTCCCCGAAACGCTGTCCACCGAATTGGGCTTTACCACCCAATGGCTGTTGCGTAACAAGTGAGTAAGGACCCGTGGAACGGGCATGGATTTTATCATCAACCATGTGTGCCAATTTGATCATGTGCATGACACCCACAGTAACTTCACGTTCGAACTCTTCACCTGTACGACCATCATACAGGACGGTTTTACCATTACGTTGCATACCTGCTTCTTCCATCGTATCGAAGACATCATACTCCTTCGCTCCGTCGAATACAGGTGTTGCTACGTGAATACCCAGTTGCATCGCGGCCATACCCAAGTGAACCTCGAGTACTTGACCGATGTTCATCCGGGAAGGTACGCCCAGTGGGTTAAGAACGATCTGAACCGGTGTACCGTCTGGCAGGAAAGGCATATCTTCTTCCGGCAAGATCCGGGCCACGACCCCTTTGTTACCGTGACGTCCGGCCATTTTATCACCCTCGGAAATTTTCCGTTTTTGAGCGATATATACACGAACGAGCTGGTTAACACCTGGAGGCAGCTCATCACCGTTTTCACGGGTAAATACTTTCACGTCTACTACGATACCATCAGTACCATGTGGTACACGCAAGGAAGTATCACGTACTTCACGTGCTTTCTCACCAAAGATCGCATGCAAGAGACGTTCTTCTGCAGTCAGCTCTGTTACACCCTTAGGTGTTACTTTACCAACAAGAATGTCGCCAGCGCTAATCTCAGCACCGATGCGGATAATACCGCGCTCATCCAAGTTACGCAACGCTTCTTCCCCAACGTTAGGGATGTCACGTGTGATCTCTTCAGGTCCGAGTTTGGTATCACGTGCTTCTGACTCATACTCTTCGATATGGATGGATGTGTATACATCTTCCTTAACGAGTTTCTCACTGAGCAAGATCGCATCCTCGTAGTTGTAACCTTCCCAAGTCATGAAGGCAACAACGACGTTACGTCCCAGAGCCAATTCACCCATTTCCGTTGAAGGACCATCAGCGAGGATATCGCCAGCTTTGACAGCGGCTCCTCTTTTGACAATCGGACGTTGGTTAATGCATGTTCCTTGGTTCGAACGCATAAATTTGTGTAATTTATATTTAACGATATCGCCTTTGACTTCCTGACCATCCACTTCTTCAACACGACGGAGCCAAATTTCGTTCGCAGAAGAACGTTCAATAATTCCGTCATAATCGGAGACAATACATACACCAGAATCTTTTGCAGCTTTGTGCTCCATACCTGTTCCTACAAGTGGTGCTTTAGGAATCAAGAGTGGAACGGCCTGCCGCTGCATGTTGGATCCCATGAGTGCACGGTTGGAGTCATCGTTCTCAAGGAACGGGATCAGCGCTGTAGCGACGGATACAACCTGTTTAGGAGATACGTCCATGTAGTCAACTCGCTCACTCGGCATCGTAAGGATGTTATCCGACTGTTTGTTGTAACGTACAATGATCGCTTCTTCTTCAAACGTACCGTCTTCGTTCAACTTCGCATTCGCTTGCGCGATGACATAGTTGTCCTCTTCGTCCGCTGTCAGGTAATCAATTTGCTCGGTTACAATACCTGTCTTCGGATCAACCCAACGATATGGAGCTTCAATGAAGCCATATTCATTCACACGGGCAAACGTAGACAAGGAGTTGATCAAACCGATGTTTGGTCCCTCTGGAGTCTCGATTGGACACATCCGGCCATAGTGGGATGGATGGACGTCACGCACTTCCATACCTGCGCGTTCACGCGTCAAACCACCGGGTCCGAGTGCGGACAAACGACGTTTATGTGTCAACTCACCCAGTGGGTTCGTTTGATCCATAAACTGTGACAATTGGGAGCTACCAAAGAACTCTTTAATCGATGCAATAACAGGACGTATGTTGATCAATGCCTGTGGTGTAATTACGTTAGCATCCTGAATGGACATTCTCTCACGAACCACACGCTCCATACGGGACAAACCGATACGGAACTGGTTCTGCAGGAGTTCACCCACCGAACGCAAACGACGGTTACCCAGATGGTCAATATCATCCGTGCTACCAATTCCCTGCAGAAGGTTAAGGAAATAACTGATGGACGAAATAATATCCGCCGGCGTCACGTTTTTAACGGACTTGTCAATGATTCCATTGGCAATCAGTTTGACTACTTTACCATCTTCTGTTGGTGAGAACACATCAATCGTTTGCATAGGGATATCATTGGCATCCAAAACGCCGTTACCCACGTGATACGTGCGGAACCCAACGCTTTTCTCAAGATACGGCATGATCTCATCCAACAAGCGACGATCAACCATTTGACCTGCTTCAGCGATAATTTCACCTGTTTCAGCGTCCACAAGTGACTCAGCCAAACGCTGGTTAAACAAACGGTTTTTGATGTGAAGCTTCTTGTTCATTTTGTAACGACCTACATTAGCCAGGTCATAACGTTTTGGATCAAAGAAACGCGCTACGAGCAAGCTTTTCGCATTATCAAGCGTTGGCGGCTCGCCCGGACGAAGACGCTCATAGATCTCAATGAGTGCTTTCTCCGTGGAATCCGTGTTGTCTTTGTCCAGTGTGTTGCGGATATATTCGTCATTACCGAGCAGATCCAGAATCTCAGCATCTGTGCCAAAACCAAGTGAACGCAGGAGAACCGTAACTGGTATTTTACGTGTACGGTCGATCCGGACGTAAACAACATCCTTCGCGTCCATCTCCAGTTCCAGCCAAGCGCCGCGGTTAGGAATAACTGTAGCGGTATACGTTTTTTTGGCGTTTTTATCTACTTTGGTACTGAAGTAAACGCTAGGAGAGCGAACCAACTGGCTGACAATAACCCGTTCCGCACCATTAATAATAAATGTGCCCGTGTTGGTCATCAGCGGGAAATCTCCCATGAATACTTCCTGCTCTTTGACTTCGCCGGTTTCCTTATTAATGAGCCGGACTTTGACCCGAAGCGGTGCTGCATAAGTAACGTCACGCTCTTTCGCGTCGTCTACTGTATACTTCGGTTCACCGAGACTGTAATCGATAAATTCCAAAATCAAGTTACCTGTAAAATCCTGGATCGGCGAGATATCCTGGAACATTTCGCGCAACCCTTCCTCCAAAAACCAATCATAGGATTTTTGTTGGATCTCGATCAGGTTCGGAACTTCGAGTATCTCGTTAATTCGTGCATAACTGCGCCGAGTGCGTCGACCATATTGAACAAGATGTCCTGCCAACTTAAACTCACCCCTCAATGTCTACTCACTTTAAAAATTTCGTTGCGAACCTCTGTTTGTAACCTTATAATGGTACACATACAGAGCAAAGCAATGCATCCACAAATAAAGAAAAGCCCTTACTCGAAATGTCGTTCGAAAAAAGAGCAACTTTGATCGGCGGATGTCTTTCCAAATCATTCTTATCCCCAGTTTGCCCAAAATGTACATATTATACGCCAAACTTAGGCATAATAAGCCCGTTCGGCGTAAAAAAAAGGTTGACATTTTTAGTTAGCTAAAGCCAAGTAGGGCATCTTAATACTGACATTTTACAATAATACCACGACCTGAATTTCAAGTCAATAGTCCTATTGCAAAAAAAATGATCGCCTGCTTACTTTACAAACTCGGATTTAGCTTCTAGTAGATGCTTCTTCCGCTTTCACCGCTTTAAAAATCCGATAGCCTTTATCCTTCGTCACTTCTTCCACTCGTCCAAACAAAGATTCCAATTTCGCTTTCGCTGATGGGGCACCTTGCTTCTTCTGAATGACAATCCATAACGAACCGCCTACCTTCAAATGACGATGTGCCTGTTCGAAAATAGCATGAACCGTTTCTTTCCCAGCCCGTATAGGTGGATTGGTCAGTACAACGTCAAAATCTTGCTTTTTCACTTCAGTCAGTAGATTACTTTGCAATACTGTAACATTGCTGATTCCGTTCGCTTTTGCATTTTCCTTGGAAAGCTCAACAGCTCTCTCGTTGATATCGATCATGGTGACATGCCCATCCGGTACAAGCTTGGCTGCTGTAAGACCCATCGGGCCATACCCGCAACCCACATCGAGAACATGAGCTCCGGGTGGCAACTCTATCGCATCAATCAATACTCTGCTACCATAATCGATTCCGTTTTTGGAAAATACACCGGCGTCAGTCACGAGTCGCAGACTGAATCCGCGAAGAACCGCTTCAGTTGCTTTGCGATCATGCGCTACTTGCGGTTTGTCCGAATAATAGTGATTGGACATGTCATCACTCACTTTCCATTTACAATTACAGCAACAAACCCCTTGATATAAGTCAAGGGGTTTGTTGTTTTGTTCATCTAGCTTGTAAAAGCTAAATTATTTAACTTCGATTGTAGCGCCAGCTTCTTCAAGCTTAGCTTTAACCGCTTCTGCTTCTTCTTTAGCAACTTTTTCTTTCAGTGCTTTTGGAGCGTTGTCAACCAGTTCTTTTGCTTCTTTCAGGCCAAGACCTGTGATTTCGCGAACTGCTTTGATAACGTTGATTTTGGAAGCACCAGCGCTAGTCAAGATTACGTCGAACTCGGATTGCTCAGCTTCAGCAGAAGCTACTGCACCTGCAGCAGCTACTGGAGCTGCAGCAGTTACGCCGAATTCTTCTTCGATTGCTTTAACAAGATCGTTCAATTCCAGTACAGTCATGCCTTTGATTGCTTCCAAGATTTGCTCTTTACTCATGAGTGAACCTCCATATATAATATTATTTTTTTTAAATTCATTTGCCACCTAAGCGGCGTTCAGATCAAGTTGCTTACGCGCCTTGTTCTTCTTTCTCTGCAACTGCTTTAACCGCAAGCGCGAAGTTGCGCACTGGCGCTTGAAGCACGCTGAGGAGCATGGAGAGGAGTCCATCGCGGGATGGCAATTCTGCCAACGCCTTAACTTCTTCTACTCCGATTACGCGACCTTCTACGACTGCACCTTTCAATTCCAGTGCATCGTTCTTTTTCGCGAAGTCGTTCAGAATTTTAGCTGGAGCCACAACGTCATCTACGCTGAATGCAATTGCAGTAGGACCTGTAAGAACACTATCGAGTTCTGTCAGTTCTGCTGCTGCAGCTGCACGGCGAAGCAACGAGTTTTTCAGCACTTGGAATTCGATCCCTGCTTCACGAAGTTGCTTACGCAACTCAGTTACTTGGGCAACGTTCAATCCGCGATAGTCAACAACAACAGTTGTAACGCTCTCGCGCAATTTTGCTGTTACTGCATCAACGGACTCTTGTTTTGCTTGAATCACTTTTGCGTTTGCCAATCTGTACACCTCCTGATCAAATTTATCCCATTAAGAAAAGCCTCCGTAGATTCACGAAGGCTTGATATATACTCACAACCGATTTGCATCGTTCTAAGTTCTATAATCACACCTCGGCAGGAAATTAAGCCAAATGGCACCTACTGTCTACGGTAAGCATATTCAAATGTCAACGGTCAGTCACTCGGACTCACAACTTTTATATCTTATCAAAACAGGTCAACCCTGTCAAGAACTATTATCTAAAAGCTGCTGCGTTCACGCGTGCGCCAGGGCCCATCGTGGAAGAAAGACTAACATTCTTCAGATAAACACCTTTTGCTGCCGCCGGTTTAGCACGATTCAGAGCTTCCATGAGAGCTTTAAAGTTCTCATTCAGTTGCTCAGAAGAGAAAGAAGCTTTACCGATCGGTGCATGAATTTGACCTGCACGATCCAGACGATATTCGATTTTACCGGCTTTAATTTCTTGAACAGCCTTAGTTACATCGAAAGTTACCGTTCCGGCTTTAGGGTTAGGCATCAGACCTTTACCGCCTAGCAGTCGGCCCAATTTACCTACTTCACTCATCATATCTGGTGTCGCTACGCAGACGTCGAATTCGAACCAGCCTTGTTGGATTTTGTTGATCATGTCTGCATCACCAACATAGTCCGCGCCAGCCGCTTCCGCTTCTTTCGCTTTGTCACCTTTTGCAAATACCAATACGCGTTGTGTTTTACCTGTGCCGTGTGGCAAGACAACAACACCACGTACAGCCTGGTCTTGCTTACGAGGGTCTACACCCAAACGAACTGCTGCTTCGATTGTTTCATCGAATTTTGCAGTAGCTGCCTTTTTCACAAGCTCTACAGCTTCTGAAGGCTCGTAAGTTGCTTCGCTGTCAATCAGCTTAGCAGCTTCCAGGTATTTTTTACCGTGTTTAGCCATGTTTTATTCCTCCTTTGTGGTGTTAGCGGATATACCTCCCACATCAACCGGTCGCGAATCGACCGGTTTTACGAAGCCATGTTTCTTATGAAAATTAGTCTTCGATGGTGATACCCATGCTGCGGGCAGTACCTTCGACCATACGCATAGCAGACTCAACGTCAGCTGCATTCAGGTCAGGCATTTTTTGTTCTGCGATTTGACGAACCGCATCACGTTTAACAGTAGCAACTTTTTTCTTGTTCGGTTCGCCGGATCCTTTTTCAACTTTAGCTGCCACTTTCAACAGAACTGCTGCTGGTGGAGTTTTAGTGATGAAAGTAAAGGAACGGTCCTCGAATACAGAAATTTCAACTGGAATAATCAATCCCGCTTGATCAGCTGTACGAGCGTTGAATTCTTTACAGAATGCCATGATGTTGACACCTGCTTGACCCAAAGCTGGACCTACTGGTGGTGCTGGGTTTGCTTTACCTGCTGGAATCTGCAGTTTTACCATTTTAATAACTTTTTTCGCCATGATTGACACCTCCTTGCAAAATAGTGGTTAACGGGTTTTTCAACCCTCCCACAAGAAACTTGAAGAGACTATATCTTCTCCACTTGCGTGTATTCCAACTCAAGCGGCGTTTCCCGTCCAAACATGTTCACGTGCACTTTCAACTTGCTTTTGTCTACCAAAATTTCTTCCACGGAGCCTACAAAATTCGCAAAAGGACCGACTTTAATACGTACGGATTCCTTAATATCGAACTCAATTTTCGGCTTAGGTTCAACCATACCCATGTGCTTCAGAATTTGTTCCACTTCTTCAGGCAACAAGGCAGTTGGTTTGGACCCAGAACCTGTCGAACCGACAAATCCTGTAACACCTGGTGTGTTGCGAACAACATACCAAGAATCATCCGTCTGTACCATTTCCACCAAGACATAACCGGGATAAACTTTACGCATAACGGTTTTTTTCTTACCGTCCTTGTTTACCACTTCTTCTTCCATAGGAACAAGAACGCGGAATATCTTGTCTTCCATGCCCATAGACTCTACGCGTTTTTCCAAATTGGCTTTGACCTTATTCTCATACCCTGAATAGGTATGAACGACGTACCATCTTTTTTCCATATCAAGCCACCGGAACCCTTCTTAAATAATCGCTTCGATCACAAAGGAGATGCCAATGTCAATGACCCAAAAAAACAGCGTCATAACCACAACAGTACCAAGTACGATCAATGTGTAGTTGGTCAGCTCTTTACGATTAGGCCAGCGAACTTTTTTAAGTTCAGCCCAGCTTTCTGTGAAAAAGGAAATCAGAGATTTGAAACTTCGTTTCACGCCGACACCTCCAAAAACTATCTGGTTTCGCGATGAGAAGTCTGCTCGTTACAAAACTTGCAAAATTTCTTCATCTCCATGCGGTCGGGGTGATTACGCTTGTTTTTTGTCGTAGTGTAATTTCTTTGTTTGCAGTTCGTACAAGCCAAAGTAATAATTACCCGCATGATGTACACCTCCCGAAGACTTCCACATTCAAGCAGAGTCTCTAAATTGATCCTGAAAAAAAGCCATAAATTTAGGCCTACCTAAACACTTTATCACAAGGGTATAACCATGTCAATGAAAGAATAGCCTTTCATTTATTGGGTATTACTTCCGCACACCTTACTCTTGTTTCAAATCTCTGTTTTCCTCTTCTCCTACATGGACCGAGCGATTACTAGTATAAACATTCTTTGATTTTATAAACTTGAGACACTAAAAAAAGACTCAAACACCGAGCCTTTTCCGTCAACGACAACATGTGTTTAATTATCTCGAACTTCCAGGTACTTTTCAAGTTTGCGCTTAACGCGCTGAAGTGCATTATCAATGGACTTCACATGTCTGTCCAAATCTACTGCAATCTCTTGATAAGATCTCCCGTCCAGATACAACATCAATACTTTACGTTCCAGATCACTCAGAATCTCGGACATTTTATCTTCCAGGCCCACAAACTCTTCCTGATTAATGATAAGTTCTTCCGGATCACTGACCTGGGTTCCACAAATCACATCGAGTAACGTACGATCAGACTCTTCGTCATAAATAGGCTTGTCCAGAGATACATAAGAATTAAGCGGAATATGTTTCTGACGTGTTGCTGTCTTAATGGCCGTGATGATCTGTCTTGTAATACACAGTTCGGCAAAAGCCTTGAACGAAGCCAGCTTGTCCCCTTTGAAATCTCGAATGGATTTGTAGAGGCCAATCATTCCTTCTTGAATAATATCTTCCCGGTCTGCCCCAATCAGAAAATAAGATCTTGCCTTGGCGCGTACAAAGTTACGATATTTGTTAATCAAAAACTCTAACGCTTCGCTTTCGCCTTCACGGAAAGCTTCGACAATGTCTTCGTCACTTTGGTAATCATACTTGGATAACATGATATCTTTGAGGTCGACACTCACAGACAATCCCTCCGGCTGCAACGCAAGGTACCCCGTTACTCTACTCTATGAAATATACGATCAGTATATATGATGGTACCTCACACCGTCAACCACGCTCTGCCTAAAAAAGAACATCAATAACATAAATGTCAAGACTTTCAATATTCTAAATATTGTAAAAAGCGCGCTATTATTCCCGTCTCCAGCGTTCAAACTCTTTCAATACATCCGGACTTAACTTGCCTCCGAGTGTATTTCGTGTTGTCTTCGCCTGATCTTCTTCCAGTCGTTTCTTTAACTCTTTTTCGTTCTGCTCCACTTCAATCAGCAACTCCCTTGCAGATACGCGCAGTGCACCCTGTCCGAATATGACATGTTGCTCTACCATATCGCTCGTAGCCACATAGATTTGGCGTCTTCGCATGCTTAGTTCCCGAACGAGTCTCTCAATGCATTCGTCTGCCGTCTCTTTTTCCTTTGTAAAATAGATCTGCACTTTGCTCTGTGTAAAGGATTTACCGAGTCCAGGCACGAGGTAGGCGTCAAACACAACAATGACTCGACGGCCGGAGAAAGCCTGGTAGTCAGCGAGACGAAAGAGAAGCCTGTTGCGCGCCTCTTCCAGCCCACTTTCCGCCAGTCTGGTTAATTCCGGCCAGTCGCCAATCATGTTGTACCCGTCTACAAGAAGCACATCACGGGAATCAGCCATACCTTCTATTCCTGCGCTTGACGCGAGCGGAGCACTTCATACATGACAACCCCCGCTGCCACGGAAGCATTCAGGGAATTAATCTGACCTTGCATCGGTAATTTGATCAGCACATCGCATTTCTCGCGAATGAGTCGTCCCATTCCCTTGTTCTCATTGCCGATTACCAGTGCAACAGGACCGGTAAAGACACCGTTACCAAAGACACCTTCATGAGCAGTGACATCTGTCCCCACAACCCATACACCTTCCTCTTTGAGGCGATCAATGGTCTGTCCAAGATTACTTACACGAGCCACAGGTACATACTCCACGGCGCCTGCTGACGTTTTGGATACTGTCACCGTTACCGCTGCCGAGCGACGTTTGGGTACAATGACGCCATGCGCACCTGTGCAGTCTGCTGTCCGCAAAATCGAACCCAGATTATGAGGGTCTTCAATCTCATCCAAGAGGATTAGGAAAGGATGTTCATTCTTCGCTTTCGCTGCGGCAAGAATGTCCTCTACCTCTACATAAGCGTAAGGTGCCGCTTGTGCGACTACCCCCTGATGCTGAATGCCTGGTACGGTTTGATCCAATTTACGCTTGTCCACATGCTGAATGACAATACCGAGTTTTTTAGCTTCCGAGATAATAGGTTGAGTCAGATGTTTCTGTGCTGTATCCGCAATCCATATTTTATTAATGGTCCGGCCTGAACGCAGCGCCTCCGTCACGGAGTGTTTACCGGCGATCCATTCTTCTTCCATCGTTGTTCGATCCTCTCTGTAATGCGTTGTTTTGTTGAAATTTCTATTTTTTTGTCGGTGATGGCGATTGTTGTTCCGCTTGCTCAATGCCAAGCCCGATCAGTTCAATCATGCGATCATGACGACCACTGCTGTAGAGGTAACCAATGAGACACTCAAATGCCGTAGCATGTCTGTATTCTAAAACATCTGCATTTTTGGGGATACTACCGGACTTGGCATTCCGCCCTTGCCGGACGATATCCCGTTCTTCTTCCGTCAGTTCAGCCTCAATACTTGTAAGTATGCGGCTCTGTGCCTTCGCTGATACCAATCCAGTCGCACTACGGTGCAGATGATTGGGACGCATGTTAGCCTTTGACAACAAATACTGACGAACTGCCACCTCATATACCGCATCACCAATATAGGCCAGGGCAATAGGAGGAATCAACCTCGCAGGTCTGGAAGGGGGATATGGGAACCATCCTCCTTCTGAACCCTGCTCCTGTTGTTTTGGTGTATTCGAATAGTCCTCGCTCATTTGCGCCGCCATCTCATCCCCTGCGCTGTATCCTCAAGCAGGATGCCACGTGCAGACAATTCATCGCGAATTTCATCCGCTCTTGCCCAGTTTTTGGACTTACGCGCTTCGACACGCTCTTCAATCAGACGCTCTACTTCTTCATCCAAAAGTTCTGTTTCTGCGTCAGTATAAATGCGCAGTACAGCATTCAGTTCATTGAACAATTCGAGGAGTGCACGAATGTCTGCCGCATTAACTACTTCTTTCTGCAACAGTTGGTTGGCTTCCCCAGTCCACTCAAACATAGCTGTGATTGCATCAGGTGTATTGAAATCGTCCTGCATCTTCTCGTGATACTGTTGACGAATCTGGTCAAGTCTTGCCGCAAAATCTGCTGAGATATCCTGATCTACGGATACCGCATTCAGACGATGGTTCAGGTTACCCACGGCATTGGCAATCCGATCCACACTGTTCTGTGCCTGCTCCATCGTATCATCCGTGAAGTTCAATGGGTTGCGATAGTGGGTGGACAACATGAAATAACGAATAGCTTCTCGTTTATACTGATTCCGCAAGTCTTTAACGAGAACACCATTGCCGAGTGATTTCGACATTTTCTCGTTATCGATACGGATAAAGCCATTATGCATCCAATAGTTAGCTAGTGGCTTACCCGTCAATACTTCAGATTGTGCGCATTCGCACTCATGGTGTGGGAACTGCAAATCCTGTCCACCCCCATGAATGTCCAGCGTATCCCCAAGGTACTCCCTAGCCATAGCAGAGCATTCGATATGCCAGCCTGGTCGACCATCGCCCCAAGGGCTAGACCAATAGATCTCGCCTGGTTTAGCAGCTTTCCAGAGCACGAAATCTTCGGGATGCTCTTTGCGCTCGTCCACACCCACACGGATTCCGAATTGCAGCTCCTGCAGGTTTTGTTTCGAGAGTTTGCCGTATTCGCTGAATTTGCCTGTACGATAATAGACGTCACCGCCATTTTCATATGCAAATCCTTTTTCAACCAGCTCACGGATAAAATCAATAATGAGCGGCATGTTTTCCGTTACTCTCGGGTTGCTGCTTGCCTTGGGAATACCCAATCCCTCAAGGTCTTCATAATAGGCAGCAATAAACTTCTCCGCCACGTGAGGGACATCTGTTCCAAGTTGTTCTGCTTTGCGGATCAGTTTGTCATCCACATCGGTGAAGTTCACCACATAGTTCACTTCATGTCCTGTCTGTTCCAGGTATCCGCGAACTGTGTCGAAAAAGATAACGGGGCGTGCATTCCCGATATGAATGTAGTCATATACCGTGGGTCCGCACACATACATTTTTACTTTCCCTGGCTCTTGGGGAACAAAATCCTCTTTTGTACGACTCATCGTATTATAAATCTGAAGCGTCATGGTCACTTATCCTTTCATCCTATACTGCCTTTATTTATTGTATCACGCACAGTCTCATTTTCACGGGCATTCTGCAGTGTACGTATTTCTTGCTGCAATCGTTCGAGTTCTTGTTGCATGCTCCGCAAGGAGTCAACGACCGGATCGGGCAACTGTTGACTGAGGCGATCTACCCGTCGACCGTCCTGTTTAACAATTCTGCCGGGTATGCCCACCACGGTACTGTTGGAAGGGACTTCCTTAAGCACAACGGAGTTGGCACCAATGTTACATTGATCCCCCACGCTAAATGAACCCAGCACTTTCGCTCCGGACGAGATAACCACATTATTACCAATGGTCGGATGTCTCTTTCCTTTTTCTTTCCCTGTTCCGCCAAGGGTAACCCCCTGATAGATAACGACATCATCGCCAATCTCACATGTTTCTCCAATAACGACGCCCATTCCATGGTCAATAAACAACCGATTTCCGATCGTAGCTCCAGGGTGTATCTCTATTCCTGTCATAAAACGACTAACCTGCGAAATGAACCGGGCAAACGAGAACCATCTTCGCTTGTATAAAAAATGAGCGATCCGGTGTGCCCATATCGCATGCAACCCTGAGTAGGTAAATACCACTTCAAACCATCCCCGAGCTGCCGGATCGTTTTCGAACACCGCCTGGATATCTGATCTGATCTTCTTGAACATGCTCGTTCCCCTCTTGTTCAGGTTCCCGTCCTCCGGCTTACCGGACGGCGCGTTCCTTGGTAGTGTACTGCACACTCGCCTAAACAAAAAAACGCCTCTGCAGCTATTTCAGCTGCAGAGGCGTTTATCGCGGTCCCACTCTGCTCGGTCCATTCTTAATAGAATGAGCCCTCAAGCGGTTTGGTAACGGAAACCAATCGTCACAACCTATCCTAACGTTTTCCCTTGTCATGATCGACAAAGGCGGGGCTGGATTCGGCTATGCAGCTCACGGGCGCATTTCGACTGCTGGACAGTGGATGGCTCACAGCCACCGCAAACAAAGAAATCTCTCTTTGCTGCGGGACCATCCTCTCTGAATCTGTCCGGGGCAGTCTACTCCTCCCGATCTTTGCTGTTCTATTAGATAAATCATATCATTTAATCGTTGTGTTGTTATTATAGCGAAAAGGCCTCAGACTGACAATAACCTTCCCTCGTATCCATGGAAAATAAACCCCGGTTCAGATCCAAATAACCGGACGTATTGATTAAGCACCCTTTACTTGTGCAAGCAAACGTTCGATCACCGTATCACGGCCTAGCAGGACGATCGTTTGATTCAGATCCCGTCCATGCGTCTGTCCCGTCAAAGCAACACGGATTGGCATAAAGAGCTGTTTGCCCTTAAAGCCGGTCTCTTTCTGCACTTCCTTGATCAATGCAGCCATTTTGCTTGGCGTGAACTCTTCGCTAGCCTGCACTTTATCCGCAAATGCCTTCAGCACCGTTGGCACTTGCTCCTCAGCAAGTACAGCTTCTCCTTCACTTTCCAGCTCCAGATTGGAACGGAAGAACACTTCTGACAATTCCACGATATCAGAGGCAGAATTCATCTGCTCCTGGTAGAGGTGTACCAAAGTATATGCCCATTCTTTTTGTTCAGCAGACAGCTCGGAAGGAATCCGTCCAGCCTTTTGCAGATGCGGAATAGCCATTTCGGCAATACGTTCCGAGTCTGCATGTTTGATATAGTGGTTGTTCAAGTGAGCCAGCTTGTGCGTGTCAAATACCGCTGGGCTCTTGGACAGACGTTTCGTATCAAAAATGGAGATCAGTTGCTCTTGCGAGAAGATCTCTTCTTCTCCTTCCGGCGACCAGCCGAGCAGGGAAATGAAGTTAAACATCGCTTCAGGCAAATAGCCGAGTTGATCATACTGCTCAATAAACTGAATAACGGACTCATCCCGTTTACTCAGCTTCTTGTGGTTTTCATTCACGATCAGCGTCATATGACCGAATTGCGGCGGCTCCCAGCCGAGCGCTTCATAGATCATCAGTTGACGCGGCGTGTTCGAGATGTGATCTTCCCCACGCAGAACGTGGGAGATCTTCATCAAGTGATCATCCACAGCAACGGCATAGTTGTATGTGGGAATGCCATCCTTTTTCACAATGACGAAGTCACCGGATTCCTTGCTGTTGAACGAGATTGTGCCTTTAACCATATCTTCAAACGTATATGTGCGCTCTTCCGGCACACGGAAACGAATACTCGCTACGCGGCCTTCCGCTTCAAACGCACTAATTTGCTCTGGAGTCAGGTCACGGTGTTTGCCAGAATAACGAGGCGTTTCTCCACGTGCTGACTGTTCCTCGCGCTCTTGCTCCAATTCCTCTTCCGTGCAGAAGCAACGGTAAGCCAGACCTTTATCCAGCAATTCCTGCGTATATTTACGATAGAGATCCAGACGTTCCGTTTGACGGTATGGTCCGTATTCTCCGCCCACATCAATACTCTCATCCCACTCAATTCCGAGCCATTTCAGGTATTTCAGCTGGCTTTCTTCACCACCGGCAATATTCCGTTTCACGTCTGTATCTTCAATACGAATAATGAATTTACCGTTATTATGTTTGGCATATAGATAGTTAAACAGCGCCGTACGGGCATTCCCGATATGCAGGTGTCCCGTTGGGCTCGGCGCGTAACGCACACGAATTTCCGTGCTCATATGATCCCCTCCGTCACTAATTGATTGATGATATCACACTCGAACAAGGCAAACAACGGATTGAGCAGCAATGCCCTCTCCGCGTCCCGGGAATCCCAGTTGCTCTGTTGTTGTTGCTTTCACGTTCACCTGCGTTACATCCGCTTCCAGTGCTTTGGCAATAACCTCAGCCATCTGTGGGATGTAAGGAGCCATCTTCGGCTTCTGGGCAATAATCGTTGAATCGATATTCCCTAACCGGTATCCGCGATCCTTCACAAGCTGCCATACATGCTCCAGCAATTTCAGACTGTCGGCATCCTTGAATTCTGGATCGGTATCCGGGAAGTGCTTGCCGATATCCCCGAGTGCCAGCGCACCCAAAATCGCATCACTAATCGCGTGCAACAGCACGTCTGCGTCTGAGTGACCCAGCAGTCCTTTTTCATAAGGAATCGTTACTCCGCCAATAATGCACGGGCGTCCCTCCACCAGCTGATGTACATCAAATCCCTGTCCTACACGTATCATCGCTTCTTCTCTCCCCCCAGCAAAAACGCGGCGTATTCCAAATCTTCCGGCGTCGTTAATTTGATATTGGTATAATTGCCTTCCACAACCTTGACCGACATTCCCTGACGTTCAGCCAGCATGGCATCATCTGTCCCCAGAAATCCGTCCTGCTCGGCTGATGCGTAGGCGGAGAGCAGGGAAGAAAGACGAAAAGCCTGCGGGGTTTGAATGCTCCACAGACTGCTGCGGTCTGGCGTCGCCGTAACGACTCCTTCCGCATTCACTTGTTTGATCGTATCCTTCACTGGGACGGCCAGTACGGCTGCTCCACCGGACATGGCGGCCTCCATGCATCCCTTGATCTGCTCATGGTTCACAAAAGGACGTACCCCGTCGTGAACGAGCACCCAATCCGTCCCAAGTGCCTCAAGGCCTTTATGGACAGAATGTTGTCTCTCTTTCCCTCCGGGGATAACACGGACACGTGAATCCAATTGGTATTCTTTTACCCAATCCTGGCAGCGTTCAACATCTGCAGCTCCTGTGACCAGCACCATCTCGCGGATCTCGTCCAGCGCAGCAAATACCTCAAGCGTATGTATGAAAACGGGCTTGTCCTGCAGCAACAGAAACTGCTTGCTCTCGGTCGTCCCCATCCGGGTTCCGCGACCTGCTGCCACAATGACAACGCCCCACCCTTTATTCATGCCGCAATCCCTGCCTTGTCTGTCAGTTTATCGTCCAAAGATATACAATATCATTCAACGATACACTACCCATCATACCGCTTTATTGGGCTTTTTCCAACAGTTTCGGCTTGGCAAAAATCATTCGTCCCGCTGAAGTCTGCAGCACACTGGTCACCAGCACTTCCATCATCATGCCGATATACTCGCGTCCGCCTTCCACAACGATCATTGTTCCATCATCCAGATAGGCTACACCTTGACCGTGCTCCTTGCCATCCTTGATGATCTGCACCATGATCTCCTCGCCTGGCAGAACGACCGGCTTGACCGCATTGGCGAGATCATTAATGTTCAACACAGATACACCCTGGAGTTCGCACACTTTATTCAGGTTAAAGTCATTGGTGACCACTTTGCCCTGAAGCACTTTAGCCAGTTTAACCAGTTTGCTGTCCACCTCGGAGATTTCCTCGAAATCCCCTTCATAGATAAGGACTTTTACATCAAGTTCCTTCTGGATTTTGTTCAAAATGTCCAGTCCTCGCCGTCCTCTGTTCCGCTTGAGCAGATCCGATGAATCCGCAATATGCTGCAGCTCCTCCAGAACGAATTCCGGAATTACGATCGTGCCTTCAATGAATCCGGTTTTGCATATATCAGCAATACGCCCATCAATAATGACGCTGGTATCCAGAATTTTATGTTCTTCCATCCGTCTATCCTCGTCTACCTCCGGATGACCCCATCGCCCAGACATCCAGAAGGCCCCCAGATCGTCTTTCTTCGCCATGGCAAGGGTATAGCCGGAATAAGCACTAATCACCGTCAGCGCCACTTGCAGCACTTCTCCTGCCGTCCCCATCCATCCCACAACAGGGTAGAGCAACAAGGCCACCAGCAATCCTGCAACGGTACCTGTGGCACCTGCAGCCAGTTCGTTCATAGGTACTTTTGCCAATGAATCAATTCCACTATGCAGCCTGTCTGCCATCAATGTACCACCAATATTACATACAGCCATAAACATTACAGCTCCCAGCAGCGTCGATATGCCAGCTCCCAGTAATCCTGCTGACTGAATCCACTCAGCCATCCATGGGACCGATTTTCCTGCCAGATGATATGCCGTGTAGCCGAACCATGCACCGCACAATCCTGTAAAAGTTAAAATGCCTTTTTTCCACATTAGTCCCTGCACCTCCTTCAATGTATCTTGATCTTTATATCCAGTATGATCCAATTCCTGAATTGCTAATCCCATTCGAAAGAACTTTTTGGAAATGTTGCAATCGTCAGTTGAAAGTAGGTAAATTATTGGCATATAATGAATTCAATTCATATCCCGAGGTGAGTGGCAAAATGAGTACGCTAAGTTTACAGGCTTTCCAGGATCAAGTTTCTGAACTGTTGCTGCGTCATCGCAGTCTGATTGATGTACTGTCCAAAACAGGACAAGCCGGAGCGTCTGTTAACCGTGCGGTGTCCAAGGCCATTACCGAATGCGGCTGCATCGAGCTGCACGCCACCAAGCAGAAATATGCCCCAGAGAGCGATATCGCTCAAACCAAAGGCTTGTTGGAAACGCATGTGGAAGGTGAATTGTGTGAGAACTGCAGAGAGGTCATCAGCTCTGAACTGGGGCGAAACCTGTTCTACATGTCGGCTCTCTGCAATCTGCTGGACATCAACATGGAAGAGGTCGTGAATCACGAATCACAGAAGTGTTCGACGTTAGGGATGTTTAATCTGTCGTAAAAAGATATGTATGTCGTTCGTAAGGGTTTCTTTTACCGTAAATAGATCTGAATAAGCAAAAAGCACGCATTCTCCTGTTCGGGAGAGTACGTGCTTTCTTTGTATTATGTCTGTGCTCCATACTTAACGATCGGAAGGACGGGAAGATTTCTCATCCTTGCGCTTCTTGGCTCGACTACGCGAGGCCGCTGTCCGCACATTGTGCTTCATACCATACAAAGCGTATAACACCAGCGGAATGAAGATCAATTTGGATAACTGCTCCGGGAAAATAACAGCTACGGCTATCGCAAATAACACAACCCATGGTGCGATCCAGATTGCCTTACGCGGCAAACCCACCTTTTTGAAATTGGGATATTTAAGCGAACTCACCATCAGGTACGATAACAGCAACGTAGCAATCATCATGCTGACCGGACCGATATCCTTGTTGAACAAGGACAGTGTGGCCAGTACCCCGCCGGCTGCCGGAATCGGCAGACCTGTGAAGTATCCAGGAATTCCCGGACGAACGTTAAACCGTGCAAGACGAATGGCTCCACAGATCGGAAAAGCAGCTGTCGCAACCCAGGCGAGGATCGGCATGGAATCTTGAAACGACACCATAAATATGATCAGTGCCGGTGCTGCACCAAAGGAAACCATGTCAGACAAGGAATCCAGTTCCTTGCCGAATTCACTTTGGGCATTGAGCGCACGTGCCACTCGGCCATCCAAACCATCCAGCAGCATCGCTACAATGACCATAATAGCAGCCAAACTGTAGTTTCCATCAATCGCAAGCAAAATTGCCATCATTCCAAGAAACAGATTACCCAGGGTAAAGAGATTCGGAATGAATCTGGTTAGCATCGTTGTTTCACCTCATCCATTTCAAGCCTTTATACAGGCAAACCTTACATCTGTCTATCGATAAACATCTGCTCCTGCAAACGTTTAAGGCCTTCCTTAATGGTCCGGGCACGAACTTCACCGATACCGTCCACTTCGTCCAGTTCTTCTATTGTAGCCATAATCACATGAGGCAATTGCTCGAATTGATCCACCAGGTTATGGATAATGACATTGGGCAGGCGGGGGATCTTATTTAATACCCGGAATCCGCGAGGTGCAACCGAATCCTCAGAAGTAGCCGCTGAAGAAGGATAGCCGAGCAGACGGACAATATGATGTGCATCCAGCAATTCATCGTCCGACAATCTTTTCAGTCCCACGATAATTTCACGGATTTTGTCATCACTGTCGTCACGGGCATAGTCTTTATACAGCAACCAAGCTTCTTCTTCCGTTGTACCCACGAGTTCTTCCATTTGCATGGAGATGAGTCGTCCCTCATTCCCCAACTCATGAATGTATCGTTTGATTTCGGTTTTGATCCGCATCACCATTTCGGTACGCTGAATCACATTGACCACTTCAGGAATCGTTACCAATTCCTCAAATTCCGAAGCACTCAGATTCGTAAGGGACTGTGTTAATACCGCTTTGTATTTCTCCAGTGTTTGAATCGCTTGATTCGCTTTGGTCAAAATAACCCCGATTTCCTTGAGGGAATACCGAAGTGTTCCCTGATACAAGGTAATGATATTCCGGCGCTGTGATATGGATACGACCAATTTACCCGTTTGCTTCGCTACACGCTCTGCTGTCCGGTGACGAATCCCCGTCTCTGAAGAAGAGATCGAGGAGTCTGGGATTAACTGGGTATTGGCATAAAGAATACGCTTCAAATCCTCGCTAAGAATAATTGCACCATCCATCTTGGCGAGTTCGTACAGATAGTTCGGGGAGAAATCACAGTTAATCGAGAATCCCCCATCCACCACTTCCATTACTTCAGGGCTGTATCCTACAACAAGCAGTGCGCCCGTTTTGGCGCGCAGCACATTTTCCAGACCTTCGCGGAAAGGTGTACCTGGTGCGATCAGCCTTAACAATTCATTCATATTATCCAGTTGGCTCGAATCTTTCATCTTGTTATGCCCCCTAATCTAAAGCAACCGCTAGTGCATCTGCCACGGTATTCACACCGATCAGTTGTATCCCGCGAGGATGTTTCCAGCCCTTTAAGCTTTTTTCCGGTAAAATGACTCGCTTGAAGCCCAGCTTTGCGGCTTCCTTTACTCGTTGTTCGGCCCGTGATACGGCTCGAACTTCACCTGTCAGACCGATCTCGCCAAAGATGACGTCGTCCGGCTTGGTCGGTACATCTCTCAAACTGGATGCAATGCTGACGGCAACCGCCAAGTCTACAGCGGGCTCATCCAGCCTCACTCCTCCAGCTACATTCAGATATGCATCCTGGGTCTGTAAAAACATGCCCATTCGTTTCTCTAGCACTGCAATGATCAGATTTAATCGATGCAGATCTACCCCTGTTGCCATGCGGCGGGGAGAAGGGAAATGAGTGGTTGAGATCAATGCCTGCAATTCCACAAGCAAAGGACGTGTACCCTCCATACTGGCAACTACCGTAGAACCCGCTACACCCAGTGGGCGTTCCGACAAGAAGAGTTCAGACGGATTGCCCACTTCACGAAGTCCATCCTCGCCCATTTCAAAAATACCAATCTCATTGGTGGAACCAAAACGGTTCTTCACCGCACGCAGTAGGCGATACGTATGGTGACGCTCTCCTTCAAAATAAAGCACGCAATCCACCATATGCTCTAACATACGTGGACCGGCAATGGCTCCTTCTTTGGTAACATGCCCCACAAGAACCGTTGCAATGCCCCTGCCTTTCGCAATCCGCATGAACCTTGACGTACATTCCCTTACCTGTGCTACACTACCAGGCGCACTGGTAACTTCGGGAAGATATACCGTCTGAATGGAGTCGATGACAAGAAAATGCGGCTGGATCTGATCCACCGCTTCCTCTACACGTTCCATATTGGTTTCACACAGCACATACAACTCGGCAGATAGTGCCCCGAGACGGTCCGCCCGCAGTTTGGTTTGCTTTACTGATTCCTCACCGGAAACATATAACACACGCAAACCCGAGTGCGTTAAAGCATGGGACGTCTGCAACATCAACGTTGATTTACCGATACCCGGATCTCCGCCCACCAGAACGAGTGAGCCTGGAACGATTCCGCCACCCAATACCCGGTTCAACTCTCCGATTCCAGTCTGTACACGCGGTTCCTGACCACTATCTATATCTATGATAGGAAGCGGTTTATCTTTACTGTCAAACAGGGGAGAATTTCTTCCTTGTGTTTTGACTACCGTCTCTGTTTCTTCCACCATTGAATTCCATGACTGACAACCTGGACACTTACCGTACCATTTGGGGGCTTCATAGCCGCATTCCGTACATTGAAACTTAGTTTTAACTTTGGCCACTTCAGCACTCCTATAATTAGTTTTATAACAGCATTTTGCATTATTCGACGAATTTTGCCTAACTCCCTGACGCGCAGGGTTACTAAAAGTTTACCATTGTTTGAGATTTTTCGTAAAGGATAATCGCAAACTTTACACATGTTCCTGACATAATCATGTCCGTCTTCTGTCCAAAATGCAAAAAATCCTCCCCGGCCGAAGCCGAGAAGGATTAAGGATCACTACAAGCTGGAGTTTAACTCAGCTTGCTATATATTATTTGGTTTCGATTTCCTCATTAGTAGGAACAATCACGTCTTTTTTTGTTACAGACAGTGCACCGTTCTCTTCGTCAATGAGCAACGAATCACCTTTGGTTACGTTACCTGTGAGCAACTCCTCAGACAATTTGTCTTCGATATGCTTCTGGATCGCCCGACGAAGCGGACGCGCACCGTAAGCTGGATCGAAGCCGGCTTTGGCAAGGAAATCCTTGGCATTGTCGGTGAGTTCGAAATCAACCTCGTATTCACGTAGACGTTTCCGAAGCTCCTCGCTCATGAGGGTAACAATCTCTGCAATGTGTTTCTGTTCCAGAGAGTGGAATACGATAATTTCATCAATCCGGTTAAGGAACTCTGGACGGAAACTTTTCTTCAGCTCATCCATGACTTTACCCTTCATGTTATCGTAGTCCGCACCTGCATCCACAACCGCTGTGAAGCCAAGTGTAGAGTTACGTTTGATCGCTTCGGCACCCACGTTGGATGTCAGGATAATCAGCGTATTCCGGAAGTCAACCACGCGACCTTTGGAATCCGTCAGACGACCATCCTCAAGGACTTGCAGCAAGATATTGAATACTTCCGGATGTGCTTTCTCGATCTCATCGAGCAGGACTACAGAATATGGTTTGCGACGAACTTTCTCTGTCAGCTGGCCACCTTCTTCGTATCCAACGTATCCAGGAGGCGCTCCGACGAGTCGGGAAGTCGAATGCTTCTCGCCATACTCGGACATATCGATACGGATCACTGCATTTTCATCGCCGAACATCGCTTCAGCCAGAGCGCGAGCAAGTTCTGTTTTACCTACCCCTGTAGGACCGAGGAAAATGAATGAACCCATCGGACGTTTTGGATCTTTGAGTCCAGCACGAGCACGACGAACCGCACGGCTGACCGATTTCACAGCCTCATCCTGGCCAATGACACGTTCATGCAGAATCGATTCCAGATTCATCAGACGTTGTGTCTCTTCTTCTTTTAGCTTGTTCACCGGAATTCCTGTCCAGTTGGCTACCACTTGTGCGATATCCTCAGGTGTTACTTCGGAATCCGTGCGACCTTGTTTTTCTTTCCATTGGTTCTTCGTTACATCCAGCTCTTCACGGATTTTTTGTTCCGTATCACGCAGAGCAGCTGCTTTTTCGAACTCCTGGCTTTGAACCGCAGCGTCTTTTTCCTTACGGATATCTTCCAGACGGCTTTCCAGTTGTTTCAGGTTTGGTGGGATTGTATAAGAGTTCAATCTTACTTTGGAGCCCGCTTCATCAATCAGGTCAATCGCTTTGTCTGGCAAGAAACGGTCTGTAATGTAACGGTCAGACAATTTAACCGCCTGTACAATCGCTTCATCCGTAATTTTCACGCGGTGATGCGCCTCATAACGGTCACGCAAGCCGTGCAAGATCTGAATCGCTTCTTCCGGCGAAGGCTGATCTACAGTAATCGGTTGGAAACGACGCTCAAGCGCTGCATCCTTTTCGATGTATTTACGATACTCATCCAGCGTTGTTGCACCAATGCACTGCAATTCTCCACGAGCCAGAGCCGGTTTCAAAATGTTAGAAGCATCGATGGCACCTTCAGCTCCACCTGCACCAATCAAGGTATGCAATTCGTCGATAAACAGGACAATGTTACCTGCTTGGCGAATCTCATCCATGATTTTTTTCAGACGATCTTCGAACTCACCACGATATTTGGTTCCAGCTACTACCGAACCCATATCCAGGGTCATTACACGTTTGTCACGCAATGTTTCCGGAATCTCATTCGCAATGATTTTTTGTGCAAGGCCTTCAGCAATCGCTGTTTTACCTACACCAGGCTCACCGATCAATACCGGGTTGTTCTTGGTACGACGGCTGAGTACCTGAATGACACGCTCAATTTCTTTGCTACGTCCAATAACTGGGTCCAGGTTATTCTCTCTGGCATAAGCCGTAAGGTCACGTGCCAGACTATCCAGCGTTGGTGTGCTTACATTGGCAGGTGTTCCATTATGACTGGATACAGCTTCACTGCTGCCAAGCAATTGCAGCACTTGTTGACGTGCTTTGTTCAGGCTAATACCCAGGTTGTTGAGCACACGTGCTGCAACACCCTCGCCTTCACGAATCAATCCGAGCAAGATATGCTCTGTGCCTACATAGGTGTGGCCCAATTTACGAGCTTCGTCCATAGACAGTTCAATTACTTTTTTCGCACGTGGCGTATATGCAATGTTGGTAGGTTGCTCTTGGCCACGGCCAATCAGCGTTTCTACTTCATCCTGAATTTTTTCCAATCCGAGTCCCAGGCCGATCAGTGCTTTGGCTGCGATGCCTTCACCTTCACGAATGAGGCCGAGCAAAATATGCTCAGTACCGATGTTATTATGACCGAGACGGACAGCTTCTTCCTGGGCGAGTGCGAGCACCTTTTGGGCCCGTTCCGTAAATCTTCCAAACATCATATCTCCTGCACCTCCATGGTTTTGGATAAAACGAAGGGATTCAAATGTTACCCATCGTATTCTTATATCATTTTTGTTTGCAGCCGTGCTGCGAATAAAGTCATTCGGCATTCATACATGCCTTATTATATAAAAGCCGCAATGCGGCATGAAACCATAATTCAATACAATATCAGGCTAAGCTAGGACTGCTTCGCTGCATTGATCGTATCACGAATCAACTGAGCACGGTAGATGTCACGCTCATCTGTGCGCATATCTTCCCCGAATGTTTTCTGCAAGAATCCCGGCTGAGTCATCACATTCAACTCATTCATTACTGTGATGGACAATCCATCCAGTAAGCCGAGATCCACGCCAAGACGTACATCCGATAAGCGCTGTGCAGCTTCCTTTGAATCGACAATAGCTGCATGAGACAATATGCCGTAAGAGCGCATGACACGATCCGTAATACGGAGTTTGGAGTCGGTAATTAACCGTTCTCTGGCTGTACGCTCATGACCTATCATCTGTAATACAACACCATGCAGGTTCTCGATGACTTCCTGTTCGGTCTGTCCCAATGTAATCTGGTTCGAGATCTGGAACAGGTTACCCATCGCCTCGCTACCTTCACCGTATATTCCTCTTACCGTCAATCCCACTTGGGAAACTGCGGTTAGAATACGGCCTATCTGCTGCGTCATCACCAGGGCAGGCAGGTGCATCATAACCGATGCTCTGACACCTGTACCTACATTGGTAGGACAACTGGTTAAGTATCCTCTTCGATCATCAAAAGCATAATCCACATGCGCTTCAAAAGCATCATCTATTGCGGAAGCTTTCTCCCAGGCTTCTTTCACCTGGAACCCCGGATAGAGGCACTGGATACGAAGATGATCCTCTTCGTTAATCATAATACTGACAGACTCATCCTCACTGAGAATAACCGCACCATTCCTGGATTCATTCGCAAGACTTGGACTGATGAGATGTTTCTCCACCAGCACTCGTTTGTCGAGTTCGTCAATATCGAGCAGATCCAGCGTATGAAAATCCCCAAAGGCATGAACGTCATCGTATTGAAGTACTTCGCTCAGCTTATTCAGCACCTCTTCCGATTGCTCATTGGAAGCCAGCATCGGAAACGGAACATGCTGAAGGTTGCGTGCGATCCGGACACGGCTGCTAATGACGATTTCGGAATCAGCCGCATCACTACGCATCCAGTCGCTGAGCGCCTTCTCTGTAAAGCGCAGATTAGGCATTACGCATCCCTCCTACTCATGACAAACTTTACTCCTGAGCTATTCCTTTTTCAAGTCCTCTAATCTGGTCACGGATCTGAGCCGCCTCTTCAAATTCCTCTTGGGCGATACTCTCCTGAAGCTCACGCTTCAGATCGGCGATTTGCCGTTTCACCTTGATGCGACCACCAGCACGTGCTGGCACTTTGCCCACATGGGATGTACTACCATGAACCCGCTTGAACAAAGGGTCCAGACGACTGTCAAAATATTTATAACATGAACTGCAGCCGAAACGGCCTATTTTGCTAAATTGTGAGTACGTCATACCACACTCTTCACATTGAAGTGCTTTTGCAGGTGGTGATCCTGCAGATCCACTTTTGCCAGCTGGATCAAAATCAAGCAACCCGGACAACAAGTTGTGAATGGAAAATCCTCCTGCTGTTCCAGGGATCATCTCCCCTTTTTCACGGGCACATGACTCACAAATATGGAATTCCGTCTTCTCTCCATTCACGATCTTCGTAAAATGAAGTGTCGCCGGACGTTTATTGCATTCTTGGCACAGCATATTGATGTACCTCCTTTGACCCCGATAGTTTTCATTTACCGAGCAAAGATATTAACATCGCCTTCAACATTCTGGCACGAATTTGATCCCGGTAAGGAAGTTTGACCAATATAACCTCTCTAGATACAGCCGCTCGCATCAACCCGGCTTCCCGCTTGCTCAAGAAACGTGCTTCTTCCAGTTGATAGATCAGACCTTCGGCAGCAGTCTGCCCGATCTCATCACCAATACTATGGTGCAAATGATTATGCAGAGCTGATTGGGCCGGTAATTCAATGCGCTGTATGCGAACATAACCACCACCGCCGCGTTTACTCTCTACCAGGTATCCCTTCTCGAGGGTAAAACGTGTGCTGATGACATAATTGATCTGGGAAGGTACACATGAAAATTGATCTGCCAGATCATTACGCTGAATTTCAACCATTCCTTCGGGACTTTCATGCAAAATACTCTTCAGATATCGTTCGATAATATCAGAGATATTACGCATCCAATCATCCTCCACTGTCTGAAACGTTAAGTCAATAAGGACCCACACGCCCCCACAGAGTACACCTTCTCTACCCATTTAACCAATCAGGGAAACAGCGAATCTTGCTTCCACAGACGTTAACAGGAGAGCGAAGGAAGCACGAAGGTCCTTTAATATTCCCTTGATCCTCCGATGAAATGAATACCGTATATGGGCGCTCATCCATCAGATTGCAGAAAGAAAAGCTACTTAAGTATTAAACCTTTAGTTGACTTTGACTTTCTTTGACTTTATATACATTATAGCATATTTTGTGGGTTTGCCAAGTGGGGTCACTATTCATTTTTTACGATTTTACACGAAATATTCGCCAGACACAAAAAAACCTCTCCAAAATTGCCGGAGAAGTCCATTTGTCTTACAATAACGCTGTATTTCTATATAAGATAATCAAGTTAAATGAAGAAGAGAAATCGTAATCAAAAGAAATCAAGCAAGTAGGTTTCTCGTACAGGAATCGCTTGTTCCAAAGCCTTGATGGCTGCTTCTGGTCCTTGAATTCTTCCGATCCGTGCCATTTCCGTCGGTCTGCGATACCCCATCAAGACCGCGGTAAGGGATTGAATATCCACCTTAATGGTCTGATCATCATTGATTGGCTCGGATGTCTTCCATATGGACGCCGTTCCGTTCATTGCAACGTTTAGTTGCCATACCCCTTCATTCCATGGAGCGTGGGCATCTTCTACCTGAAGAACAATCTGCACCGGTGAGTCCTGGCTTGCAAAGGGATACTGGGATATAAACTGCTCTACACTAACGATGCGTGCCATAAAATAAGGTACAATCTCCTGTTGAATCCGTGGGTTATCCAATTGGAAAGCAAGCGTATCACTGGCAGGTGCCTGCAACGTCACTTCCTCAATCATGGAATCATGATTGGCAATAAAGGTCCATAGCCCTTGCCTAGCCTCTTCATTCAGATAGATAATCTCTTTAATGGTAAATTTACTTTCCTTCACCTCATATAAGAGATAACCTTGTGCTTCATCATTTTCATTGTAATATACAGCCTTCTGGCTGGTCCCATGTACAAGAACTGAATTATCCCACCGTGCATCATCCCGGACCAAGGTTCCGTTATAACGCTCAGCATAAGCACTGTATACTTGCTTTAATGTGCTGAGACCCGGATCGCCACGCCGAATCGTTCCAGGTGTCGCTTTTTTCGAAGGCAAATGCGCTGTAGGCACTTTATATCGTTTAAATTCAACATAGGTTTCCCATCCGTATTTCCGATAGAAAGCAAAAGAGAATGGATGCAAGAACGATATACTTTGTTTGTTGCGGTTCATTTCTTCCAACGCATGCTTCAGCAGACCCGCTACCCAGCCTTTGCGTCTATACTCTGGCCAGGTGGCTACACCGGCAATACCACCCATTTCGAACGATCTACCATGAATATAAGTTTGAAAAGGGATAATGTGAAGTTTGGCTCCTAATTGCCCTTCCTCGTATACACCCCATATATCCTGTGACGAAAACTGACTCCGCCGCTTTTCTTTTTGTTCTTCACTCATTACCACTTGAAAAGCATATTGGGAGAGTGCCATCGCTGGTTCAAAATCATCTACCGTCAATTTCTGAATTTCCATCTCATCCTGCACCCCGTTCTCTAGAATGTTGAGATCATTTTCATATGAAAGTCTGATACGCAATCTATATATCCACTATGAGTGTGTCAGAGGATTCCTACAAAGTCAAATAAGAGATGCTTTCGCATCCCCTTGAATAAACAAATAAAAAAGACACACTCGAAATCATTCAAGTGTGTCTCTGTGTTGCTTGGCGGCGTCCTACTCTCCCAGGACCCTGCGGTCCAAGTACCATCGGCGCTAGAGGGCTTAACGGTCGTGTTCGGGATGGGTACGTGTGGAACCCCTCCGCCATCG
>NZ_JBBCYH010000025.1:0-64732 GCF_037144955.1 Paenibacillus sp. USHLN196 | reverse complement strand
GTGAAGAACGACAATCACATGTTCTCGGAACCAGGTGGGAATCGAGGGAAAGACGGTGGCTCTGGCAGTTCGAAGGGATTGCCGAACACATCTCATGTGGATTCGAGAGAGGCAGGGAAGCCCCGCGAAGTGGAGTCTAGTCCTTCTTCCCCTGGGGCATCCAAACCCCAAAACACATGGGTTCCCGAAGATAGTCCATCGGCAAGCACCAAGCCGAAGAATGTAAGAGTGGGGATCTAGAACATCTAACGCAACGTGAGTTGCAAGAGATTAATAAGCTGCTGATCGCTGGAAAAAATGTGAATGCAGATCGGATACAGACGTTACGCACTCAGTCTTCGAAGCTTGCAGAAGATTATTCTGATAAAGTTAAGGAAAGTAACGGATGGGAGCTCAGCAAGGAATATCCTGCATCCAGGCAGGACTCCGTAGTACTTGGAAAGGAGCTGGAAGAAGCAGGTATTACCCGTCCGCCGGATTCTCAAGCGCATCACCTCGTGCCTGTAAATCAAGGGGGGCTCCGAGAGCTAATCGAGAAGTATGGAATTAACATCAATTCCTCGGCAAACGGAGTCTTTCTCCCTCAGAAAGCAATGTCGGATTGGCCAGGGCAAGTGACGCATTTCCCGTTCAACAACATAGATAAAAAAGGGAATCCTATGTTTAGGCATGGTCGGGAGTATATTAATTATATGGAAGAGAATTTGAAAAAAATAGATAAACTACCTCTAAGTTCTCAAGTCAAGAAGGAGCGTATACTAGCCTTTCTTGAGGAAACAAGGGAAGGCTTGTTAACTGGTAAACTGGAGATTCTATATCAAGATTAATGAAATGAGGAGATATACTTGAAAGTATGGAAAATGACTGATGCAGTCGATACTAAAGAGCTCGATGTTGTCAAAGAAAGAGGAGTTCTGGAGAAGGTTGGTAACGGGATCTCTCTTGCTAATCAATGGACAACACTAGAAATGAAGCTCACTTATGGAGAAGACAATACTGATATTTACGGAATCACTAGTCAGCTAGCAGATATGGTTATCAATGTTCGAGCAGTAGAGGCGTTAAGAGACTATCTAGTAAATAAAGTAGAGCTTTTACCAGTAAAATATAACAATGAAGAACATTACGTAATGAACGTTATAAATATTCTGGATTGCATTGATAAAAGCAGTTCCGTTGCTGACAAGTACGGGGGATTTAAAAATTATGTTTTTATAGAAGAGGAAATTAACAACGAACATATCTTCAAGACAATATCATACGATTATGAGCTAACGGAGCTCCCGATTATTTCGAGTCAAACGTTTGTCTCAGATGAGTTCAAACAACGCGTCGAAGAGACGGGATTACAGGGATTTCACTTCCGATTAGCTTGGTCAAGCGACCCGGAAGCATACGTGGAACGCAATCCACGGATTCGAGTAACGGATCGTCAGGATGCGGAGACACATATCAGCACATTCTATGGACCCATCCAGAATATGATTCCCGCAGATTCGAACGATGCAGGCGACCCGGAAATTTATATAACTGAACCGACTGCTGCCGTACCATATCAGACGCTCGTTTCATTTGGGAACAGTTACTTCCGGGGGATGACGCCAGCTTCACTGGATACCGGATATGCAGAAATAGTTATGCATCTACCAGCGGATGCGCAGTTGACGAAAGAAAACTGGGAGAATCGCCCTCTTGGGTGGGTCGTACCTATGATGCGTCACTTTGTGAAAGAGATCATGCAACGTGGATATTTTACAGGACAGTGGCTTGTCTTCCCCAACCAAAGTGAAGAGGATCTGGCGGACACGTATCAGGAAATGTTTAGCGAGACAGGAGTACCTGCGCATACACAAATCCTGCCGTACGATGACAGTACCTCCTACTGTGGAGTCATGATTGTCCCGCCGCTTCCACAATGCACAGAAGCGTTGAACATGCCGTACCGGGACGAGGGTAAGGAGAAGGAGGGGGAATGGCCGATCTATTTCCATACATTGCTACCCTTGTACCGGGAGGAGATCATACACTTTTTTGAGAAAGGCCGGGATTCCCTGATCAGCAAGCTGATGGCCCATGGCGTTGAGGCGGTGTATCAATGGGATAGGAAAAATAGTTGTCTGTAGTGAAGTGAAATACTTGAAGATATAGACGAAGTAGCATTTAAATGTGTAACAGATCGATCTCGGTCAAAGGGATCGATCTTTTTCTTGTTGAAAGCTTTGGTGATAAGACAGAGTGTAATCTAACTTGCGTATATACACATACAATTTGAGACTTTCTACATATTCAAAATATTCCATTAAACCCCGATTTATATATAGTGATATTATAATATCTTTTCAAGTTAAATATTACTTTTTTTATAACCTTTTCCTAATACATAAGTTTATCCAAGGAGTGGAAGAAATTTTGTATCACACAGAGCAAGAGCATTGTCCTGAATGCGGACATCAGATGGAGGTAAATCCAGGGTATATGACCTGGTGTGAGAAGTGTAATTGGAACATTTATGGGGAAGGGGATCAAGGTAGAGAATTCATATCTGAGAAATTGAACAACGAAACAAGGGAACAATCTTCTGATCCATTGCTTAAGGAATTCAAGTACAGTATCAATAGAGAGATTCCCTTTACCAAAAAGAGTATATTTACCTATTTGATTGCCCTTCTAGTCCATAGCTCAACATTAGCCATTCTAGGATTGGCAATTTATTTCTTTTCAACCACTTCTTCTTGGCTCTTTGTATTAGGTATTGTCCTGGTACTTCTATGGATTACGATTATCTTGCCGTATCGGAAACGTCTTCCAGGTAGAATCATCAGAAGAGATGAGTTTCCCGAATTGTATGGGATGATTGATGAGATTGGTGAGCGTATGAATGTTCCGCCTGTGGATATGATTCTCATCAATGAGGAATATAACGGGTACATACTACATCTCAAAAGAAAAAAGAGAGCTATCGTCTTGGGAATCCCTTTGTTTGCAGCCTTGACATTAGAGGAGAAGGTAGCCGCAATTAGTCATCAAATGAGTCAGTTGGCACACCCCAACATATCTAATAGCTCTTTCGTTGAACGTGCCAAACACGTGCTTCATTCCTGGCTCGACACGATTAATCCGGAGGGAAGCGGTTTATTAACTTGGGTGGTATTCCCAATCATCATATTTCGCCTATTGTTGCTTGCCATTGTTGGTGGGATATATGTCTTATTGCTTTGGAGCATGAGGCCAGAGATGCAGCGAGCTTTCTACATCGCAGATCATGAAGCTTCGGAAACAGCTGGAAGTAAAGCGGTAGAGTCTTTGTTTTTAAAGTCCGAGATGGCAGGCCTCTTTGCACTTACAGCTGAGCAAGTGGCAGAATATCAGTACAACAAGGAATTGTATGAGGAATTCAGAAGTCGTATTTCTGCTGTTCCAAGCCAAGAGATTCTTCGACTTCAACGTTTGCAGGTAACACGTGATACCCAGGATCATGCGTATCATCCTCCAACAATGTATCGCATTGAATTGATAAGAGAGCATTGGGCAATGATTCCTGGTTATCGGCCTGATGCAGCCAGAGAACGGAAAATCAACGAGGAATTTCGTCTATTGGAACAGAGCTCCCAGAAAATTCTACTGAGTGATTTAAGGGGAAACTAATCCAAAAAAAAAGAATTTATCTTAAAATGGAACAAGTGCAGTACAAGCCGATATATGGCTTGTACTGCACTTGTTTTTTTCTAGCACAACATACGTTTAACAAACAAGACTACCCGCCCTGAAACTGTCTGCGTGGGCTGTTGATCTTGCCGTTTTTGTTAGTATCGTCTTCTTTGGGAACCAAACGTTCATCGGTTCGTCCTTCGTGGTGATTATCATAAGCATATTCGGTCAGTTTCCATTCCGACTTGCCTAGAACGGGGTCGGCCGGGAAGTGTTGCCCCCGGTGCAGATGTTCCTCACGTCCAGCTTCGTTGATGTAAACTCCGTCTACTTCCACCTTTTCATGTGAAAGGGGCAGCATATCCTGTTCTTTGCGGTCCATGAGACGACGCCTCCTTTGGATGCCATTAATTTAACTGTATGGGTTGTCCGTGATAATATCCCCCGAATAGTTCAGTGTTATGCTGGATATATTAATTCCGTATAGAATGTTCGTAATCGCTACATATGATTCGGAATTAAACTTTTTGGGCATAAAAACCGTTATATTTATTAGAGGAAATCGTCAAGTCGTAAGATACTTCCGAATATGCTACAATAAGATTATGATTCATTCCGAATCATATCGGGTATTTATAGTGTCAGGTACTTGCTTTCTGCGAGGTTCCCGACCTAAAGCTTGCTTTAAGCCGCGCACACAACTTCATGGATGGCATTTAAGACTTATTCGGCATTCTCTAAACGGAGCATTCACTTTCAACGTTTTGGGAGGGAATTACAATGGCAACGAAAGGTCACAATGAGGTCAAAGAAAGTTTGAGGGAAATGACTCGGATTTTCCGTCCTAAGGATCCAAAAAAATTCGTGAAGGAGTACGTGAGAAAATACCGGATTACGGGTGGATATGAGGAAGAATTGACTTCTGTGGTTGAGCATGAGCTTGTCAAGATGGATTCTTCCGTGTCCTGAAACAACACACAACTCTGATTATACTGTTCCGATAATGAATAGAACCGTCTCTCGGGCGTTAAGCTCCGGCAGGCGGTTTTTTTTGCGTTCCTGCTGCATATATATGGGAGTACACCTACAGCGGGAAGGATGAATGCATGTGGACCCTATTTTGAAAACCAAAGAAGAGATTGGCTACATGCGGGAAGCAGGACGAATTTTGCGCAGCTGTCACCAACATATTGAGCAATGGATGGTCCCCGGCATCACAACAGCAGAGATCAACGAGCGTGTTGAAGATTTCCTCGCAGAACATGGGGCTACACCAGAGCAAAAAGGGTATAAAGGATATCCATACGCGACTTGTGCCTCCGTCAATGAAGTGGTGTGCCACGGATTTCCGAGCAATGAGGCGCTGGCAAGCGGGGATGTGGTGACCATCGATATGGTGGTGAACAAAGACACCTGGCTTGCTGACTCAGCCTGGACATATGGCATTGGCGAACCAAGCAGATCCATTCGCAAGCTGATGAGGCGTACGGAGAAAGCACTTGAGCGAGCCATAGCACAGGCAGTCCCAGGCAATACGCTCGGAGATATTGGAAGCGCCATTGAACGAACAGCCCGACTATATCGGTACGGGATTGTGAAGCCTCTCATCGGTCATGGGATCGGTCAGTATATTCATGAACCGCCGAATGTACTGCCTTATGGCAAACGCAGAACCGGCATGCTGCTGACCGAGGGGATGGTCATTACGATTGAACCGATCTTTACGAAAGGCAGTTCCGGAGCCGTTATATGGGATGAGGATGGGTGGACGGTAAGAACGGTAGATGGCAGTTGGGGAGTTCAGTATGAACACACGGTTGCCATAACGGGGGATGGCCCTTTGATCCTGACCAATGGCACGTGAGATAAGGTAAGCGAAGTTGATAACTTGAGTTGAACTTCTCAGGAATGCTCCATGCTGATTTTGGACTTAATGAAAGCAGTATGGAGCGGTATGCATGGCTTTTGAATTGATATGGAAGATGGTTTCCATAAAAATGAACCTTTCTTTTGCATAATACCGCATGTTTTCAATGTGAGAAAAATCGCCAATAAATCAAGTTTTATCACCGAAATTTGGCAAAAATTTTCAAATGTAGAGTGTAATATTTTTAACTGAAATCGTTTACAAATCAAGTTGCAGAGCGGTTTTTTACATAAAGTGAACAATTTGTGAACATGTGTCCAAAGATTGACAAAATCATACCCTCAACTTATATTTAATAAGTGATTGAAGCATATAGAATGAATTGGAAGAATGCGCAGACATGCCCTGAGCAGGAAATGACGGGAGTACTGGAAGCGTTATTTTTGTAAGCGTTCTGTATGACGAAGAGGATTATGCGTATCGTGCTGAAACGTACCTTTTGTTGCCTTTCTACCGAACGACAACGGTAATCTACGAAAACGTAAAAAAGTGGGGTAGATCAATGATGAAACAGTGGCAGGTTGCAAAGCGAATTCTCCCCTTGCTGGCGGTGTTCTCTTTGCTGCTATCCGCATGCGGGCGGGAAGACTTGTCGGTAATGAAACCTCAGGGTCCTGTGGCGCAAGGCCAATACGATCTGATGAAGCTGTCCATTGCGATTATGATCGTGGTGCTCATCATTGTATTCGCCATAGCGGCCTATGTCCTGATCCGGTTTCGCAGACGGGCCGGGCAGACTGAGATGCCCGAACAGGTTGAAGGTAATTTCAAGCTGGAAGTAATATGGACAGCCATTCCGTTATTGCTGGTTATTGTTCTGGCAGTACCGACGGTACAAACGATTTTTGCCCAAGGCGAAGATCTGTCTAATGACAAAAACGCACTTAAGGTCCAAGTCACCTCGCATCAGTACTGGTGGGAATTCACTTATCCTCAATATGACGTAACCACCGCTCAAGATCTCATCATCCCGACCGGAACCAAAATCGCATTCGAATTAAAAACCGCTGACGTGCTTCACTCCTTCTGGGTGCCGTCACTTGCGGGCAAAATGGACACAAACCCGGATGGAACGCTTAACAAGTTCAGTTTCTCCGCACCAAATGAAGGCGTTTACCGCGGTAAATGTGCCGAATTATGTGGCAGATCGCATGCTTTCATGGAATTTAAGGTAAAAGCAGTGAGTCAGGAATCCTTTGACAGATGGGTGAATCAAATGAAAGCACCCGCAGTCCTTCCTGAAGATGCTCAATTGGCTGAAAAGTTCAAAACAAACTGCCTTTCTTGCCACGCTGTTGGCGATCAAGGTGGACCTGTTGCACCTAACCTGACGGGAATCGGCGGCAAAGAATCTGTCGCAGGTATTCTGCTGAATTATCGTGAGGGACAGGAAGAAGGTAATCCGGTACTGGATAACATGAAAGAATGGCTCCATGATCCACAATCCGTGAAGCCGGGTAACACCATGCCGAATCCCAAAGATCTTGGGTTGACGGATGAAGAAATCGACGGAATTGCCGAATATCTGGCCAATTACAAATTGGACTATGAATAGAACAGCAAGGACGAAGAAGGGGGTACACAACCTTGGCTCATGCGCATAGCGTCAAGAGGTACAGGGGCTTGATGGATTGGATCACCACCGTCGATCACAAAAAAATCGCCATTCTTTATTTGGTTGCGGGTGGATTTTTCTTTGGAATCGGCGGCATTGAAGCCATTTTGATTCGGATTCAGCTGATGAAACCGATGAATAATTTTGTATCAGCACAGGTCTTCAACGAATTGATTACCATGCACGGAACAACGATGATTTTTCTTGGTGTCATGCCGCTTATTTTTGCCATTATGAATGCTGTTGTGCCTTTACAGATCGGGGCACGGGACGTAGCTTTTCCGTTTCTTAACGCGCTCGGTTTCTGGACATTCCTGTTTGGTGGACTGTTACTGAACTTGAGCTGGGTTATGGGCGGAGCACCGGATGCGGGCTGGACTTCATATACGCCGCTTTCGGGCAGTGAATATAGTGGAACGCATGGCGTGGATTTCTACACCATAGGCCTTCAGATCGCGGGTCTGGGAACACTCATTGGGGGCATTAACTTTCTCGCGACAATTATTACAATGCGTGCTCCAGGCATGTCATACATGCGGATGCCGATGTTTACATGGACGACATTTATTACATCTGCCATTATCCTTTTTGCTTTTCCTGCCATCACGGTAGGGCTTGTACTCTTAACGTTTGACCGTATTCTGGGAGCGAATTTCTTCGATGTCGCAGGTGGCGGTAACCCGGTACTCTGGCAGCACATCTTCTGGATCTTCGGACACCCGGAGGTATACATTCTTATCTTGCCAGCATTTGGTATTATCTCGGAGGTTATTCCGACCTTCTCGCGTAAACGGTTGTTCGGATACAGCTCCATGGTATTTGCTACCATCCTGATTGCCTTCCTGGGCTTCATGGTATGGGCGCATCACATGTTTACAACCGGTCTGGGTAATGTAGCCAACGCGCTTTTCTCCATCTCCACGATGTTGATCGCCGTACCTACAGGAATCAAGATCTTTAACTGGCTCTTTACGATGTGGGGTGGACAGATCCGTTTTACAGCGGCAAACCTGTTCGCAGTTGGATTCGTCCCAACCTTCGTAATGGGTGGCGTTACAGGCGTTATGCTGGCATCTGCTCCGGCAGACTTCCAGTTCCATGATACGTACTTTGTTGTAGCCCACTTCCACTACGTTATTGTAGGGGGGCTCGTACTTGGATTGTTCTCAGGATTACATTACTGGTGGCCAAAGATGTTCGGACGTATTCTCAGCGAAACACTGGGCAAATGGACATTCTGGACATTTATGATCGGGTTCCAATTAACGTTCTTTGTACAGCATTTCCTCGGTCTGATGGGGATGCAGCGCCGGATCGTTACATACTTGCCGAATCAGGACTTTGACCTGCTCAATCTGATCAGCTCCGTCGGTGCATTTCTAATGGGTGTTGGGGTTATCATGTTCCTCGTGAACATCGTGATCACAACGAGAAAACCAGCTGGTGCACCGAACGATCCGTGGGAAGACGGCCGTACACTGGAATGGTCTATTCCATCTCCGCCGCCGGAATATAACTTCAAGCAGACGCCGCTGGTACGCGGAATTGATGCTTATTGGAAGGAAAAAATGGCAGGACATACGGAGATGACACCGGCAGAACCTGTAGGTTCGATTCATATGCCTTCAGCAACACCATTGCCATTTGTGATGTCTGTGGGTATCTTTATCGCAGGACTTGGCTTGATGTTCAGCAAGGATGAATTTGGTAATGCGTTTATGAATGTCATCTTTAACAATTATATTGTAGTTATTATTGGTCTCGTGATCACATTCGGCGCAATGGCACTTCGTTCACTTTATGATGATCATGGCTGGCATATTGAACCGGAGGATCAGGATGAGAAGGGGGCTAGAACATGACAACCTCACATGCCGAACCGGTGAACGACAAATTGCCGCATGAACCGGAGAAAGCAACGCTGGAAGGACGTAACAAGCTTATAGCCTTCTGGTTGTTCCTTGGCGGCGAGACGGTGTTGTTCGGTACACTCTTTGCTACCTTCCTGGCTCTTCGTGGCCAAACGAATGATGGACCTACGGCGAATGAACTGTTCCACCTGCCACTCGTGGCAGCTGCAACGTTCATTCTCCTGGTCAGCAGTTTGACAAGTGTATTTGCCATTCAGGCCATGCATAAAGGCAAACGAGATGCACTGGCATTGTGGCTGGGTATCACAGTGGTACTAGGAATGGGATTTCTCGCACTGGAAATATACGAGTTCTATGAGTATGTGAAACATAAAGAGTTCGGCATGACCACAAGTGCATTCAGTTCAGCATTTTATACACTGGTCGGGTTCCACGGAGCCCACGTTGCTTTCGGTATTGTATGGATCGGAATCATTATCGGGCAACTGTTCAAAAAAGGATTGACGGTCGTAACTGCACCTAAAGTATACGTCTCCGCAATGTACTGGCACTTTATTGACGTGGTCTGGGTGTTCATCTTTACGGTCGTGTACCTGCTCGGAAAGGTGGGCTAAGACATGTCGGCACAGGATAAGACAGATCAACAACCTGTGAAACACCGTCACCGGACGGAAGGGCCACAGAAACACGTCGTGGTGTTTATCTTCTCCATTATTCTCACGCTGATTGCGTTTGCGGCTGCTTCTGCCGGAGGGGTCAACACAACCTTTACGATTATTATTTTGCTCGTTATGGCTATTCTTCAGGTATTTGTTCAATTAGGTTACTGGATGCACATGAAGGACAAAGGGCATTTGATGCCAATTCTGTTCATGGCTTTTGGCTTTTTCGTAGCCTTTACGTGCATCATTATGGCACTCTATTGGGTCTGGTGGTAAAAGAGATGGCGGCGGCGCATTGCCGCCGTCTTTTCCCCTTTTTGGGGAATGGAACTTCTCAGAAAGATATTGGCTACAATCAAATTAGGTCACGGGGAGGTTTCCCGTATGCTCGGGTTGCAATACTTTAGCTTCAACGACTTGTGGAGTCCGCTTATATTGGCTTTATTTCTGATCATTGCTGCAGGATACTTATTGCTTGTCGGACCGTTAAGTGAGCAAATAAAGGATGCAGAGCCAGCGACTGCTGCACAGAAAATCATGTTTATTACAGGGCTGTTCGTCCTGTATCTGGCTCAAGCGGGCCCCTTTAATCTGCTTGGTCACGTGATGTTTAGCTTCCATATGGTGAGCATGGCGTTCTCTTATCTGGTAGCCCCGCCGCTGATGATGAAAGGATTGCCGATCTGGGTATGGAGGAGAATCGTGCGCTGGTTGCCAAAACGTCAGCTATCGTTCCTCGCTCATCCGATCGTTGCGGCAGTGCTCTTTAACGGGCTGTTCTCGCTGTATCACCTGCCGATTGTACATGACTACGTTATGCTGAATTTTACCGTTCACCGGTTGTATTACATTGCACTGTTCATCACTTCCATGCTCATGTGGTGGACATTGCTGAATCCGTTACCAGAAGGCAGACAAGCATCGGGTTTATCCAAGATCGGTTTTATTTTCTTGAATATGGTGCTGCTTACGCCTGCGTGCGGATTGATTATCTTTGCGTCCGAGCCATTGTATCAGACATACAGCAACCCGGCGGTATGGGCTGAGGCAATGCGGTATTGTGTGTCCGGAGATTCTACGGCATTACTTCGCTCATTCGGTGGGCCTGCCTTCTTCAACTTTTTGTCTTCGGCAAAGGAAGATCAGCAGGTTGGTGGCATTGTAATGAAGTTTATTCAGGAGGTAATCTTTGCCTCCATGCTGGCTTATGTCTTTTTCCAATGGTATCGGAAAGAGAAACAGGAAGATGACGATGATTCATATCCCGCAGGAGGCACAGGAGGGCCGCTCAATCCGGCTGCCAAATAATTAAGGAAATGTTCTGACAAGAGGGGGAACACACGATGGATATATATTTTTGGCTACCCACGATCAGCACTTCTTTCATTGTGATTAGTGCAGTACTGGTGGGGATTGGGTGGGCACTGATTATTCGGGGCAAACGTGAGGCGCACCAGTCCGCCATGGTCGCAGGAGCAATTGCGGCTCTGATCTTCTTTGTGATCTATATGTCGCGCACGGTATTTGTGGGCAATACGGCTTGGGGCGGAGACCCGGATCTGGAGATCTTTTACCGGATATTCCTGATCTTTCATATCATTCTGGCTACTGTGGCTGCCATATTCGGGATCTCCACACTGGTGCTGGGATTCAAAAAGAAGTTCGGAACACATCGCCGTTGGGGCAAGTTCACGTCCATGATCTGGTTCGGCTCGGCACTGACAGGTGTTATCGTGTATGTCCTGTTGTATCTGTTATATCCTGGTGGTCATACACGTCCGGTATGGGAAGCAATTCTCGGCGTATAAAGAAGACATCTAACTATCGGCTTTCTTGGATGTATGCCACTCATTTCTTCTGAAAATATGAAAATGGACGAATCTAGCAGACGATTCGTCCACGCTTCCTCTCTCATTCATTCATAGAATGAGTTCGAGAGGGGGAAACAAAATGAAAAAAACAGTCAACGTCAGTCAAACGTATCCACGTCTTACGGTGTATTCAGAAGAGAACTACAGAGGGAGAAGCCGCATCTATCGCGGCAACACGGGTCTTCGTAACCTGGACAATATTTTGGACGGGGTGGAGAGCCTGCGCTTTTTCTCAACAAGTTCGAATGCAACACTGGTTGTGTTTACACGTCCTAACTTCCAAGGTGGATTCCGGGTCTTCCGAGGCAACACCAACTTGAGAGATTTGGATGATCTGATCCGTGGCAATGACGTGGAATCCCTGATCTCCACGAATCAGCGGTTGACTCTGGCCGAGATTCGTGCGATCCGCCGCAACCGCAGTTTGCCTAGTGGTTATAACCTCGTTTAATCGCAAGGCCTCTTCTTCTAACAGGTGCTAGAGAACGGCAAAGGGCTGTACCCGAATTGTGTTTACACAATAACGGGTACAGCCCTCTTTTTGTGATTGCGGAATGAGTCTAATCCCCGCCACCCCCACTGTCTCCGCCGCCACTATCTCCACCACTGTCGTTGCTGCTACCATGATTACTGTTGTGATGAGAATGTGTGCCTGATGAAGAATCCGCATCGTGATGTTTGAGATCCGGTGTGTGTCTGGCATGTCGTTCATAGGAGTCATCTCCTGTAATGACCGGATATCCCGAAGCAGAGTCCGTATAACCGTTGTTACGGCGAATGCGGTGTCTGCCTTTTTTGGCAGAATGACGATGAGGCTCATCCTGGAGGATCAACCAGCCAATCCATATCTACAACCCATCCTATCTTCCTGATTCAGGAAATTTAGGGGTTGACGGGATGAGAATTTGGTCTGTATACTGTGTATATTGATATATACAGTAAACACAGTAAACACAGTGAACACAGTAAGCAAGATGAGTGAGTGAATGACAGGTGAAAGGCAGGCATGCATATGAACGAATGGAAGCAGGCGTGGTGGTTGACCCGCAGCCAGACGAGTAAGGATAAGCTCCAATGGCTATGGTCTGCATTATTCATGATATACACTGGCGGCATGAGCGGTGTGATGTTTTTAGGACAACAACAGACAGATATCATTAATCCAGTAGTGGATTCCTTCTTTTTGATCATGTTGCCATTTCAAGGGTTCATGTTCTGCAGGCGCTCCTTCCGTTACATACAGGAGGATTCTTATACGCAGATGCTGGCCTACTATCGTAGAATTCCCATCCCTGAACAAGTGGTGATGTGGTCCAGGCTACAGCAGTCTCTGATGGCGTTTGCGTACAATGGTATCTTTTTCTACGGATCATTATATGTGGTTAACTTTCATGCCGAAGGATTCCGATGGGATCAATATCTGGCCTTTAGCCTCACCTGTACAGGTTATGGGCTTATGGTAACAGGGTTGTATATTTACGGAGAGTTTCTGCATAGTGGCAAGAAATACTTGGTTCTCAGTACGCTTTTTATACCCATCGCCATCGGCATATCCTTACTGATTCGAATGTCAGGCAGTTACGGATTGCGGTTTGTAATGGATGGAAGTAAATCATGGGGGCTGCTTTCCCCGATCATGTGGATTGCTCTGGTGGCTGGAGTAGTGGGATTATGGCTGTTTAGTCGCTTAACGCTGAAGAAGCTGGTTCGTCGGGATTTGAATTAAAATGAGATATAAGCTTATGTACGAATACAGGATGAAGCCGGCTCGGTCAGGTAACAGACTGGAGTGTACCGGAGGGCGAGGTGCAAGATGTGAAAATACCCATTCAAATTAATGAAAATAGCGCTGAACCTTTATACCACCAAATTGAAAATCAGTTAAGATCTTTAATAATTACGGGTCAGTTGGGGGAGGGAACACATTTGCCGTCCATTCGTGAGTTCGCCGGAGCACTGAATTGCAGTGTTATTACGGTTAGACGGGTCTATCAGGATCTGGAGAATGAAGGCTTGCTTCGTACGAAGCAGGGGACAGGTACATTTGTGGCACAAGTAGAAGCCGGCGACAGAGAAAATTATAGATTAAAGGCCGCACAGGAAGCGATGCAGGCAGCGGTGCAGTCCGGGAAATCGGTAGGCTGTACGGAAGAAGAGATGGAGAGCCTGTTCCGGGAAGTTCTGAAGGCTATTTACGTGAAGTAGGGAGTGATTCATACGTGGAACCCATAGCAATCCAGTTGAATGGCGTATCCAAAATGCGAAAACGCAGAGTTATTGGCCCAATTGATCTAACCATCCCGGAAGGGTACGTCATTGCCATTCTGGGGCATAACGGTTCGGGCAAAAGCACGCTTCTCAATATGCTGCAACAAGTGGTGCTGCCAGATAGTGGACAGATTACATGGTTTGGTACGGAGCATGAGGGAGCGCTCCCCATTGAACTGAGACAGCAAATCGGTTTTGTGGCTGATAATGCTGGGCTCGAGGAGAACCGGATTACTGCACAGGAAGCAGCCAATTTTCGAGCCTACTGGTATCCGCGCTGGGATATGGAGTTGTTCAACCAACTCATGAATGAGATGGATGTGCCGAATGATGTGAAGTTAATCAAGATGTCCAAAGGAGAAAGACGGAAATTCGAGATTGCAGCTGCACTCGCAGCTCGCCCGAGACTATTGCTTTTGGATGAGCCTTCGTCCGGTCTGGACCCCTTTGCCTGGAAGGTCATGGTTGAACAGTTTCGAAGCTTTATGGCAGGAGGAGATACCACGATTCTGATTGCCACGCACATTGCGGATGAAGTCAAGAGGCTTGCGGATTACATTGTATTGATGCACCGTGGTCAGTCATTGGGGATGGCTGAGAAAGATATCGTGCTCGATCAGTGGAAAGAGATCTGGTATGAAGGGGATCTGCGGCCCGAGAGTATTCCTGGCATTGTAGAGTCACATCTGGAAGAAAATGGTTTGATTCGCGTGATAACAACCCGAGTCACTGAGGCGCAGGAAAGACTGGAGCTGGCAGGCAGCCGGGTATTGAAAATCCGCAACCTGGAATTGGATGAAGTGTTGGCATTCTGGATTGCCGGGTATGCACCCGTACAGTGGAAATAACCGAAGGGAGACGATAAATGATGAACCGATTGGAATTGAAGCAAGTCGTCAAGCAATATGCAGACAAAACAGCCGTTAATGGAGTCACGCTCAATGTAAAAGAGGGGGAGATTTACGGATTGCTCGGAGCCAATGGTGCAGGTAAAACAACAACAATGCGCATGGTGCTCGGACTGATTCACCCGGACGGAGGGAATATCCTGTACAACGGCAAGCCCTATAATACGGAACTGCAACAGATTATGGGTTATCTTCCGGAAGAGCGCGGATTGTACCCGAAGGTGAAAGTCAGCGAACAGATTAATTACCTGGCACGACTTCGTGGCATGAATGGTAAGGACGCAGATCAGAGCCTCAAGTACTGGCTGAATCGGTTTGAGGTACCTGAGTATTACGATAAAAAGATCGAGGAGTTATCCAAAGGTAATCAGCAGAAAATGGGCTTTATCGCGGCTGTAGTGCATAGACCGCAGATTCTCATTCTGGATGAAGCGTTCAGTGGACTGGATCCTGTAAACGTGGAATTACTCAAGTCCACCGTCAAAGAATTGCGTGACGAAGGTACAGCAATCCTGTTCTCAACACACCGTATGGAGCACGTTGAAGAGTTGTGTCGTCAGATTACTATTCTGCATCGTTCCAACACGGTCGTACAAGGAGAGATCAAGGAGATCAAGAGCCGGTATCCGCGTGAACAGGTATTCCTGGGTACGATTGGTAGTGTGGAAGGACTCGAACAGTTGTCTGGTGTGAAGAAAGTCGAGCGGAATGAGCGCGGTTACTTGATACATATTAGTCAGGTGGAAGCGGCTCAAGAGATTCTAAGAACAGCCATGACTCAGACGACAGTGGAACACTTTGAACTGAAGGAACCAACGCTTAACCAAATCTTTATTCGTGAGGTAGGTGAGTCAAATGAATAAAATGGGGACGATTACGGGATTTACTTTTAAAAACAAGGTTAAAACGAAATCATTCATGGTGACGACCATTGTACTTGCACTTTTAATTTCTATAGGACTCAATGTTCCATATTTCATTACCTTATTTAATGGGGGTTCCATTGGTGGAGCTTCAAGCAGTAATCCTGTAAATATTGGTCTTCTGAGTACAGGGCAGCCTGAGGTTTCGGAGAAACTGGAGAGCTTCTCTTCAGCCCAAGGGGATCAGGCCTATCGATTCATCACCAGTGGTGACAAAGATGAGGCGGCTTTCAAAGCAGATGCAGAAGCTGGGCTTACCGATGGCTATCTGAAGTTTGAAGCTATTGCAGGGCAGGAGTTCCCTCAGCCGATTCTCTATTCAACCGAAGAGGTCTCACCTCAGATCATTGCATCCATTGAAGCTGCGCTGCAAAGTGTGAAGTTGGATGTGGTTGTAAAGGATGTGCTCACAGCGGAGCAGAAGGAACTGATTACTACACCTGTGAAGCTTACCGAGCAAAGTCTGAGCACAGATGAGAGTGGAGCCGGCACTGAGTCTGAAGGTGCAATGAGCCCGATTAATTATATTGTGGTGTACCTGTTGATTATCCTGCTATTCACCTCGACCATGATGACAGGTAATATGATTGCCTCTGAGATCACAGCTGAGAAGAGCTCACGTATTATGGAGATTCTGATTACTAGTGTATCTCCGCTCAGCCAGATGTTTGGTAAAATCATCGGTATCTTCATGGTGGGTATGCTGCAAATCGGGATTTTCGGCGCAGTGGTTGCCGGAAATGTCTTGCTGCCACATAACCGTGCAGTGCTAGGTGACTTCAATATGAATCTCACGGATGTGAATATTGCGGTTATTGTGTATGGACTCATATTCTACATTCTGGGTTACTTCCTGTATGCCGTGTTGTTCGCTGCCATTGGTTCAATGGTAAGTCGTACTGAAGAACTCGGTCAGGCTGTTCTGCCAATCACGATGCTGTCGCTCGTTTCCTTCTATATTGCGATCTTCAGTATTGCTACACCGAACATTCTGTTGTTGAAAGTCGCAAGCTTCATTCCGTTCACGTCGCCGACCGCGATTCTGGTACGAATCGGCGCAGGAGTTGCACCGACTTGGGAGATTCTAACTTCATTAGCGATTCTCATCGTATCCATTATCATCTTCGGATGGCTTGCAGCCAAAATCTATCGCACAGGTGTGCTGATGTACGGTAAACGTCCAACCTTTAAGGAATTGTTCAAAGCCATGAAGGCATATAAGATCTAAGATGAGTGCTGATTTATAGTGTTAACTTTAATTTAGAATGTCGCTAAGTTGATGGTATTCTGTCGGTAGTTTTAAATGAAAATGTCGGTTTTTCTTGATACATCAAGGTTTTTCAACAGAGCCTCCATGAAATGAGGACTAAATTAGATTTACGGTATTATGTCGTTTGTATAAATCTAAAGAACCTCAAATACTGACTGTGGCTGGTTTAAGGATTAGTGTAAGGAATTAAAATGAAAAGGTGTTGCTGTGTAACCAGGTAGGCGCATCTTTTCATCTTAATTCGTAGTGACTAAGATAATAAAGTTATATTTAAACTAATATTTTTCTTAAAGGAGAATACATAATATGAAAAACTGGAAACGTTCGCTTTTGTCTTTCACCATCTCGGTTGGTTTGCTCGTTTCCGCTGCGCCGGCCATGGCTTCACCTCAAGGGACTTCCGTTAAAGTCAATGACCAGGCAGTGGAGTACACTGTAGGAGCACCAATTAATAATAAGGGAACTACATTGGTTCCGCTTCGCTCCACACTTGACGCGATGGATGTGAAGCTAACAACTGCGACAGATGATACGATTTCGGCAGTAGTGGATGGCAAAACGATTACTCTCAAAAGCAAGCTTACACGCATTAATGGCGTAACGTATGCACCGATCCGTATTATTGGGGACGCTACAGGTTATGAAGTAAACTGGAATGCGAAGACGCGTACGGTTCTACTCGTCTCCAAAGGAACAGAAACAGCCGTGCAAACGGGTGGCCGCGGCTTCATGTGGGAAGTGGAGAGCAACGGAAACACGGTATATCTGGTAGGCTCCATGCATATTGCAGACGATAGCTTCTACCCATTGCGTGAGGAGTTTGAAGAAGCTTTTGCTGAAGCGGATTACCTGGGCGTAGAGATCGATATCAGCAAAGCAGCTGACGAGGCACAACAGAAGTTGATCTTGGATCTGGGATCTTACCAGGATGGAACAACGTTGAAGGATCATGTTTCAAGCGAGACGTATACCAAGCTAGGGGATATTCTGAAGAAAAACGGACTGGAGCCTAATGCGCTGGACGCATTCAAGCCTTGGGTTGCAGAGAGTACACTTGCTAGCCTGAAGTCGGCGACAGCTGGATATGAGGCTTCGGCAGGAGTGGATCTGTATTTCATTCAAAAGGCTATTGAGAGCAAACTGCCCATTATCGAGCTGGAATCTTATGAGTCTCAACTGGGCATGTTTAATGACTTCTCCAAAGAGCTACAAGAGGAAACGCTGAAAGCAACATTGGACAACTTTGATGTTCTTGATGATAGTGTAAACCAAATGGCTGAAATGTGGAAAACGGGCAATGACAAGCGGTTGTTGAACTTTACAAATGACTTCTCTGATAATGAGGAATACAACAAAGCAATGCTGATCGACCGTAACATTGGCATGGCCGACAAGATTAATGGATACCTGAAGAGTGATAAGAAAGAGGAATACTTTATTATTGTAGGGGCCGCTCACTACCTGGGCGAGCATGGTATCGTCAAGTTGCTGGAGGATAAAGGGTATAAGGTGGATAGAAAATAATATTGGTTTTATTCATCCATTATAAGTGAAAAAGATGAACGTGAACGCACCATATGTAAAGGTCGAGTGAAGCTCACGGCCTTTTTCTATATTCTGTTCCCTGTGGTTTTCTTCGTGGAATTGTTTTAAGAATCTACATGAAGTGCATTTAGCATTCCAAAAGTTAAATCGGACTCTCCCTGAATAGAGCTGCATAATCCACTCTTTAAGTGATCCTACAACTCTATTTTTATCTTTTTACAACTCATTGGAAGGAATCAACCACCAAGGCAGGCTTGTTATTCGGGATATCTTTTTTTGCCTTTCCGTTGATCTATCAACGCTATAAACTCCTACTTCGTGAAGCAACGCTATTATTAAACTGTTACTTCACTTCATTTTGATAGTGATCGCAAAAATCAGTTAATGAGCATTCTGAACATTTTGGCTTACGTGCGATGCAAATTTTCATGCCGTGTTGAATAATCCATTCATGGGCATGATGTTTGAATTTAAGTGGAGTTATTTGATTTATTGCATCTGCGGTGTCCTCTCTTGAAATTGTGTGTGTCATTCCCAGACGATTCACAACCCTATGAACGTGTGTATCCACAGCAATGGTTGGCTCGCTAAAAGTGAAGTGCATCAGGATATCCGTACATTTACGCCCAACGCCAGTTAAAGCAAGCAGTTCATCTCTAGTGCAAGGAACTTCTCCATTATGTCTTTCAATTAACTGTTGACACATTTTTTTTAAGTTTTTTGTTTTTCTATTGTAATGGGCTGCGGGTTTGATCAAGGAAGATAATTCTTCATCCTCAAGTTGAAGTAATTGTTGGGGGGTAGAGATTTTGTCATAAAGAGCTGTACAAGCGTCAATAGTTCTTTTTTCAGTAGTCATGGTAGAAATTGCTACGGATACTAATGCTTTAAAAGGGGTGCTGGACAAGCCCTTGGCAATCCAATCATTATCGGTTTCAACAAAAGTTGGTTGTGTTTTGCGCAATCGTTCATATATTAGAATTATTCTTTGCTGATCCATCAGTTCTTGTTCCTTCCTGTTATACTCTCCGTATATTCTATCCTAGTCTGTTTTCTAGTATTCTTTAAATTTTGAAGACTTATTTCACGAACGAGAGAGGTAAAATCGCTCTTTTTACCATTCAGTCGTAGGTCTATACTTTTTTTTACATTACTTTTTGCTTTCTCGAGGGGTAATTTTGCAACATACATAAGTTCATTTATGCACAGATCACAAGCTCTTTTTAGTGAATATTTGTCATGTGAAGTAAGTTTGAGTTCATACTTTGATGCGCATACTAAATCGCGAATTACCTCCGTTAAGTTGAAAATTTCTCCTGACTTCAACTTAGAATCTAAAAGTTTCCTTCTATCTGAAACAAGAACAGGTAATTTGCTGAATTTATTGAAAAAATGAATATGAGATGTTTCTAAAATGGATAAGCTAGAGAGAGGGCGGACTCCAAGTTGTTCCGCTGATTTCTGAGGAACTAAAATGCTCATCTTGAGCTCGCTAAAATAGAGTTTATAATAGTGCCTTTGTTGATTCTCGACCCAGAGTGTAACTTCTTCTTCTTCTAAAATCCCAACACCATGCAATGGATAGAAAAGTAATTCTCCAACCTTGATATCAATCATGTATTTTCCCTCACGTTCAGTCAGTCATTAACTTATTATAACATCCCCCTGTCAACCCCCATCCGGACAGAATTTTGTCAATATATTTTTTGAGCAATAACATCATTATCAAAAGTAAAAGAAACTTGAATTAAAAAAAGCTTGACTAGTACGACAATAAAAAGTGTATGCTTACAAAATAACTTGTAAGTATTGATCTTAGGTATAATTTGAAGTGACAAAGTCCAATGTAGCTTGTTATTCTCTTATACCAAGTAAATTGGTATGTTTACTATGAATTATTTCTCTATCTTAGTCACTTTAAAATTGACAATGTTTTAAAAGAAAAAGAGGTCATGAATATGAACAAACCTGATGGACAAATAGTAGAGCGTGACATCAGCACAGAAATGCGAGAATCTTTCATTGGCTATGCGATGAGCGTCATTGTAAGTCGAGCTCTGCCTGATGTGAGAGATGGACTAAAACCAGTACATCGTCGCATCCTGTATGCAATGTCTGAGCTTGGTATAACCTCTGATAAACCATATAAGAAATCTGCAAGGATTGTTGGAGAGGTCATTGGTAAGTATCATCCACATGGAGATGTCGCGGTGTATGAAACAATGGTGCGAATGGCTCAAGACTTTTCCCTCCGTTACATGCTTGTTGATGGGCATGGTAACTTTGGCTCTATAGACGGAGATAGGGCTGCTGCGATGCGCTACACGGAAGCTAGGTTATCTAAAATTGCCACGGAGATGCTACGTGATATCAACAAAGACACAATAGACTTTCAGCCTAACTACGATGGTGAGGAGCAAGAACCACTTGTGTTGCCTGCAAGATACCCTAATCTTCTTGTTAATGGTGTGGGTGGTATTGCAGTGGGAATGGCAACGAATATCCCTCCCCATAATTTAGGAGAGGTTATTGATGCTTTGAATGCCATGATAGATAACCCAAGCATTACTACGCTAGAATTAATGAATTACATTTCAGGACCAGATTTCCCCACAGCAGGTTATATTATGGGGTATTCTGGAATCCGGCAAGCTTATGAAACTGGTCGAGGCTCGATAACGATGCGGGCCAAAACAACCATAGAAGAAATTGAAAACAAGTCAAGAATTGTCGTGCATGAAATACCTTATCAAGTAAACAAAGCTCGTCTTGTGGAAAAGATTGCAGAACTTGTTCGAGATAAAAAAATTGATGGTATCACTGATCTACGTGATGAGTCCGATCGTATGGGTATGAGGATAGTCATTGAAATACGACGTGGTGTTAATCCAAATGTTTTACTAAACAACTTGTTGAAAAATACATCGTTACAAACTAATTTCGGCATCAATATGCTTGCAATTGTAAACAATGAACCTAAAATTTTGAGCTTACGAGAGATTTTACATCATTACTTACAACATCAAATCGTAGTCATACGACGTCGTACTGAGTACGAACTACGTAAAGCAGAGGCAAGAGCCCATATATTGATAGGTATGCGAATTGGTTTAGATCATATTGATGAAATCATAGATTTAATTAGATCATCTGCTTCAAGTGATATTGCTAGAGAAAGTTTGATTGAACGTTATAATCTAAGTCTTGATCAGTCACAGGCCATTCTTGATTTACGATTGCAGAGACTAACTGGTTTAGAACGGGAGAGAATTGAAAGTGAGTACAATGAGATTTCAGCAAAAATATCAGATTATCGTGAAATTCTGGCTAGTGATTCGCTGGTTCTAGAGATCATTCGAGAAGAAGTGATAAGCATCAAAGATCGTTTTTCTGATGCTAGACGCACTGAAATTTTATCAAATACTGAGGATATTCTTGATGAAGATTTGATCCCTCGTGAGGATGTGATCGTCACGATTACTCACACTGGATACATTAAACGTTTACCAGTTTCAACTTACCGTTCGCAGAAACGCGGTGGTAGAGGAGTTGTGGGTACGGATACCAAAAGTAATGATTTTGTAGAGCATCTGTTCATAACACATTCACATAGCTATTTGTTATTTTTCACAAATAAAGGCAAGGTCTATCGACTAAAAGCATATGAGATTCCTGAACTTGGACGTACAGCTCGTGGAACAGCAATAATTAACCTCCTTCAAATTGAACTAGGTGAAGTCATCAATGCAGTTATTGAGGTTGAGAACTTTGAAAGTAATGATTTTATTGTTTTTGCGACAAAACAAGGCGTAGTAAAGAAAACTTCTTTAAATGATTACAAGAATGTTAGAAAGTCTGGATTAATTGCTATCTATCTGCGTGACGAGGACTCACTTGTAGATGTAAAACTCACTGATGGCACAAAAGAAATAATATTGGGGACTACGAAGGGGATGTCCATTCGTTTCTCCGAAAAAAATGTGCGCGCAATGGGACGAACAGCGGTAGGGGTCAAGGGTATTGATCTAAACAAAGAAGATATTGTTGTGGGCATGGATATTATGGAACCTAATCAAGATGTTCTCGTTGTAACTACTAATGGATATGGTAAACGGACCCCGACAAAGGAATATCGCATTCAAAGTCGTGGTGGTAAAGGAATCAAAACGATAAATACCACTGAAAAGAATGGTCTGTTGGTTAGTTTAAAAGTGGTCAGCAGTGAAGAAGATTTGATGATTATAACTTCTAGCGGTACGCTTATTCGAATGAGTATGAAAAGTATATCAACGATGGGACGCTCCACTCAAGGTGTTAAGCTTATTAACACGCGCGATGATGACTCCGTGGCCACTGTATGCCGATCTAATCAATCTGAAACGGAAGATTAGTATTTATTTACAAATTCCATCAGAACCTAAGGTGGTAAAGGTGAGATGTCGATATTACATTGTTATCGTCCAACTTGTTCGTAACGTATAACAACGTTAAATCGACATATACCATACAAGTCAGTGGCACTTTAGAGCCATCATAAGGTCTTTTTACATCAAGCAAAGCAATAGAGGAGTACGTGATAATGAATAATTACAAATTTGAGATAAGTGTGAATGATTTCCTTCTTAAGGTACACTTTTGTGCTACTGAACAAAGCGGGCTTAATTATACTAAAAATTATATTTCTAGATTTCAAAGAGAAGTGGCTAACTTAGAAATGAAAGTTGAAATATACAAAAGAGATCAGCAAAATCAGCGTAGGCATTATAACCAAAAGCCATATTTGTTCACAAAAACACTGAATCAGAAGGCTTGCGTATCTGTTTAATTACATTCTCATATCCTATTACTAATAATTCGTGTACTAAGCTCAAGAAATAACACTTAGTTTAGAGCAATCTATTGTGTCTTTAAAAGGGAGGTTCAACAGTGCAAAATTATATTTATGTCAGAGGTGCAAGAGAGAATAATTTAAAAAATATCAACGTTGATGTGCCTCGTGATCAGATGGTTGTTTTCACAGGAGTGAGTGGCTCGGGAAAATCAAGCTTGGCATTTGATACACTGTATGCTGAGGGTCAAAAGAGATACGTGGAGTCATTGTCGGCCTATGCACGGCAATTTTTAGGCCAAAATACTACTCCAGACGTAGATTCCATAGAGGGACTTTCCCCAGCTGTGGCTATTGAACAGAAAACAACCTCACGTAATCCTCGATCAACTGTAGGGACTATGACAGAAATCTATGATTATCTGCGTCTTCTCTGGGCAAGAGCAGGTACACCGCATTGTCCGAATTGTAAAATAGAAATAGGCCGTCAATCTGTTGACGAGATTGTCGAGCACATTTTTCAGTTACCACAAGGAGCAAAATTTGCTGTACTGGCGCCAATCATCCGTGGACAAAAAGGAGAACACCGTGACGTATTTGATCAAGCACGAAAGGATGGCTTCGCACGTGTTCGTGTAAACGGAACACATTATACCTTGTCGGATGAGATAGAAATCGACAAGGGTCAGAAGTATACCATCGACATCGTTGTTGATAGGCTAACTGTCAGAGATGAGGATGCTCAACGCTTGGCAGACTCCATTGAATTGGCTCTCTCTCTTTCAGGAGATATTGTCACAATTTATGAGTATGAGAATATGCAAGAAACAAGCTTCTCTCAAAGCTACAGCTGTTCAAAATGTGGAACGTCACTTCATGAATTATCCCCGCGGTTATTTTCCTTTAATCATCAACTAGGGGCTTGCCAAACTTGTCATGGGCTAGGAATTCAACTCAAACCTGAGGATTATGAACACTTAAAGAATTCGCAGTTTGAAACCTATGGCGAGCTTACTACTCTATCTTGCCCGGATTGCCAAGGAGATCGCTTGTCCGCGCAGCCTCTTGCTGTCACGGTTGGAGGAATGAACATTGCTGAATTTTGCAAGTTATCCATTAATGATGCTATTGATGCAATAAATAATCTAGAGTTAAGAGGAGCCAAAAGCACCATTGCAAAGCCTATAAATGACGAAATAATTACTCGGCTTCTTTTTATGAAAAAAGTAGGTTTGACTTATTTAACACTTTCTCGTGTTTCAAGCACACTTTCTGGTGGGGAGAGTCAGCGGATTCGATTGGCTTCACAAATTGGCTCAGGTTTGGCCGGTGTGCTTTACGTCCTAGATGAACCTTCCATTGGATTACATCAACGTGACCATTCCCTCCTGTTAGCGGCACTACGTGATTTGCGAGATCAGGGGAATTCGCTCCTTATTGTGGAGCATGATGAAGAAACAATTCGTCAGGCAGACTGGATTGTAGACATTGGTCCTGGAGCAGGAAAACACGGCGGAGAACTTGTGGCGCAGGGCACACTGAAAATGATCATGAATGAGCCAAATTCTTTAACTGGTCAATATCTATCGGGTAAAAAAAGAATCCGTGTGCCTGAAAATAGACGTTCTGGAAATGGGAATACATTAGGGATAATTGGTGCGACCGAAAATAGTTTGAAAGGTATTGATGTCCACATTCCTTTAGGGACACTAACCTGTGTTACAGGTGTCTCGGGCTCAGGAAAATCTAGTTTAATCAATGAGATCTTGTATAAGAAATTAGCTGCTCAACTTAACCGAGCTCAGACAAGGCCTGGAAAACATAAAGAAATTGTAGGTGCTGAATTTCTCAACAAAGTAATCCACATTGATCAAAGCCCAATTGGGCGTTCGCCGCGATCTAATCCTGCGACATACACAGGTTTGTTTGACCTTATCCGTTCCCATTATGCACTTACAAGTGAAGCAAAAGTACGTGGGTACGAAGCGAGAAGATTCTCTTTCAATGTAAAGGGGGGACGATGTGAAGCTTGTGCTGGAGATGGTGTAATGAAAATTCGAATGCATTTTCTTCCTGATGTATTTGTTCCTTGTGAGGTGTGCAAAGGGAAACGATTTAACCGTGAAACTTTGGAAATCTATTACAAGGGAAAAAATATTGCGGATGTGTTGGCGATGACCGCTGAAGAAGCTGTAACGTTCTTCGAAAACATGCCGAAAATTCGTAAAAGAATTGAAGCAATTTGCAAAGTGGGGCTGGGTTATGTCCAACTGGGACAAGCATCCACAACATTGTCTGGAGGAGAAGCTCAGCGGGTAAAGCTTGCTGCAGAACTTTTAAAGCCAGCCACTGGGAAAACCCTATATGTGATGGACGAACCGACCACAGGCTTGCATGTAGATGATGTCAATCAATTGATAAATATCATGCATGAACTGGTCGATAGTGGGAACACCGTGATCGTCATCGAGCACAGCATGGAAGTGATCAAAAACGCTGATTACATCATTGATTTGGGACCAGAAGGTGGGATAAACGGAGGGGAGCTTGTTTGCGTCGGTTCACCAGAGGAAGTTTCCAGATGCGAAACAAGTCACACTGGGAGATTTTTAAAAAAAGTGTTGGAGGAGTCTTGAAAGCTATGGAACTGATTAGCCAAAAAGTAACGCATATTCGTTTCGGTGAAGGATTTATCGTAAACAAAACAGACAATCGAATCAGCATTCATTTTTCAGATCCGATAGGTCTAAAAGTATTCGTTTTTCCAGATGCTTTTGTACAGTATTTATGGATGGAAGATCATAACGTTCAAGAATATGTGATTAACCAATATTATCAAAGTCAAAAGGAAATTGAAGCTGAGAAACAACGGCAACATCAGCTTCAAAAAGAAGAAGAGGAACGACAAATGGCCGCCGAAATGGCTAGTAAAGCAACAACTCGTAAAGCTGCGGCATTAAAGAGAAAGGCACTAAAAAGAAAGACGTGAGTTTAATCACTGCCGCATGGAGATTAGGCAAGACATTTGCGTTTCAAAATTAAAAGTCCAAATGATCCACATGCATTTATTATGAGTTTTAATTCTGAGATTGTACGTGCAAGGTGCTCATATCCCTGAATGGCCTTTTAGTGCTGTATTAAGATGCGAATTTTGTTATCTAATACGGAAAAATTAATGAGAAAACGAAGAAGTTGATAGCTAGTCGCTAATCTAATAAGAAGAGATTATAGGCATATAATTCACAAAATAGACATAATTTACGGGCCATAACCTCTTGACATGCATGTGATATAATTAATTCATGAATTGATTACTAATGCTTGCCGGTATTTCTTCAGGTAAGAATGTCGCGATGCACAAAAAACATCAACAAAAAAACCAAGTATACAGATAAGTTTTGTGAAATATTTGACTTTATATCTTTACACTAAAAAAGGAAAAAATGCTTTTACTAACTTACTCAACTTTTGAAGATAACTTAAGGAGGGTTCAACTATGAACACTGAATTACCATCGACATCAAAGATTGAAAAACAAAAAATGTTAGAAAAGGCATTGGCGGAGATTGAGCGAACTTTCGGAAAAGGATCTATCATGCGCTTAGGTGAACATTCAACTAATAGAGTAACAGAAACAATTTCAACAGGTTCTATTGGTCTTGATCTGGCATTGGGAATAGGTGGTGTACCAAAAGGTAGGGTGATTGAAATATATGGTCCAGAGTCGTCAGGTAAAACTACTCTTGCTCTCCATGTCGTTGCAGAGATTCAAAAAGTAGGTGGAACGGGAGCATATATAGACGCAGAACATGCATTGGATCCAACCTATGCAAGAGCATTAGGTGTTGATGTTGATTCAATGCTTATTTCCCAGCCTGACACCGGAGAGCAGGCTCTAGAGATCACAGAAGCATTAGTAAGATCTGGCTCTGTGGATGTGATTGTTGTAGATTCTGTGGCAGCTCTCGTTCCTCGTGCAGAAATTGAAGGGGAAATGGGAGATGTCCATATGGGACTCCAAGCGCGTTTAATGAGTCAAGCATTAAGAAAGCTGACAGGTACAATCTCAAAAACACAAAGTATTATCATTTTTATAAATCAACTTAGAGAAAAAATTGGTGTCATGTTTGGTAGTCCGGAAGTAACTTCAGGAGGGCGAGCATTAAAATTTTTTTCCTCTATACGCCTTGATATTCGTCGGATAGAATCCATAAAAAATGGATCTGAAATTGTAGGAAATCATGTACGTGTCAAAGTTGTGAAAAACAAGTTAGCTCCACCATTTCGGATGACTGAGTTTGACATCATGTATGGTGAGGGTATCTCAAAGATGGGAGAACTTATCGATATAGGAATTGAACGTGGATTGATTCAGAAATCTGGTTCTTGGTTTTTTCAAGGAGAATTGAGACTTGGACAAGGGAGAGATTCAGCGAAGAAATATTTTATGGATCATCCTGATGAAGCTAAAACATTAGAAGATGAAATTCGAAAATGGGAGCACGCTTCTGTAGATGATAATGAGAAAAATTCAGTACAGGACAAACATCTATTATTGGATGCTAGGGATGATGTGGCCAAATTGAATAATGATTAAGTTCTGTGTGGGACACAAGATGTTATTCGTTAAAGCTTCTTGTAACTTCTTGATTTCGTGATTGAAGTTCAACTAAAACATCGATTAGTTCTTAAAACATGCGCTATAATAATTGAATTTTTTTGGTTTTGATGTATCTAAATGAACATCTGCAATGAGTAACATTATGAGAGTAAAGGGACCATATGAATAAAGAATATTTTAATGAATCAATTGCAATGAATGAAAATAATAAAGACATCCATGTCCGACAATTACGGAAAGAAAGTTCGATGAAGGATTCTCTACAATTTTATTTAGACAACATAGGAAAAGTACCGCTTCTTTCTAAAGAGGATGAAACAATTTTGGCAAGCCAAGTCAAACAAGGCAATGAAAAAGCTAAGCTGAAATTCATAGAGGCGAATTTGCGTTTAGTTGTCAATATTGCAAGCAAGTATAAATGGAATGACTTGCCTCTTCTTGATCTCATTCAAGAGGGGAACCTAGGTCTAATAAGAGCAGTTGAAAAATTCGATTTTCAGAAGGGTTTCAAATTCAGTACCTATGCGACTTGGTGGATCCGCCGAGCAATAGAACAGGCTATCGTAGAAAAAGGACGGATTATTAGATTTCCAACTCACATTGTTGAATTATTGAGAAGATGGCAAAAAATTTACCAAGTCTTTTTTTCAGAATTTGGTCGTGATCCTACTCTTGAAGAGATGGTACACAAAATGAACATGCCAATGAACAAGATAATTGAAATAAAAAAACTGGCTGAAAAACTAGTTTTGTCTCTAGACTTAGAGGTTGGGGTAGACAAGGATACAAAACTCGGAGACTTGCTTGAATGTACTAACGAAAAAAGTACCGTTAAACTTGTAGAACAAAAATTTCTAGAGGAAAGGATAAACAATGTTCTTCATACTTTGAGCGAGCGGGAAGAAGGTATAATTCGTTTTCGCTACGGATTTGATGACGGAGAATTGCATAGTTTTCAAGAAATAGGTGAGGTGTATGGTGTTTCGCGTCAACGTATTTACCAAATTGAAATTAAAGCATTAAAAAAAATAAGCGAATATTTTCGTGAAGAACGACTTCAGGACTTTCTTGAGGTCTGAGAGTTTGGTATTTAAAGAATTTAATTTATTATAGCAAATTCTAGGGATCTTATGGGGGTAAAACATGAATGGAGTCAAGACAGGAGAAATGGTTTTTTATCCATTTCATGGGGTAGGGCTCTTAAAAGAAAAAGTAACGCGTCCATGTGAAGATAAACAAAAGAATTACCTCAAAGTCTATTTTCATGAACTAAAAATGGAGATTTTCATACCTGTGGACTCGGCTGAACAGAAGGGAATAAGGGCACTGACAAGTCGAGAAACTTTAGAGAAATCAAAAAAACATTTCTTTAAAAAATACAATAAATTACCTCTTCTAGCCTCTGAAAGAAAGAAATCATTGGACCGAAAGCTAAAATCAGGAGAAGTCCTTAACATAATTGAGGTGATTCGAGATTTAGTCTGTGCATCTCAATATGATCTTAGATTAGGTTTCCAGGATAAACAGTTACTTGAAGTAGCAAGTAACTTACTGAAAGACGAATTGATGCATGTTCTCAATTTATCGAGTGAAGAAGTATCTGAAATTCTGAAGCGTACTATTAAGTCAAGATCAAAGAACAAATAATTATTATTGTTATGATCAAAATTGATTTGCTTAACGTATTTGTGCTGAATTTAGGTATCACTAAGTTGCAGTACACTAAGAGAATTTAAAGACAAGGTGGTAAGAAGCACATGAAACGTGTACTTTATGCGTGTATTGAACAAACCATACATTTTCGTTTGAAAGAGGATGCCGAGAGTGAGGTTGCACTACGGACTGTTCGAGCAGAATTAGAAGATTTCAAATCAACTTTACAACGAAAGAAAAAAAAATACAAAATTATTGAGGAAATCCATCAAATCGATGGGTCTATTATTGTGAAAATAAAAAGACAGCACAATAACTATGATTGCGGCAGTTACTTGGACTAGTTAGGCAGTGTCGAGAGTGATTGTTAGTTTACCTGTGTTTTACTATCAACTTAAAGAACGGAGTCTCTCAATAAAATTAAGTTAATCCTTTAGTCAGGGACTCTAAAAAAACTCTCAATATTTTATAACAGGACTATAAATATTCAGTACGAAGAGCAATAAACATTGTACTGAAAATGTGTCTTTAGGTTAATAACCTCCTTTTCCACGTGTCAGATAGTATTTTTCGTGGTATCATACAGGAACAAATGTTCTTGTTTAAAGGAGTAGAGAAAATGTTACCACCAAGACAAAAGTGGCCCAATCATAGTGTTCTGGCCATTGACGCAAAAAGTTTCTACGCTTCAGTTGAGCTATCTGACCGGTCTTTGGATCCATTGAAGACCAAACTTGCTGTAGTCAGCGATTTGTCGAAACGCGGTAGTGTAGTGCTCGCAGCATCACCCGAATTAAAACTCCAACACAATATCAAAACGGGTAGCAGGCTTTTCCAGATTCCTAACCGTGAAGATATCATATTGGCTCAATCCCGTATGGGAAGATATGTAGATGTATCTATGGGTATCATGGATATTTTATATAAATATGCACCATCAGAAGCTATACATGCTTATTCTATTGATGAGTGGATGATTACAATAGATGGTACTGAACATATGCATGGCTCGCATAAACAGGTCGCCATGAAGATTAAGCATGATATATACAAAGTGTTTGGAATTCCTGTAAGTATAGGTTGGGGGCAAAATAAAGTTGTCGCTAAGATAACGATGGACTTAATTGGTAAAAAGAGTGGTTATGCTGAATGTAGTTATGATCAAATTGAAACACTTCTGTGGCCACATTCAGTGAGGGACGTTTGGGGCATTGGAGGTCGATATGCGAGAAGACTCAATGCAATGGGAATCTATACACTGGGTCAATTAGCCCAGAAACCGCTACATGTGCTGCGACAAGAGTTTGGTCCAGCCATGGGAGAACAATTCTATTATCATGCAAACGGATTAGATTATAGTCCTGTTTTTGTTGATCCAATATTGGAGGCTCGTAAAGGGTTTTCCAATGGGATTACCTTCATGACTGATTACTCGTGGGAAGACACAAAAGTAGTTATTCACGAATTATCTGATTTACTTGCTGCTCGGCTTCGCTCTTATCATATGGCAGCTTTTACAGTGAATTTGTCAATGCGTTATACGAGTGATTATAATGGTCGGCGCTTTTCTCAATCGATCACTTTAGCATCCGCGACCAATTTATCCATTCATTTATTCGAAGCCTGTATGACTATGAATTCTAAGAATGAGATACCGGCACCAATTCGACAAATTTCCATGTCAGTAACGAATGTCATTCATGAATCAGAAATCCAGTTGGATTTATTTAGTTGGGAAGAGGATGACAAACAACGGGCTCTTGAATCAGCTTTAGACAAAATAGTAGCCAAATTCGGAACCACAGGAATCTTCCGAGCAACATCACTTACCAAGGCTGGTACCCTTCAAGATCGTGCTAAGAAAATAGGTGGACATTATGAGTAGAGAGTATCCTTTGCCGTATGACCGGGGAAATAAAAAATGGACTTCTCTTTTACTTTCAGAACATCGTGAACGTCTGTTGCAATGGAAAACGAGTCATGGAAAGCAGGAAAGACCTGTTCTTACCCCAGAACGCAGTAACGAGCTTGCATTTCTAATTCAAGAAGCATTTTACGAACAAAGTTATATCACAATAACTTATTTTAGTGATGATGAATATCAACAGTTACATGGCAAAATTAAAAATTGCAGGTTAGATATAAAATCAATTGAAGTAAGTAGTAAAGACGGTCCTGCCAGTATCCTTTTTAGTGACATCATTGATATCCTATAAAGAGATAAAAAAACATAAATTTTGTGCACGTGCCATTTTGATTATCTTTTACGGTTCGCAATTCAAATCATCTGAAAGCAGGGTATATATGATTCTCACAAGGAAAGAGGCCACAGTAATCGAAAAAATCCGCAATCGTAGCACTCGAAAGGAAATTGCTCGCAAACTAGGGATTAGCACGTTCGAGGTAGAGGATATAGTCAATGATCTGGTTCAGCGTTTAGCTATTCAGCGATCGGACAATGTAAAGGAAGAGTGTGAAGTTCTCTTGGACACGTATGAAATTGAGGATAACACTGAGAAAATATCTAAACAAAAAAAGACAATTGAAGTATTAATACCTGAAGGATATGAAGACCACATTAGAAAGCAATATGGGATACTTCCTCGCAGGGAAATTGCAAGACAACTTAATTTGAGTAAAGTAACACTGAATCTTATGATTATGCAGCTTGGGTTAAGGGAGAAGGAGATGCCAGAGCTTCATAATCAGCGCTTTTTCGAGCAGAATGAAGACCACATTCAAAGTGTCAACATTAAAGAAGTATAAAAGACTACACCTAGATTTTAGACTCTCTAAAATCTAGGTGTAGTCATACTCCTCCCAACACCAATTAAACAGAAATGAGATCATCCATACCAAGAAATTGTTGTGTATCAAATGTCTCTTGAAATAAACAACAGACTAAGGAATAGTCCTTGGTCTATTTCAGCTGTGAGAAAGTAAAAATTTAGAATTCTTCTCCGTTACTTTGAATAACTCTCTGATACCAGTAAAATGAATCTTTTTTACTCTGTTCAAGGTTCCACTTCCATCATCATTATGATGAACATAGACGTAACCATAACGTTTCGCCATTCCGGAAGTTAATGAACTGACAATGTCTTTTGCGCTCCTTGGTTGTCTTTTTTGATTTAATTAACAGTATTTTGACGTTCTTCGTCTGTACTTGATGGTGCCTCTGAAAAACTTTTAGCTCGATATCTACAAAACTACACATTCTATCAAGTAGCCTTGATTTAAAGCCTGAAGAACATTGATATAGAATAACATCCCAACTCGTCGTATGGTTAAAATGTCCTAGTTTATTTGTTATTTTTATGTAGGAGGTGAAACAAAATGGCTTTACCTGTTAAAAAAAAATTACTAATTTGGGCCTATAATCGAAGTGTTGAACGAGATAAGTTACACAAAAAGTTCAAGTTCTAAGATAAGTGGTGAGAAACAACCTACCATTCGGACAAGTTAGTTATGAGGAATTGATAGCGATTCGATTAAATAACACCAACGCTACCTATATCTCAGGGCAGAGTTTTGGAATGGATTACCAAGTGAAAAAAAGACGTGCATTGCACGTCTTATCTTATGAATTACTACTTGCGTTTGAACAGATCAGAACAGTCTCGACTGAAACAATGAGACATTCCGGCTCTGTTGGTTCAGAACAAGCTTACAACGAAATCTGGCCATGTTAAAAATACTAAGTTCGTTGTTTCCATAAGTATTCCAAAATTAAGCTAAAAGAGACTATGAATAGATGGTGAGATTACAGTTTAAGGTGACCAATATGTTAAATGTATGTGTAAATTTATAATTTGTCATTTCGGATACCAATATCTTTTATTAGGATATTGCCTTTGGTGGTTTGATCAAAAATAAAACTGATCTTGCCGATCCGTTCGGGCACCAAATTGGTGTTGGCTTTCATAAAATCATTGATATTGAAAGCAAAGTTTTGAAGTATCGGTTCCTTAATCGTTTGGAAAAATCCTAATGGTCGCTTGGCAAGAACTCCTTCAAACATCGGAAGAAGAGGAGAGAAATTGCTAAGTGGCAAACGACTTATGCTTCCATTATTATCTTCAACTGATATCGTTAAGTTAACCAAAGCGTCCGCTGCACTAACGTCTTGCTCGGTATCATGATTAGCGATGGAAAATACAAGAGTGCTTGTGTCAGATATATCAATTCCGGAATTTGGAAATATGACCTTATAAGCGGGCGTGGAAGAAACCGATGTGTTATCCCATTCCAAGAATACCGCACTATACTGCTCATCTGACAGTTCCATTTTTATTTTGTCTTCCTTCCAAACCTTGAGGTTGTCCCCTTCCAAACGTCCGCCGGGCAACGTTGTTGTCCCAGGATCCGAATCTTCTTCATAATTAGTGACGGTGGTGGTTTTTCCGTCCCAGTAATTGCTAATATACATCGTTTCGGGTAACCACTCCTTGCCGTATCCTAGATCTCGAAATACCATCCGGTATGAATCATTGTCCTTCAATGTAGCCTCAAAAAAGGACGATATCAAAACTTCTGCAGCTTGAATTTGTTGTTTCCCAGGAAGGATCTCTGAGTTATTGAACAACATGTTACCTACACCAGCAGCATCGCTTCTACCCCAAACCGTGTTGAATTGACCATGATTCGCACCATAAATGTACACATATGATTTGAAATAATCACTGTTTTCGGTAAAGCGTGTACGATAATACTGATTCGCCCCAACGAACGAATTGATGTCCATGTCTTGAGAGCCATGTAGGGACAAATAATTGATGTCTTGAAGCTCGATGGGTTGTCCACCGGGCTGATACTGCATGTCGGTACCCGCGATTGAGACAAGGGATTTAATATTAAAATGGTAATCAAATTTGATATTTGCATCCTCAGGATATGTTGTCATTTGGTTGTAGGCGGTTGCCGTAGTAATGGCCTCACCCCCTCGGGAATGTCCCATCAATGCAATATGCTGCATATCTACTTTGCCATAGAACGGATTTCCTTTAGACGAGTCCCACATTTCCCACGTTTTTAAATGTTCGAGCAACAACCAACCTCTTGCACGATTTTCACCTTCCAATCCGTCTAAAACAAATAGATCATCATACGGGGAAATATTCAGAAAATTCTCATCAATTGAAGCTAGTATATATCCACGACTTGCCAGTAATTTTCCCAAGTAGGCATACCCGGGATCAGAGAACTCAGTCGCAAGATGGTTACCATGTACAACGAGTACAAGCGGGAAGGGGCCCTCGCCTTCAGGATACCAAACCGTGCCATTTAGTGGCATCGCTTCTGGACCGAAACCAAAGGTGTTTGTACGTCTGGAAGACCAATTGTCGACAAAAGCCGATCCATCCACTGTCTCTGTCGTCAGATGTCCTTGGTTATCAAGATCTTTGCGATAAGTTGAATTGCTTGTATAGGTAATTGTATTTATACGAAATGTACCAGGTTCAGCTGGATTGATCATGGAGCTTGAGTAATTGTCCGCAGTTTTGACGGTTTGTAAAGGATACTGAACTTTAAAGTCGGCAAAACCTTCACTAGTGAGCCAATATCCCAGTACGCAAATGAAAATGAAGACCGCAGCAATTCCAGTGCTTGCCGTTACTTTTACCCACCTTGCGGCTTCGCGATACGAGCCCTTTATGAATCGATAAAGCAGGGCTCCAAGTAAGGAAAAGGAAAAAAGGATGCAAAAAAGGACGGATAACGTTAACGGCAAGGGGCCCAAAAAACTGAGATAGAGCAAACAAATAGAGGCCAGCAGGAACCATACATACCTAGAAGGCATTTTTTTAGCCCAATGCAGCCCGCCAGCAATAAGGCCCGTAACTCCCAAAATGACAAGGATCGATAATACTGTCCCGACGAAGTAGTCCTGAAACCCTCGTGACCCAAGGTAATAGGAAGCTTGCACTAAACAAATAAACAACGTAACAAGTGACACTCCGAAAATAGCTCCTTTCCATCCCAAGTGAAGGGGAGAGTTGCGTGAGAGTGGAATCTTGGATAGTCGTCTTCTGTGTACTTTCTTTTGATTCTTTGAGTTAATGTTAAACATGGTTGTACCGCCTTTCGAGTTATCGCCAGTCCGTTTATGGATGACCTTTACGCTAGAAAAGTCAATGCTAGAAATACTGAACAGTTCTTCGTCGAATTGTATAGCGTGTGAAACTAAGTGTTATGTATCGACCCAATCTCAAATGATGATTGCTTTAGATCAACACCTCCTAACATCCACCATTAATGAACAAAGAGTTTGCGTTTCGGTTAAAGTTTGAACTAAATCGCAAAGTAACTACTATTCATAATTCAGTAGTGTAGAAAGAATAATAGCATTCAGTACTGATTAATGCAAGATAGTGAATTATAAACTGATCTGCAATGCTATTGAAAAAAAGCCAATCAAATAGGAATAGCGAATGGATTAAAGATCTAAGTTAACGAGTTCGCTCCTGTGGTAGTTATGGAAGTCAGGGGGCAACCGATCAACGTGATCGGTTGCTTTTGTTCAACTAACGGGCAGATTAGTATATATAATATCTTTTTCAGCAGTCTTGCGTTTTAAAGTGTAACCTTTTATAATAACAAAGTAACCAAATGTTTAATCGTTTGAATTTATTGAGGTGTAAACATGGAAATTGATCAGAGTAGTATAGAGATACAAAGCGAATTGTTGGAAAAGAAACATGCTCTTCTGCAAGAGATTCGTCAATCCACAGAAATTTTTAAGGCGATGGCAGATCCTATTAGACAAGATATTTTAATGATGTTTATGTTAGTAAAACGAATGAATGTTGCACAAGTTGTTGAGAAATCTCATCTGTCAAGACCAGCAGTCTCCCATCATTTGAGAATTCTTAAGCAAGCAGGTATCCTGAGTTCAACAAAGGAAAGAACCGAGGTTTATTACAATCTTACTTTTGGTGACACGGTTATTGAGCGACTTAAAATGTTAGTACAAAAAGCTGAAAGTTTATTAGATGACCCTGCAAAAGTACATAAATAAAATATAAAAGGCTTTCTTTTTGATCCAATGAAGAAAGCTTTTTATTTAAATCTAATAATCAAATGATTAATCATTTGATTAATATAAAACAAAATTGGAGGCTGCATATATGAATTATGCAAATAAAACAGCCCTCGTCACAGGGGCTTCATCAGGAATAGGGGAGGTTTTCGCAAAGGAGCTCGCCAAAAAAGGATGCAATTTGATAATAGTTGCTCGGTCAGAAAAACCGCTCAATGAAATTGCAAAAAAACTACGAAAGGAATATTCAATTAAAGCTGTTTCTCTCCCGGTTGATCTTTCAGCTGGGAATGCAGCTGAAATAGTGCAACAAAAAGTTGAAAGTTTAGGGTTGGAGGTAAATATTCTAATCAATAATGCTGGATTTGGAACTTTGGGGATCTTCAATGAAATTCCTGCTGCACGTTTGAATCAAGAGATCCAATTAAATATAACTTCCTTGACTGAATTGACTCATAAATTTATTGGCTCTATGATTAAGCGAAATGAAGGTGTTATCATCAATGTTTCTTCGATGACAGCATTTCAGCCGGTACCGTATATGGCTGCATACGGTGCAACAAAAGCGTACGTCCTATCGTTTACGGAAGCCTTATGGGCAGAATATAGAGATAGTGGACTACGTATCGTTGCATTGTGTCCAGGAGAAACGAAGAGTTCATTTCATGCTGTATCGGGTTCTGCGAATTTGAAAAGCAAACGGATGGAGCCAATTGATGTTGTAAATGCAGCATTTAGGGCGGTAGAAAAAGACAGAGGTTACATAATAGCTGGAAAAAATAATTATTTAATGGCCCAATTACCCCGGTTTTTACCACGGAGTGTTGTTGTGAAATTTGCAAAACGTTTATTTCAATCAGCTTTGACCTCAAATAAACGTTAACCTAAGGGGAAACGTTAGCCCAATAATGCGGCATCGTTTCATACGGTTCTTTAGCAAATGGACCGCCAGATATGACTACTCTTTCTGTCAAGGCTCTTACGCTGGGGTAACAATCCTGACTTGGCAGGAAGATGCAATGGCAGAATAGCGTATGCAAGACATGAAAGCAGCTATTGAGATAGGGATCAATTCGAAAACGATGTTATCAAGCTACACGGAATTTGTTTATCGGAAATTCACCTTGCAGTGAAAGTTGTTAGTGCGCCTGAAAAAAAGGCAACATCGTTTTGAAATTTTAATTGCTACTCCTGCTGCGCTGATAACACCAATTTAATGACTTTGTTACAAGAGGAGTTCCGATTCAAAGTTAGTGGCCAACGTAAGTGAATTGATTATGTATCACGAGAACCATGCCAGGAGTAGACCTGGTTTTGAGGCACATGATCCTTTTCTTTCACAAGAATCGTGAAGTCAAACGGAACACGACTGGGTGTTTGTGTTGAGATTTCCAAGTTTTTATAATATGTAACACTTCATATAATAAACAATTCAAAACAAGCCAAACTATAATGGAGAAGCGAATTTATTTTTATAATGATAAATGCATCATTAATGTCTAATTGTCTAATTGAAATGGTACAATGTTCTTGTTTTATCCGTTTGCTCTCCAGCAAGCGGATATTTTAATTTTACAATCAGGAAGACATATAATAGATCTCATTAGCTAGTAGTTAATTGTGTCATATATAACTGAACCACTTGCGCTGACACAGCCTCGATATCGCTGTCTATTTCGTCCAATACGTAGGATTCAAGTACACCCATGGTTGCCATCCCCAAAAACTTCAAAAAAATACGCTTATCGATGATCGGAAGTGTTTCATCATTCAAAGAGAGAAAATTGGTGTTATGTTTGGTAGTCCGGAAGTAACTTCAGGTGGGCGAGCATTAAAATTTTTTTCCTCCATTCGGCTTGATATTCGTCGTATAGAATTCATTAAGAACGGGTCTGAATTAGTAGGAAACCATATTCGTGTTAAAGTTTGTAAAAAATAAGCTAGCTCCTCCATTTCGTATGACTGAATTTGACATCATGTATGGTGAAGGGATTTCAAAGCTGGGGGAACTTATTGATATTGGAATTGAACGTGGGCTGGTTCAAAAGTCTGGATCTTGGTTTTTTAGAGGCGAAATTAGGCTTGGGCAAGGGAGAGATTCAGCAAAGAAGTATTTCATGGATCATCCGGATGAAGCAAAAATTCTTGAAGATGAAATTCAAATGTTCGAGCAAAATTCTTATGATAATAATGAAAGAGATGAAGTGCAGGTTAAAGAAAATTTATTTTTTAATGGAATAAATGAGAAATCAGAAGTAAATGGTGTAGTTATGGATGATAAATATCTTCTTATAACAACGAAAATACGATCTAGGTATAGTGAGAATTAACCATATATCTTTGATATTGATAATAGGGATTAGTGAACAAGCAGTTATGCCTAAAAAAACAAAAGTGATCGAGATCTTGATCCCCGAAGAATACGAAAATTACATTAGAAGTCAATATGGGATAATCCCTCGAAGGGAGATCGCACGTCAACTTAACTTAAACAAGGTGACTTTGAATCTAATGATAATGAATCTTGGATTAGCAGAAAAGGAGCTAGTACAGCATAATAATCATTCAAGCAAAGTCAATAATGAGCATTATCGTCTACATTGAGAAATTGATCAGAAAATAATCATTCGTATACACTTAAGCGATATCACAATTGTTCAATGTTAGTTCCGCATATCAACCACCTAATCAATTAGGTGGTTTTAAAAGATGGAATAGTAATTTCAATAAAGACAGCTGGCTAATTACTAGTTGTCTTTTTGTTAAGGTAATGGGCAACTTAGTTCAATGACTTATAAGGAAAGGATTGTCATAAAAACATACATGTTATAACATGTATGTTATAACATTATTGATATTGATAAATCAAGGAAGGGTGTTATTGAATGAATTTTGAAGAAGCTATTGGTTTTGCAATGACGAAGACGTTAAGAAATATGAACGTACTATTTAACCATGAGTTCAAGCAATATGGAATAACAAGTGAACAATGGATACTACTAAAAAGTTTAGAAGAAAAGGATGGAATCTCTATAAAGGATCTAACCCATAGTGTAGAAAAGGATCAGGCTAACGTAACAAGAATCTTAGATTTATTAGCTAGAAAGGGCTTAGTCAAAAGATGTAATAACCCGAATGATAAACGGTCATCTCTCGTTTTTCTTACGGGTGAAGGGAGTCAACTTACTAAGCATTTGATCCCACTTGATGAAAAAGTTCAAGAATTTGCTTTGGAAGGTTTATCAGAAGAAGAATTATTACAATTTAAAAAATTGCTTTCTCAAATAAATCAGAATGTAAGACAATACTTAGATATTTAGGAGTGGTAAAAACAAATGAATGATAGAATTGTCATGCCAATCTGGATGTTTGGGATATTTATTGTATTAATGAATACCACGATGTTTAATGTAGCTATTCCTGGGATTATTGAAAGTTTTAACATTACAGCAGATCAAGGATCGTGGGTTATTTCAGGATACTCTATTGGCTACGCCTTATCTACCGTTGTATATAGCCGGTTATCAGATAGTATACCGTTGCGAAGACTACTATTAATCGGTTTGAGCATTCTGGGTCTATCCTCGTTATTTGGAATCTTAGCGAAAGACTTTAATACTCTAATGACAGTTCGAATTCTACAATCTGCGGGTGCAGGAACCATGTCTGGTCTTGGAGTGGTGATGGCAAGTCGTTACATACCATATGAGCGACGAGGAAGAGCTCTTAACATGATTTCAACAGGCAGTGCAATGGCCTTTGGATTCGGGCCTATCATAGGAGGCGTTATTAGTCAGTACTTCGGTTTTAACGGCTTGTTCACTATTTCCTGTCTGATTCTTTTGGTACTTCCGGTATTAGTACGTATGCTTCCTAAGGAAGAAACAAAACCTATAAGATTTGATACTTTAGGGGCAATATTAACGATTGTAAATGCAAGTACATTACTAATAGCACTCATGCAAAGATCCCTACTTTGGTTTATTGGAAGTCTTCTATCTTTTGCAGTGCATGTTTGGTATTTACGTAGAGAAAAAAAAGATACATTCATTAATCCAGAACTTTTTACTAGAAAAGAGTACCGAAAATTAACGGCAATTGGATTTTGTATATTAGTATTGAATATGGGTAATCTGTTCCTCATGCCGCTGGCCTTAGCCAATTTAGCGGGTGAGTCGCCAATAACCATAGGACTCATGATTGCACCGGGGGCTATTTTATCAGTAACGATAGGTCGTTTTGTGGGGCAGTGGATTGACCGTTACGGTAATATTACATTTTTGCTTATTGGCCAAAGCGTATTGGTTATTGTAGTAGCTACATTTTCTTTTTTTATACATGTTTCGCCTTTTGTTATTCTCTGTGGTTACCTTTGTTTCTCGCCCTCGTTCTCTGCAACATTGTCTTCATTAAATAATGAGGTATCCCGCATCCTGCCGAAACATTTAACCGGCTCGGGTATGGGATTGATGCAATTAATTCAATTTTTTGGAGGTTCGTTCTCCGTTGCAGTTTGTGGAATAATCTTGACGATGCAAAAGGATATACCACTTGAATTAGCTTATGAAAATGTGTATCGGTTACTACTCGTAGTATGCTTATTTTCTTTGGCCATATCAGTGTATTATAAACAAGCAGCAAGTAAACCTAAGAAACAGTCTCAGATGACAAAATGATCATAACTTCACATGGAGAGACCCAAAAATTTAATACCCAACTAAAACGAAAGCTCAACAAATCCAACAAAGCAGCTGACCAACGTGATCAGCTGCTTTTGTTCAGCTAACGGGAAACATTAGTTCAAAAAAAGCGATTTGTTGATTGCTCTTTTTCTTTAGCTAACAATACATCAGATAGGTAAAAGACCAAGAACATTGTTCTTGGCCTTTGTTCTAGTAAGATCAGGGATCTATAGTTCCTCACCGTTGCTTTCAATAACGCGTTGATACCAATGAAATGAATTTTTTTTCAATCGGTTTAAGGTTCCGCTTCCGTCATCATTTTGATCAACATAAACAAAACCATACCGTTTAGACATTTCAGATGTAGATGAGCTGACGATGTCAATGGCACTCCATGTTGTATAGCCGAGTAGATCAACTCCGTCTTTGATGGACTCTTTCATTTGTTGAATGTGTTCTCTGAAATAGTCAATCCGGTAATCATCATGAATTTGTCCATTCTCGTCAACTTGGTCAAGAGCGCCTACACCGTTTTCTACGATAAACAATGGCTTTTGATATCGGTCATAGAGCTGATTTAAGGAGTAACGAAGTCCGATCGGATCAATCTGCCATCCCCAGTCTGATGCTTTGAGATGTGGATTTTTAAAACCACCAACGAGGTTCCCTGCAGTCTGTTCGAGATGTTCAGGATCTGAACTGGAAATAAGGGACATATAGTAACTGAAACTCACAAAATCAACCGTACCAGCTTGCAGAGTAGCCTCATCCCCTTTTTCAAAAGTTACTTGAAAGTCTCGCTCAGCAAAGTAGCGTTCCATGTAGCTAGGATAATATCCACGTGCCTGAACATCAGTGAAAAAGAAATTTCGATATTGGTCATCGTGAACCATTTTCATAACATCTTCGGGTTTGGATGTAGCCGCGTAAGTTGTAAAGCGGGCGATCATACATCCTACCTGTGAACCTGGGATTAATTCATGTGCTAACTGAACTGCTAATGCACTGGCTATGAACTGATGGTGTACTGCCTGAAAGCAATCCTGCTCAAAATGTTCTGAACGATCCTTTAATAAACCTACACCCTTAAAGGTAGAAAATACAGATGCATTGATCTCATTGAAAGTAATCCAGTATTTTACCTTTGAGTATCTTTTAAATAAAGTTTCGGCATATCGTACATAGAAATCAATGAGTTTGCGATTTTTCCAACCACCATAATGTTCGACTAGGTATAGAGGCATATCGAAGTGGGAAATGGTTACAAGTGGTTCAATGTTGTGCTTTTCAAGTTCAGCAAGAACACTATCGTAAAAAGCTAATCCAGCCTCATTAGGGGTCAATTCATCTCCTTGCGGGAAGATTCTTGACCAACTAATAGAGAAACGAAATACTTTGAAGCCCATTTCAGCAAACAACGCGATGTCTTCTTTATAGTGATGATAGAAGTCTATTCCGTATCGCTTAGGATAATTCTCAGCGGATAAATCCTTTTGAGCTGCTGCAAGGATCTCGTTATTTATTATTTTGTGATTATTGATTGCTTTGCGATTTAAGTTTTTGTTATAAGGAGTAACATCACCGACTGATAGTCCTCTGCCATCTTGATTAAAGGCACCTTCTGCTTGGGAAGCAGCGATGGCTCCACCCCATAAAAAGTTCTCTGGAAAATTGTTTTTCATGTTCATTTACCTCCATACCATTATGTTAAAGAATAATTGACAAGATGTGTTCACCCTGAGAGACTGTACCACTATTACGGGTAGGTAGAACATCAAGGAACTCCATTGTATTGGTAATAATCACAGGTGTGATAGTTGGAAATCCAGCTTTACGAATGGCTTCAATATCAAACTCGGCTATGAGTTCTCCTGCCGTCACTTTTTGCCCTTCATGTACAAGCACATTAAAATGTTGCCCTTGTAATTTAACAGTATCCACGCCGATGTGTATCAAAAGTTCGACTCCATCATTGGATTTAAGAGCAATGACATGCTTAGTTCGGAAAACAGTTTCGACTGTTCCATCAAAAGGCGCAAACACTTTGCCTTCGGTTGGCTGGATAGCGATCCCCTTACCCATAGCTTCCTCTGCAAATGCAGCATCTGGTACTTCATTGAGAGGAATAATTTCTCCTTTAATAGGACTTTCTACTGGAATTGAAACTTTAGAAGAAGGGATTGTAGCCTTTTCTGTTATTGTAGTTTCTTCCTTCTTCTCTATGTTCTCAACGATGTTATCCTTTTTTGCTATCCCGAAAAAGTATGTCCCAACACATGCAAGCGTTGCAGAAATGATTACGCCGATAATAATGTACACAAAACTATCTGCTTCAAAAATAGGTAAAGTAAACAGGCCTGGAGGTGCATATGCTGTTGATTTAGCGTTGAAAAAGTATAGGAAGGCCGAACTGACTGCTGAAGCGCCGAGTGCAATGAAAAACGGTCTTTTATATTTCAAGTTAACCCCATACATCGCTGGCTCTGTGATCCCTAAAAAAGCCGGGAAAGATGTGGAGGCAGCTAATGATTTAGCTGATTTGTTCTTAATTGCAAAAAATACTCCCAGAGCAGCGCCTGCTTGTGCCATGTTAGCTGTCAAAGCACTTACCAATATATAAGATGAACCTGTTTGTGCTATTTCTTGAATTTGCAATGGTGCCAGAGCATAGTGCATTCCAAGCATAGTTAGTAGTGAACGAGTAGCACCTAATAAGATTGCAGAAAATACGCCTCCAGTTTCATAAAACCATTGAATAAATTCAGCAAGTCCTTCCCCTATATATGTGCCCAATGGTCCAAGAACGATCAGCTGTAAAGGAACCATTACAAGAATGACAACCATTGAAGTGAAAAAGATTTTCAGGAAGTGGGGCATGATTTTATCTACTTTACGATGGATGTAACTCATCACCCAAACTGATAGAATTATCGGAATAACTGACGATTTGTAATTTACAAATAGTACAGGCAGAGTAAATAAATCTAATGATTTAATCCCGGTTTCTGAGATAGCTTTTGCACCATCCATGATAGTCGGATACATATAGGCTCCTGCTAGTGCAAGAGCGATGTATTCGTTAGTTTTAAATTTTTTAGCAGCGCTTACAGCAAGGAAAAATGGAAGGAAATAAAATACTAAGTCACCGATCATATTGAGAAATATAACGATGTTTGATTCATTTTCGAGCCAGTTAAAATTGACCATTATTGAAGTTGCTGCTTTGGTAAGACCACAAGCAACGAGAACTGGCAAAATAGGAGAAAATACTCCTGCTATAGTTTCAATCACAGCATTAACGGAGCCTTTGAAACCTAATTTTGACTTTTTACTTTCCTGATCATTTGAACTAGGAACATTAACCATGTTACTAAGCTCATCATGAACGGACTTTACTCTCGCACCAATTACAATCTGTGTTTGACCGCTTTGATTCTGAGCTTTCAGAACACCTTGAAGTTTGCTAATTGATTCTAAGTCAGCTTTTGAATCATCTTTCAAATTCATTCGAATTCTTGTTGCACAATGCGTCAAATTGGAGATGTTTTCTTCACCGCCGACTTTTTGAAGAATACTCTTCGCGAGCTCCTTGTCTTGCATAGTGGTTCCCCCTTGTTACTTAGTAAGGATTGTTTTTAGCATAAAAAAAGCCCAAAAGCAGCGTAAATACTGCCTTTGGGCATGCCTGATCGAGTCAGTAACAATCCATAGAATGCACTATAAATCCTTTTTTTTGTTTTGTAAAGCCCCTTAGAAATCTCTCGCTTCTTGCCAATCAGGATAGTTATTACGTCATTTCCATTCTTTGATATTGATATGAGTTATGGATGTTGACATTAATAATAAGCGATGATATTCTCTAAATTAGCTAGGATTGTTACTGACTCGATCAGGCGTGCCCTATGCATTTAATTCACACACAAAAGTCTATTTGGTGTCGAGTTAAATGATAGGGCTTTTTTATTTTCGTAAAAGAGAGGGATATATCCAATGCGCGTGAAAAAAGTATTTAATAACAATGTTGCTTTAGTTGTTGGCCATAACAATAAAGAAATAATTGTTATGGGAAAAGCCATTGGATTTCAGAAATACCCTGGTGATCTTATTGACGAAACTGTGATTGAAAAAACGTTTGTTTTGGAAACTCTAAGTAATAATGAGAGGTTGATTAGCCTTTTCAATGAGATTCCTTCTGAGGATATTGATCTGGCCCATGAGTTAATTGAAGAGGGCAAGAAGGTATTGGGAACATCACTTAATGAAAATATAATTATTGGGCTTTCTGATCATATAAGTTTTGCATTAAAGCGCGCGAAAGAAGGGTTATTCATATCAAGCCCTTTGGAGTGGGAAGTCAGGCAGGCCTACCCGAAGGAATATGCCTTTGGTAAATATGCTACTTCTCTAATTGCAGAGAAGACAGGAACTAAGCTCCCTGATTCCGAGATTGCCCTCATCGCGTATCACTTCGTAAATGCTCAAATGGAACTGGGATCGTCGATGGATAATGATTTAATGCGTAGTGTGCTAATTAAAATATTGGATATTGTACGATATCACTTTCAAATTGAACTGGATGAAGATTCACTGAATTATGCAAGATTCGTGACGCATCTCCGGTATTTTATCAAGCGTCAGACAAACGGTGAAAAATTAACTAGTAGTGATCATTTATTATATGATGTGGTTAAAAATAATTATCCAAAGGCATTTCAGTGTGCGTTGAAAATCAAGCGCTTTCTTTCGACAAGTCATGAATGGGAGTGCACTAATGATGAGTTGTTGTATTTAACTGTTCATATTCAGCGAGTAAGTAATCGTACAGAATGAGAGTTATATTATTGGAAAATGATATTTATTTCTTCTAATGAAGACTTAGCTCTTATAATGAAGGGTAATATGGATTTTGGATAAACTATAAGGTAAATTGCTCTATTAGGGAAAGGATCTCGATATATTGAGGTCTTTTTTGTTATAGAAACATTAATATGAACCACATAATGAAATTTTCTGTGCTTGTTGACAGACTCTAAAATGAGAGAAAGATGTTCTTCATACTGCAAAAGATTAGTTGAACTGTTGCAGATGCTCAAGAAGAAAAATGTTTACGGCATCATTTTTGTAGCCTCTACCTTGATCGCGTAGGAGCTGGGTCAGTTGGCCAAAGATTATAGCATTGTGCAATGCTCGGAATACGAACAGAACGCATACAGTGTCTCGGTCGATAATAGCAGGCAGCCTTTAACGCAGTTCCCCATCTCTTGTCGCTTCATTACACGATGCGCTAACCAAAGTATGAGCTTGGAAGAACAGCAATGGAGGCACTACTCAAAAGCTTGCAGGGAGAAGTGATCGTGAACAATAAGTTTCTGTTGCCGCATGAAATCGTCATTCGGCAGTCTATGGGAAGGTTTCCTGCACCCCTCCTATTTGTTGATGAAATGAAAATAAATCTATTCGACTACTAAGATGTGATAATTGATCTAGAAGTGAGTATTCCGGAGAAGGATAACAGAAAGGATACTATGGAATATACGCAGAAGTCTGAATTTACTTACATAAATATAGTATGATAGCAGCTGAAGGGCCATCTTAGAATGTAATCCTACGGGATTCGTTTTTATGACCATACTGAATAATATAAAAAATAGTATTAAGGGGAAAGAACATGAACAGCGAAAATTATGTGGAATAACCTAACTTTAGACTTTTCAAGGTAATAACTAGTACATATTATATGAGAACATCTATGATAGTGTTGAAATTTTCTAGCGACATGCTATGAACGAAGTATGTTTTGGGAATTTAATGTTCCTGTGTAAGTCAGAACAACTCAATTGAAGAAGAAAATGTGGTGGACGACTATCTCGATGTAACTGATCGGCTTATTGACGATTTGATTAAAAGACAGCTTATTACAGATGACGGGATAGAAATATTTGATCCGAATGAACCTGAGGCATTCATTCGGCGGCTGAGAAGCAAGTGGATGGAATTATTAAGCTAACGGGAAACGTTAGCGTTACATCAACTAGATAACCGGCCAGCTTTTGTTCTACTCACGGACGGCATAATAGAAGAAATATGTACGAGGGACAAGAAATAGTCCATTTAAAGTCGCTATTTAAGCGGCTCTTTTGTTTTGCAGTATAAGTTCTTGCCCGCTCAATTGATAAATAGATGGTTACCTAAAAAGATTGAGATTGTCATTTTGTTACTAAATTTTACGGAAGGAGAGATCGAACCTTTGACATCTAATTGTAAAAGAAAAAGGAAAAGTTCACTGGATGTGTTTACTGAAAAGTTAAGAAGTTAGCCACCGTCAAAGTTAATTTAATATTTTGCAAAAAAAACCGTCTCTACGGTATAGTTAATTGAGAGGGGAATCATCAAACTTGCATATTTATTTTAATGACAAGTTACCCTAAACTAAGCTATTGATGAGATGGTCTGGAAGTGACGTATTTAATTCTTGCTGTTTCAATTGTTTCTGAGGTGTTTGGAAGTTCTATGGTGAAAACATCCGATGGATTTTTTTAAAAAAAATTATATCCAAATATTGGTACAAAGCCGGTATGGGTTTAGCTTTTTTCTTCTTTCAATTGTTCTTAAGACCCTTCCATTGGGAACGGCATATGCTAATTGGGCTGGGGCTGGTAATGTGCTCACAGCATTGGTCAGGAGTATTGATATACAGAGGAAAATTGAGTGTTCAAAAGATTTTAGGATTCATCCTCGTGGTCATGTGAGTTGTAGTTTTGAAACTCGAAACAAATTATTTTAAGGAGAATTCATGTTGAATATAACCAATAAAACAGGAAAAGTAGCCGTTTCTTCCAATCAATGAGATTGGGTGTTATCTGTTCTAGAAGAAGCGAGTTATATAAATGAGAAGTAATTCAAAGCGTAAAAACTTGTAGTAGATCCAAATGAAATGGATAAGTTTACCCTGGGATCTGTATCCAATCAAGCTGGAGTCAGTAAGGCGGCCTTCTTCATCATTTTCCTAACAAAGATGCTCTTGTTAGAGCGATGATTGATGAATATTCAGAAGCCTTTATAAACGGTATAAGGGAGAAAGCAGATGAAGATCCAGTTTCCAATGGAAAATGGCATCGTGCCTATCTTGAATCCACGATACTAGATGGTAATTCTTCTAACAAAATTGTTTCTGCGTATACAGCGGCTTTGTTTACAGATCCGATTACGCTTTCAGCTTTAAAAGATGAAATTAAAAGTTTATACGAAGAATTGAGCAAGGATGGATTGGATGAGGTTACAGCTGCGATCATAAGATTGGCTATTGAAGAATTATGGTATTCGGAACTATTTAGAGTAGGGAATTTGAACAATGAAATGAAAGAAGAAGCATCTGAACGATTAGCTTCGATGATCAATAGTAAATAAATAACATTCACATCTTAGAGGAGCGATACAATGTTGATAATTATTGGTTTTAGCATAGTCTTAATTACAGGAATTAGTCTGATATTATGGTGGGTAAATAAAATATCGAAAGAGTAAGAATCACTATTCAACAACTAAATAATCTGCCTTTACGAATATGAGCGTTTGATGAATTTAAATAAAGAATAGACCAAGGAAATAATCCATGGTCTATACTGCGTTATCGAATACATGCGATTGCCTGCACAACGGGCAAACCAATATAACATCGATAAAGCTGCTAAAGAGTTACTGCTATCGGCGAATTGGGTTGCTCCACAAAACGAAAAGATCCCAACGGGTAAGGAAATTGTTGAGCATTATCTTAAACCTATGGCTGCGCTACCTGAATTAAGTCCAAATGTACATTTGAAATCGAAAGTTACTGCGATCAGTCGCAAAGGGTTAAGCAAAGTGAAAACATTTGAAGGAAACGTAAAAGGGTTTTCAATAGGATGTAGAGACAATCCTATAGTTGATAAGGAAGATCCGATTTGGAGGAAAAACGATAATAATTGTAATACATTCAAATTAGCTGAACTTTACAATGCTCATAAGGACTATGCTACAGAGTTATTAATTAAATCAAGAATTTATAATGAGGAGCAGATAAAAAATTTGCTTATCGCATTTCCTGATTTGTTTCAGAATGAATCAGAGGTAGCAAGATTAGTACTTGGAACATTGCCTGGTTCTGAATTAGAGTCAATTGATCGAGTTCTTTCAAAATTCACTCAGGATATATTAATGGAATTGAGAGCACTCTCTAAGTATTGAACGGATCATTTTTTAATAGTTATTTACTTACTGATGGGAGAACATAGACGGAGGTGTCAAATGAATATTCGAAATCACAGATGATATGATGGAAAAGATCGATAATGGAACTGTTGTAAACCCGCTGATGTAACTGGTTCTAAATTCGAATTTACATTTATTCCGAACAGGCATGGGTCTCGTAGTGGAAGTGAAGTGTGATAATAATAGAGTACTAAGTTTATTGGATAATTTCTAACCATCCTTCCATAATTAACTTAGGTCGAAGGAGCAGCTACAACTGCTCCTTTTTTTTCATCAAAAAATTCGAATAGCAATAAGTTCTCGGTCTTTTTTTGTTGTTTCACTACTCAAAAGCCCTACAGGATTAGGAATTGTATTACCGGTAATACTGACGATATATGTACTAAATCGGTTTTCGTTCTTTAGTTTGTAGAAGCGAAATTGAATATAGTAATTATAGAATAGAGATAATACTGTTCCAATTTATGTATTTTATGATATTGTTTTGTATAGAATGGGGTTTCTATCAATCATAAGGTGAGGTGGTATATGAATTGGAGTAACACCGACTGGGCAAAGATGGATCAATTATACTATCCCAAACGAAAAGTAGACAATACCATGAGTCGTTATTTTGGTTTCAATATCGGCTCCATACGAAGTCAGAAAATGAATATAAAAGTAGAGTATGAATCTCTAACCGAATGTTTGTTTTACTATTTCCTCGAACTTGACCCTAAAACCGTTCGGTATTATGTACAACCTGTTAATATTCCTGTTTCAGTCCTAAGTAATCAGGAAATGAAGGTGTACAACCATGTCCCTGATGTCCTGGTATATCGTACTGATCACCAACCCATGCTATTTCAGGTTAAAGCGAAAGATCTCCAAGAGGGCGATAAGAATTATGCTGCATTTCTTAGGCACAATCTAGCTTGCGAAGAATATGCTAGGTTAAAGCAATGGAGCTACTCTATCATATATCCAAGATCTACTGACGGTATAGTAATCTCCAATGTTAAAAATATTATTCGCTACAAAAAGAAGAGAAAACATTTTTTAGAGTTAGTTCCACAACTATTGTACAAACTCCCTTATTTCGAAAATTGTACAATAGATAGACTCGTGAGTAGTTTTGAGAGTGTTTGCGAGCGAAAATATATCATTCCCCATGTTTATCATTTAATAGCTGAAGCCCAGATTTGGATTAATCTCTTTGAACCGATTCACGCTCACAGTGAAATTAGACCTGGAAACTCATATGTCATGTTAGAGGAGACCATGCTTTCTGAAGAAAGGGGTTCTATATGAGACGTTTAGCGCTGCGGTTCAACGATGAATTCGAACTTTACGGCAAAAAGTACGTCGTATTAGAATTAAATTTCCCAAATGTAATCATTCAACCACGTACTGGTGAATTAGTAGCCGAAGAGGTCAACTACTACGATTTAATACAGGAACGTGGATTTAAATTAGTGAAGATGAAGGTTCCAGTTCAATCAAATAAAGATTTTTTTAATAAATCACAGCTTAATGGTTTTCTTGACTCTTTGCCAGAAAGCAAAAGAGAGAAGATTGACCACAAGTATGAGATGATTCAGCCTATATTGTTACTTGAGAGAGCAAAGACAGGTGACCAGAGGGCAATTACAAGATTTCAAGATAAGTACGGAACGGAATACTTGAATAGTGAAGAGATGAACGCAAAATCGATAACCCAGAAACAACTAATTCAACGTATTGCAAATAAATTTGATGTATCGACGCGTACCATAGAAAGAGATTTGAGTAAATACAGAAGAGACGACCAATTTAATGATTCGGGTTTACATGGTCTCATCTCCGAAAAACTGAAAAATCCATATAATCGAAAAGATATGAGATCCATTGAAATTTGTCATCCTCGAAAGAAGGAAAAGGTACTATGTACTATTAGGACCTATTTGGATGAGGGATATGTATCGATCATAAAAGAAGTAATTGAGCATGAATATCTTACCAAAAAACAAGCGAGCAAATCTGAGATAAAAGAAATTCTTGAAGTCAGGTGTGCTAGAGTGGGGCTGCCTCCCTTAGGTTATAACACCGTGTATGCTATGTTAAATCGTTTGGATGAAGAGACGGTTTTGCGAATGCGTAATGGAACTGTTGCATCGGAGATTTATGATCCTATTACAGGTCAGTTTTCTAATTCAGAAGCAAAATCACCGCTCCACATGGTTCAAATCGATCATACCGAACTAGATATTATGGTCGTAGATAAAAATACATTGGAGGTCATCGGGCGCCCATGGCTTACGTTAGGAATTGATGTATACAGCCGTTGCGTATGGTGTATGCACCTCTCGTTTGATAGCCCCTCGGCCAATAAAGTTCGAAAAGCAATGGAGCAGGGGATATTCAAGAAAAGAGTTAAAGATAAATATGGAACGATTCATGAATGGGAAGTCTTTGGAGTACCTGACATCATATACTTTGACAATGGTAAAGAATTTAATAATCAGGAAATCAAATACTTAATTGATAATACCCTTGAATCTCAGGTCATGTTTAGACCGGTTGCTACTCCGCGTTGGGGCGGGACTATTGAGCGATTATTTGGAACGGTAAATACGAAGTTAATACATCGGTTGGCGGGAACCACAAAACATAGCGTGGAGGCTAAAGGAGATTATGATTCAGAGGGAGAGGCTATCTACACATTGGAAGACATTACTGAGTTAATGACTCGATATATCACAGATATTTATCATCATGATATCCATTCGTCGCTTCCATTTGACTGTCCTACACCATACTTGCAATACCAAAGAGGGCTCAATATTGGGGGACAAAATGATTACATTGATGATGAGGATGAAGAGTTATTCCATATATCTCTTTTACCAACGAAGGACCTTGCGTTTACAAGGCTGGGAGTACGTTTGGATAATGTATATTACAATGACGTTGAACCAGGCAAAATCATTCAAATTAATGGGCCTAAATATAAAGTTAAATTTGATATCGATGATATATCACATATCTATGTGTTAGATCAGTTGTCGAATGAATATATAAGAGTACGTGCTGTCAATCCCTCATATGATTTTCTGAAAGGAATGAAGAAAAAAACATATAAAATGTTACTGAAGAATTCTCGTGATAAAACACAATCAGCCGGAGTCATTCCTAACGAGGCTGAGCTCCTTCAGTCTAAAGATGAATTAATGAGTAGAACGGCTGAAATGCAGAAAACGAATAAAGGTAGAAGGAGGGTAATCAACCTAGGATTAGAACAATTCAATGAAAAATTAAAACCCGGTAAAAGAATATCCTTTAATAGTGATGATGAGTTACTTCGTTTAGTACAAGACTTGAATCAGCAACTTGATCAGAGGTGATCCTATGGAAAAAAACAAGTACATTGAATTTCAAGATCGGGTAATTAATCTCTACATTGAGCATCCGGAAGTTAAACAAATATGGAAATCACTTGATTCAAAGAGAATGTGGAGAGGCAGGGGGATTGACAACTTCAATTCGCCTCATCATATGTTTCTAATGGGGAAATCGAGAGTAGGGAAAACCCAAGCTGTCAAGCGCTATGCTAAGCAAAGTGTTAAACAGAGCGAGACAAGCTTCTATTATGATGAGGAAGGTTCAAAAATAAAAATAATTCCTGCCGTTTATGCAGAAATGCCGGATAAATTCACCCCGAAAGAGTTTTATAATAACATCATTGAGGGGCTTGGAGCGATTAAGCTATATGGAAGGGTCGAAGTTGGTCAGATAAAAGACAGAGCGCTTTACCTTTTAAAAAAACATAGAACAGAAATGCTCATATTAGATGAACTAAATTATCTGTTGCCTTACGCCAATAAAACAAGAGCACAGGCTATGGAACTCGTAAAAGGGCTTGCAAACAAATCGGGAGTTTGTTTGATTTGCGTAGGTACTCCAGAAATTGAAGTTTTAAGAACGATGAATGAGCAGTTTATAGGTCGTTATCCACCGCGAACGATACCGCGATTTGAAGAATGTGACGATAGTTTCATCTCATTACTTAATAAAATCGAGTTAGAATTAGCTTTAGAAAAGCCTATAGGTTTAGCAGATTCTGCTTTAGGGTATCCACTTGTTTTACACAAGCTTTCGCTTGGCTTTATTGGTTGGCTTGTGCCTATGTTACAGAATGCAATGGATATAATAGGGGTAATGGAGCCGGATTTTGATGATTTCAATATACTAAATAGGTTAAATGGAAACATTCTTATTGAAGCTCAGAGAAATATTGTCGGAGATATAACAAAAAACGATATACAAAAAATACTACGAGGTAAGGCTAATTAAATCAGTAAATAATCGCCAATTTTATGGCGATTATTTTTTTATCCTTTTTCAAGATTATAAATTTCAGTTGCAATGTTATGTAATGCTTTCTTTCCTGCGGGGCTGAGTTGCTGCTGCAGTCTGATTAATGTGGAAGAAGCTTCATCATCAGGGTCAGTCGTTGTACCAAATAGTAGATAATCAGTGCTCACTTCAAGAGTAAGGGACATTTTAATAAGTAAATCAATACTCGGCAAGCCTCGTCCGCCTTCAATTCGTTTGATATTTTCGTCAGATGTTTGGAGCGCTTGAGCAAAATGATTTCGGTTGTGAAATTTGCTTTTCCTAAGCTCTTGGATTCTATTTCCTGTATCTTTAAAGTCCATAGAAATTCACCTCATGCCAATAATAGACAATGTAATATAAAACAAGTAGGGTATACAAAGTAACTATAATATAGGTATAATAAATAACGTTAAGTCATCAACAATAAAGGAGAATTATCTCATGAGTAGTCACAACAAGGTGAATTTGCTTGTTTTGATCGACGAATGCCATAGTCGGAAGGTACTCAGGATTGATAGATATATACTACATCAAAATCGTTTCTTTATTTTGGTTACAGACGAAGAATCATTTGAATTATTGAGATTAGATTACGGTCAGGAAGTCAATGAATTAGTTAGCTTATCTGTGGAAGAGGCGGAAGAGATCATCTCTATTAACGGTATTAATCAAGAAATCATTCATGTACGAGCAAGATATAGAATAGTTGGTTTGTTATATACGGAGGTAATAAGCGAAGAGGGTTCAAAATCTTATCACTTTAAGACTTCTCACAGTGATAAAGATATTGATTTAGCTTCAATTCTCCCTCACATTGGTGACTTCAACAGTTAGTTCTGGAAAAACAACAAGGAGCTTGATGACAACTATGAATTCCAGTTTAGTGAAACAAATCGTTATTGAAAACGTGCTTGTATGTAAGATGCGTGGAAAGGTAACTTATCAAAGTTCATTTTCAGCACATGATGCACTGTCTCTAACCTACGTGAAGTCGTATGATGACCCCTCAGGTAAGGGGTACCAACGTCCGGTCGATATTCGAAGATGTAATGAGTTTTCTTTTTATTTATCCAAGGGGGATGATGCTTTGTTTACACCCTTGTTACTGAATGCAGCATCGAATTGGGAATTCGTGGCTTATGACAAGCAGCGTCCTTCATTCGGTCGATTAGTTTGTAAGGCTAAAGCCTCTTTAATGGATGGACAGCATAGGCTAGGCGGGATTAAGCGATATATCCAAGAAACGAATTCTGAGCTGAATGTTCCTTTTGTAGCGTTTCATTACTTGGATGAGGATGAGGAAATCCAGTTGTTTAACATCATTAATACTAAGGCTAAGGGCATAGGTCCATCATTGAGTAAATATTTAACCAGGCAGTCTGATGACAGTAGTTGGATTGCCACAGAGCTGATCGTAAGAGGGGAAAGTCCCTTTTATCATATTGGTAGTATTGTCGGCAAGCGAAATAAAGGAAGACATATTACATTGCAAAACCTGTACCGAACTGTCACATATCTAACGAAAAAAAATAAGACATCTGGGCTTGCAAAAGAAGCAAAGCTTCACCTCGCTCTACTTTACTACAACACGATTAAAGAAATCTTTTATCCCCAGTGGATTGATTACAAAGGGCAGCGTCTAACTCATATCGTTTGTTTGGATGCGTTGTCCATTGCAGGGGCGGAATTATTTGAAAGTTGTATAAGTGACGAAGGGAAAGTGGATTACAAAATGATAACTAAAAAGGTGAACACTTTAAAAAGTGTAGATTGGTCCATTGATGGTCCCTTGAAATACATTAAAGGGATTTCTGGTTCCAAAGCTCTCGCAGTCGATTTAGTGGAGGAAATGAGACTTTAAAAACTTGTGCGAATAGGAGGTGCTATTGTGACTACAGAAACCCTTGGTTTGTCTGTGAAAGTCACACCTCAGGAAGATGAATCTTTAAGTAGTTTTATCCTTCGTACAGCACGTAGTAACGGGGCCAGCATCCATTGGCTTATGAATAATTATAGGACTAGGAACTCAGATCAAATAAAGATATCAGATATTTCGCGCTTGGATGTATGTCCTTCTAACGTGCTTGATATCGGATTAATTGAGGAACATCTTTGCCTGGAGATAGGCTCGCTAAGCAAATTAAGCCTTCAGAATATAATGGAAAAATTCAAGGGTGATGGGCGGCCTGAAAATAGCCGGATTATGAGAGGGATGATTCGTAGAAATTTCCACTACTGTCCTGTGTGTTTATATGAGAGTGACTACTATTCGTTACTGTGGAGAATAGAATCCATTAATTTCTGTTTTAAACACTATGTTAAACTAATATCCGTTTGTGAATCTTGCAAGCGTTCAATAAGTTATAGCTCAATTGAACAGATCGGATATTGCCCATACTGTAAAAGTAAAATGGCAAGTGCGTTTGGTAACTCCGAGAAAATTGATTTGCTTGAATTGTCAGAAGAGACACGTAAACGTGATATTTTAAAAGAGCTACTATTAAATGAGTCATTCAATGTGGATAGCAAAGATATAGCAATGAGGATTCTTTATGTGTCATCAAAAAGAGAGCTATTAAGTGGTTTTTATAAGCAAATTGGAATTCAGGAAAACTACCTGCTACAGTTTGCACGTAGTAGCATGAATCACAAACGTTCTATTCATTTAAATACACTTATTCGATTTTTATGTGAGTTAAAACTTACTTTTAAAGAATTTATGAAAATTGATGTAACCAGGGAGTTTAAAGAGTTTATTCTAAATAATAATGTGGTACGGAACAGTACCAGATACTTTTGCCAGGCACCCTGGTGCATTTCTTATCAGAAAACTGGTTCTCTTCGATTCACAGGAACTAATGTAAAGGGTAAGGGGAAACAACGATTGAAATGGTACATGTGTTGTTATGAATGTGGTTGTGAGTACGCGATTGTTGAAGATACATTAATAGAGCGATCATACTTTATAAAAGGGTACCTTCGACTTAAGGACAAGGATATATCCCAACTTTCAAAGAAAGAGATATCCTTAATCACGTGCCTAACAAAGTCGCAGATTCGGAGACTTTATGCTTATCTAACGGGTAGAGGATTAACTTGTACCAGCGGTTATAAATACGACGATCATCTTGTGGTTGATTTTGTGGATGCACTAACAGCCGGAGAAAGAATATCAAACATTGTAAAGTGGCCCTGCTGGGATAATGAAGAGCATTACTTTGTTTACAGGTATCATACTCGTGTCATACAAGCATTAATTATGAAGAAGAATAACCAACCTCATCGTAAGAACAAAAATGATATTAAGTATGAATTAGCTACCGCTTGTAAACAACTCATACAAAGTGATATGAAGATTACTAATCATGAAATATCCAAAACCTTAGGAATTACAGTACAGACCCTGACAAAGTGGGGGCTTCATGAATATATTAAGAAAATTAAACACACACAAAAGGTACTTCAACGTAGAAGAAAGATTGAGATTTGGATGAAGCAAATAGAAGTGTTTTTCCGTGATGAATGGGACATGGATATGGGGATGAAATTGATATATGAGAGGTTACATCTTAGTCAGAGTTATCTGTGTGGTTATGCTCCAAAAGTGAATACATTTATAAGGGAAAAAAGAATACAGTTATCGCGTAATGGAAAAACTTATAAGTAATGAACTCGTTGAGTTTGTTACTTATAAGTTTTTTTTGCTGTATACTGGATTGTCAATAGAAAATTAGACAGCTTTTTTAAGGGCTTCTTAGCGATACTGAACTGGTTTCATATATCTCAGTGTTCCGTGAATTCGGTGGTGGTTAAACCAGTTTACATGGTCATATAATTCCAGATGACGAAGACTCTGAAAGTTCACCTGGTGAATTAACTCTTTTTTCATGATTTTGTAGGTCGCTTCTGCCACCACATTATCGTAGGGGCAGCCCTTTTGCAAAGAGATCCATAATCCTGCCAATCTTGCGTCTAGAAATGCTGAAGCCTTGATCCTGAAGCTTGATCTTGATCTTACGGGTGCCGTAGACTTGTCGGTTTTTGTGAAAAATATTCACAATGGCTTCCGTGAGATGCTCTTCTTTAGGCTGATCTTTTGGTTCATAATAGAATGTACTTCTTGCCATCTGCAGGACGTCACACATTGCTGATATCGATTATTTATCACGGTTATTTTGGATAATAGCTACTTTCGTCCCATGATCAGCACGGCTTGCTTTAAAATGTCATTCTCCATTTTCAAACGCTGATTCTCTTTTCGTAAAGCATCCAGTTCATTTTCCTCGGGTGAACGATTATCCTATTTATTAAAGGAACCTGAGGTCTGGGACTGTTTGATCCAACAATCTAAAGTGGAGTCTGAGAGATAATACTCCTTCACAATGGCGGTTCTGGGTTTTCCGATTTCATAAAGCTGAACCATTTGTTTTTTGAATTCTGCTGTAAAAGTACGTGATTGTTGTTTAGGCATTGTAGGGATCCGCTCCTTAGCATGATAGATGTATTCTACAAGCCCTTATTTTTCTGTCCAACTTAGTGTAGACGATTCAATACCCATAGTTTAACTAAGAAAAGGTAGGAGATTTTATGGATGGTACATTAACTATTAAAACGAGGCCTTATGATGGTGAATCATTGACGGCATTTTTAATGCGAACTGCAGTGAGAAACAAAATTCCATACCTTTCATTAATTGACAGTGTAGACATCAAAAGAAGTAAGGGTTTTCATTTAGATTATAATCCGAAATTCGTAACAGATTTAACTAAACTGTGCTGGTTACTTGAGATAGATAGAAAAGAATTCAAAAGTTGTTCTTTAGGCTCAATTATTGAATTATTTCTGGACGAGGAACAACAATTATCACATTCTTATTTGGATTTCTATTATCAAATGTTGGATACGTCATATCGCAAATTTTGTCCATTGTGCTTGAAAGAAAAAAATGCATATATGCTTTTCTGGCAGATTAGTGATATCAAAGTTTGTTTAAATCATGGAGTTGAATTGACAAGTAAATGTCCCTCTTGTCACCAGGATCAGCCATATCTTAGCCCATCTTTAATAGAAAGAGAATGTTACTTATGCAAAGAAAAGCTCTCGAAAAGTAATCATATCAACTTCAAAAAAATTGTTCTATCAAGTGAGCAATCAAGATTGTACCATCTATGGAATAGTATATTAAATAATGAGTATAAACCTAAAATGTATAATGGGATTTCCAAAAGTGAAGATATTGCACTAAGGATCTTATATTTCTGTTCAGATAACAAGGAAAGGTATGTGTCTTCAGATGTGAAGTTCTTGACACCTAGTGGTAAGTGGAGATTATCGTCATTTGTGAAAGGAGGAAAAGAGTATAAACCAACTATGCATTTAATTTTGAACGTTTTAAATAAATCAGGGTTAGAATTTTCTGATTTATTCGAAAAAGAAATACCAATAACCTTTATTACCTCAGTAAAACAACTCAATCAACATAGGAATTGGTATTCGGAAATACCACTTTGTCAATCTCCTTGGTGTAATTCTTATAACACGAGTAACACTATGATAAGAGCAAAACCTCTTTCATGGGAAACCGAAAAATATTTTAAAGCTTATATGTGTACTTGTTGTTATGTGAAGTATGGGCGAAAAACAAACGGGGATTACTGTGAAATTGGTGAATCTTACATATGGGCTTATAATAACATTTTGACTATATTCAGGGAGAGATATTCGGAGTTGAAGATAATGAATATTCTTAATTGTTCTAATTTGAAGGTTGTGAAATATAGTGTTTATTTTTCTGTTCAGGGCCTCCTTGATAAAGTCAATAATATTCCAATAGATCCTGTTCGCGCTCCAGTCGATTATTTTAAAAGAACGCGATGTAGAAACGTAATTCCTCTCATGCAAGCTTATGGGTGGGGGATGAGAGAATACTTTTACTATCTTTATAATAAAGAAGTACAGTTGTATCTCTATGCCAAACATGAGTTGATTAGAAACGACAGGGAAAATACTCGTGAAAATAAGTATAAAGATCAATTACCTGACAGGGAAACTTTGATGAATTTAGCAAAGGGATATATAGAGGAAAAAAATGAGGTTGGTGAAGTCATATCCGAGTATCGGTTATACCGAAATATGAATACTTATCGAAGAACTTTATTAAAGTACCATCCTGAAGTGGTTGAATATGTAGAGAAAGAAAAAGAAGCACAAAAATTAAATAAGGCTCGTTCTATTGAAGATGAGCGAATTGAACGTATCAAAGAAGCATTTGATATTATAATAACTCATGGAGAATATCCGTCCATGGTACGGGTTACTGAAGCTAGTGAGGTATCTAAAAAATACATTCAAACACATCCAAGGGTTAAAGAAGTATTTTTAGATTTGAGGAGGAAATATATTGAGGAATGAGAACAACGTTCTAGAACTTTGTTCTGTTATACATGCTGTCACACTATTTCCATTTTTAGGGCCTTTTGCTGACTTTGCTGTATCGAGTATCAACGTATGCGTAATTATGTGAAAATCTATGGATCTAATTTATCTGTTCCTTAGATCTAGTTAATGTTAGACTCATTTTAAGTACAATTTTACCAATTCACTATACAAGGAATGGTGATTACATGAACATAGGCCAATTCATCTCAAACTTTACTAATCATCCAGTACTCTTTGTTGGCACAGGAATGAGTCTGAGATACTTAGAAAACTCCTATACCTGGGATGGTTTGCTATCATATATCTCCAGAACTATTAAAGGCTCAGACGAATTTTATTATGATATTAAATCAAGACACGAAAGTAATGGGATTTTCAATTATCCCAACATTGCCAAGGAGTTAGAAACAGTTTTTAATAAAACCTTGATGGATGATAGAGATGGAGCCCTGAAAGATATAAATGATCAATTTTATGAGAATATGAAAAGTTCAATCAATATAAGTCGATTTAAACTGTACATCTCCAAACTTTTAAAGGAGTATCAAATTAGGGAAATGCTGTCTGAAGAAATAAACGAGTTAAAAAAAGTACGTAAGAATATTGGTTCAGTAATTACAACTAATTATGATAGTTTCATTGAAGATGTATTTGAATTCAAACCTTTAATCGGAAATGACATATTATTAAGTAATCCATACGGTTCAGTTTATAAAATACACGGTTGTGTAAATGATTCAGGTAAAATAATTATCACTGAAGAAGACTATAGTGTTTTTGAGGAAAAATACGAATTGATTCGAGCGCAGCTCTTATCGTTGTTTATTCATAATCCTATTATTTTTATTGGCTATAATATTGGCGACAACAATATTAAGAGTATTTTAAAAACAATTTTCACGTATATTAATCCCAACACCCCAGAAGCTGAAAAAATAAGACAAAACTTCTTACTTGTTGAATATGAAAGAGGTTCACAGAATACAGAAGTTGTTGCCCATGATATCGACATGGATGGTTTTGCTACACTACGTATAAATAAGATAAAAACTGATAATTTTCTAGAGATTTATAAGCATCTCTCTAATCTAAATTTACCTATCTCGGCTATGGATATTCGTAAGGTTCAATCAGTAGTGAAAGAGATTTACTCAGGAGGGAATATTGAAGTTACCATCACTGAGGATATAGATAAACTAAGAAATGGAGAAAAGATATTAGCAATTGGATCATTCAGAACAATTAAGTACGAGTTCCAAACAACATCAGAACTAATGGAAAACTATTTTAGTATAATTGATGAATCAAATCATCAGTTATTAGCTTTAATAGACAAACATAAAATACAAAGTTCTCAACACTTCCCTATATTCGGATTTAATCTAATTCAAACATCCTTGGGATCTGCAGAAGGATTAAAAAATAATCAAAAAAGGAAGATTCAAAACATAATAGAAAGCACTGCAGACTTTGCAGCAGAACATCAATCGATTAATAGCATCTTAGAGGATGAAAACATACCGCAAACCAAAAAAATGTCAGCCATTATCTTTGGAATTCTATATGAGAGGATTGATCTCAGTAGCGTTGAAGATTTCCTAAGAGATTATCAAGACAAAAAGACCACGAACTATAGAAAGCTACTTTGTGTTTATGACTACAAAAAATATGCAAAACAGGATGAGCTATTAGAATCGGTAATTGTAATTGAAAATCAAGAAGTAAATGTATAGTTATAAAAGTCAAATACAAACGTACATGTAGTAATGTTAGAACTTCAAGAAGTCTACATACCAAATGGATGTAGACTTTTTGCTTCAAAACGAAAAGGATCTTTTGTAAGCCATACACCAATTTTACTCAATCAACTCTATTAATGTTTATAAAGCCAAATGAGGAAAGTCGGCAAAATCACGCTTTAAGGAATTTATATGGATTGAACTCAAAGAACGACATTATAAAATAAAGAAAGCGACAGATATTATGTAAAACCTCATGGTGAAGCATCTCATTTTACCGACAATATAAAATAAAGATTACATTATAGAAGAGTGTGGGTTGAGGTCTTATTAAATCGAGTTCGAGTCCAGGAGGAGAGGGTTGATGATCATGCAACCGTTAAAAGGGTTCTATATACAGTTTTTGAGGGAACCTCTGTGGTTTAAAGCATTGATTCTGACTACATTGCTACTTTCAATAGTATTTAGCAGTTCAGCCTTTTCAGAGCAGGGCAACTACCAAAGCATCTCTAAATCAGCTATCGCTATTTTCTTCGTCGCATATGGAGTAAAGCTGCGGGGTAATCGGAAGGTTTCTATAGCGTTCTTTTTCCTGGCGCTGATCAGTATCTATTTATCATGGAATAGCTTAAACTTTGCGAATATCTAGTATTGAACCTATATGACGGTTTCGTTTTTATTGTTTCTTATCTAATGAGAGATGAAGGGAGAAAGTGCTGCTCCGTTTTTGGAGTGGCACCAATTCCTACCTTTGTCCGTAGTATCTAAGCATGTCCATTCTATTAAAATGATTGGCAACTATATTCAATAAAGGAGAATACATATATGAAAAATTGGAAACGCACGCTCTTATCTCTTACAATCTCGGTAGGTTTGCTCGCATCTGCGGTACCGGCAATGGCAGCTCCACAGGGAACTTCCGTCAAGGTCAATGATCAAGCTGTGAAATATGCTACAGGAGCGCCGATCCTGGAGAAAGGCACAACACTGGTTCCACTGCGCACTACGCTGGATGCTATGGACGTGAAGCTAACGACTGCGACAGATGATACGATCACGGCTGTGGTAGATGGCAAAACAATTACACTCAAAAGCAAACTCACACGCATCAACGGTGTAACTTATGCTCCAATCCGCATCGTTGGTGATGCAGCGGGTTATGAAGTGCGCTGGGATGCTGCAACGCGCACAGTGTTATTGGTATCCAAGGGCGGAGCAACCGAAACTGCTCAAACTGGTGGACGCGGCTTCATGTGGGAAGTTGAAAGCAACGGCAACACGGTCTATCTGGTAGGTTCAATGCATATTGCCGATGAGAGCTTCTACCCACTGCGTCCGGAGTTTGAGGAAGCTTTTGCTGAAGCCGATTATCTCGGCGTAGAGATTGATATTAGTAAAGCTGCTGACGAAGAGCAGCAAAAGCTGGTTCTGAGTCTGGGTTCGTATCAGGATGGAACAACACTGAAAGACCACATTTCCAGCGAGACGTATACCGAGCTTGGCGATGTATTGAAGAAAAATGGTCTGGAGCCTAATGCTTTGGATGCATTCAAGCCTTGGGTAGTAGAAAGCACACTCGCAAGTTTGAAGTCGTCAACGGCAGGATACGAAGCGTCAGCGGGAGTAGATTTGTATTTTATCCAGAAGGCGATCGAGCGCAAACTCCCAGTTATTGAGTTGGAGAGTTACCAATCTCAACTTGGCATGTTTAACGACTTCTCCAAAGAGACACAAGAGGAAACACTAAAAGCAACAATTGAAAACTTCGATGTACTGGATAGCAGTGTGAATGAAATGGCTGAGATGTGGAAAACGGGTAATGACGAGCAACTGCTTGAGCTGACAAATAGCTTCTCCACTAACGAGGAGTACAACAAAGCAATGCTGGTTGATCGAAATATCGGTATGGCGGATAAAATCGATGGCTACCTGAAAAACGGCAAAGGCGAGGAGTATTTCATTGTTGTCGGCGCGGCACACTATCTGGGCGATCACGGGATCGTGAAACTGCTTGAGGATAAAGGATACAAAGTAGAACGTAAATAAATATAGATTATTTAAAAGATAACCCTATCGTCTCGAATATGAGTATTGAGAGGGTTATCTTCTATATATAGAAGAAAGACAGATTAAGTAGAAAAGATTACTGCGAGATAATACAATTGAACCTAAGATTTAATCCTAGATTCAAGGTCCGTGATACAGTTAAAATGTGGATTTATTATTTTAATAATTAACTCTTTACAAGTACTTGTTCTACATGGTATATTATTAGTCCGGCCAAGAAAACACGGTTACACGGTGCGGCAAGCGAATAAAATAAGGTTCGAAAGAAACTTAAAAAAAGATCTTGCAAAGTTGGTTCGGACATGATATTATATAAGAGTTGCTGAAGGGAACGGCGTTCGGTAACAAAACAAGTTTGATCTTTGAAAACTGAACAACGAGTGAGTGAACATTCTGCTTGCAGAATGAACGCGAAAGATCGAGATAAGCCTTGGCTTGGATCGACTGGAGCACAAATGAGATGTTTAATCTCGTCAGATTCAAAATGAGCTTATCGCTCTTTTCAATACTTTATTGGAGAGTTTGATCCTGGCTCAGGACGAACGCTGGCGGCA
>NZ_JBBCYH010000024.1:0-68236 GCF_037144955.1 Paenibacillus sp. USHLN196 | reverse complement strand
GACCGTTAAGCCCTCTAGCGCCGATGGTACTTGGACCGCAGGGTCCTGGGAGAGTAGGACGCCGCCAAGCAAAGAACCACTGCCGATGTTATTCGGTGGTGGTTTTTATTTGTGTATAAGCAATAAATATGATGAGCGGAAGCTTTAACATGTTCGTCAATTGAAGGTAACATTTTTGTTACGGATAACAGAGGTAAAACCAGTATAATAGGACTATGTTAAATATGCTAAAAGTACCTGACCACAGAGCTGGAATGTGCAGCTGTGAAAAGGAGGGTGTGTGTGTTAAGTTGGCGGAGACTTGGACTACAATCATTTCTGTTGCTTTGTCTGACGATTGTTCTGGCAGGATGCGGTGAAGCTTCAGGAGCTGTATGGACTTCATATGAAGGTGCGGTTAACGAGAAAAGTTTTCCGGTGCCTAAAGTAGCGAATAAATCTGACCAGTCCGAAAACAATTCGGATATGGATTATGTTCGATATACGCTGTCTGGTATTAGTGAAAGCACTAGTTTGCCTGAGGTATATCTAGACGAGATCAAAAGCTGGGGTTGGACAGAGAGGCAAGCCAAGGGTACATCCAATGAATCGAGTACCTTGCGTGTATTTGCAAAGGAAGGACATACTGTTCATTTAGCGGTACATGACGGTTCCTTTACACTAATGGTTCCTAGAAATGATGCTACACAAACGACAGTAAAGTCATTGGCTGAAGATGATTGAGCTGCTGTGAGCATGGTAGGTATGAATAATTAACGCTGTGATGTTCCTTATATAGTAAAGCTCCCGTGTACTTGATCGGGGGCTTTTTGTTATTTTGCGGAAGTAGGGAGTAATGAAATACCTATTGCGTTATGTGGAGGAGAAGCTATAAAAGGTACAGAGGATTTGGAGTAGACATGGTTATATAGAAAGGTAGTATCTGTGCTTGAACTATAGGGGAATGCTGAGCTTTAAAGGTAGGGTAGATATATAGAGTAGAGTTCTATATAGATATTCTGCGGTATTGAATAGGTGGTGGAAACGGCTTAACCAGAAGGGGTGCGCTCAGAATGAGCAAGAGATCTTTTAAAGGCGTAAGATATACAGGCTAACTGGGTCATGAGATATGGAGAAGCGGAGAAAAAGAAGAGATGAAATGGAGCCAGGGATGGGGATAACATATTTAAACTACACCCATGCTGTGGATAAGGGGAGAGAGGGAGAAGATGAATAAAGGTTATCCACTGTGGATAACCTTTATTTCAGTATGTGGGGCTGAGTCATGGAGGATACGAGTAACAGGTTTCTGTATCTGAATATCCGAAGGACTCAGCCATTATGTATTACAGATAAGTGAGGTACATTTAACATTGGATGAATAGAGGTTAATTATTGTAGATAGTATGAGACATCTTGTTCATTCAATTTGATGAGTCCATCTTTGCGCTCGCGGGAGAGAACCATTACAACATATAAGCGAGGGCCAAGCAGCCACAAATGCCAGAAGATCAGCGAGAGGGTGAAGGACAAGGGCGACCATATCAAACACACAGTAATGATACATAGTCCAATCCAGCTCATGTTTAGGTGTACCCGGGTAAACATGCGGAAGCTGAAATGCTGATCAGGGATATAACCTAACCAGGGCATACGCAGATTCCAGCGCCACCGTTTGGCATAAGAGGTACGGACCAGAAGTAATATGGTTCGGGCAATGACATAATGAATCCAGATGGTGATTGGGCCTGCCAATACAAAAAAGAAGAGGCCAGTCCAGGAGAATGCGAGTAGATTGAATAAGAGCATGATGACCGGCAGACACAGATAGCTATAGATGACGCTGCGGGCGATAGCCTTTTTTTTCAGAAGCCGGTATTGATAGAACGTTGCTTTATTCTCCGGTTCGGCGATCATACGATTATATATCCTCCTTCGGATTCACGTTTGTGTGGGGTAAGTAGTCATTTTCTTGCAGGTGTATAAGGGAATGAATCATGTATGTATATATGAACCTTGTATCTCAAGCCATGATGATTGTACAAGATATTGAGATTTGACGGAGCTTTATCTCAGTATACTCCCGAATACACGGACTGTCAGGCTTTGATATCGTTATCATGTATTATATATCGGCTGAGATTCCAAGTTTTTTTAAGAAAATTTGAATAAGTTTTGAGTCAGACCAAAGGGATACATGATTTAGAGGGAAATGCGATGGAATGCAGGATAACGCTATAGAACATAAGCAGGTGAATGCTTATGTAGGAAGAATGAATGTATTTTTCGGTACAGACACCCAAGAAGGGGTGGGCGAATATATATATTTTATAGAAAGAAAGCACTATGAAAATGTTTAAAATAATAGAAACTGTGCAATACTGATAGTAAACGTAAAACAAGGTGGGATGGTTCATGGAAGAACATGCCGAACACACATGTATTATCTGCGAGCAAAGAAAAAGAGAAGGCATTTTTATTGTATCTGAATTCATATGTGACGCTTGTGAAGCAGAAATGGTTCATACCGATGCGCAGGATGCCAAGTACAATTATTTTATCAATCAGATGAAACAGATTTGGGTACAAAAAAACGCATAATTAACGTTGCTATAGAAGTAGAAGTTAGAACAAGCATTGCCATGATGCTGATGTGTGTAGAGGCCCAATGGGCCTCTTTCTGTTTTTAGGAAAGATCGTCTTGTCTGCCATCTAAGGAAGGCGTATGCTGATATAATGATATGCGATAGTTTAGAGTAGAACGTCTGCATATAGGGAAGAAGGACGCTACTGAGTATAGGAAGTATATTAGAATGCAAAGAACTCATATTATATATGTACAGGATGGTTACTTCATGGATCATAAAATTAAATCAAGTAGAGCCCCTTTATATGAAGCGTTGCTTGCGTATCGTGATTCGAAGCAGCGTTCTTTTCATGTGCCTGGGCATAAGAATGGACAAGCTTACCGACATTTGGTGGAAGAAGCAAAAGCGAAACTACCTCCTGTTAAGGATATCGTTGATGAGGAACACCAGCACAACGGAGAGATTCAGAACGGTGCAGGAGGGATTGTTAACCAAAGGGGAGAGCAATTCAGATTCAGTTCGGTGGATGAACATGGAGCTGATATGGAGAAACGTTTTGGTGGCGAAGGGAATCAGTCGGAAATAGAATTGGTACCAGTTCGTTCATTTCTAGAGATGATGGAGATGGATGTTACGGAGATTACGGGTACCGATGATTTGCATCATCCTGAGGGTGGGATCCAGGAAGCGCAGGAGCTTGCGGCAGATTGTTTTGGAGCGGAGGAGAGTTTCTTACTTGTGGGAGGCAGCACGGCAGGTAATCTTTCTTTATTGCTAACTGTGTGCGATCAGCCGAACAGCATTGTACTGGTACAGCGGAATGTACACAAATCCGTTGTTCACGGGTTGATGCTGGCAGGTGCAAGAGCTGTATTTCTGGAGCCGTGGGTTGATCCTGCGTCTGGACTTGCGGTCATGCCGTCGGTGGAGACGGTTCAGGCTGCTGTCCAGTCCTATCCTGAGGCAAAGGGAGTACTCGTCACGTTGCCCAATTATTACGGCATGGGCGCAGACCTGACGCCCATTGCTAAGGTGTGCCACGATGCTGGCATGCCATTGCTCGTGGATGAAGCGCATGGCGCGCATTATGGGCAGCATCCGGAGCTGCCGGTCTCTGCACTGTCATGCGGAGCAGACGGTGTCGTGCAGTCGACGCATAAGATGCTGACGGCCTTCACCATGGGTGCCATGCTGCACATTCAGGGACCACGGTTAAACCGGTCCCTGTTAAGGCAGCGCCTGGCCATGGTGCAAAGCTCAAGCCCATCATACCCGGTGATGGCTTCGCTTGATCTGGCGCGCCGCCTGCTGCACGTGCAGGGCGCGAACACTTTCACGGCGGGGCTCGCCGCCGTGGACGCCTTTAAGCGCGGCCTCGCAGAGCTGCCGCGCTTCCAGTTGCTGCAGCCTGCGCAGCCGCTGCAGCAAGAACCGCCAGCCGGAACAGCGAAGCCGGCTGGCATGCCCGTGTCCGCTGCGCAGCAGACACGGGAGGGCCTGACCGCGGCGGCAATGTCATCTGCCGCGGGGTATACCGCTCAGGACCCATTCAAGGCCGTCATCTATGACGGCACAGGGGTGCTTAGCGGTTATGGGCTACAGCAGCAGCTGGAAGCATGCGGCTGTGTGCCTGAGATGAGCGACGAACGGTACGTCGTCTTGCTCTTCAGCCTGGGCTCAACGGTGCAAGATGCTCAGCACCTGTTGCAAGCTTTACACCATATCAGCTCTGCCAATGGGCATGAGCAGATTCATTCAAGTACAGAGCCCTCGCAACAGCTTGCGAAAGGTTCCGCGCATTATATTTCCACGTGGAACAATTTACAAGAAAACACTCGCTTTTCAGAACCGATCTCCTTTACACTGCAACCGATTGTGGAGACGAATACGATCAATGTCCCGATAGAAGAAAGCGCGGGCTTTCGATCAGCTGAGATGGTTGTCCCGTATCCTCCAGGGATTCCGCTTGTATATCCAGGTGAACGCCTAAGTCCATCGATGGTAGCACGTATACTACTCCTGCGGGATGAAGGAGCAAAGTTTCACGGGATATCAGATGCATCTCTACAGGTATTGAAGGTCATGAAGGATTAAAAGATACACATGAAAATCTGAATTGCATTTACCACTAGGTAGTCTATATGACCAATACGGATAGCAATTATCGGACCCTACACATGTGAGGGTCTCTTGGTCATTAATCTACTTGTTAGTTCAACTTAGAAAGATAGACATAAGAAAGAAGGGACCACTTTGGGTATTCCGCTAAAAAAATATACAGGAATAGTCCTGCAAGTTTTGTTGATGTATGGTTTTTATTGGATAGGAAACATGATTCAAGCTTTATTACATCTGCCGTTAACAGGCAGTATTGTGGGCATGCTGGTATTGTTTATCGCCATTCAACTGGGATGGATCAAAATGAGCTGGGGAGAAGAGGGGTCAACGTGGCTTCAATCTCATCTGCAATTGTTGTTCATCCCACCTACTGTGGGTATCATTAATCATTTTGATTTTTTCCAAGCCAACACATTGTTATTAGTCCTTGGTTTGATTGTAAGCACATTAATCACATGTCTGGTATCTGCCAAAGTAAGTGAGTGGCTTATGACATGGAGATTGTCTCATTCAGGTAAAAAGGAGGCGATCCCATGTCAGCATTCATCCTCGGAATTGGAATGATCGCGCTAACCATCGCTGTATATATTCCAGCCACTCGTCTATATAAAAGGTTAAAATGGCCGATACTGATGCCTGTACTCACAACGACTGCCATACTGATCCTGATCTTGGTGATCTCCAATATAAAGCTGGATACGTACATGCTGGGTGGCAAATGGATACAGGAACTTTTGGGCCCAGCAGTTGTATCTCTCGCTTTTCCCTTGTCCAGACATCTGCACGTGCTAAAGAAAAATATCATTCCAATTGTCGGTGGAACGATCGGGGGCAGTATTACAGGCATCGTCACAGGTGCCTTAATTGCTATTGTGCTTGGCTATCCTCAAGATATGGTCATCGCTTTATTGCCAAAATCTGTGACGACTCCTGTGGCTATTCAACTTGCTGATCAGGTTGGGGGGAACGCCTCATTCACTTCACTGTTTGTGATGATTGCAGGTTTCTCAGGAATATTACTGGGGCCAATGTTGTTGAAATGGGCTAAAGTTCGCAGTGAACATGCTTATGGAATTGGACTGGGTTCAGCATCTCATGCCCTTGGCATGGCAAGGTCTTTCGAATATGGAGAGAATGCGGTAACCCTCAGCTCGGTATCCATGATTGTCAGTGCCATTGCCGGATCAATTATGCTTCCATTATGGGTATGGATCATCTACGGTTGAATGCTTTACTTTGTAGTTCATGTTGGAGTAACCGCTGACCTATAGTATTATAGAAAGAAAACAAGCTTGTATGATCTTTGTGTTATTAATACGTACCGGTATAGCTTAGCCATACACCTCTGGGCGGGGGATATCATATCCTGTAGCAAGAGGGTCTAAGCATATTCATTACAGCAGCAATAGATGCAATTATTGACATAGAAAGCAGGGAAGCATATGCAGGGCAGAGGTAAATTCATTACGCTGGAAGGGGGAGAGGGTTCCGGTAAAACGACGATGATCGGGAGAATAGGTTCTTATTTTGAAGAACAGGGTATACCTTACGTAGTTACGCGAGAGCCAGGCGGAATTGAGATTGCGGAGAAAATACGTTCCATTATTCTGGACCCTCTTCATACGGCAATGGATGCTCGAACCGAAGCACTATTGTATGCAGCTGCTCGCAGCCAGCATCTGGCGGAGAAGGTAGAGCCTGCACTGAGAGCTGGAAAGGCAGTCATCTGTGACCGATTTGTCGATAGCAGTCTGGTCTATCAAGGATATGCCCGTGGACTCGGGATAGAGAATGTATGGGCCATTAATCGCTTTGCAATCGGTGATCTTATGCCGGATGTGACCTTATATCTGGACATCGAGCCTGAAGTGGGGCTTGCCCGGATCGACGCTCATGATGGCCGCGAAGTGAACCGTCTGGATCTGGAGAACTTGGAGTTTCACCGTAAAGTGCGAGAGGGTTACTTCCTATTAAAAGAGCAGTTCCCGGAACGGATCAGGGTTATCGATGCTTCCATGAAGCAGGAGGACGTCTTGGCAGCAATGATTTTGTCGCTGGAGACAGGGATTTTGAAGGATTTTGACGAGTAATTGTCTAATATATAGACAGGGCATTTGATAAGGGTGCTTATTCTAAAGGAGGTTATGCAGGATGAAACTGATTGTTGCGATTATACAGGATAAAGACAGCAACCGATTATCCAGCGCATTGGTCAAAGCAAACTTTCGGGCAACGAAGCTTGCCAGTACGGGCGGATTTTTGAAGGCAGGCAACACGACGTTTATGATCGGTGTCGATGATAGTCAAGTCGAATCCGTAATGAACGTCATTCGCAGCAGCTGTAAGGTTCGTGAACAGCTCGTGACTCCGGTCACACCGATGAGTGGAACAACCGACTCTTACCTGCCGCTACCTGTTGAAGTTCAAGTAGGTGGAGCTACTGTATTTGTTCTCCCGGTAGATCGCTTCGAACATTTCTAATTAAACCTATTGCATGGATCCCATGAGGGTCTTTCATTTTCGATAGCATGTTGGAAACGATGAATGCAAGAAGATTTAAAACAGAGTTTGTGCGTGCTGCTTACGGAACGCCTTTCTTATGAGATGAATTGGCACACTCTTTCCGGATGAGCATCTCCCAGCCAGGGAATGGTTCATTTCGGAAAGAGGTTGACTACAAATAACAAGTCCTTGATGGTGATGTGTATCTACCATTATATATAGAGTGTGAATTAACATATATAAAGGCCTCATCCTCATGCACAGGCGCAACGCGCACTGTGCTGATGGGCGATTGGCTAACTATGATAGAAAGCGGGCGTATCCATGAAAATCAATCCTGGATTCAGACCGATTCAGAGCGGGATCAGTTCTACTGATTCAGGTTCCAAACCGGTCCAATCCAAAAATTTCTCTGATATGATGAATCACCAGGGGGAACGAGCCTCACAAGCTGAACTGAATCGCCGGTTTAGTGAAATCCAGCTTCAGGGTGATCGCTTGGCACGTTCCATGACGATTCGTGAGCTGAAGGCGTATAAGCAACTTGTTAAAAGGTTTCTGGAAGAGACCGTTCGCCGCGGTGTATCCATGAAAGAGACAAGGGGTTGGGATCGTCGTGGCAGAGGCAAGCGTTATAAGCTGATTGATGAAATTGACTCCGCTCTGTTATCCATGGCTGATGAATTGCTGGATACAGAGGAAGGAAAAATCTCTCTATTACAACAAGTAGGCGAAATTCGGGGGATGCTTATTAATTTAAGCTTCTGAGGAGGAAGTATGTCCTTTCAACAAATTATGGGTCAACAGGCGGCCAAGCAAATGTTACAAAGCAGTTTGAGACGTCAGGCAATAAGCCATGCGTATTTATTTAGCGGTCCAGCGGGTAGCGGGCAGCGGAAGACGGCAATTACTTTCGCCAAGGCGATATTTTGTACAGAGTTAGAAGATGACGCATGTGGGCAGTGTCTTGAATGTCGTAAGGTGGATCATGGTAACCATCCGGATCTAACCATGCTTGCACCAGATGGAAACAACATTAAAATAGATCAAATCCGGGACCTGCAGCGTATCTTTTCATACCGATCTGAGGCAGGCCATCCCAAAGTATATATTATAGAACAAGCTGAGAAAATGACGGTGCAGGCAGCAAACAGTTTGCTAAAATTTCTGGAGGAACCACAAGTACCCGCAGTCGGCATCCTAATTACAGATAATGGACAGGCTATGCTGCCCACCATCCGGTCTCGTTCCCAATTGGTGCCGTTCAGCGCACTGAAACCGGAGGAGATGTTGCAATCTCTGATTGAGGAAGGGCACCCTGCCAATCTGGCTCGGTCTGCCGTCCATTTAGCGTCAGGATTGGAAGCATGTAGAGAAATTCTCCAGCAGAATTGGTTTGCAGAAATTAGAAACGTAATGTTACAATTAGGGAAGGAGTCCCTGGGTAGAGGAAGTACATCATTGATCTCTGCACAGCAGAAGCTTTTTAAAACCGGACTCTCTGAACACCTGGACATGCTGCTTAGTTTGTTCCATCTATGGTTTAGGGACATGCTGTATGTTCAGTACGATAGGCATGAACATATCGTTTTTATAGATCAGTTAGACATGCTATCTCAGTTGGCACATACCCGCAGCACAGAGCAGTGGGTCTCCTATATGGATATGGCCGCAGCATGCAGAAAAAAATTGCGTTTCAATGTCAATGGCCAGCTTTGTCTGGAGCAATTTTTGATCGGTTTGGCATAAGACTGGGAGAGGGCAGCATTAGCTCCAATCATATGCAAACGGTTATAACTTCGACCGGTTCCCTAAGAAGACGGGGCTTCAGACGAAGTGGGGTTGGCTTACAAGGGGGTTAATTTTTTGTACAGTGTAGTGGGTGTCCGTTTCAAAAAAGCGGGCAAAATTTATTACTTCGATCCCCTGGACCTTCCCATTGAGAAAGAAAACTGCGTTATCGTGGAGACAGCGCGGGGGGTTGAGTACGGTAAGGTTGTCGTAGGTAAGAAGGAAGTGGGCGAGTCCGATGTGGTGTTGCCGCTGAAGAAAGTCATCCGCGTTGCGGGCGAGACAGATGCTCGTGTGGTTGATGAGAACAAGCGTGCAGCCAAAGAAGCATTCGGTACTTGTTTAAATAAAATCAAAGACCATGGCCTCAAAATGAAGCTGGTCGATGTGGAATTTACGTTTGATCGCAATAAAATTATATTTTATTTTACAGCTGAAGGAAGAGTTGATTTCCGGGAGCTGGTCAAGGATCTGGCAAGTATATTCCGGACACGAATCGAGCTGAGACAGATTGGTGTACGTGATGAAGCGAAGATGCTTGGCGGAATCGGACCTTGCGGCCGTGTGTTGTGTTGTTCTTCCTGGCTGGGAGACTTTGAGCCGGTATCAATCAAGATGGCTAAAGATCAGAGCCTGTCACTGAATCCGACGAAAATTTCAGGGTTGTGCGGAAGACTCATGTGCTGTCTGAAATTTGAGCATGATAACTATGAAAGTGTGAGAGAAGAACTGCCAGCTGTAGGCAAATTGGTCGTCACCTCATTGGGTGAAGGAAAAGTTGTCGGAATTAATGCCGGTAGCCGCACAGTCCATGTTCAACTGTTCGACATCAGTAAAGTCAAAGAACTTCCGCTGGATGACGTCGTTATCAAGTAAACCATAAAGGTTGCTTCGGGGTGGAAACTTGGAAAAGAAAAATCTGTTTACGCACATTCATGAAATGGAAACCCAACTGGGTCAGTTGCACGGTGATTTAGGAGAGTTAAAAATGATTGTGAAGGAGCTGCTTGAGGATAATCAGCGGCTTACCATCGAGAATGAGCAGTTACGCAAACTGCTCAAACGTGAGGCTCCGGCAGATCTGCCGATCTCCTCAGCACTCGCTCCTGTAGCAAGGCCAGCAGGTCCGGCTACAGGCGAGGATGTTGTGGGTGAAGGGTATGATAATCTGGCGCGGTTGTATCACGAAGGCTTCCATATCTGCAACGTCTATTATGGACATTTGCGGACGGAAGGCGATTGTCTGTTCTGCCTGTCTTTTTTGAATAAATGAAGTGACCGTAGGGATCCCCTACGGTTTTTTTTCAAGGTTATAAACCTAAACTAAACAAACATGAGATATAGAGTACCGGAGGATGAGCGTAACATATGAAAGCAAATGAAGTTGTGTTACATGAGTCAGAGCGGATTGATGATCTGCTCTCTCATGATCTGAGAATCATTCAAAGTGATGAAGTGTTTAGTTTTTCGATGGATGCCGTATTATTAGCCCGGTTTGCTTCCGTACCTAAACGGGGGCGTGTACTTGATTTGTGTACGGGTAACGGGGTGGTTCCCATTTTGCTTACAACGCGTACGCAGGCCAGTCTGGAAGGGATCGAGATTCAGCCACGTTTGGCTGATATGGCGCGTCGAAGTGTGCAATTGAATGAACTGGACGAGTCGATTATGATTCGTGAAGGTGATTTGCGAGAATTGGTGAAAGAAACAGGACATGCTGTATACGATGCAATAACGGTTAATCCTCCATACATGCCTCTGAATGGCAGTGATCTCAAGATGAACACACATCAGGCAATGGCACGTCATGAGATTGGATGTACCCTGGAAGAAGTGATCCAGGCTTGCAGTCGACTTGTACGTAATGGTGGCAAAGTATCCATGGTTCATCGTCCACAGCGGCTTGCAGAGATTATCTCGCTCATGCGTGAGTATAAGCTGGAGCCAAAACGAATTCGGATGGTACATCCGCGTGCTCATCTGGAGGCCAATATGGTGTTAATTGAAGGAATGAAAGATGGTAAACCCGAAGTGAGGATGCTTCCTCCACTCATTGTCTACAATGAAGAGGGGAAATACTGTGAAGAGATTATGGATATTTATTATGGTCAGCAACATGCTGAGCGTACAACGAAAGGAGGACTTTAGATGACTTTGCATATTCAGAAAAGCTATGCGGAGCAGCCTGAAGGTTCAGGCAAGCTATATCTGGTGGGAACACCCATTGGTAATCTGGAGGATATGACCTTCCGGGCGATCAAGACATTGCAGAGCTGCGACATCATTGCGGCAGAAGATACACGTCAGACTCGAAAGCTGCTTACCCATTTTGAAATTACACCGTCCATGTTGTTTAGTTATCATGAGCATAATAAGGGAGCAAGTGGCCCTGAACTGATACGCTATATAATAGAAGGAAAAAATCTGGCACTCGTCAGCGATGCTGGTCTGCCGGCCATTTCGGACCCTGGTTCCGACCTTGTACAGCTTGCGCTTGAAGCTGGAATTACGGTCATTCCCATCCCTGGACCCAATGCTGCGTTGTCTGCTCTGATCGTGTCCGGATTACCGACGGAGCGTTTTACATTCGGCGGCTTTTTGCCGCGGGAGAAAAAGGACATGCGAAAAGTGCTGGAAGCTTTTGACGAATCCAATGGGACTTTGTTATTTTATGAATCACCTCACCGTATTCGCAAAACATTAGTCCATCTTGAAGAAATTCTGGGTGATCGCTCGATCGTCCTGGCTCGTGAGTTAACCAAGCGTCATGAGGAATTTGCAAGGGGTAGTGTGAAGGAATGCATCGACTGGCTTGAAGAGCATCCGCCTCTGGGTGAGTACTGTTTACTGGTAGAAGGCATCAAGGAAGAGGAGCGTAAGGCTGAGCGCGAAGCGTGGTGGCAGCTCATGTCGCTCGCCGATCATGTCAGTCATTATGAGGGTGAAGGACATAACCGCAAAGATGCGATGAAAAAGACGGCAACCGATCGTGGTCTGACGAAGCGCGATGTATATAATGCGTTAATCGAATAGCGAATCTGACCTCCAACATGAGTGGAACATTAAAAGAACAGAGTGGTTCAAAATAATTCCAAACGAATGTTTACCACTCTCTCCTTGGTGGAGTGTGACAGACTCATTTGGGTAATGGAACCCATAACAGGGAAAAAAAATACCTTCCACGGTGTATTCACACCGGGAAGGCCATTAAGGAATATTAAAAAGGTTAGAAATAACAATGTAGATAAGTCCAGTGTACCTGTAATTTTTTATTTTGCTACAGGTGCAGGGATTTCGGAAATACATTCGTTACAAACGATTTTACCTTTGAAGTAAGTAACGTTCTCTGCATTACCACAGAAGATACAAGCAGGCTCGTATTTTTTCAACATGATGCGCTCGCCGTCAACATAGATTTCCAGAGCATCTTTTTCACCAATACCGAGCGTACGGCGCAATTCAATTGGAATAACTACCCGTCCCAGTTCGTCCACTTTTCTTACAATACCTGTTGATTTCATCATTATAATCAGTGCTCCTCTCAGCTAACTATCTTTGTCATTATTCGACATTATTTTATGTTTTATGATACTCATCATACCAACGATTCCCAAATCAGTCAACCTTAAAATTAGCTTAAAATTAAGGCTGTTTTTCCTAAGGTTAATGGTGGTAAGGGATTGCAAGCTGTTTTTCGTATTTAAACATCAATGTCAGCTTTGTCGATTTGGAAAACGACAAAACTACCTTATTCGACAAAGTTCGTCAAATCATGTCGAATCGTAGAGGTCAAAGCGTTAATATATAAGAAATTAAAGGAGTGAGTCGACATGGAACAACGTCTAACGGAAGAGAAAGTGTTTAAAGATCCGGTACATAATTATATCCACGTGCAAGATCCGATTATATGGGAGTTAATCAACACCCCGGAGTTTCAGCGGTTACGCCGGATTCGTCAGTTGGGGACTTCTTATCTTACCTTTCATGGAGCAGAGCACAGTCGTTTCTCACATTCACTGGGTGTGTATGAGATTACGCGCAAGATCATCTCTCAATTTGAAAGAAGTCATTATTCAGACTGGCCAAAGGAAGAAAAGATTGTAGCGCTATGCGCAGCTCTACTTCATGATCTTGGGCATGGGCCGTTCTCTCATTCCATTGAGGAAGCTTTTGACATGAATCATGAAGATTGGACTTGTCGCATCATCACAGGTGATACCGAAGTAGGGGCAATCTTAAGACGGTATGCTCATGATTTTCCTGAGAAAGTGGCTTCTGTGATTCAAAAAACGTATGAGCAGCCCATTGTGGTCAATCTGGTGACTAGTCCTCTGGATGCAGACCGAATGGATTATTTGCTCAGGGATGCTTACTTTACGGGAGTAAATTATGGCACGATCGACCTTGATCGTATCCTTCGCATGCTCCGTCCCTATCATGGACGAATTGTAGTCAAGGAGTCAGGCATGCATGCTGTGGAGGATTACTTAATGTCTCGGTACCAGATGTATTGGCAGATTTACTTTCATCCGGTAACCCGTAGTTCCGAAATCATATTGCGGCAAATATTCAAGCGAGCGAAAGCACTCATAGAAGAAGGTTTCCAATTCCGCTTCTTGATCGATCCACTTCCTCAATTATTTGAAGGAGAACTATCGGTAGATGAATATTTGCAGTTGGACGAAGCCCTGATTCAGACGGCATTTGCGCAGTGGCGCAAGGAGGACGATGCTGTTCTGAGTGAGTTATGCGAACGTTTCATGGATCGCAAGTTATATAAGTATGTAGAGCTTGAACAGACCGACTTGACAATGATGGAAGAGATTCGGGAAGCTTTTATCCAGGCAGGTCTCAATCCCGAATATGATCTTGAAATTGATTTTCCGTCGGATAATCCGTATGATGTGTTTCGTCCGGATGAATCCACAGATAAGCAGATTCTTCTGCTCGATCGACAGGACAAGTTACATGAGTTGTCAGAAGTATCCGACATTGTCCGGTCCATTAGTGGGCTGCATCGGGGCAAACATCATTTGTATTACCCGCAAAACAAGGTGGATGCGATTATTCATGAATTACCGTCCCATATACGCTCCTATTTCTTGTAATGATGAGGGTACAACTTGGTGAAAACTTTGTGTTCAAAAGACTTTCTAAAAGAGCTATTTTTCATGATACAGTAATCTGCTTTAATGGGCAGTATATGTAGATCGACATAATTTTGTAAATGCAAGCAAGTGGAATCATCTCAATCAGCCATATGTAGATGAGAATATCTATACATCTTCTATATATTGTAGTTGCGATGCAATGAATGTAATGATGGCAATATACAGATTCTCCAAAATGTTTTATCTATGAAGCAATGATATATTGAATTTTACACATTGAATTTTTAAACAAAGATAGTCGTTAGTTCGACATGAAGGGAGATACAACCATGATGCTTTTCGACACACATACACATCTGGATGCACCACAATTCGACGAGGACCGCGAGGACATGATTCAGCGTGCTGTGGATGCCGGAGTTGGTCGCATGATCAACATTGGCTTTAACCGTGAGACGATCCCGACCACCATGAAACTTGCTGAAACATATGATTTTATATATGCAGCTGTAGGGTGGCATCCCGTAGATGCGATCACAATGCAGGAGGGCGATCTGGAATGGATTGCATCTTTATGCAAGCATGAAAAAGTGGTTGCGATTGGTGAGATTGGGTTGGATTATCACTGGGATACTTCACCAAAGGAAGTGCAGCATCGCGTATTACGACAACAAATTGCATTGGCTCGTGAAGTGAACATGCCCATTGTCATCCATAATCGAGATGCGCACGAAGATATTATAAGAATTTTGCGCGAAGAGAAAGCTAGCGAGGTTGGTGGTGTTATGCACTCCTTCTCAGGCAGCTGGGAAACCGCGAAAAGTTGTCTCGATATGGGCTTCCACCTGTCCTTTGGAGGCCCGATCACATTCAAAAATGCAAAACAGCCCAAAGAGGTGCTGGCGAAGGTTCCGATGGACCGGTTTTTCATTGAAACAGATGCTCCATATCTGACACCTCATCCGTATCGTGGGAAACGAAATGAAACAGCGCATGTACGTCTGGTTGCAGAGGCAGCAGCGGAAATTAAAGGCATTTCGGTAGAGGAAATTGCTGCAATAACGACCAGAAATGCCATGGAACGATTTGGGATTCGTTAAAAAATTGAGTAAATCAGGTGAAAAAGGCAGGTAAGCGGAGGTAATTTGCTCTTTGATCCAAATAAATCAAGAATATTACAATATTTTAACCAAATATTCAGAAAAACGTACTTGATCAACGCTTTACAACATGCATCAAAACAGGATATCATCTTTTCAGTGAATTGTTGTGCGGAAAATTGGACAGATGTTCGGGGGATGAACAAAGGGACACTTTCCGATGAAACAACATTACTTTCATGAATCAGTCTCGCTGAGTCTCCGTTAACGGAGAGCGGGGGAACCAATAAGGCTTAAACAGCGGTGTATTTAGCTGCTGCGCATCATTCGCTGACCCAAAAGCAGCGAAAGGAATTGCGAAGCCATATTTGATTTCTTCTTTGGGTCTCGGGGTGAATTCAAGGGCGTCCGCCATGAGCGGATGACCCAAGATAGGGCGGCTCTCTTTCGCCCGAACCCGACAGCTAACCTCGCAAGCGGAAAAAGAGAGGCAACCTCGTGCATGAATTTCCGATATTCAAAATCATTCGGAAGCCACGAAAGAGTTCCTCTTACACTCTTTCTTTGGCTTTTTTTGTTTTTGAATAAAAGAAAGGTTGTCATCATACGGTAGGTATTCAGGAGGATGACATCATGTTGCGAAGATTGATTCATGGTGCAGAACCGGTCATATGGTCCGATCTGTGTTCTGTAGAAAAATTGGTATAGTCACGTCAAAGACATCATGCATTACTTTAGACGGCGAGGCTATGAAGGAGGACGGAGAAGTGGGCACATTCCAACCAGAAGAGACCCATGAGTCACGATCATCCAGTAAGTCTTTCGCGTTGCGGTGGAAGCATGAGAACATGCGTCAAATGGCATTGATCGCGATTTTCTCAATTGCGCTTACAATCATGATCTTGTTAGTCGTTTACGGTCAGGCCGGGAAACAAATTTCACTGGTTATTGATGGCAAAGCTCAGGTGGTAGAGACTCGTACAGGAATGCTTCAGGAAATGCTGGAGGAGCAGTCAATCACAGTCAGCCCTCACGATCAGGTATCCATTCCGCTCAATGGAGCAATTACAGATGGAGACCGAATCGTTATTGAGCGGGCCGTTCCAGTCAACATTACGGCAGACGGAGACACCAAGACTCTGTATACAACCGATTCATCGGTAGAAGATGCAATTCAAAAGTCAGGTATTCAAGTTGAAAATAATGATAAAGTATATCCGGCGCTTGGAACTGCTATCAAAGCGGATATGAAGATCCGTGTAGTGCGTGTAACAAAGCGTACAGTGGAAGTAGAGCAACCGATTGCTTACAAAGTAATTAAAACGGCTGACCCTAGCTTGTACAAAGGGGATAACCGTGTCGTTGTGAACGGCAAAGAAGGCAAACTTGTACAGCATATTGAAAAGGTATTCCAGGATGGAGAATTGGTCTCCAAAAAAATGGTTGGCAAATCGGTCGCGAATAATCGTGTAGATAAAGTGATTGCTGTCGGCACCAAAGCGAAACCGGTCGTGAAAGAACCTCAGATTCAGACAGTATCGGCTCAAACTTCTACAACCAAAAAGGCTACAACAACGAACTCGAAGAAAACATCTGCCTCGGGCAGCAAAGTAATTACCGTATCCGGAACTTCTTTTAAATACTCCAAAGTACTGAAGAACGTATCCATGACTGCCTACTCTTCCGAAGAGCCTGGCATTGGCACCAAAACAGCTTCCGGTACTCGTGTAACGGAAGGGCGCACCATTGCGGTTGATCCCAAAGTCATTCCAATTGGCTGGTGGGTATATATCGAGGGTCTGGGCTTCCGTCGTGCGGAAGATACAGGCGGTGCCATTAAAGGCAACAAAATTGATGTATATTATGACAGTGTGAAGCATGCCCTGAATTTTGGACGTAAGAAAGGCAAGACGGTCTACGTGATCGGCCCGGTGAAGCCGGAAGCGAACTAAAATCGTTTTACTTTGAAATGGGAATGCTATAAAATAGTTGCATGAATGATTCATGCGGAATATGCGGCGGAGGGGTCTGAATTCAGTCTCCCCCGCCGTTTGGCAGAGAAGAGGATATTCCTCTTCTTTTTGCGTTAGAAAGGAAGAAATGGAACATGATAAAAGAAGTGATTGTGGTGGAAGGCCGCGACGACACGGTAGCCATTCGCCGGGCTGTGGAAGCCGATACGATAGAAACAGGCGGATCAGCCATCAACCAACGCATTCTGAAACGGATTGCACTTGCTCAGGAGAGACGGGGAGTCATTGTACTCACAGATCCAGATCATGCCGGCGAGCGCATTCGTAAAATTATTGCGAATAAAGTTCCAGGCTGCAAGCATGCCTTCATTCCGGAGGCCGATGCGACGCGCAAAGGAGACATCGGGGTGGAGAACGCCTCACCAGAGGCGATTCGGCACGCGCTGGAACGCGTACATACTTCATACGAAGGTGCTCCAAGCCTCATCGATTGGGAGGACCTGATCGCGGCAGGACTCATTGTACACCCGCAGGCTGCCGCACGTCGTATGGAGATGGGCAATCTGCTGGGCATTGGATATTGTAATGGTAAGCAGTTCCACAAACGTCTGAGTGTATTTCAGATTACACGGGAAGAATTCTCCACAGCATTAGCGCAAATTGAACGCGAAGGATTGTGAGCATATGAAAGACATGGAAGAAACGATTGAAATTGCAACGCCCAAGCGAACCAAAGAGATTATTCAAAGACACGGATTCTCATTCAAGAAAAGTCTGGGTCAGAACTTTCTGATCGATCAAAATATACTGAACAAAATCGTTAATGCAGCCGATTTGGACGAGTCCAAGGGTGCGTTGGAGATCGGGCCGGGTATTGGAGCCCTTACGGAGCGATTGGCTCGGGTTGCAGGTCCTGTCACAGCCGTAGAGATTGATCAGCGCTTGATTCCAATCCTGGGAGAAGTGATGCAGCCTTATTCAAATGTACGTGTTCATCATGGGGATGTGCTGAAGCTTGATCTGGCTGAGTTGTTTAATACCGATTTTGCCTCCGTGGATAAAGTCAGTGTCGTGGCTAACCTGCCTTATTATGTAACGACCCCCATCATGATGAAACTGCTGGAAGAGAAGCTGCCGGTAGACAGCATCGTCGTCATGATTCAGAAAGAAGTCGCTGAACGTATGGCTGCTGCGCCGGGATCAAAAGACTACGGCAGCCTGAGCATTGCAGTTCAGTATTACAGTATGCCGGAGCTGGTTTGTATTGTGCCTCCTACAGTCTTTATTCCGCAACCTAATGTGGAGTCGGCTGTTATTAAGCTCAAGGTGCGTGAGCAACCGCCAGTTGAGATTCCTGATGAAGCACACTACTTCGAAGTAGTACAGGCTTCTTTTGCCCAGCGGAGGAAAACAATCTCGAACAACCTGAAAGCACGCTTCTTCACAAAGGAGAACCGGGAACAGGCAGATATTCTGTTGGAGCAGGCAGGTATTCAGCCTTCCCGGCGCGGAGAAACGTTGAGTCTGCAGGAGTATGCTACGCTCAGTACCGTGATGTGGGAAGCAGGGGTACGCGCGGCGCTGTAAAATTCGAATGAACCAAACCGGGTCTCTGCCCATACGATGGGGTAGAGGTGATTACGTTGATGAATATCGGAGACTTGGTCGTTCGGAAGTCATACGGTGGTGATGTGACTTTTCGGGTGGAAGGCCTCCAGTTGGATACTGCGGTCATTAAAGGGACTGAGTTCCGGCTGCTTGCCGATTCCCCGGTGGATGATTTGATACAGGTTCCCTACGAACCGCAAAGTGCCAAGACCAGACAGGCGCATATTAAAGCACATCAGACCTTGTCACGCCTGCAGCAGAATCGTAAGGAGCAGGCTGAGCGGAATCGTGAAGGTCTGGTGCAGGATTGGTCTGCTCAGCAGGAACCAGCTTATTTTGAAATGCCTGGCAAGGTGCTTCATCTGGATGGAGACCCGAATTATTTGAAAAAAAGCATGGATCTCTATGAACAATTACGTGTTCCTGCGGAGGGACAGTATGTTCATGAATCTGCTATGGCAGATACCTTATACCGTTTGTTACCCAAAGTCCGTCCGGATATCGTCGTAATTACGGGTCATGATGGGGTGTTAAAGACACGTCAGCCCTATGACTTATATAGTCTTGGTAGCTACAAGAACTCGCAAAATTTTGTGGCGGCTATTCAGGTAGCCAGACAATATGAACGTCATCTGGATGCACTCACCATCGTGGCAGGGGCCTGTCAGTCCCATTTTGAGGCACTGCTGCGCGCTGGGGCGAACTTTGCCAGTTCTCCGGGCAGAATTCTTATTCATGCACTTGATCCGGTCTATGTGGCAGCTAAGGCCTCCTTCACATCTGTGCGGGAAACAGTTAACATGAGTGATGTTCTGCACAATACCATCAGTGGTAGCCAAGGTGTGGGTGGTGTGGAGACACGTGGGAGTTACCGGGTAGGTTTGCCGGGTTTGAATGATTTATCCACGCTAAAAGTGAACCCATCTGCAGTCTGATGTAGGCCATTTAAAGTCCCAATTTGGGGCTTTTTTTGTTTGCAAAAAAATTCATTGACAACAACTTTTTGATGCTGATATAATAATTAGTTTTGATTTGACAATGACTGTAAAATCCGGTATAATGGACAAGAAAAGAGGTGGTCGTCGACAATGGCTAAAAACACGCTGTTGGATATCAAACGCAATCTCGACGCACATATTGGTCAGAAAATTATGTTGCGGGCTAATGGTGGCCGCCGTAAGACCATTGAGCGTACGGGTGTATTGGAAGAAACGTACCCTTCTGTTTTTATTGTTAAGCTTGATGAGGAACAAGAAACTTTCAAGCGAGTATCTTATAGTTATGCGGATATACTTACGGAATCGGTGGAAGTCATGGTCTATGACCCAGGCAGCCAGACGCATAGCTCCTATATGGAGACGTAAGTATCGTTTTACAGGCGATTCGCCCCCCAAGGCGGATCGCTTTTTTGTTTTTCACAAAACAACCAATTTGTCCTCTAAGGTAAACCATACCTACTTAGGAATGAGTGAGGGTCGCTCGCGGCATACTATTTGGACAGGTGAAGGAACAGTTTCTTAAGCAATTGGTGGGAAACTGAAATTGGCCTGGAGGTATGTTGTCTAAAGCGTGAACGGACTCATCAGATCATGAAGGATACTAAGGAGGAGGATGGTTCATGAGTCGGAGAAGAAGAAGTGTCATGTCAGAGGATCTGAAGAATGAACTAGCAAAAGACCTGGGTTTCTATGATACGGTCCAACAGGAAGGCTGGGGCGGGATCAAAGCCAAGGATGCAGGAAACATGGTAAAACGTGCAATTCAACTTGCTGAACAGGCTGCGCGCAAATCCTAATCCGGTTCCATCAGATTGAGAAGCGGGGAAATCCGTCAGGAATAACCCCGCTTTTTCCCCATAGATGCGGAATAGAAATGACTTGACAGCCCCATTTTGATATAATATGTTAAGTTGTCTTAGGGAAAAGGTGAGGACGGGTGAACGCCTTGAAAATTTACGAAAAAGCGCCTGCTAAAATTAATTTGATGCTGGACGTTTTACATAAAAGAAGCGATGGATTCCATGAAGTTGAAATGATTATGACCATGGTCGATCTGGCCGATCGACTGGAAATGTCGGAGCTGCCGCGAGATACCATCTTCATCTCCAGTCAGGCAGGGTATATCCCACTGGATGAGAAAAATTTGGCTTTCCAGGCAGCTCGGCTTATTAAGGAACGCTATAACGTGCGCACGGGAGTTCATATTCATCTGGACAAAAAGATTCCAGTTGCAGCTGGACTTGCAGGCGGTAGCAGTGATGCAGCAGCAACTCTGCGCGGATTGAACCGTCTCTGGCGGCTCAATATACCGGATCACGAACTACAGGAGCTTGGAGCTGAACTTGGTTCGGATGTTCCATTCTGTATCACAGGAGGGACAGCGCTCGCTACAGGACGTGGTGAGAAATTGACGCCCATACCTAATCCGCCGCAATGCTGGGTTATTCTGGCCAAGCCTCCTATTAATGTGTCTACAGCCGATGTATACGGACGGTTTCGTAGTGACAAGATTGTTCGGCATCCGAGTGCGAAGAAAATGGAGCAGGCTATTCGTGACCAATCATTTACGGATGTATGTAACCAGATGGGCAATGTGCTTGAAGATGTAACGTTGAAGCTGTATCCGGAAGTTCAGCATCTGAAGGATGCCATGATTCGTCTGGGTGCAGACGGTGTGCTGATGTCAGGCAGTGGTCCAACGGTATTTGGTTTGGTGTCGAAAGAATCCAAGGTTGCCCGGATATACAATGGTCTGCGCGGCTTCTGCAAAGAAGTGTACGCTGTACGTATGTTGACGTAAAATTCGCTTTTATAATGTACAAACACGTATAAAGGTGGTATATTTTTAAATAATTATTCGGATTTAGATGTTTCCGTGATCGTGAGGATGGATCTCTGTGAAGAAGTTAAAACGAAGCGCAAGGCTGGTTGAAATGACGCAATACTTATTGTCCAGACCGCATACGGTTATTCCGCTCACCACATTTGCCGAACGCTATGGAGCCGCGAAGTCTTCGATTAGTGAAGATTTGGCGATTATCAAGGAAGTGTTCGAAGAAGGTGGGTCAGGAGAACTGAATACACTGGCTGGAGCAGCCGGGGGAGTTAGATGGATTCCGAAGGTGTCCCGAGAGTTGGCATTGGCTTTTGCAGAGCGCCTCTCGACCCAGCTCGCTCAGCCTGATCGGATCTTGCCTGGAGAATACCTGTACATGTCTGATCTGCTCGGACAGCCCGCATTGATGAATGAAGCCGGCAAGATCTTTGCAACGGCCTTTGGCAACATGAATATTGATGTGGTTATGACGGTAGAAACCAAGGGAATTCCACTGGCTTATGCGACCGGAGCCCAGCTCAACCTGCCTGTTGTGCTCGTACGCAGGGACCATCAGGCTACAGAAGGATCGGCCGTAAGTATCAATTATGTATCGGGGTCCCATAAAAGTCTGCACACCATGTCCCTGTCTCGCAGGGCGATGCGTGAGCACTCTAGAGTACTTATTGTGGATGACTTCATGAAGGCTGGGGGTACGGTGCAAGGAATGATCGATCTTTTGGCCGAGTTTAATGCTACGGTAGCCGGGGTAGGGGTACTGGTTGAATCTGGTTCTGTGGATTCAGAAGAACGCCTGCTAACAGACTACGTATCGTTGGCTAAGCTAACAGCAGTTGATGCCAAGAGCAGACACATTTCCGTGAAGCCTGGCAACTATTTTGACCTGTAGAAAGATGACGAATTTCGTGTCGGGAAAGGTTCTTTTCCATCGACCTGGCACTAACGTTGTCGAATTGTGTATTAAATAAAAAAATTCCTGAAATTAGGAAATTTTTGTGGTTATAAAAAGAAGGAGTTCGTATAGGCTGTGTGGAATTATACACCAAGTTCTGATGGAAAAAGGTGGTGAACACACACATGCAAATTACGGATGTCAGACTCCGCCGTGTTAACTCGGAGGGGAGAATGAAGGCTATCGCATCCATTACCATCGATAACGAATTCGTCGTTCATGACATTCGTGTCATTGATGGTAACAACGGAATGTTTGTTGCTATGCCGAGCAAGCGGACTCCTGACGGAGAGTTCCGTGATATCGCCCACCCGATCTCTTCCGGTACTCGTGAGAAGATTCAGGCAGCAGTTTTGACTGAATATGATCGCGCAGCAACTGAGGAAGAAGTCATTGAAGAAGGTGCCTGAGAACATTATTGGGGTTCGAAGGAAAAGAGAGCCATGTCTTATGGCTCTCTTTTCTTTTTGACCGGAATAAGATATATTCAGTATTGAGTTTATTAGCAGAGAACAAAAAGCGCATCGTGCGCTTGATGGCAGGGCGGCATCTTAGGAATCATTGGGATTCGGTTAAGCTCGCAGGTACACGGCGTATACATATAGGTCACGATTCGTTGGTGTCCGCGTTGTTACGTGTGATTACAGAGACAGCAGGCGATGAACAAGACCGGCTTGAAGCCGGCTGAACGATACTCGTTGGATATCAGGTAAACAATGCACTTCAATGGGATTTTCAGAACAGGAGGTCGTTAATTTTGAAACGAATGGCAATCGTTCTTGCCGCAGGGCAAGGGAAACGAATGAAATCAAAATTGTACAAAGTACTGCATCCCGTATGCGGTAAACCTATGGTTGGACATGTGCTGGATGCAGCACTCAGCGCAGGCGTTGAACGCAGTGTAGTTGTAGTCGGTCATGGTGCCGAAGCGGTGCAGTCATTTTTGGGTTCCAGAGCGGAGTACGCACTTCAGGCGGAACAACTGGGCACAGGTCATGCAGTGAAGCAGGTTAAATCATTGCTTGGCGGCGAAACAGGCTCTACAATTGTAGTCTGTGGAGATACTCCGCTTGTGACCAGCGAGACATTGGAAGGTCTGATGAAACTCCATGAGAGCAGCGGAGCAGCAGCGACGGTTCTTACGGCTCAGTTGGACAATCCCAAAGGCTATGGCCGAGTGATTCGCGGAGAAGATGGGTCTGTACAACGGATTGTGGAGCAAAAGGATTGCACGGAGCAGGAAGATGCTGTGAATGAGATTAACACAGGCACATACTGTTTCGATAATGCCAAATTGTTCGCTGCCCTGGAAAAAGTGACGAACCAGAACGCTCAGGGAGAGTATTATCTCACAGACGTGGTTGGCATTTTCCGCAAAGATGGAGAAGTCGTTGAGGCCTACATGTCAGATGACATCGCAGAATCCATCGGGGTTAATGATCGACTTGCACTTTCGCAAGCCGAAGCCTTCATGCGTGAACGTCTCGCCGTACGTCATATGTTGAACGGTGTTACGATCATTGATCCGTCATCGACATATATCGGAGCGGATGTTACGATTGGATCAGATACGGTATTGTATCCGGGGACGATCCTCAAAGGCAACACTTCCATTGGGGAAGCATGTCATATTGGTCCTCAGGCAGATGTGGAAGACAGCGTTATTCAGGATGGAGTTACAATTAAACATTCGGTGTTATCCAATGCCGAGGTTGGTTCTGATGCAACGGTTGGTCCATTTGCTAATTTGCGTCCAGGGACTAAACTCGGTCGCAACGTAAAAATTGGTGACTTTGTTGAAGTGAAAAATGCTACAATTGATGAAGGATCCAAAGTATCTCATCTCAGTTATATTGGGGATGCCAAAGTAGGGAAAAACGTAAATGTTGGATGCGGGGCAATAACTGTCAATTATGATGGTTATAATAAAGCTGTGACAACGATTGAAGATGATGCTTTTGTAGGCAGCAACGTCAATCTAATCGCACCGATTACGGTAGGAAAAGGCGCTTATGTGGTTGCTGGCTCCACCGTCACCCATTCCGTTCCCGAGAATGATCTGGCCATTGCTCGTCCACGTCAGGAGAATAAACCTGGTTATGCGGAGAAGATTCGCGGACGTGCCAAAGCCAAGAAACAAAATGCCAAATCCCAATAAGGGGTTTTGATAACAAGATTGCCTCCCGAAGACCGGGAGGTGCCGACATGTCGCAGACGCTTATAGATTCCAATGAACCAGCACGGAGGGTTTTTATTTTATGACTTATTTTGATTCGAAATTAAAAATATTTACTTGCAATTCTAACCCCAAGCTCGCCCATCAAATTGCTGATTATATCGGGATTCCTATGGGTGAATCTCATACAACCAGCTTTAGTGATGGTGAGATTCAAGTGAAACTCTCCGAGAGTGTTCGGGGTTGTCACGTCTACATCGTGCAGTCCACTTGCTTGCCGGTTAATGACAACCTGATGGAAATGCTCGTTATGATCGATGCACTTAAACGGGCATCTGCCAAGACGATTAACGTCGTTATTCCTTATTATGGCTATGCTAGACAGGATCGCAAGGCACGTTCGCGTGACCCGATTACAGCGAAACTGGTTGCCAACCTGATCGAAAAAGCGGGTGCAACCCGTGTCATCGCGATGGACTTGCATGCAATGCAGATTCAGGGATTCTTCGACATTCCGGTCGATCATTTGCTCGGCGTGCCGATTCTGGCTCAATATTTCCGGTCGAAACAGATCGAAAATCCAGTTGTTGTGTCACCTGACCACGGCGGCGTAGTGCGCGCACGTAAACTGGCTGATTTCTTGAATGCACCACTTGCGATTATCGACAAGCGTCGTCCTGAGCCGAATGTGAGCGAAGTGATGAATATTATCGGTAACATCGAGGGTAAAACAGCCATTCTGATCGATGACATTATTGACACAGCGGGAACGATTGTATTGGGAGCGAATGCTCTGATGGAAGGCGGCGTAAAAGAAGTATACGCGTGCTGTACTCACCCGGTATTGTCCGGACCTGCGATGGAACGTTTGGAGAATGCACCATTGAAGGAAGTCATCGTAACGGATACCATTCCAATTACGCATGCTAATCCGACAAGCAAACTCAAAGTGTTGTCTGTAGCGCCTTTGCTCGGAGAAGCAATTATCCGGGTTCATGAGGAATTGTCAATCAGCAAGCTGTTTGAAATTGAATAAGGATGTCTGCATAAAGTAGTAGAGGGGTTACGTTTTCCTGTTCAATGGAAAATGTAACCCCTGTCGGCGTGCCGTTTTATTAAAAGTGAAACAGACGCTGGTCAGTCCATATAATTTGAACTACTAATTTACACAATAACGGAGAGGGCAGAAAAGATCTGAAGAAGTGAAACGTTCGCCTTTATCACCGGATTTTCCCTTTGAAAAGGGAATCAAAAAATCTGGGGATAACAGCGATCGGAAGATGTTTCTGCACGCGCAGTGATCCAGTGTAAATGGTTGGTTCATCTTATATGGTTAATACCCGGGGCGGGAGATAAATCGGAAACGACGCCGATGAAAAAGTGTGTTGGCAATTTCGACGAATTGATTATCAAAACGTGTGATGAGACCAATCTCAATATGGGTGTCGCGGTCGTATACCTGTACAGGTACGTGATATTCGAGATGATAGATAAAATCGCTATGTTGAGTCAGTTGTCCGTTGTCTTCGCGCAAAACCCGCTCACCTTCCTGGGTTGATAAAATATGAACTGTGAATACTACAGTAAATTCGGAACTTACTTTCCTGATATTATATGAAATATAACATTCGAAGTCTATGCCTCACCTCAGGCTAATCCGAAGGAGGGAACAAGATGAAGTGGATTGTCGGACTTGGAAATCCAGGCTCGAACTATGCCAAAACCCGTCATAATATCGGTTTTATGGCACTGGACCGGTTGGCAGATCGTCATAGTATCTCCATTACACAGAGTAAATGTAAGGCGCTGATTGGAGAGGGCAATATCGGCGGTGTGAAAACCGTGCTAATCAAACCAATGACCTATATGAACTTGTCTGGTGAATCGGTTCGGGCATATATGGATTTTTATAAAGTTAGCCTTGAAGATCTGATTGTTGTATACGACGATATGGATACAGAGATTGGCAAAGTCAGATTGCGATACCAAGGCAGTGCAGGTGGACATAATGGGATCAAGTCCATTATTCAGCATACCGGTACACAGCAGTTTAACCGGGTACGTATGGGAATATCCCGGCCTGAACCAGGACATGCCATTGTCGATTATGTGCTGTCGACATTTATGAAGAAAGAAAAAGAAGCCCTTGATCAGACCATTGAACAAACGTGTGATGCCCTGGAGCATAGCTTAACCCATACGTTTGAACAAACGATGGCGAAGTTTAACGGTTAATTCTGTAAGTCATTCTGGTAAATTGATCAAAAAAGACGGGTTCGATTCAGCCATACTGGACATACTGGACGTATAAACTATGTTCAGGAGGCATAAACATGTCAGTGAATTACGTATGTCGGCATTGCCGTACCTTTATTGGACGAATCGATTCTGCCCGGATAACGGAAGTAGAGCTCGGCTTTCATTTCTTGACCCCCGACGAGCGGAGGGATATAATAGCGTATAATTCCGGTGGTGACATTACCGTTCGGATTACATGTGATTATTGCAAGGAAGCCCTGGAGCACAATCCGGAGCTTAGCCTGCTCGCGAGTCCGCTTCAGTAGACATCGCCTGTAACAGGATCGAATGACAGTTTAGGGCGGCAGCGTAATAACGCTCCACCTTTTATAGCCTTGGCAGCCTGCTGAGGCTTCTTTTCAGTTGGTATGAAAGCCAGCGCTATCTCCAATATCAGGCTCAGCCACATCAACAGATGTGGCAATGTTGCGAGTAATCCTTTATGATGAAACAGGACAAAAAGGAATTTGTATCCATTTTAATAGTGATGCTACGCGTATGCGTGAGATAATCAAGTAAGTTATAAGAGAGGTGCCCCTTTTGTTACAAGCACTTATACAGGCTTTTTCCAAAGATCCGGACTTCGGGTCCATTACAGCCGGAATCAAGTCCGGCATGAAAGAGCAATTGGTTTCCGGTTTGTCCGGATCAGCGCGTCAGATTATGCTGGCTGCTCTGCATCAGGAAATGAAACGACCGTTGCTCGTAGTAACGCACAATATGTTTTCAGCCCAAAAAATTGCAGAAGATTTACAGGAAGCGCTTTCACCTGATCAGGTGTTGATCTATCCTGCCAACGAACTTGTCGCTGCTGAAGCTGCTGTTTCCAGCCCGGAAACATTGGGTCAGCGTATTGATGTGTTGGTCCGATGCGCCCAGGGATTCAGGGGCGTTGTTGTTATTCCCTTTTCCGGGGTAAGACGTTATGTCCCGCTTCCGGAAGTGATGGCCAATGCTCGGATTTTGATTAAACAGGGCAATACACTTCAACTTGATTCCTTCCTGTTGGAGATGGTAAAGCTCGGATACGAGCGTGTGGAACGCGTGGAATCTCGCGGGGAGATGAGTGTACGCGGAGGTATCATCGACTTCTATCCGGTTACTTCATCGATCGCGTATCGAGTGGAGTTATTTGATGACGAAATCGATTCCATTCGGACATTTGACCCGGCGGATCAACGTTCGATTGAACGGATTGAAGAAATTACGGTTCTGCCATGCAAGGAGTTAATCGCAGACCGTGAACGGATGGAAAAGGCTGCGGACGCGGCTGTTCTTTTGCTGGAGCAACAGCTTGAGAAAATGACGGACCGGCAGGCGAAGCTGCGCCTTCGTGAAGAAATTCACCGGGAGATTGAGCTTTTACGAGAGCACGTATATTTTTCCGAAATGTATAAATATATTTCTCCCCTCTATCCGGAGAACAAAACGATTTACGATTATATGCCAGAAGATACGCTGCTGGTTCTTGATGAGCCTGCCAGACTATCGGAGACATCGAAACAGCTGGACCGTGATGAATCGGAGTGGAATCTGCACTTAATGCAAAACGGAAAAACACTTCCGGATCTTCCATTGTCCGCAGATGGCGATGAACTTTTGTATGAGCGTCCATTCCAGACGCTGTTTATGTCGATCTTTTTGCGTCAGGTTCCACACACCCAACCACAAAACATTCTGAACTTCATCAGTCGTGGCATGCAGGATTTCCATGGACAGATGAACGTACTGAAGGCAGAGATGGAGCGTTGGCAGAAGGCCGGCGTTCAAGTGCTCATGCTGGCGAATGGTGAGGAACGACTGGATCGGATGCGCCGGGTACTGATGGACTATGATATTCCTGAGCCGGAGATGTTGATTGGTAACTTGCAAACCGGGTTTGAGATGCCGTCCATTCATTTGGCTGTCGTGACTGAGGGCGAAATGTTCTCGCAAAAACAGCGTAAAGTGCGCAAACCTATTCGGAATGTTGACAATGCGGAACGGATCAAATCCTATAGCGAGCTAAAAGTGGGCGATTATGTCGTTCACCAGAACCACGGGATTGGTAAGTACCTGGGGATCGGCACACTTGAGGTTGGCGGCATTCATAAAGACTACATGCATATTCTCTATGCGGGTGGAGACAAACTGTCTGTACCTATTGAACAGATTGATCTGATTCAGAAATACGTAGGTTCCGAAGAAAAAGAACCGAAAATATACAAGCTGGGCGGTAACGAGTGGACACGGGTTAAAAATAAAGTCCGCACATCCGTACAGGATATTGCTGATGATCTGATCAAGCTCTATGCAGAGCGTCAGACCTCCAAAGGGTTTGGATTCGACAAGGATTCTGCAGAACAGCAGGAGTTTGAGGACATGTTCCCCTACGATGAGACACGTGATCAGGTGCGTGCGATCGAAGAAATCAAGAAGGATATGGAACAAAACCGTCCAATGGACCGTTTATTGTGTGGGGATGTTGGTTACGGCAAAACCGAGGTGGCTATTCGTGCTGCGTTCAAAGCTGCAATTGAAGGCAAACAGGTGGCTGTACTCGTGCCGACAACGATTTTGGCACAGCAACATTTTGAGACATTCCGTGAGCGGTTCTCCGGTTACCCGTTTAACATTCATGTGCTGAGCCGTTTCCGCTCCCGCAAAGAGCAAAATGAAACAGCCAAAGGCATCAAGGCAGGCACAGTGGATATTGTGATTGGGACGCATCGATTGCTGTCACAGGATCTGGTGTTCAAGGACCTGGGACTGCTCATTGTCGACGAAGAACAGCGTTTCGGAGTAACTCATAAGGAAAAACTGAAGAAGCTGAAAACGAATGTGGACGTACTGACGCTGACGGCAACGCCGATTCCGCGTACGCTTCATATGTCCATGCTCGGTGTGCGTGATCTTTCCGTTATTGAGACTCCCCCAGAGAATCGTTTCCCGGTACAGACCTATGTGGTTGAACACAGTCAGGCGCTTGTACGCGAAGCTATTGAGCGTGAACTGGCACGTGGTGGTCAGGTGTATTACCTTTACAACCGTGTTCAGGGAATTCAGGAGATGGCTGCCGAAATTTCTGAACTGGTGCCCGAAGCCAAGGTTGGTGTAGGACATGGTCAGATGTCGGAAACAGAGCTGGAGAAGACAATTCTGGACTTCCTGGATGGTGAATATGACGTGCTTGTGAGCACAAGTATCATCGAGACCGGGGTAGATATTCCGAACGTAAATACCCTGATCGTACATGATGCAGATAAAATGGGGCTCTCCCAGCTGTATCAGCTGCGCGGGCGGGTGGGTCGTTCCAACCGTATTGCGTATGCCTATTTTACGTACCAACGGGACAAAGTTCTTACTGAAGTTGCCGAGAAACGTCTGCAATCGATCAAAGAATTCACCGAATTGGGTTCCGGATTCAAAATCGCCATGCGTGACTTGTCGATCCGTGGTGCGGGCAATCTGCTAGGAGCAGAGCAGCATGGCTTCATCGCTTCCGTCGGGTTCGATCTGTATTCCCAGATGCTCGCAGAGGAGATCAACAAACGCAAAGTTACGATGCTTGGCGAGGAGCCGGTACCTTCTGATCAGTGGAATACAACCCTCGATCTCAGTATCGATGCTTACTTGCCGTCCGATTATATTTATGACAGTATTCAAAAGATTGAGATCTACAAAAAAGTGGCGGTCATTGCCTCCTTCGACGATGCGATGGAATTGGAAGACGAATTGGTTGACCGATTCGGTGATCTTCCGGAGGCCGTCATTAACTTGCTGGCTGTTGCGCGGATGAAAGTATACGGCAAAATCTACGGTATTGAGGCCATTACCCAACGCGGTGAGGACATCACGGTGAAGTTCTATGAAGGGCGAGAAGATGCCTTTGAACTCTCGAAAATCTCGCACATTGGAAATCAGTTCGAAAGACGTGTACAATTTGAACAAGGACCCCATATGCTGATTCACGCTAAAGGCAAGGGGCTTGGGGATAAGCAACTGATGGAGCTGGTAGAGAAAATTCTGGAGTCCATGAAGACTGCTTTTAAATCAAAGGGGGAACTAAAGGATGTTACCAAAGTATAAAAAGGTAGGAAAAGTACTGTCTGTGAGCATGGTCGCAGTACTGTCCTTATCATTGCTTGCTGCTTGCGGCAAGAAGGAAGAAGCGAAAGCACCGGAATCGACAGATACGAGTGCTGTAGTCGCTACGTATGATGGTGGTACCATTACAGCCAATGAATTCGACATGGAACAACGCGTTATGAAATTCCTGTATCCGGAATATGCACAAATGATGGATATGGACGATTTCAAGGAGTACCTGGTGAAACAGGAAGTTGCTTATGAATATCTGAGTGGCAAAGCAAGTGAAGAAGCCAAAACAGCGGGTGTCAAAACAGCAACCGAGCAATTCGATAAAATGAAAGCTTCTGTTCAGGCAGATCAATGGACTGAGATGATGAAAGCTCAGAACCTGACTGACCAGAACATCAAAGATTATATGACTCGCATTATGACGGTAATCAAAGACAAGGAAACCGGCGTTACAGAAGATGCCATCAAGGCTGAGTTTGAGAAAAACAAAGATCAGTTCACTACGGCTTCCGTTCGTCACGTGCTGATTAACTTCACAGATCCAAAAACGCAAAAAGAGCGTAAAAAAGAAGATGCACTGAAGATTGCAAAAGAAGTAAAAACCAAGTTGGATGGTGGAGCTGATTTTGCTAAAATTGCAAAAGAGTATTCCGAAGATCCAGGTTCTGCTGAAAAAGGTGGATTGTATGAAGAAACACCTGTAGGCAGCTGGGTAGAGGCATTTAAGGAAGCTGCAAAAACGTTGCCACTGAACAAAATTAGTGATCCAGTAGAGACAGAGTACGGTTACCACGTCATGAAAGTGGAAGCTCGTACAGAAGCTGACTTTGCCAAATTGACGGCTGAACAAAAAGAAAGTCTGAAGAGCCAATTGGCTGCAGCCCAAATCGATACGTTCATGCAAAATGAATTGGACAAAATCGTAAAAGAAGTTAAACTGCCAAAAACAGAAAAAGCTGAAGAAGGTACGACTGAAGGCACAACTGAAGGTACTACGGGTACAGGAACTGAAGGAGAGAAAACAACCGAACCAAAAACGGATGACTCCACAGGTACGAATACCAAGACTGACCAAGGTACGACTGGAACAGACAAAGATGCAACGACAGATGAAGGTACAAGCAGCAAGTAAGCTGGTGAAATTGCTGTGTTAGCATACGTTCAGGGTTAAATTCGCCCGAATGAATGCCTTGTACTACGTAAATATGGACAACTATACAGAGAAGCAAGGGGAGGACTTAGGACCTCCTTCTTGCTTCTTCTTTTATATATTCAAGCCGTATGGGTACATGGTCGCCTTCTTCGAAAGTTACACAACTATATTCTCCGAAGCATGTATAAGGAAATGGGAACAGATGAATACTATGGTCAAGATATCACACTAAACGTTCTGGGACTTTCCTCTACCCATTAAGGAACAGTAGTTGAAAAATCTTCTCGAGAAAGTGGGGCAACATGTGAAATGAAAGCTACTGGTATTGTCCGCCGTATAGATGACCTTGGTCGTGTGGTCATTCCAAAAGAAATCCGCCGTACGTTACGTATTCGTGAAGGTGATCCACTGGAAATTTTCGTGGACCGTGATGGAGAAGTTATCCTTAAAAAATATTCGCCGATTGGCGAGCTTGGCGATTTTGCCAAAGAATATGCAGAATCCCTGTATGAGAGTACAGGCCATGTAACGATGATCTCTGACCGGGATACCATTATCACGGTGGCAGGCGGCTCCAAGAAAGAATATTTGGACAAGCAGGTGGGTCAACTGTTGGAAGGTTGTATGGAAAACAGAAAGACCATTTTGGAAACAAACAATGGTACTTATGAGCTTAGCAAAGATCATGACGAGACGTTATCCTCTTTTGTTATTGCGCCAATTATCTCGGGTGGTGACCCCATCGGAACAGTTATCCTTTTCAATAAGGATGAATCAGTTAAGATGTCTCAGATGGAAGTGAAGATGTCCGAGACGGCTGCTGGCTTCCTTGGCAAGCAAATGGAACAATAGAACGCAGATGAACTCCTGATGCCCTGTTTTGGGCATACGGGAGTTTTTGCATTTTAAAGGGTCAAAGAAGTAGATCCGGATGATTGTGATGGGGAAGGGTTAGTCTGTGTGCCTTCAGGCGGGTATAATAGCAAGGTATGCTTAAAAGGATTACGCAGGAGGGACTTATGAAACAGCCGTCTACAGGCTCAAGGCTGCTACAGGGTGCATTTGTACTTGGGCTTGCGGCCATTATCTCTAAAATTATTGGTGCTTTTCAGAAGATTCCGCTGCAGAATCTGGGGGGAGACGGTGTATTTGGCATCTACAATACGGTATATCCGTTATATATGCTCATTATCACGCTTGCTGCTGCAGGACTGCCCCTGGCCGTATCCAAATTCGTAGCAGAACAGATCGCACTCGGAAGACCAGACGAGAGCAGAAGGATTATTCGACTATCTTCCCTGCTGCTCGGGGGAATTGGAATTATAATGGCGCTCTTGATGTATGCAGGTGCGCCACTGATCGCTGATTTGATTGGCAATCGACATGTGGTGCCATCGATTCGTGCAGCATCATGGGCTTTGTTGTTCGTCCCGGTGATGACAGGGTTACGTGGATATTTTCAGGGTTTGCAACAGATGGTACCGACAGCCGTATCGCAAGTGGTGGAGCAGACGATACGTGTCACAGTCATGATTGTTCTGCTTTTGTGGTTGATGAGGCGGGATGCTTCGCTCGAAACCATCGCTGCTGGCGCCATGTTGGGCTCTGTTGCCGGCGGAATGATTGGACTGCTAACGATGTTAGGGTATTTGGTCCGACATCGGCGGAAAGACAGGGAAGTGGTCACCGGGCAATTGAATTCAGAATGGAGCGGGAAGGGCCAAGAGGTTGAAGCAGACAGGCATGAACGTCAGGAGCATAAGCCGGTTACGTCGCAGAAGAAAACGGTGAGTACTATTAATCCCGCTCTGGGAGAACGGTCACGATCCAACGGGGAATGGATCCGGACGTTGCTCATGTATGCCATTCCGGTCTGTCTCGGTTCATTGGCTGTGCCGCTGATGAATCTGGTGGATACCTTCACCGTGCCGCGGCTGCTGCGAGGAGAAGGACTGGATGAGATTCAGTCGATGGTTTCCTTCGGCATCTACAACCGTGGATTGCCGTTGGTTCAACTGGTGACGATGCTTGCCACGTCACTATCTGTGTTGTTTATTCCGGCGATGGCGGAAGCCCGGTTGAAGGGCGGGCCAGAAGCCGTACGGCAGCAAGCAGGCCTCGCGTTGCGCTGGTTCTGGTTGATCGGCCTGGCGGCATCCGCAGGTCTCGCGGTGCTGGCGGAGCCGATTAACCGCATGCTCTACGGAGATGCCGCAGGCACCGAAGCACTGCGGTACATGGCGCTGACGGCTGCGGGCAGCACCGTCAGCATTATTGCAGCGGCGCTGCTGCAAGGCCTCGGCGCCGTGCGTGCACCCGCGTTCAGCATGCTGGCCGCCGCAGGCGTTAAGGCGCTGCTGAACGTTATGCTTGTGCCGACGCTGGGCATTAGCGGCGCGGCCCTGGCAGGCGCAGTCGCCTACATGCTGGCGGCTGGCCTGAATGTGGCGCTGCTGGCGCGACTTGTCGCCCTGCGCCCAGCCCCTGGCGCCGTCCTGGCGAAGCCGGCGCTGGTGATCGCCGCCATGAGTCTGGCGGCATTAGGCACGGCCTGGGCCGCCGAAGCGGTACTCGGCGGCATGGGTATCGCGGCCGACCGCAGGCTGGCCGCGATGGGCGTGAGCCTGCTGGGCATTGCCGCAGGCTCGGCCGTGTTTTTGCTGGCGGCGGCCCGGACAGGGCTACTGACCGCCGCGGAGCTGGCGGCTGTGCCCAAGTTGGGGCCTCGCCTGGCCAAGCTGCTTCGCAGACTGCGTGTGCTGCGCTAGCTCCATGCTCACGGTGCTACTGCATGCAGCACCGAGAATATGCAATTATAGGATATCGAATGATTCTGGTATAATACGTGTAATTAGTCCTGTTCAGGCACGATGAATCAGTGAGCCTGGACATAGTCCGGATGGAGGTTTACGTAATGAGTTCAGCTTTAACCGTAGTGGGTCTTGGATCTGGAGATGCAGACCAACTGACCGTAGGTATTATCAAAAAAATGAAACATGCAGCTACGCTGTATGTACGTACCCTGGATCATCCCGTATTGAATGATCTGCAACAAGAGGGGCTGGAGATGACATCATTTGATGCTATCTATGAGGCGAAGTCCTCCTTCCCCGAAGTATATGATGAGATCGCGAACCAACTGATAGAAGCCGCTCGCAAGGGTGAGGCTGGAACCGAGATTGTGTACGCCGTACCCGGTCATCCGATGGTAGCAGAAGCAAGTGTACGCCTACTCAAAGAACGTTGTCCGCAGATGGGTATCTCATTGCGTGTCATGGGCGGGGAGAGCTTCCTGGATGAAGCTTTTATACGACTTGGATTCGATCCAATCGAAGGGTTTCAACTCCTGGATGCCAGCAGCCTGAACACGGAATTGGTACAACCACAGCTACATACATTGATTGGACAAGTCTACGATGTGTTCACTGCTTCGGATGTGAAGCTATGCCTGATGGAGGTTTACCCGGATGATTATCCGGTATTTGTTGGTCACGCGTTGGGCGTACAGGGCCAGGAGGTCATTCACAAGATACCATTGCACGAACTGGACCGGATCGAAGGGTACGGCAATCTGTCACTGATCTATGTACCGAAGAACACCGATGATGCCCTGCGTCGCCGTTCCTTTGCGCGTTTGCATGAGATCGTCAATATCCTTCGCAGTCCGGGTGGCTGTCCATGGGATCAGGAACAGACACATCAGTCCATTCGCAAAAACCTGATTGAAGAGACCTATGAAGTCATTGAGACAATCGATGAGGATGACCCCGACCATATGAAAGAAGAGCTGGGTGATCTGCTGCTGCAGATTTTATTGCATTCCCAGATGGAAGAAGAGGTTGGCACATTCAATGTGTATGATGTCATCGAAGGCTTGAACGATAAGCTGATTTTCCGTCATCCACACGTTTTTGGTGATCATCAGGCCGAAGATGCGAATGAAGCTCTTCAGAACTGGGAACAGATGAAGGCAGAGGAGAAGAAGCGCAAGGGCCAGGATCAGGAGAAGGTTTCCGTGCTGGACGGCATACCGCGTGATTTGCCTGCATTGATGAAGGGATACAAGCTACAGAAGAAAGCAGCCAAAGTGGGCTTTGACTGGGATGATGTTGAAGGTGTGTTTGCCAAGATCGAGGAAGAATTGGCGGAGTTGAAAGAAGCGGTGCAACAAGGCCAGTCTGCGGAAGAACGGAAGCTCGAACTGGGTGATTTATTATTCGCTGCAGCAAACGTCGCAAGATTCATCGATACAGACCCGGAAGAGGCACTCGCTGCGACAAACCGCAAGTTCGTTGGACGGTTCCAGTACATCGAGGAGCGTCTGCGTGAACAGGGGAAAACGCCAGCAGATAGTAATGTAGAAGAGATGGAGCAATTCTGGCAGGATGCGAAAAAGGCAGGATTATAACAGGTTCAATTTTCTGGGAAAAGCCGGATAACCTTATTCCATTCATGCTATGCAGTGTGTTATGATAATACGAACATGTGTTCATCTGTGTAAACTGGGGTTGGTGTTTAGCGACAGATGGTTTCGGGTATTGGTCTTAGACTGTTGCCTGCGGACCATCGACAAAAAGCTAAAAAAAGTCGCGGACCAAGGCAGGATTTCAGATACCAAGCCAGAATACATGTGTAGTAACCTAACGCGAAACCAGCGGCAATAACCTATTGCTCAGGCTCGCAGATACTTTTTTTTCAATTTGGGAGGCTTTTAAAAATGAACAAAACAGATCTGATTAACAACATTTCAACCAAAAGTGGTTTGACTAAAAAAGACGTTGAGTCCGTATTGAACGGCTTTTTGGGAGAAATTACAGATGCGCTTGCCAGCGGAGACAAAGTACAATTGATCGGCTTTGGCACTTTTGAGACCCGCAAACGTTCCGGTCGTACCGGACGTAACCCACAAACAGGGAATGAAATCGTGATTCCTGAGTCCACTGTTCCTGCATTCAAAGCAGGTAACAAACTTAAAGAAGCCGTAAAATAATGCGTCTTGATAAATTCCTGAAGGTCTCCCGGTTAATTAAACGCCGTACTGTGGCCAAGGACGTCTCTGAACAGGGACGTGTTCTGGTGAACGGACGTGAAGCGAAGCCCAGCGCCGCTGTTAAGGTAGGCGATGAGCTGACGGTTCAGTTCGGTCAGAAACTGGTCACCGTGAAGGTGGAACGAATTGCCGAGAGTACCAAGAAGGATGAGGCGAGCAGCCTCTATACCTTGGTTAAGGAAGAGCCGATCGCCAAGGATAACGGGATGAACTGGTAACAGTACACCTGATATGATTGTATGTTCATTCAATGCAAGTTGAATCGAAACGTCCTCCTGTAACTGGGAAGGGCGTTTTTGTTTTCACCAGACAGCGGGGTATTTGTTCAGCAACACAGGTTCTATTCCAACATCCACATCCATAAGCTAGGTGTATGAAGGAGGGGTACATGCCATGGTTGAGCACGGTAAGGCCAAACAGCATCATCTGAGCATGCAGAATCGGAAACTGCTGGATCTGACGGGTGTCTCCAATGTGGAGAGCTTCGACAGTGAGGAATTTTTGCTGCAGACTGAACTTGGGCATCTGACCATCCGGGGGCACAATTTACATATCAAAAACTTAAGCCTGGAGGAAGGTCTGTTATCTATTGAAGGTACAGTAAGTTCGCTCCAATATCTGGACCCCGGTTCCCAGTCCAAAAACAGTAAAGGCCTGTTTGGCAAGATGTTCCGATGAGTCCGGATACTCAATGGATCACATTGATGTGGATGCTTATTTCGGGGGTCGTGATGGGGATGGCCTATGACAGTTACCGGGTACTGTCCGGACAGCTGCGGTTTCCGAGATGGAGCATCCACACGCTAGATCTGTTGTACTGGGTTGCCTCCGCGCTGTTCGTTTTTCGGATGCTATACGCCGGAAACCACGGACAGTTGCGGTTTTATGTCTTTTTGGGGCTGATTATAGGGGTTTGCTTCTATTTTTGGCTTTTAAGTGTTACAACCCAGCGTTTTGTGGTAATGTTAATTAAACTCGCAAGAACGCTGATTCATTGGTGTGGACATATCCTTAACATCCTGATCGTTATGCCGGCTAAAGGAATCTATAAGTTGATTCGCGTATTATTAGGTTTTGTAATTGCGATACTAATATTCCTGGGCAAGCTGGTGCTGCAATGTTTGGTACCTTTCGGCAAGTTATTCCGCTGGATGTTTAGGCCGCTCCTGAGACATTGGGTGACGCCGCATTGGATGATCCGTGTGGGTACAAGAATTGCAGCGATGTGGAAACGCTGGTTTTAAGGAGGTCCGATAATGGGTAAAACACCTGTGGGCAGATCTAAGGCTCCAACTCACCAAGGAAAATCTGCCGGTGCACGAAGGCGCCTCATGCTTTGGATGACGTTTATGATTGTATTTGTAATATGGGCAGGATATACATTCCTTGTGCAGAATGCACAAATTTCGGACAAGAGTTCTCATCTGGCTACTCAGCAAGCTTCAAAGGTAGATACGTTGAAGAAGCTGGAGCAGTTGAAGTACGAAGTCAGCCGGTTGAATGACCCAGAATACATAGGACAGCTGGCACGAAAAAAAGGATATTATCTTCCTGAGGAAACGCCGATCCAGGTTGAAGAGTCAGGGAACTGATGGAATTCGGTCCATTACCGAGCTAGGTTTGTTATCCGTGTGTCTGAAGCCGTTAAACCGGAAAAAATAGGCTCTCTGATGGGGTAGTGTTCAGTTGACCTTGGTTTACGGCATAAGGTATAATTACATTAGCGCAGCATTGATTTTGGCATTCAAAAAATCGGGTTGTATATTTTTAAGGGAGGATCATTTTATTCTATGGCAATTGAAGTGGGCACCAAGTTAGAGGGCAAGGTGACAGGAATCACGCATTTTGGAGCATTTGTGGATCTGTCAGGAGGTGTCACGGGTCTCGTTCACATCTCGGAAATCGCCGACAATTACGTCAAAGATGTCAACGACCACCTGAAGCTGAATGACCTCGTTACAGTGAAGGTTATCAACGTTGACAAGGATGGCAAGATCGGACTTTCCATTAAGCAAGCTGTTGACAAACCGGTTGAGCAACAAACCCAATCTAGACCCCCGAGAGCTCCTAGACCGGAACGCAGTGGAGGAGATCGCGAACGATTCAGCGGCGGAGGCCCAAGTGGTGGCCAAGGTCGTGGTGGTGGTGGCGGCGGTGGATTTAACCGTGGTGACCGCGGAGGCCGTTCTTTCAAGCCCGCAGCAGGCAAACCTTCATTTGAGGATAAAATGTCACGCTTCCTGAAAGATAGTGAAGAGCGGATCTCTTCGCTTAAGAAGAACACAGAAGGCAAACGCGGAGGCCGTGGGGCTAAGCGTGTGTAATCTGTCACAACCTGATCTAAACATATAAGTGAAACCGTTAGCCCATGGGCTAGCGGTTTTTTTGCGTTTCTATCACAGATAAGGAGTTGGATAGCTTTTTTTGTAAGGTGAAGCTCCATATCCCCAGTTTTTCTGCACGGCAAAATGGAACCATAAGAACATTTGTCGTTTACCATTTTTTACCGACAGGTTTCCGTGGCATTCCACAGCTATCCTGCTCAAATGATGGCGAGACCAAACCATCGCCGGTTCAAAATCAGACATTCCGACTGTCGGAATCAAGTAGGAGAATGAATGAAACCACAATAAGGCCGGGGGTTTCGCTCCACCGCGCCAGGCTCGTTTCTTTTGTCGTAAACTTTTTGGACCCTGCCCACCTATTCTGACAAACTACGTCTTCTAATCTATCTATAATCAGAACCATCGAGAACGAAACACGAAAATTCAAATTAATCGAATGGGGTGCCTTGAGGATGATGGAAAAGTGGAATGTCATTCAATTTCCGGGAATGAAAGCAGGTAAAGGAGGTACGGAAGCTCGGGAGGAGCTGTCGGTACGTCTGAAACATTGGCTTGGCTCCCGCAAGGCTGTCCAGATGGTTGCTTCCCGCAAATGGGTACTGCTGCTCACATTCATGGGATTTCTGCTCGGAAAGGCGATGATCCTGAATGAGTTATCTCCCTTTGCCATTGCTTATTTCGCCGTAATTGCTTTCATGCGTAGGGATTACATCATTCCGGTAGGCGCCGCTCTACTCGCAGGTAGTCTCTTTGCACCGTTTCCAGTACCACTCATTGTTGCATCGGAGATCGCCATCTTTTATTTGTTCTTCCGTGGACTGGAGTCATATGATCGTGCTGAATTATCTTATGCACCAACGATGGTATTTACGACTACATTTATGGTCAAATTATTCGCGGTTGTGATCGGGCCATCCTTCAGCTGGTACGCGATGCTGATGCTCACGATGGATTCCGTACTAAGCTTTGTGCTCACCCTTGTTTTTATACAAGCCATACCGATCTTCACCTATCGCAAAAAAAAGTTCAGCCTAAAGAACGAGGAGATCCTTTGTCTGATCATATTGCTCGCTTCCGTTATGACGGGAGCTGTAGGGTGGACCATTCAGTCCTTATCCGTCGAGCATATGCTCTCCCGTTATCTCATATTAATCTTTGCTCTGGTGGGCGGAGCCCCCCTCGGAGCCTCAGTTGGGGTCATTACCGGCTTGATTCTGAGTCTGGCTGACATGTCAGCGGTGTATCAGATGAGCCTGCTTGCTTTTGCCGGAATGCTGGCGGGTATGCTTCGAGAGGGCAAACGTGCGGGGGTTGCACTGGGCATGCTGCTGGGTTCGTCCATTCTATCCATATATCTGGGGGGACCAGGCGATGTTATGAACTCATTATGGGAGACGTGTGCAGCTATCGTTCTGTTTATGTTGACACCTAAAAGCCTGATGACGGCGATATCCAAGTATGTGCCAGGTACGCAGGATCATACGAAATCCCAGCATGAGTATGCCAAACGGATACGGGATATCACGGCCGAACGGGTAACCCGGTTCTCACAGGTATTCCGTCAATTGTCACGCAGCTTCGATCAGATGTCCGGTGCGGGGGAGCCGGTACAGAAAGAAGGTGGAATGGACCATTTCATGAATGCGGTTGCCGAGGGCACATGTGCAAGCTGCTTCAAGCGTACGCAATGCTGGGATGCAAAGTTTATTCAAACCTATAAATATATGACGGACGTGATGAGTACGATTGAGGGGAACCCGGAGATATCAGGCAAGCAGATTCCAGTAGAATGGAACAGGGTGTGTGCGAAACCGGAAGAGGTCCTTGAAGTCATGCGTGCCCAGTATGGGTTGCATCAACATAACATGCAATGGAAGCGTCAGATTATCGATAGCCGACAGCTCGTTGCGGAGCAATTGTCTGGCGTATCTCAGGTTATGGAGGACCTGGCAAAAGAAATTCAACGGGAAAGTGAGGAGATGGTGCAGCAAGAGGAGCAGATCAGGGACGCGTTAGAGTCACTGGGCCTGTCCATTCATTCCATTGAGATTATCAATCTGGAAGCGGGTAATGTGGAAATTGAGATTGTACATGCGTATACACGGGGATTCGATGAGTGCCGGAAAATGATAGCTCCGCTGATCTCGGATGTATTGGACGAGCATATTGCCGTCTTGCATGAGACCATGACCGACCCTCGTCAGGGACTGGCGACTGTCACGTTTGGTTCAGCCAAAACCTTCGAGGTTACCACAGGTGTTGCTGCTGCTGCCAAAGGGGGAGATGTGATGTCAGGTGACAGCTTCAGCACGGTTGAGTTAGGCAATGGCACGTTCGCGGTGGCGCTTAGTGATGGAATGGGCAATGGAGAACGGGCACGCATGGAGAGTAGCGCAGCCCTAAATATACTGGAACAGTTACTACAGTCCGGCATGGATGAGAAACTAGCGATCAAATCCGTGAACTCCGTCCTGATGTTGCGCTCACCTGAAGAGATGTATGCGACAGTGGATATGGCATTGATCGATGAATATACGGCAGAGACAACATTTATGAAAATTGGCTCAACACCAAGCTTTATCAAACGAGGACAGGAGGTTATACAAGTTTCAGCCAGTAATTTGCCGATCGGTATTATTAAGGATATTGAAGTGGATCTGGTAACGGTACAGCTTCAACCTGGTGATATACTCATTATGATGACGGATGGCATCTATGATGCACCGGGGTATGCGGTGAACAAAGAATTATGGATGAAACGGCTCATTCAAGAGATTGATACAGATGATCCACAAGAGTTGGCCGATTGCCTGCTTGAGAGTGTCATAAGATATCAGCAGCATGAAATTTTGGATGATATGACTGTCGTTGTTGGAAAAGTAGAGCATTTCCGCCCTGAATGGGCCACACTGCGTGTGCCTGGCATCAACCGGATGGAGCGTCCACGGACCGTCAGTTAATTGCATATTCTTCTGTTTGAAGTCTCTTCATTCTGGCAATGCTAGTCATAGAGTTGGAGAGTAACGAATAACGGAGGGATATCGGATGAAGCAAATCTTGTTGATCACCGACGGTTGTTCCAATGTAGGACCAAGTCCGGTGCTGGCAGCGGCCGAAGCGCAGGAAGAAGGGATTACGGTTAATGTGGTTGGCGTGATTGATTATGGAACCATTGGTGAGCTGGGTAGCCGGGAGATTGAGGACATTGCCAGAGCCGGAGGTGGAATCAGCCAAATTGTAGGTACACGTCAGCTTGCCCATACCATGCAGATGATGACAAGGAAAACGGTGGTTCAGACTATTCAGCAGGCGGTTAATAGAGAGTTAACACAAATTTTGGGAGAGAAGGAGCCCAAAACGGTAACGGATCTGGAGCCTTCACAACGCGCCCGGGTAGTGGAAGTGATGGATGATATGGCTGAAACTACAGCCTTACAGGTTATATTGTTAATCGACGTAAGTGCCAGCATGAAGCCCAAACTGGCTGCGGTAGAAGAAGGCATTCGTGATTTAATGTTAAGTTTGCAGGCGCGTATAGGTCAGAGCAAGCTTTCCGTATTTCATTTTCCGGGGCGACACAGTGGAGAAGATGCGGTAATGGATATTGACTGGACAACGGATCCAGGCCGTGTTCGGTCCTTGTTTGGAAGGTTGCAGATGAAGGGTGCAACGCCGACAGGTCCTGCAATTCAGAAGGTGATTGATTTTTACCGTTATGGTACACTGGAGAAACAGCAGGAAATAGAAGGGAACTATCGCATTGAAAGAGAAGGGATGCTCGGTGACAACGTTGTCTGACGCCTCTTTCCCGCCAGGAACAGTGGTTACAGGGAAATGGAATCGCAGTCGTTACACGATTCGGAAGCTACTGGGCAAAGGAGCCAATGGCATCGTTTTTCTTGTCCAACGGGGTGAAAATGGCAAACACTACGCGCTTAAAATGGGATTTGATCCGGTAGATCTGCAGTCGGAAGTCAATGTGCTCAAATCTTTTCAACTACAGCGTAATCATGAGGCCCTTCGGCAGAGCGGCATTCCTTCCTATCTTAAAGATGTGGATGATTATGCCGTTCGTGGCCGGGATATTCCCTTTTATGTGATGCGTTACGTTCGAGGTGAGGCTCTTCATCACTTCATTCGGCGTCAGGGGACAGACTGGACACTTTTGGTAGGACTTAGACTCTTGCAGAAGCTGGCACAGTTGCATCAGGCGGGATGGGTGTTCGGTGATCTCAAGCCTCAGAATGTGCTGGTATCTGATTATGGGCATGTGGAATTGATCGACTACGGCGGAGTTACGTCCATTGGTCGAAGCGTCAAGCAGTTCACCGAATGGTATGATCGGGGGTTCTGGAATGCAGGCAGCCGAACAGCAGATGGTACCTATGATGTATTTGCTTTTGCATTATTGTTGATTCATGTACTAGAAGCGGATGCACTCAAGGCATTAGCAGCAGAAGGGTTACCGCAACTGCGAAGTGTGAATCAGCTCGTAGCGCTGGTGGAGCGCAGTGAACGACTGGGTCCTTTTCGGAATTGGACAATCCAGGCCTTACGAGGTCAGTTTCGTGATGCAGGCCATGCGGCACAAGGATGGAAGGAAATGATGGCACGCCCCACGCCTCTTCGCCGTCGTTCCAAAAGTACAACGCCGCGCTGGCTCAAGAACGCATTTGCTGTATCTGTGATACTACTTATTGGGGTGCTCATCTATGCACTACGTTTCTGATCTGTGAGGGTGCATATACATAACGCAAGGAATGAGGAACAGGTATGAAGGCTTTACGCTGGAACATGCTGGTGAATAACGTGCTGGATGCAGCGGAAGAGCATCAGTTATGGGTTCCCGGGGATCGGATTGTCGTCGCAGTATCGGGCGGGCCGGACTCGGTGGCTTTTTTGCATATCATGCATGAGATCAGCAAGCAGCATGTGCCACTTGAATTGATCTGTGCTCACGTGCATCATGGTTTCCGGACCGAATCTGATGAAGAAGCGGAGAAAATGATGGAACTGGCACAGCAGCTTGGTATTACATTTGAATGGACCAAGGCCGATGTACCTTCATATATGGAGCTGACGGGTCAAGGGCCACAGGAAGCGGCACGCAACAAGCGATATGCCTTTCTTCATGAAGTAGCTACCAAATATAATGCGGCAAGCATCGCTTTGGCACATCATGCGGATGATCAGGCGGAGACGGTCATGCTTCATTTGCTTCGTGGAACCGGCTTGTCGGGACTCTCAGGAATGAAGTTTAAAAGACGAGAAAAAAATGTGGAACTTATTCGTCCATGCCTTCGTATAAACAAGACAGACCTTGTAGAAGCTTGTAATACCCAGGGTTTTATGTATTTCAATGATGAGAGCAACGCCCTGCGTAAATATCGGCGTAATGCCATTCGCTTGGATGTGCTTCCTTTTTTGGGGCAGTATAATGGACAACTCACGCCGTCATTGAATCGGCTTGCCGAAATTGTGGGTGATGAAGACGATTTCATGGAGCAGAGTGCATATGACACATACAGGTGTCTAGTGCAGGTGAACGGCGGAAGGCAAACCTTTGAGGTGCCTTCCTTCTTGAAGTTACATGTCGCTTTACAACGAAGGTTGATTAAACTAATATTGAATTATCTGCCTTTGGACAGTGATTTTGTCGACTTTACCCGTATAGAAACCATTCGACACAAGGTCATGGAGACCCATGTGACGACCTGGAGCCTGGATATAGGACAGACACTCGCCTGCACTCGGGAGTATAATCTGATTTCTTTTGGCATACGGACGGACGTACAGGATCAATCTTACGAGTATCGTCTTGCGCAATGGAGTGGAACTTATGAGCTTTCACTCACCCCAATTAACCGGTATATTCGGTTGATGACGGTGAGTCCCGAGGACTATCATGTACCGGAATCGGCGGATCAAGCCGCGTTTGATGCGGATCTACTGCTTATGCCGCTGGTTGTGCGTTCACGGTTACCTGGAGATACCATGAAAGTGATGGGATTAAACGGAAGCAAAAAGGTGAAAAATATTTTCATCGATGAGAAAATCCCCCCATCTGTCCGTCCACGTATTCCTGTGGTATGTGATGGAGCAGGTCATATCATCTGGTTACCGGGTGTTCGACGGTCCAATGTGGCTCCTGTCAGGGAGGGCACTTCCGCAATCCTGTACATGACTGTAGGCGATTCAGCGATTCAGGGGTAGTGGTTATGGTTCAGGTAAGGCTTTCATAGTATAACTTAGGAGGTTCGCACAGTTGCAGAACGACATTCAGGAAGTATTGATCAGTGAAGAAGAAATTCAGAGTAAAGTCAAGGAATTAGGCGCAACACTAAGTGCCGAATATGCAAACCGCAATCCTTTGGTCATTTGTGTGCTCAAGGGTGCGTTTATATTTATGGCTGATTTGGTTAAAAACATAACGGTACCTGTTGAAATGGATTTTATGGCGGTATCCAGTTATGGCGCTTCCACCAAGTCATCAGGTGTTGTCAAAATCATTAAGGATCTGGATGTCTCCGTTGAAGGACGGGAAGTTCTGATTGTCGAAGATATTATCGACAGTGGACTTACACTCAGTTATCTGATTGAACTGCTGCAAAACCGTGGTGCCGAATCGGTGCGTGTGGTTACGCTGTTCGACAAGCCTTCAGGCCGTAAAGTGGAGTTGGAAGCTCATTACACAGGCTTTGACATTCCTGACGCGTTCATCGTTGGTTACGGTTTGGATTTTGCGGAGAAGTACCGGAACCTGCCCTATATCGGGATTTTGAAGCCGGAAGTCTATAGTAGCTAATATCCTGCCCGACCCAAGCCTTGAGCTGTTCTTGGCTTCTGTTGAGAAGCCATGTCGGGCTATGTTAAAATAATTAAAGTGTCTCGAGAGGAGGTAGGGGATGAATCGGTTCATCCGGAATTCTGGTTTTTATTTGATTCTTTTTTTAGTTGTGGTGGGGATAGTCCAGTTCGTCAGCAATGGCGGCGAAGCCACCGATAATCCTAGATATGATCAGTTGCGTGCAGCGATCAAAGCCAACAATGTCTCTGAATTGACGGTTCAATTCAACGGTCAAACGTATCTCGTGACCGGTCAATACAAGAAGGCACCTGATGGCGCCAAATCAGAAAATTTCTCAACGTATATTCCTCCTACGGATGAGGCAATTAGTGAACTTGTAGCTGCAAGTGAAACTAACAATTTCCAATATCATCAGGAGCCAATGAAAGGTGACAGCATCTGGTTGACGTTGCTGACTTCCTTTATTCCTTTGATCATTATGTTCCTGCTGTTCTTCTTCCTGTTTAATCAGGCTCAAGGCGGCGGCGGTAAAGTAATGAACTTTGGTAAAAGCCGTGCTCGTCTCTACAACGAAGAGAAGAAGCGGGTTACATTTGAAGATGTTGCGGGTGCTGACGAAGAGAAACAGGAACTTGTTGAGGTCGTAGACTTCCTCAAGGACCCTCGTAAATTCGCAGCAGTAGGTGCACGGATTCCTAAGGGCGTATTGCTCGTAGGGCCTCCAGGTACCGGTAAAACATTGCTCGCTCGTGCCGTAGCCGGTGAAGCGGGTGTACCATTCTTCACTATTTCAGGTTCCGACTTCGTGGAAATGTTTGTCGGTGTCGGTGCATCACGTGTACGTGATTTGTTTGAAAATGCGAAGAAAAATGCCCCATGTATCATCTTTATCGATGAGATTGATGCTGTAGGACGTCAGCGTGGTGCTGGTCTCGGTGGTGGTCACGATGAACGTGAACAGACACTCAACCAGTTGCTCGTTGAGATGGACGGATTCGGAGTTAACGAAGGCATTATCATCATAGCCGCAACGAACCGTGCAGATATTTTGGACCCTGCCTTGCTGCGTCCAGGACGTTTTGACCGTCAAATTACGGTTGACCGCCCTGATGTAAAAGGTCGTGAAGCTGTCCTGAAAGTACATTCCCGTAATAAACCACTGACTAAAGATGTGAAGATGGATATTATCGCGAAGCGTACAACAGGTTTCTCTGGTGCGGATTTGGAGAATCTCTTGAACGAAGCGGCATTGCTTGCAGCGCGTCGTAACCGTAAAGATATTTCCATGAAGGAAGTTGACGAAGCGATTGACCGTGTCATCGTTGGTACGGAGAAGAAAAGCCGTGTCATCAGTGATCGCGAGAAACGAATCGTTGCTTATCACGAAGCAGGTCATACCATTGTAGGATACTTCCTTGAACATGCTGATATGGTACATAAAGTGACCATTATTCCGCGCGGACGTGCGGGTGGATATGTAATCATGTTGCCAAAAGAAGACCGTATGCTGGTTACCAAGCAGGAATTGCTGGATAAAGTAACCGGACTTCTCGGGGGTCGTGTAGCTGAAGAATTGTTCATCGGAGAAATTGGTACTGGTGCATACAGTGACTTCCAGCAAGCGACAGGTATTGTTCGCAGCATGGTTATGGAATACGGTATGAGTGAGAAATTGGGACCTATGCAATTCGGAAGTTCACAAGGACAGGTATTCCTTGGTCGGGATATCGGTCATGAACAGAATTACTCGGATTCCATTGCTTATGAGATTGATCAGGAAATGCAACGCTTTATCAATGACTGTTATGAGAAGTGTAAGGACTTGCTTGTTAAACATTCAAAAGAGATGCACTTGATCGCTCAAACTTTGCTTGAAGTTGAGACTTTGGAAATGGATCAGATCAAACAATTGATCGAAACAGGTTCTTTGACTCCAAAAGCAGAGAATGACAATGATGGTGAAGGTACGCCAACTGAAGGCGGAGAGCCAATCATCGACAACATCGGTGATGTGCGTGTCCGTATTCAAGGTAAAGATGGAACGTCTGAGCCACCAGCCGGAGATATTCCAAACGAAGCTCCGAATCTGGAAAAGGGTAATAACAATAACCCGGATGATGGCGGAACGAAGCCAACGTCTTAATGCATAATACATCTGGCTATGCTAGCAGGTGAAATCAAGAGAGCCCTCGGGCTCTCTTTTTTTGTCCATTATTTTAAAAGAGGATAGATAAAGATAAACGGGAGTTAGATGGCGAACCAGTTAGCAAACGGGTGGTTACGGCGTTGTTCTGAGCCTTTTTCATTTATTGACAGAGTCGTGAACGTTGTGTAAATTAGTTGTTAAACCGCTTGTGATTCGTTTCTCAAGCGAAGATAACGACTAGGTTGGCCCTACGAAACAGCGCATGACGCTGTCCCGATAAAGGAGAGGATCACAGGTGGAAGCTCTGGCTTTAGAGCGCAAGGCTGAGATGAACCGCGAACTGCGTGAGCGGCTGATGGAATTGAAGAAGGAACGTAATGCCATTATTCTTGCCCATTATTATCAACGTGACGAGGTACAGGAGGTTGCTGACTTCCGTGGAGATTCATTTCTATTAGCCCAGAAGGCAGCACAAACAGATGCAGATGTGATCGTTTTCTGTGGTGTTCACTTTATGGGTGAAAGCGCTAAGATTTTGGCGCCGAACAAAACGGTTATTATCCCGGATGAACGTGCGGGTTGCCCAATGGCAGACATGGTGAATGTGGATGGACTACGCAAATTGAAGGCACAACACCCTAATGCCAAGGTGGTCACTTATATCAACTCCTCGGCTGAGATCAAGGCAGAGACCGACATCTGTTGTACATCTGCGAATGCAGTTCGGGTTATTCAATCCGTAGACTCCGACGAAATTATCTGGGTACCGGATAAAAACTTGGGACACTATGTGCAGCAGCATACAGACAAGAAAATGATTATCTGGGAAGGATACTGCAACACTCATGATATGCTCACAGTCAAAGATGTGGTGGAGATGAGAGCCAAGCATCCGAATGCAGAGTTTGTTGTCCATCCGGAGTGCCGTCCTGAGGTTGTAGAGATGGGTGATTTTGTAGGCAGTACAACAGCCATCTTGGAGTATTGCAAAAATTCATCAGCGAAGGAATTTATCGTAGGTACGGAAGATGGTACAGGATATCAACTTCGTTTGGATAGTCCGGATAAACAGTTCCATTTTGCTACCAAGTTCCTCGTATGTCCTAACATGAAGGTCAACAACTTGAAGAAACTGGTGAAATGCCTGGAAACGATGAAGCCGCAGATCTATGTGCCACCGGCCGTTGCCGACAAAGCCAGAGAATCACTAGAGCGTATGTTATTGGTGAAGTAGGATGCGCTACTCTTGCTCCAAGACAGGTGAATAACATGATACCGCAATATTTAGTTGATTTTGATCTATCTGCGCTACCCACAGTAGAGACGGATGTACTGGTTATAGGCTCAGGGATTGCTGGTTTGTTTACCGCTATTAAAGCAAGTGAACAACAACGTGTATTAATGATCACGAAGAAGTCATTACTTGAAAGTAACACTCGGTATGCGCAGGGAGGCATCGCTGCGGTTATTGCTGAAGATGATTCACCTGCTTATCACTTGCAGGACACACTTGTTGCAGGAGCGGGCTTATGCCGCTCCGAGGCGGTAGAGGTATTGGTGAATGAGGGGCCGGACGGTGTGAAGGAACTGATTCGTTTAGGTACGTTGTTTGACCTGGAGAACGGCGAGTTGGCGTTGACGCAGGAAGGTGCGCATAGCCACCGCCGTATTTTGCATGCCAACGGGGATGCAACGGGATATGAGATTGTACGTGCGCTTGCAGTCGAAGTGAATGAACATCCCGGAATTGAAGTATGGGATGAGCATTTTGTGATTGACCTGATTACGGATCGAGATCGAGGGGAGTGCATCGGCGCTCTGATTCAGAAGGACGATGGATCGCAAGTTTTCGTGAAGGCACAGGCAACGGTTCTCTGCTCTGGTGGGGCAGGACAACTGTACCGATATACGACGAATCCGGATGTAGCTACTGCCGATGGTGTAGCAATGGCCTATCGGGCTGGGGCGATTGTTCGTGACATGGAATTTATCCAATTCCACCCCACCTCTCTTTGTTACCCGGGGGCCCCGCGTTTCCTTGTGTCAGAAGCCGTGCGCGGTGAGGGAGCATTTTTGCGCAATGTGAAGGGTGAACGCTTCATGGATCGATATCATGCTCAGCTTGAACTGGCACCACGCGATATCGTGGCACGAGCGATTGTTAGTGAGATGGAGTCGACCAACAGCACCTTTGTGTACCTGGATATTACGCATGAACAGCCAGAGATGATCAAGCATCGGTTCCCTACCATATATGAGACTTGTATGCGTTATGGATTAGACATGACAACGGATTGGATTCCCGTTGCACCTGCTGCCCATTACATGATGGGCGGAGTGAAAACGGACCTAAGTGGAGAGAGCAGCATCTCCCGGTTATTTGCTTGTGGAGAGGTATCGTCTACAGGAGTGCATGGAGCTAACCGTCTGGCAAGCAACTCTTTGTCTGAAGCAATTGTATTTGGCCGGAGAATTGTAGATCGCATTCAATCTCTTCCTCCGCTTGGTTCACTAAGAGGGAATACTTCTTCTTCTGTGGACATGAGTAGCAAGATGGGCAAAATCATGGTAGAGCAAAGACCGATATCCGAAAGACGCTTACGATTACAGAAAATGATGGTTCGTCAGGTAGGCTTGCGCCGGAATGGTGAGAATCTGCAGAAGGCCATGGACAAGCTGCACCAGGAATTGCAATTTTTTGATCAGACACTCACCCATAAGGAAGAGCTAGAGTACGCCAACCTTCTGACCTGTTCCTGGTTAGTTACCAGCGGAGCATTACACCGCGAGGAGAGTCGGGGGGCCCACTACCGTGAAGATTTCCCGGCACGTGATGATGTCGTCTGGCAGAAGCATAGTCTGCAGCAGCGAGAACAAGCGATTGTGGAGGAATTGATGTCATGATACGAAATGGATATAATGATGGGCTTATCGAATCAATCAAAAACTGGCTTCGTGAAGATGTCGGTGCAGGTGACGTTACAACGAGTGTGACGATTCCAGCAGGCAATCAATCCAAGGCCATTATACATGCCAAGGACAATGGCATTATAGCAGGCATGACCGTAGCCGAACTCGTATTTCAGGTCGTCGATCCTGACCTTGTATTTACACCGAAGGTAACAGACGGAGACAAGGTTACCCATGGCACGATTTTGGCCGAGGTAGAGGGAAGTACACATTCACTGCTTACGGGGGAACGACTGGCACTTAACTTGCTGCAACGTATGTCCGGAATAGCTACGCGTACGCGTGCCTACGTGGATGTGCTGGATGGTCTAGAGACCAGACTCGTGGATACACGTAAGACAACGCCGGGTCACCGATTACTTGAGAAATACGCAGTGCGCGTGGGTGGCGGAGCGAATCATAGATTTGGACTGTACGATGCTGTTATGATTAAGGATAACCACATCAAGGGTGCAGGCGGAATTACCGAGGCGGTACAGCGTGCGCGAACCGTTATCCCACATACGATGACGATTGAAGTGGAGACTGAAAATCTGGAGCAGGTGAGAGAAGCCTTGCAAGCCGGGGCAGATATCATTATGCTGGATAACATGCATCCAGAGCGGATGCGTGAAGCAGTTGAATTTATTCGTGAACAGGCTCCTCATGTAAAGGTTGAAGCATCCGGTAACGTCTCCCTCAAGACCATTCGTGGTATTGCAGAGAGTGGTGTGGATGTAATTTCGGTTGGCAGGTTAACCTATTCTTTTGAGAGCCTGGATATCAGCCTGGATTTAAATGAAAAGAAAGAGGGGTGAACCTCTTTGATTCTAGTTGTAGACGTGGGGAACAGCAATATGGTGCTCGGCGTATATCAAGGCCGGGAATTGCTGCACCACTTTCGTCTGAGTACATCACGTCAGTCAACAGTGGATGAATACGGCGTATTGATTTATAATTTATTTCATATGTCCGGCATCAGGGCAAGCGACATCGAAGGTGTCATCATCTCATCTGTGGTTCCGCCACTGGTGAATGTAATCGAAGCGATGTGTGAGAAGTATGTAGGCAAAAAAGCTTTGCTCGTTGGGCCTGGTATCAAAACTGGCTTGAACCTGCGATACGAGAACCCCCGTGAAGTGGGTGCAGATCGTATTGTTAATGCAGTGGCAGCCGTTGAGAGGTATGGTGGTCCTCTCGTCGTGGTCGATTTCGGTACCGCAACGACTTTTGACTGTATTGACGAGAAAGGTCACTACCTGGGGGGAGCTATTGTACCTGGCATTCAAATTGCCACTGAAGCGCTATATGAGCGGGCATCCAAGTTGCCTCGTATTGAGCTGGAGAAACCCAAGAAGGTGATTGGCCGTAATACTATTCATGCGATGCAAGCGGGCATTATATTTGGCTATGCAGGGCAGGTAGATGGTATTGTAGAGCGTATTCGCGAAGAAATGGGAGCCAAGCCCAGAGTTATTGCAACGGGTGGTCTCGCTACACTGATTGCAGAAGAAACCCGTAGTATAGAGGAAGTTGATCCGCTGCTTACGCTTGAAGGGCTGCGTATTATATATGAGCGGAACCGGGAAAGGTGAGCTTAGAGACGGCATACAGCGGGCTGAGATTACAGCTTAAGTGTTGTGCCGTTTTTTCTGTGTTACGACTATTATGACGATACGCCAAAGGAGGCTGAATGACTTGGAAAACAACAACAAGCATGACCGGTTAATTCGTGGTACAGCAATGAATGGAAAGGTAAGAGCCTTTGCTATCCAGACTACGGAACTGGTTGAGGAACTACGCAGAAGACACGACACGTTTCCCACGGCTACAGCTGCCATGGGGCGTACGGTTACAACAGCAGCCATCATGGGTGCAATGCTCAAAGGTGAAGAGAAGTTAACGGTACAAGTCAACGGTGATGGGCCCATTGGACAGATTGTAGCTGATGCCAATGCCAAAGGCGAAGTACGTGGATATGTTTCTAATCCACATGTACATTTGCCAAGCAATAGTGTGGGCAAACTGGATGTTGCAGGCGCGGTTGGAACGGAAGGTTTCATTAACATAACGAAGGATTTGGGACTGAAAGAGCCATATCGTGGCAGTGTGCCTATTATTTCAGGAGAACTGGGCGAAGACTTCACGTACTACTTTGCTCAATCGGAGCAAACACCTTCTGCTGTAGGCGTTGGTGTCCTCGTTGATACGGATAATTCCGTTATTGTCGCAGGCGGATTCATTATGCAGCTGTTGCCGGGATTGACAGATCAAGAGATCACAGCGATCGAAAACGCCATTGGGACGTTGCCACCAGTGACGACGTTACTGGAGCAGGGACTTGAATTGGAAGAGTTACTTCGCCGATTGTTGCCAGATGTACAAGTGATGGAAGGATTGGATATTCATTTTAGCTGTGAATGTTCACGTGAGCGGGTAGAGAAGACGTTAATCAGCTTGGGCCAATCCGAAATGGAACAGCTAATTGAAGAAGAGGGTCGGGCTGAAGTGGTTTGCCAATTCTGTAATGAAGCTTACGAATTTAACAAAGAACAACTTGAGACCATCCTAGAGCAAGCCAAGAACTGATCTATGCGGGGACGGGATGCGGAATGACAAGACAGGAAAAAGGGTTGTGGACTGCCGTAATTGTCTTGACACTGGGCATGCTGGTCATGGGTACAGTGATGGCCATGCATGGTCTCAGACAGGGTAAAGACGAGACAGATGCATCCCATGATGCCAATACGGAAGAAGGAAGCGCCGTAGCGACAATCAACGGGGAAGTCATCACGGACAAGGAGTGGACCGACGCGCTGAAAAGACGTTACGGCAGTGAGTTGTTACTTCAAATGCTGAATCGTAAAGCTGTGTATGCCGAGGCAATTGAACGCAAGCTGATTGTCACTCCCCAAGAGATCGCAAGGGAACTGGCTGCCGCGATGGAGGGGTACGATTCAGAAAAATCGTATTTTGACGAAATGAAGTCCCAATTAGGCCTGTCAAAACAGGAGCTTGAGTTGGAAGCCGGATATAGGCTGCTGCTTGAGAAAATCGCCACGATCGGCATACAGATCAAAGATGCAGATATTGAGCATTACTGGACCGAACACCGTGAGGATTACGTTTCTCCTGAGAAATATGATTTGTCCATCATCGTAGTAGAGGAAGAAGAGGAAGCGGATTCCTTACTGGAAGCGTTGGAGAATGGTGAAGACTTTGAAGAAGCTGCTCGCAGGCTATCGACAGACAGCTTCTCTCGTGAAGCTGGTGGGAGGCTGGGATGGATTGAGCGGAATGATCCATTCCAGCCTGAAGAAATTCTTCAACTCGCTGCGGAACTGGATGTTGACGATATTGCCGGTCCTGTTCGAGTAGAGGCGGGCTATGCGATTATCAGACTCAATGATATAGAAGAACGCCAAGTGCAGTCGGCTGAAGAAGTTCGTGAGGAAATTCGAATGCAGCTGGCTCTGAGTCAGGCTGATCCGTTACCGCAGGTAGAGCAAATGCTGCGTAACAAGTATGAAGCCGTGATCCTGTCTGAGATTCCTGCCTCCTGAATTCCATTCGCAAGGATTGTCTCGTCCTGCTGCATCTTGATAAAAGTACTCTGTCTGCGGTCCTAGGGCCTAAGGCAGAGTATTTTTTTTGAGTACTCATATTGACAATAAGGGTTAACGTTGATAAGATGAAAATAATCAAATACCTACTCGTTTACTCGGATATAAAAGATTTAATGATGAACAAAGAAACTTTCGGAAACCTCCGCCCTGTCTAGAAAACTTAGCAGTAAGGGATAGGATCAACAGGATTTCCGCAGTTCTTCTATAGCATCCAGAGGCTATCGGCCGCACAGTATAATGTAACAGGACTTAAGTATTACTCATCCCACTAAGGAGGGCATTCATATGGCTAAAGTAGTTAATAACGTAACAGAACTCATCGGAGGTACTCCGCTTGTTCGTCTGAATCGTATTGTACCTGAAGGCAGTGCTGAAATACTCGTGAAGCTGGAGTATCAGAATCCAGGTTCAAGCGTGAAAGACCGTATCGCAATTAGTATTGTGGAAGAAGCGGAAAAAGAAGGCAAGCTGAAACCAGGTGATACCATCATCGAAGCAACAAGTGGTAACACGGGAATTGGACTCGCGATGGTGGCTGCAGCCAAAGGCTACAAGTCTGTTATTGTAATGCCTGAGACGATGAGCTTGGAGCGTCGCAACTTGCTTCGTGCGTATGGTGCTGAGCTTGTGCTTACACCGGGAGCCGAAGGTATGAATGGTGCTGTTAAGAAAGCCGAAGAATTGCTGAAGGAAAACCCATCTTATTTCATGGCAGAGCAATTTAAAAATAAAGCCAACGTGAAGATCCACCGTGAAACGACTGGCCCTGAGATTGTTGACGCGATTCAATCCGTGGGCGGTACGTTGGATGCTTTCGTTGCAGGAATTGGTACAGGCGGAACAATCACAGGTACGGGCGAAGTGCTGAAAGAAGCTTTCCCTGGCGTTAAAATTGTTGCAGTTGAGCCAGCAGCTTCGCCAATTCTGGCGGGTGGCAAACCAGGTCCTCATAAGATTCAGGGGATTGGTGCCAACTTTATCCCTGAGATTCTGGATCAGGAAATCTATGATGAGATCATTCACATTGAGAATGATGATGCATTCGAGACAGCTCGCCAGGTAGCGAAGGAAGAGGGCATTCTGTCCGGGATCTCTTCCGGTGCAGCGATCCGCGCCGGTCTTCAGGTTGCCAAACAGCTGGGTGCAGGCAAACGTGTTGTCGTAATCGTGCCAAGTAACGGTGAACGTTACCTCAGCACACCGCTCTACAACTTCGAAGCCTAAGCCTACAAATGTCAAAGTTAATCCTCCCTGCCCGCATGACGGGTACGGAGGATTTTTGGCGTAATGCTTTTAAAAGGAGCGGCGCTTTAGTATACTATCAGACAATAGAACTAGCGAAGATGGAGGGCGGCACACCGCAATGACACACCTGATGACAACATACGCCGACTGGCTGGATTGGGCTGGCCAAGGCTGGACCATGATGCCCTATATCACGAAGTCGGATGAGGGGCCGTATCATGGCGGTTTACCGTTATCGTGGGAGGCAGCCTGGCAGCAGGCGTCACCATACGCAATTGTGCTGGAGAATGGCAAAGGCGGGAGATATACATTTCTGGGGCTGGACCCCGTATCCGTTATTTCTGGTAAAGGTCAAGAAGCGGTTATTCATGATGTGACGCAGGGAACCACATCGACGGACAGCGGCAAGCCACTTGATGTATTGAAGAGATGGACAGCCCCTTACAGCGCACCCAAGGTTACTGGAGCTCCAGACTTTGGGGGTGGATATGCAGGTTATCTCAGCTACGATATAGCGAGAACGTTGGAGAAGCTTCCAGATTTGGCTGAAGATAACCCGGCTCTGCCGGATTATTGGTGGATGCGTTTTGAGGAAATATGGGCGTACGACCATGAGCAGCAGGCACTTTTCTGCATGGTTCATCTGCCTATAGAGCCTAACCGGAACGAAACCGATATCCGTAGCTTATATGCAACGGCAGAAGCACGAGCGACAGCGATGCAGCAACGTTGGCTTCATATTATGGGATTCGCACAGGCCGAGGAACAGCAGCAGGCACTGGAACGTCGCAACAAGCGGGTCAATCGCATCCCGCAGCCTGAAGATGCGGAAAGAGAATCCGAAGGGTGGGAGACCTCCTTTCCCCAGAATGACTTTGAACAAGCTGTACGCACGGTACAGGAATATATCAGGCAGGGTGATGTGTTCCAGGTGAACTTGTCCTTGAGACAGGAAAAGCGGCTTCGTTCGAGCGCTGAGCATATTTATGAGTGGCTACGTCTCGTGAATCCATCACCGTATATGGGCATGCTGCGCAGTCCTGATTTCCAACTGGTAAGCGGCTCTCCCGAACTACTGGTGAAGGTGGAGAATGGCAAAGTCAGCGCACGTCCCATCGCAGGGACCCGAAGAAGGGGCCGTGACGAAGCAGAGGATAAGGCTATGGCAGATGAACTGCTGGGCAGTGAGAAGGAACGGGCGGAGCATATTATGCTGGTCGATCTGGAACGTAACGATATCGGGCGGATTGCAGCCTACGGTTCAGTTCATGTGCCTGAATTGATGACCATCGAGAAGTATTCCCATGTCATGCATCTTGTTTCCCAAGTGGAAGGTAGTCTGGCCGAAGGGTTATCGGCATTTGATGTGATCGCTGCGACATTCCCGGGTGGAACGATTACAGGAGCGCCCAAAGTCCGCACCATGGAGATTATCGAGGAACTTGAGCCTGTTCGGCGTGGACCTTACACGGGTTCCATCGGTTGGATGGATTACAGTGGGAATATGGAATTGAACATTGTCATTCGTACGCTTGCCATCAAGGATGGTATTGGCTATGTACAGGCCGGTGCAGGGATTGTCATTGATTCCGATCCATATCGGGAATACAAGGAATGCCGCAACAAAGCAAGAGCGATGATGAGAGCTGTGAACTACAGCGAGGAAGCGGAAGCAAGCAGAGCTGTCGAACAAGACCAAGCGGAACGAACGGAAGCCGTTAAACTAAATTAAAATGAAGCAACCGTCACTTGCGTTGACGGAAGATGAGGAGGAGCAGGCATATGATACTGGTTATCGATAATTACGATTCCTTCACGTACAACCTGGTTCAATATCTGGGTGAACTGGGTGAGACGGTGGAAGTTCGCCGCAACGATGAGATTGATCTGGCAGGCATAGAGGTACTGGCACCTGATCATATTCTGATCTCTCCGGGCCCGTGTACACCGAATGAAGCAGGCATTAGTTTGGCAGTCATTGATCACTTCAAAGGAAGCATCCCGATCTTTGGTGTGTGTCTGGGTCATCAGTCCATTGGACAAGCATTTGGCGGTAATGTCATCCGTGCGGAGCGCATGATGCACGGCAAAACATCCGAGATGCACCACAATGGAACATCGGTATTTGCCGGATTGCCATCTCCATTCACAGCTACCCGTTATCACTCCCTGATTGTGGAGCGCAGCAGCTTGCCTGACTGCCTGGAGATTACAGCGGAGACAACTGAAGGTGAGATTATGGGTTTGCGTCACAAAGAATATGCGATTGAAGGTGTTCAATTCCACCCGGAATCCATTATTACAGACCACGGACATCAGATGCTTCGCAACTTCTTGTCCCAACAAGTAAAGGTATAACATGCAATATGCCGCGATAAACGGAGAGTTGGTCAATATGGCGGCGGCCGTGGTTCCTGTAACGGATCACGGCTTTTTGTACGGACTTGGATTGTTTGAGACGTTTCGAACGTATCAGGGCGCCCCTTATTTGCTGGAACGGCATTTGGAGCGGATGGCTTCAGGGTGTGAGGAACTGGGCATTCCTTTTACAACGACCGCGGCAGAGGTGACGGATTGGATTCAACGTCTCATGCATGCAGGGGGACTTCAGGATGCCTACGTGCGTTACACGGTATCAGCGGGGGAAGCGCCGTTAGGCTTACCTTCTGGTGACTATACGAAGCCCAATCATATTGTACTGGCAAAAGCATTATCTGAACCCTCTCCCTCTTTATATGAGAGTGGCAAAATGCTCCAACGCTTGTCTACCCCCCGCAACACGCCCGAAGGAGAAGTGCGGTTCAAGTCGCTGCATTACATGAACAGCATTCTGGCGAAACGGGAGCTGAACCAGTACGGGCAGTATGTGCAGGGTGCAGAAGGGCTACAATTAACCCGCGATGGTTATATAGCTGAAGGGATCGTCAGCAATATATTTTGGACACGGGAAAAAGTACTCTACACGCCAGCGCTCTCAACCGGAATTCTGCCGGGCATCACTAGAGCTGTAGTAATGGAGATTGCCTCGCAGCAAGAATTCGCCTGCATCGAAACGCTAGCTACGTGGGAGGACCTCCTTCAAGCAGATGAAATATTTCTAACAGGCTCGGTTGCAGAATTGGTTCCAGTTACGACTCTGCGGGATCAGGGCGGAGCAGAAACGACAATAAGCAACGGACATATAGGCCCAGTTACAGCAGTCCTTCTGGGTATGTACCGGCAGAAAGCGGGGTATACTTCATGACACTCACACCGATCATCTATGAACGGAAATATGCATGGGGGCCAGCGGAGTTGAAGCTGGGTGCAAGAACACAGATTATGGGCATTCTTAACGTCACGCCTGATTCGTTCTCGGATGGTGGACGTTATACCAGCGTGGAGCGGGCGGTTGCCCATGCCAAGCAGATGATGGAAGACGGTGCTGACCTGATTGATATCGGTGGGGAATCTACCCGACCCGGATCAGAGGTAGTCAACGCCGATGAAGAGCTTAGCCGGATTATTCCTGTTATTGAAGCACTGCATCAGCAAGCCCCGCATATTCCAATATCCGTAGATACGTACAAGGCCGATGTTGCGCGTCAGGCCATTCTGGCTGGTGCCCATATCATTAATGATGTGTGGGGTGCTAAGGCCGACCCGGATATGGCTCGCACAGCAGCAGAACTGGAATGTCCCATTATTCTGATGCATAATCGGCAGGATCGGAATTACACCAATTATCTAAGTGATGTCGTCAGCGATGTGCAGGAGAGTATACAGATTGCGCTGGAAGCTGGCGTAAAAGCAGATCAGATTATCCTGGATCCGGGCATTGGTTTTGTGAAGGATCTCGGAGAGAATCTGAAGCTCATGTCATCGCTCGGTTTGCTCAATGAAATGGGATATCCCGTTCTGCTAGCCACTTCACGCAAAAGATTCATCCAAAACACCCTGGATGTCGGTTCGGATGATGCGCTGGAAGGAACAGCTGCGACCGTTGCGTTTGGCATTGCCCAAGGCTGCCAAATGGTCCGGGTTCATGATGTGAAGTCGATTCGGCGGACGGCAGACATGTGTGATGCTATGTTATATATTTCTCCGGGTCTACGGAGGAAATAATACTGGCGGGTCTGAGTGACCCGTTCAGTAGAAGTGCAACGTTTTTCAAAGGTAAAGCAAAAGGTATCTTCAAATAGAGAACTATTTCAATATATATAGAGGGCAGGCGGATCGTATGGATAGAATGGTGTTGCACCGTATGGAGTATTACGGATATCATGGCGTTTTTGCAGAAGAACGGAAGCTTGGGCAGCGGTACTATATTGATCTGGAGATCGATATGGACCTGAGTGAGGCTGGACGTAACGATGATCTGACCAAAACGATCAACTATGCGGAGATCCATGAGCTGGTAAAACAGATTGTTGAGAATAAATCATTCCAGTTAATTGAAGCTTTGGGCGAACATATTGCATCTTCTTTACTGGACACTTATACTATTATCAATGCATTGACAGTCAAGGTGACGAAGCCACATCCGCCATTCGATATCCATTTTGAGGGCGTAACGGTAGAGCTTCGCCGCACAAGAAAGTGAGAACCGATCATGATTGCACATTCGACCTCTGAATCTTCAGAGGCTTATATTGCTTTAGGGGCCAATTTGGGTGACCGCGAACAGACGCTGCTTGAGGCATTGTCTTTGCTGGATGAGCAACCGCATATATCCGTTCTGCGCTGTTCTGCACTATATGAGACGGAACCTGTAGGATATGTAGATCAGCCTGCGTTTCTGAATATGGCAGTCGCTGTACAGGCGATGCTGACACCGGAGCAGTTGCTCACGGAATTATTGGATATCGAGAACCGACTCGGCCGTGTTCGTGATATTCGTTGGGGACCGCGCACCGTTGATCTGGATCTGCTTTGGATGCACGGTGAGACGCGAGATACTGAATTGCTTCAATTGCCTCATCCCCGTATGGGTGAACGGGCCTTTGTGCTGGTGCCACTGTCGGATATCGTACCGCAGGGCGAGGAGTCAGGTTTGTATACCTTTGTACACTCATCGTTGTCTGTACTGGATGGAAAGGATGGAATACAGCTTTGGAAAACATGCAATTGGCCAATCGAATCCGGGCATTCCGGAAGCTGAAAGGTTTAACACAACACGAACTTGCTGCCGAGACAGGCATCTCGCTAGCCATTCTGGGAACCATTGAGCGGGGAAACCGTAAGGTATCACAGCAAGAGCTGGATCGAATTGCTGGAGTGCTGGCAATCAGTATCGAGGAGTTACAGGGCAGGTAGAGCGTTCGTTTTCGTCATGTTACAACAAAGACACTAATCGATCTTTAATCGTTGATTTATACAGAATTAAAAAAGGAGTGGAACAACTACCGTGCTTAAAATTGGTGGCATTGAAATGAAAAACCAGGTCGTACTTGCGCCGATGGCTGGCGTATGTAATCCGGCTTTTCGTTTGATCGCAAAAGAATTCGGAACAGGCCTCGTATGCGCGGAGATGGTAAGTGGTAAAGCCATCGTGCATGGCAACCAGCGCACACGTGAGATGCTGTTTGTAGATGAACGTGAGAAACCGCTCAGCCTTCAGATTTTTGGGGGAGATCGTGATTCCCTCGTAGAAGCAGCCAAAATTGTGGACCAAGAAACCAATGCAGACATTATCGACATTAACATGGGATGCCCCGTGCCAAAAGTGACGAAGTGTGATGCAGGCGCACGTTGGTTGCTTGATCCGAACAAAATCTACGAGATGGTATCCGCTGTAGTGGACGCAGTTGAGAAGCCGGTGACGGTCAAGATGCGTATTGGCTGGGATAATGAGCATATCTTCGCAGTTGAGAATGCGCTCGCGGTTGAACGTGCTGGTGGACAGGCGGTAAGTGTACACGGCCGCACGCGGGAGCAGCTATACACAGGCACAGCGGACTGGTCACATATCAAGGATGTAAAAGAGGCTGTCTCTATTCCAGTGATCGGCAATGGTGATGTCCATACACCAGAGGATGCACGCCGTATGCTGGATGAAACGGGTTGTGACGGAGTTATGATTGGGCGTGCCGCCCTGGGTAATCCATGGATGCTGTATCGTACCATTCAATACTTAAGCACAGGTGAATTGCTTCCTGACCCGAATGGGGAAGAGAAGATCCGTGTTGCCATCCTGCATATGGATCGCCTGATCGCACTGAAGAACGAGACGGTTGCCGTACGCGAGATGCGCAAACATCTGGCTTGGTATTTGAAAGGCTTGAAAGGATCTGCTCGCATCAAGGACGTTATTATGGAAGGTACCAAGCGCGATGAGATGGTACAGATTCTGGAGAACTTTGTGAGTCAGCTGAAAAGCGAAGGTAATTTGGAGTCAGAACCGGTAATCACCGGAAATGCATCTTAACCATAAACACATTCGTAAAACGTTTACAGCTGTAGGGGGGCGTAACATTGACTTTTCGAGATCGTTCCCCTATAATTTCTCAGTATAAATTCGCCATGTGCGTTAATAAGGCTATAGCATCAGGAGGAATATTCTATTTCTCTGGAGAACTTCATATAGTTTTGAAGATGTATGCGGGCGGAGCTATGTAATAAGCACTGATTCCGTTGCCGTACAATCAAATTATTCCCACGACAGGAGAATCGGTTGAGATGAGCGACAAGGAAGTTATCCTTACACCAGAAGGACTCAAGAAGCTGGAAGAAGAATTGGAAACATTGAAATCAGTGAAGCGCCGCGAAGTGGCTGAACGGATTAAGGTAGCCATCGGGTATGGAGATATCAGTGAAAACTCTGAATACGAAGACGCGAAGAATGAGCAAGCTTTCATTGAAGGACGTGTAATCACGTTGGAGAAATTGCTTCGTAACGCGCGGATTATCAACAGCGATGAGATCGATACTGATGTTGTAAGCGTCGGGGCAACCGTTACTGTAGAAGATTTGGAATTCGGAGACATCACGGAATATACCATTGTAGGTACTGCGGAGTCGAATCCGCTTCAAAACAAAATTTCGAATGAGAGCCCTGTAGGCAGAGCCATTCTGGGCAAGAAAACAGGTACTGTTGTTGATGTAAGTGTGCCTGCTGGCGTAATTCAATATAAAATTATAGACATTAAAAAGCTATAGCAACGAAGCAGTTGGGCACGGTAAACAAAAGCTTCCTTAGGGAAGCTTTTTCAACATTTGAGGAAGAGCGTCCTCTCGCGATGCCTGCAATGTAAATAAGGAGATGAATACAGATCATGACGGATGAAGTCTTGAATCAGGAAACCGAACTTAGCGAGCTTTTACAAATTCGCCGTGACAAATTGGACGAGCTCCGCAAATTGGGAATCGACCCTTTTGGCCAAAAATACGTACGTACCGAAGAAGCCGGCTCCATTCTGAAGAAGTATGAAGAACTGACCAAGGAAGAGCTGGAAGAGAAGCACATCGAAGTCAGTATTGCCGGACGGATTATGGCGAAGCGGGGAATGGGTAAAGCAAGCTTCGCACACATTCAGGACCTGAGCGGCAGAATCCAGATCTATGTTCGTCAGGATACCGTGCCTGAAGACAAGTATGCGGCATTCAGCCTGCTGGACCTTGGCGATATCGTTGGGGTAACTGGCGTGATCTTTAAGACCAAAACAGGTGAAACTTCTGTCAAAGTTAAAGATCTTGAAGTACTGTCCAAATCGCTCTATCCGCTTCCGGATAAATTCCATGGTCTCACGGACGTAGAGCTGCGCTACCGTCAGCGTTATGTTGACCTGATCATGAGCCCGGACGTACAACAGACCTTCATCGCACGTTCCAAAATCATTCAATCGATGCGCCGTTATCTCGATTCCCTTGGATATCTGGAAGTGGAAACACCTACGTTGCATACCATTGCAGGAGGGGCCGCAGCACGTCCATTCATCACGCATCATAATGCGCTGGATATGGAACTGTACATGCGGATTGCGATTGAACTTCACCTGAAACGTCTGATTGTAGGCGGACTGGAGAAGGTATACGAGATCGGTCGTGTTTATCGGAACGAAGGTATGTCCACACGCCATAACCCGGAGTTCACGATGATTGAATTGTATGAGGCATATGCCGACTACAAGGATATTATGCAATTGACGGAGAACCTGGTTGCTCATATTGCACAGGAAGTACTGGGTACACAAGTGATCCAGTATGGAGATTATGAAGTAGATCTTACTCCGCAATGGCGTCGTGTTACGATGGTGGATGCAGTTAAGGAAGTTGTGGGCGTTGACTTCTCCGTACACATGACGGATGAGGAAGCACATAGCTTGGCGAAGGAACATAAAGTTCCGGTTGAAAAACATATGACATTTGGTCATATTTTGAACGCGTTCTTTGAAGAGTTTGTGGAAGAGACGTTGATTCAGCCGACTTTCATTACGGGGCACCCGCTTGAGATTTCACCTCTGGCGAAGAAAAACGATGTAGATCCGCGTTTCACGGATCGCTTCGAGTTGTTCATCGTTGGACGCGAGCATGCGAATGCATTCACAGAGCTGAATGATCCAATCGATCAGCGTCAGCGCTTTGAAGCACAGATGCTGGAGAAAGAGCATGGGAACGACGAGGCTCATGAGATGGATGACGACTTCATCCGTGCACTCGAATATGGTATGCCACCAACAGGTGGACTGGGAATCGGAGTGGATCGCCTGATCATGCTGCTGACCAATTCTCCGTCGATTCGTGACGTACTGCTCTTCCCGCACATGCGCCCTCGTACGCAAGACTAAATAAGGAACGTAGAATACGTTCATAATAGAAGAGGAACCTGCCGTTCAGTATCATGCTGGGGCAAGTTCCTCTTTAGGTTTACATAGGAGGATCTATTGAGTTTAACCTGTTCGTATTTTGTTAAAAGAGGTGCCCTTCATGAAGTTCAGGCTTCACTTTGCCAAGTTCATATCCCCTCCATTAATCCTGGTCGGCGGTTTCCTGCTTATTATTGCGATTGGAACAGTGCTCCTCATGTTGCCGATCTCTAACCAAAGCGGTGAGCATTTGGCGTTTATTGATGCTCTCTTTACATCGACCTCTGCGGCATGTGTGACTGGATTGGTCGTTGTGGATGTAGGGACGACGTTTAATTTGTTTGGTCAGATCGTCATTATGGTGTTAATGCAGCTCGGTGGACTCGGCTTTATGACTATGGCTACTCTCTTTGCGCTAGTATTGGGCAAGCGAATCTCGCTCAAGGACAGGCTGTTGCTCAAAGAAGCCATTAATGCAGACAGTATGGAGGGGATTGTACGCATTATCCGCAAAGTATTGATTTTCTCCTTTACCATTGAAGGGGTGGCTGCTGTCATATTGGCGCTGCGCTGGGCAACGGAGATGCCGTTTGGTCAGGCTATATACTATGGAATATTTCATTCCGTTTCCCTGTTTAATAATGGCGGATTTGATCTGTTCGGCAACAGCTTCCAATACTACACCGGAGACTGGATATTCAATGTGACCGCTTCTGTGCTCGTTATCTCTGGTGGACTTGGATTTGTAGTATTGAATGATCTGTTCGAATATCGTAAACGCCGCCGTCTATCCCTGCAGTCCAAACTGGTGCTGTCTGTATCGGGGGCACTGATTGGTATAGGAGCGATTGTGTTGTTTGTTTTCGAATTCACCAATGGACATACGCTGGCCTCACTTACTTGGAGCGAGAAGATCTATGCATCCTTCTTCCAGTCTGTCTCCACACGTTCGTCCGGAACAAGTACAATCGATATTACAGAGATGAGGCAGGCTACCCAGTTCTTTTTCATCCTGTTGATGTTTATAGGGGCTTCACCGGGATCGACCGGGGGCGGAATCAAGACGACTACATTCCTGATTATGATTGGTGCGGTGTATGCCATGATTCGGGGAAATAAGGACATCGTCTTTTTCCGCCAACGTGTTCCGAAGGAGCTGCTTATGAGAGCATTGACCATTATTATGGTTTCTCTGATCATATTTATGATCGTGGTGATGCTGCTACTTACGACAGAGGATGCGCCATTCCTTTCACTGATGTTTGAAGCTGCATCGGCAATTGGCACCGTCGGACTTTCCGTAGGTGTTACTGATGAATTGACCAATTGGGGAAAAATCATTATTACCTTTACCATGTTTGTAGGTCGGATTGGGCCATTAACTATCGCGTATGCCCTACGTCCGCGCAAAGAGAAGAAACTGTATCGTCATCCGGAGGGCCGGATTATTATCGGATAAAAAGAAAAACCGTCAGACATTCAGAACTAACTCCTGTTAACGTAACGGGCATTAGTCACAACGAATGGACTGCGGTTTTTTTGTTTAGCGGCATAAGGAAGCAAGATGCAAAGTGAGGACATCGTCCATGAGCTTGGCATTCATCTGATCCGGTCTAAGCACGGTATGTATGCCTAAGCCATCCACCAGTGCATATAATCTCTCGATCTCCAGTTCTTTGTCCAGATCAGGTCTGGACAGATCGAGCTTAATCAGGTAGGTGATAACAGAACCTACAGCTTTTCTAAGTTCATCATACACGGTATTAGCAAGTTCTTTGAGTGTAGGATCGGTTTTCGATCTGGCTGTAAAAGCATACCACACCTCCATTTCGGCCAGTTTTTCTTCCGTGTTTGGTAAGAATTCGAGCAATAGGCGCTTCATATTGTCCATGGGAGAGCCGGTGAAGGACATTTGTTGGACTCGATGAGACACCCGTTCAGATACCAAATTCATGGCATATAGTAGTAGTTCCGATTGAGTAGAAAAGTAGTGACGCATCGAACCGACCGAAATTCCAGCTTCATCAGCGATATTCCGAACAGAGGCTTGTTCCATGCCATCTCTTCGTATAATACGCCAGGCTGCCTCGGCTACGAGCATACGCTGTTTATCGTGATCAACAATTTTAGGCATAGGTATATTATATCACTGTTGATTATTATAGTACACACGTGCTAAATTATATTTAATACATTTGTATCATAAAAAGGAGGGGCTGATATGATTGGTTATTTCATTGTAGGTTGTGAAATTGCCTTTTGGGTGTTTGTATTTGGGGGACTGAGTGTCAGGTATCTTCTTGGTATGAAGCGGTTAGGTATCGGTTTGTTAATGGCGACGCCGGTTGTCGATCTGTTATTGCTGGTAGCTACAGTTATGGATCTACAGCGAGGAGCTACAGCAAGCATGATTCATGGTATAGCTGCGGTGTATATAGGAATAAGCATTGCTTATGGTCATCAGATGATCGCTTGGGCGGATCGATATTTCCTATATTGGTTCAAGGGCGGGGAGAATCCTCGCAGCAAAAAGTTATATGGCAGAGAACATGCGAGTCGTGAGCGTAGTGGATGGTTTAGACATCTATTGGCTTGGGCTATAGGAAGTGCTTTTCTATTCGCCATGATATGGTGGATTGGTGATACTGAACGTACGGCTGTTTTCTATAATCTGATTAAAGTGTGGGGAATGATACTCGGTATCGATTTTTTGATAAGTTTTAGCTATAGTTTATGGCCACGAAAGGTTCCAGTCGGAAATGTTAAACAATAAAAAGTTAGGTCGGCGTGCATACGAACTTGCTAAGTAGGGAGAATACCGTATGTACGTCCGTATTAGATCAAACCGATTGTTAATATAGTTTTTTAAAAAGACTTGCAATGTAAATCTGTACATGGTATATTCTAATTCCGGCCAAGAAAACACGGTTCACACGGTGCGGCAAGCGAAACGGATAAGCTTCGAAAGAAACTTAAAAAAAGAGCTTGCAAAGTTGGTTCGGATGTGATAAGATATAAAA
>NZ_JBBCYH010000023.1:0-69291 GCF_037144955.1 Paenibacillus sp. USHLN196 | reverse complement strand
TTTATCCAGAACATGATTGTTATCTGACAGTAAGAAAACCTCTTCATTTTCTTGCAATATAATCCCTCCATATCTCACATATTCATGGAGTCAAAGGTGTGAGACCCGGCATTTTTTTGTCCCCATAATATTACAAATATATACAAAAATTTACTATCGGTCAATTCTCAAACAATCAAATACCTTTGTAATAAAGGTAAATGTGAATGGGATGTGTATATTTGGTAACATACATCCATGAGGGAGTGAGCCAGCTATGTTAAATGAAAAAATCATTGTGCGGGTCAGCGATCACGTACCTGGATATGAAGGAAAAACTGTGGGTGTTGCCCGGCAAGGTGACGTTTTTATATTTCGCAGCCCGATCGGTAATTTAAGTGATGCTGAGTATCTTACATGCTATAAGCTTAGTAGAAGTGACTTTGTAGAGCCGTTCAAACGCTCTACAGAGCGCCAATGGATCGAACAGGAAGAACGGTACCGATTATACTTCAACGGACTTGCAGAACGGTTTATGCCTATAATAGAAGCCTACTGGCAAGAGGATGGGGCAGATGTAGAACTATATTGGTCTGTTATGGAAAAACAAGGTATAGAAAGCCACTGCGCGGATCTGATGCTCTTTAATCAGTATCTATGGCGCAAAGCCAGGGAGCTGGAAGAAAATGAATCGGCGAATCTTAGGCGAATTGATCAGGTTTATGAGATGATCAAGGGCATTAGTAAGATATTTGAGGTTAGAGCCGGACACAACACAATAGAAACAGACTCTATATATTTCAAAACAGACGATTCTATTTTCTGGCATGGGTGCTTATAAGAGAAATGCACATTCAAAATACAAAGAAGCTCATACAAAAAAGGATCGTCAGCATTTTCTGCAACGATCTCTATTGTAAGCCCACTAGTTGAGAACAGCAGTTGATCACTTTGATCGGCTGCCTTATTATTTTTGAGCTATCGTTTCCCGTTAGTTTAGCCCGCGCCATAGCTGGGAGCTGTGAATACAATATAACTTGAACAAAAAAGCCCACCAGCTTAATACTGATGGGTAGAGAGGTGTCCTTTATATCTTACGCACAATGATTAACGTATGTGCGCATGTTTCTGATTAATCCAAAACTACAAGTCCAGAACATGATTGGAGGTGTATTCTATATGACTCAATTTCTTGATGCACGATCAAGCCAAAATGCTAGCTATGGAGGATCTATATCAGTCACTCTCCCAGCTTCTATCCCTACAGCAGTGGGGGATATTGGTCTTAATACGGCGGGAAGCACAGGCGCTATTCGAGTCATACTAAATGGGATTGCCGAGTTACAATTTGCTACCCCTCCTGATCCAGACTCAGTAGCAGTCATCGCTATAGTACGAGGTACAACACCAGAGGATACTATCGTTGCTTTTGCTATATATCCGATAACTTCGACTGGTACTTTTCAAGCTTTAAATATTACCGCAACGGATACCAACGTTCCAACTCCTCCTTCTGGTGAACTGATTTACACATTCTTTTTATTTAGTACTTCGGAAGCAATACGTATAGGAATGGAAAGCTTTAATGGTGCTGCTTATTCCGATTGAATGCAAGATATATATCCTTTAAAAGATTTTCGCTCGTTAGTTGAAAACAGCAGCCTGAATATCCGGCTGCTGTTGATTTATTTCTCTCTATCTTTTTGCTATTTTTACTGCCCGCTATTTAAGTAGGCATCATGAATACAGTCCGCAAAGGTATACCTTTAAGGAGAGTAGGAAATTAGAGTTTCGTAAATACCTAAAGGTATTGATTTGTTTTTATAAACGTTTTTTTTTATGTTAAAACCTTTTCAAACAAACAAGGAGTTGATTATGAGAACACGTACGAGAATATACGGATATGCCAGGGTTTCCACCAAAGAACAGAATGAGGATCGGCAATTAACGGTATTGCGGGAACAAGGTATCCCAGAGGAATATATTTTTGTTGATAAGGTTAGCGGCAAGAATTTTGACCGTCCGGAGTATCAGTTATTAAAACGTGTACTTCGAGAGGGCGACACCTTATTTGTAAAATCCATAAATAGGTTTGGCCGTAACAAGCAGGAGATTCTGAAAGAATGGCAATGGTTGATCGATGCAAAAATCCACGTTGTGGTGATCGACATTCCCATTTTGGATACCAGAAAGTACGAAGAACTAGAGGGGATCGGGCAGCTCATTATGGATCTGGTGCTTCAGATCCTGAGTTGGTTGGCTGAAGAAGAACGTAAGGGGATCAAGCAGGCGCAGGCTGAAGGAATTGCTGAGGCCAAGAAAAAAGGGCGGCACTTGGGGCGGCCGCAAATTAATCTAAATACTCTTTCACCAGGACAAAGGGGCATACTGGATGCGAACTATAAGCCCTGGAAGAATAATGAGCTTTCGGCTGTAGAATTTATGAAGAAACTCGATCTGAAGAAGAATACTTTTTACAAGATTATTAGAGAATATGAAAACGAGAGAGGTAGTAGTAATGAATAAAAGCATTCATACGTCTTAAGTAAAAGTGGTCTTAGCTGTTTAGAATCAAAGTATACGATACCTGAAATTTAAAAGTATTTCGGAGTAATTATAAAATAAACTAATTTAGAGGAGTTGGTACATATCTTTAAGAAAGTACTGATGTCTATGATGGTAACGGCTACAGTTGTAAGTTCGTTCGCAGTTTTCGCAAGTGCAGCTGTCCCTATTGATGTTGTAGTAGATGGCTACAAACAAAGCTTCCCAGACGCTGAACCATACATCACATCTACAGGTACAACAATGGTACCTTTGCGTTTCGTAAGTGAGAAGTTGGGTGCAGAAGTATTGTGGAACAACAAAACTAAAATTGTAACAATCAACAAAGAAGGTAAATCTCTAACATTGAAAGTAGACGGTAAACAAGCCGTTCAAGTAGAAGGTCGCACACTGGTACCTTTGCGTTATGTAAGTGAAAACTTGGATTCTAAAGTAACTTGGGATAAAGATGCTTATGCTATCAAAATCGAAAGTGAAACTTTCCAAGCTACAAGCAAAGCCGGACAAGTAAACCTGGATGATTGGGGTCGTATTAAGAGTGACACTCAAAATTCTTCCGACTGGATCCTGATGGAAGATGTATCTCAACTTGTGTATCTGAAAAAATTGCGCTCTGTAACCGCAATAGGGTCAACAATATCTTCTAAGGGCTACTTCTCTTCTGGGAAGTTGTACAAAGAAAATGCTGACCGGATTGCTATGAATGTAAAGAACTACTATGATTTGGCTTTAAATGTAGATTATCGTACAGTCACTAAACAAGGATACTACAATAAAGTTCTTTACTTGCTTGGTTATGCTAAGACTCCTAGTACTACTAATTCTTATAATTTCGTTGATCATGTTAAAAAGAATAAAATTATCACAGAAGGATATGCTTTCCCTGAGCAGTCTATGATTTATCGTAAAGACGGGTCTACGTTTATTCGGACTAAATTTAAATTCCGTGTAATCCAATCTAATGACATGAGTCAATTCTCTATGGATAACTTCGATCCTTCTGATTACTCTGATAAAGCAAAAGGAATCAAAAAGGGTGTTTGGTATGAAGGCTGGTCTGATGTAGTATTATACTCCAATATTGCTAATGATCAACTTAATACTTATAAAGTAGGTAGTACAGAAAATATGTTTATCAAGGGTTTCCACTCTTATAAGGAGTTGAAATAATTAATAAACAGGAGGATAGAATGACCCTTCAACAGGCCAAGTAAGAAAAATCAATTCGATCTGAGTGAGTTACATAAGAATTATTGCCAATTTGGATCCCCGAAAAGTCAGCGCTTTCAGCTGACTTTTTTCGTTTTGTGATCTTAATCAAAAAAAAATGAAATAATGTTTTGATACGAAAGTTGGAGACGTGTCGCCTCTTATGTGTTTATTAACTTCTTTATTATTACTCATATTATAGTATTTCTTATTATTTGTACGAAAGTTAGCGCACATTTTGTAGCGTTACGACGCAACGAGGAATGGAAATAGTATTCTAGTTATGAAGTAGACGGTGTATTTTACTTCGTGCTACACTACGTTCAGCAAGTTAGCAAAGGAGAAATATGGATGCCTCGGATACCCATTCGCACATTATCATCTAATGGAGACGACGAACTGGATGAACTGCGTAAACATTATAAAAGCTGGAGAATAAATAATTCCAATATGAATGCTCCTTTCTTTGCCTTATTCCGATCGTTTAAGGAAAAAGGAATATTAAAGGAATTGGATGAAGGCGCTTTAAGGCTGTATCTATATTTTGGATTTGTTTCCGGCAACGAAGAAGGAACTAGTTGGCATAGTGTTCAAACTATTGCGAACTATTTCGATGTTCAAACTCGAACCATTGATAACTGGATAAAGAAACTCGTGGATGAAGGATTAATTTACAGAACCAGAGATCATAAGAAATCCAATACAACTTTTCTAATCCCATATACAGACACATTTGTACACATTCAACCAAAGAAAAAACATAAGGTTGATAATCAGGCTTTGCTTGATGATCTGATCCAATCTGTGGGGCGGCTGTCCGCCGTATATGGTTCGATTATAAACGTGTACCATATCTTTCATTGGGGCTTGGATCAGCGGTCTAAAGAAGTGAAATTGGATAAACCTAAAACCAATTTTCTATTTATTATCACCAAGAGAAGTAACGACGGAGTTTTAGTTGGCCACAGGCATAATCTAACCCATTCAGATCTTTATGGGGTTAGTGAGTTGGAAATCGAGGATGTCGTTGTATTTGAAAGTCCGTTTCTATACAAGAATGACAACGTTACTGGTCTGGCTGTTAATCACAAATTTCGTCTACGAACTAAGAATGGCGCTGAAACAAATATGGAAATGATGAGGGATTTAGCTGCTGTTGAGAAGGACGAGCTTCTACAGCATTCAAAAGTAGAGTATGGACTTATAAGTAAATTTTTCGATGATGAGTCTGATGAAAGCGAATCAGAGGAGGAAGGAGGAGACTGATTGTCACCTGATAAGATTGGGAAGATAAAGAAACGTGAAATTGAGTTGCTGGGATTATCATATTCTGAAGGGTTCGATATCCTGTGTGGTCCGCAGAATGTTAGCCATATGCAGAAGTAGCATCCTGAAGACTTTCAGAAATATGGACATTATCTACAAGATATTATTGATTCGCCTGATTACGTTTCACTACATCCTCAAGATCAATCCATTCAATATATCAAAGAATTTTATGTGGATGGAGCTAATGATCGGGTTTTGGTCGCGGTTAGAACGACTAGACGTGGGACATTATTCGCTCGGACACTTTTCGTAATGTCAGAGGATAAATGGGCGAATTATAATGCTAGAGGGTATATAAAGGCATACTGATAACTTATAATAGGGATAAAATCAGCTATTCCGTAGGATAAACAGGTTGCACGAATGTAAATGATATTCTATAATAGAAATACGATTAAATGCATACACTACTTAATGAGAAGGATCTGAGGTTTGGAACAGGCAGCCAGCGCCCCATGATTTATCATGGTTTGGAGATCCGGGAATGTCACCCCGGCTATCCTTCTCAAAAAGTGATATGAAGACCGCAGCTTTTAGCAGCGGTCTTTTTTGTTGCATTTTACAGACAACGAGAAATTTTTTGACTCTTTATTCATTTTGAATGGTTTTAAGAATATCTATTAAAACAAGAACATAAGTTCCTGTATAATTAGCAATGCAAAGATGCTGAAAGGACGATATTATGCTTGATGATACAGAACGTAAGATATACCGGATATTACACAACTACTCTGTTGGGCGAAGACGGTTCCCGTCCATGCAAGAATTGATGGTCAAAACCGGGAGGTCAGAAAGGGACATTACCCAAACGTTAATCAGTTTGGAAGATAAGCTCTTTATAATTTGGGACGATAAGCGGCAAGTGGAATCCATTAAATTACTTCAAGGGTGGGAACAGCAGCCTAAAAGCGAGCCGATCAAACCACCCGAAAATCTGGATTACTGGACGAAGTACTAGGGGGCAGAGTGATGTCAAAAAAATTGAGTAATAACGGTTTATTTGAGTCCTCTCGAATTATACTGCCTGAGCATCGTGAAGCTTACACTCAACATATGTCCAAGGTTGATAAGAAAGCAAAGCCACTGATCGATGAGCAAGAATGGCAGCAAATCGGAGTTTCTCTCTCTGAATCACTACGCCAGCATGTAAAGGTGACGTTGACTCTATATGATCCTTACCAATTTAAGGAGTTAACGGGACTCGTTTCTGTAATCAACACTTCTCGGAAGGAAATTAAATTTCACTATGACGACGATTGGGATTGGATTTCGTTTGATAAAATCGTATCGGCGCGTATATGAAAAGTCCAAGGTCGTGAAGTGATTTGGATCCCAGGGAAGCTTGGCCGTGCTGGTGATACTAGGTTTGGAAGAAAGACTAATTCGAGATGGTAAAGCTGTCGATGAATTGTTTACGGTGGTAGCAGATCAATTATTTGGAATAAAATAATGGGAACTGATGGACTAAGCAATCGTTGAGATAAGGGTCAGAAGACAGTAGATATACTAAGCGAACAGGAGACCCATCCTAGATCTATTTAGGAAGAGTTGTTAGTTAAAAAAGGATTATTATATTTATTTGTGGAAGTAAGTGTGAGAGGGAAGGAGTATGAGGTTAATGCAACTTGTCAAAAGATTATACATATCGTACAGAGTGGGGCGACATCAAGATGCATAGCATTAAATCACTAGAAGCTACGATTGCAATGATCCCAATTTTTAAGACGGCAGTTCCGGCCGACTTATCAATTGCGATTTGTGATACAGAGAAGTTTGTAGCGTATTGGCCTGGAGAAAATATCGATTTACATATACGGATCGGTCAGCAGTTACATCAAGAAGAGCCGTTATTTCAGGCCATTCGAGACAACCTTACTTTAAGAGCGGAAGTGCCCTCTGAATTTTACGGATTCGAATTTATTGGGACAGCTACACCACTACATGACTCCAGCGGAAAAGTCATTGGAGGCATAGGAGTTCAGATTAGGAAGAAGACTGAACTAATATTTATTTCCAATCAAATCTCGCTTTCACTGTCGCAAGCTAACCGTCAGCTCTCGCAAGTTACGGATAGCTCGATTGGAATGGCTGGGACTGCTCAGGAGCTTCGTGATCTATCTTATCAGACGGTAGAACAGGTGAATGAAACGGACAAGGTGTTAGCTATCGTTAGAAGAGTAGCAGACCAGACAAACCTATTAGGCATTAATGCGGCGATTGAGGCGGCACATGCTGGGGACCATGGAAGAGGGTTCGGCGTTGTTGCTAACGAGATACGGAAGTTATCCAATGAAACAGTCCATTCCACGAATATGATTCAGCATACATTGAGGACACTTGAAGATGCTATGAGTGAAATGCGTCATTCAATAGAACATATGGCGTCTATCGTGGATCAGCAAGCAATGTCATCTCAGCAGGTTTTAGCTTACATTGAAGAGATTCATCTTATGTCGGAGCAGCTCAATCAATTCACAAAAAAATTATGATTACATTTGTTGATGTAACATCCACTGGGTTAGAATCCTACGACTATCCTGTGGAAACGGATGTGTTGTTAAGATGAGCTTAACTCCCCTTCGATCCTAATAATATCAGCAGAAAAGCAACCATGATAGGTTGCTTTTCTGTGATTTCAAAGTGGAAGAAGTTAATAGAAATTTGTGAGCACGGAAACATCTATACAAATGATGGGTTTTTAATATGGGCAGAAAATGGTCTGACCATTGTAGTATGGATTCTCAGCAACAATTTGTTTCAGCTAAGGCACCACTTGAAGTAAAACTCATGTCTGTCTGGAACCACGTTTGGTGATTTGATTCCGTGTTATTGTACCAAATGTAAATATAGTATACGGGCTAAGTGGGGTGCGATTGTATGGTGCTTGATTATACAAGTCATCTACCTCTGGTTAATTGACCTGATATCCAACAATGAAGAAAATACAATGTACTGTTTTTCTAACGCGCAAATTTTGCATCAGATACTTTAGAAAAGAAATAGAAGAAAACCCAATGCATAAACAAATTTATGGCCGTACTTAGCAATCCGTAGTTGATAAAAGAATACAAGTAATCATTATCCAGTACCGGTATTGCCCCAGGACTTAAACTGATTAACCACGTTAGGGTAACACTAGCGTTTTCGTTGAAGTTATATAACGCGTTGGCCCACATTAATGTTCTTGCATCGAAGGAATCGATTTATAATGAGCATGAGGCACGTTATGGTTATTGTCGAATTCGTGGCGAGTTAATCAATCGTGGACTCCGTGTGATGAAGGTGTTGGGATTAAAGTGTTTGGTACGTATGAAGAAATACCGTTCGTATAAATGGAGAATTGGCAAGATCGCACCGAATATATTAGAACGCAAATTCCACGCTGAATGGCCAAACGAGAAGTGGTTACGGATATTACAGAGTTTAAATTGTTCGGAGAAAAATTGTATTTATCCCCCATACTCGATATAGATAATGGAGAAATCATTACATATACGATTGGTTCAAGACTAGTCTACTCACTTGTTTCCACGATGTTAAATCAAGTATTTCACCGATTAACAGATGAGGATTAACTCCTTATTCATTCGGATCAAGGTTGGCACTATCAGATGAAACCGTATTGTCATGCCCTTGAAGAACGCGGTATCACGCAAAGTATGTCCCGTAAAGGTAACTGTTACGATAACGCCATCATTGAGAACTTCTTTGGCATCATGAAATCCAAATTTCTATATTTAGAGGAATTTTAAAGTGTTGTCTCACATTTTAAACAAGAGCTATCCAAATACATCGATTACTTGCAACAACAAACGCATTAAGGCAAAACTAAAGGGCATGAATCTCGTACGCTACCGGGCTCATGCCCAACAAGTTGCCTGATGATATGACCTGCCTAACTTTATGGGGTCACTTCACTATGGTCCGGTGGTTTTTCATTAATTATATTGAGATCTCGCCGTGGTCGCCAACTGGCAATTTGTTTATTTTTATCATCCCTATTACTATGGGGGATTTTTCTAATTTAAGTCGTGATAACGTATTTTCGTTGTTGACCGACGGTTGATTCATAACTACTATATAGTGATATATAGGAATAAACCCCTAAATTATGGTTTCTTACGAGGAGGTGACGTGTTTTGGAATCTGCAAATTCTATTCGTGATGAACTAATGCACTATATGAAAAACAACAATATTAAACGTTCGCAATTTGCTGATATAGCCGGAATTAATTCGGGCACGCTTAGCCGGGTCTTACAGGGCAATAAGCCTATATCTGTGAACCAGCTTGTTGTTATTACCGCAGGGATGGGGCTACCTCAAGAGTATTTTTTTAAGGACTACATAGAAGAATGTTTTTCCTTCGACATTTCCATACGGCGCATACGACCATTTATTTTTCATTGTGCTGAACTAGATCGTTTAGATTGTGTTGAACAGATTGTAAACCGTTTGTTGGATGACTTATCCTATGTTTCTGTGCTTTTTGAAATTGCTGAGGAGTTGTATGGGAACGACAAACCCCAGGCTGCTAGGATTATATATAGAGGTTTGAGCGAAGCTGAGAAGTATCAGCACTCTGAACGGTTGGCGCTGAGCCAGTACCGCTTGTTTCTTATTGATTTAGGAGATAATCTGGAAGAGAATGTTCGCGCGGCAACTCAATTTGAGTTATACGTTAATCGTCTCAATGAAGCCGATCAAATTGAAGCCTTAAAGCAGCTGATGCACGTTTTCGGTATGGTACATAAATGGGCCAAAGTGGATGCCTTAGCTAAGAAATTGCACCGTATCGCAACTATTCAATATGATTTTCATTGCCGGTCTGAGCGAATAGGAGAAGGGCAGAAACGAACGGAGCGTCCTTTGTATTACTATATTCTTTATGCTTACTTGGCTCGATCTACAGCTAGTGAAGAATGCAGTGACTACAATAGAGCTTTAGAATTTGTCTCTTTGTATGCTGATGGGGAAAGTTGGGTGCAGGAAAAGGACGAGGAATCCAGGCAGATCATTAAACAATTTTCAGACTGGGCGGTTGCCAATACCTATCTTTATCGCGTAATGTCCGGAGAAATAGATGTACTGTATGAGTACGCCGATTATATAGCGTCCCAAGAAAATGAAATATTCATTGCTGTACGGCACATGGTCCAGGCAGCAAATTTGTATGGATGGAATATCGATAACATCCTGAAGCGTTTTGCATCATATATACCCTACCAATCGGGCAAAACAAAATTCGGTGAGTATAAGCAGGCCATTCTGAAAGAGAGCTACGCTCAATTCCTTAGTGATCTTGCGGTATATCGTTTCAATGAAAGCAAAGACTCTGTAACTGCAATAAAACTATTGTTAGAAGGTTTGAGTTTATCTATTATAATGAACAGTGGTAAAAACATCATTACGTGTATGACTCTTTTTGAGCAATATAGAGATTGTGCGGATCTCAAAGCGCGAGAGAAATTCAAAAAACTTTCAAGTGAGGTGCATCGACTCAATGCGAAAAAAAAGTATTATACTTCTTGGTTCTCTGTAGTGTAGCTATTGTCGTATCTACGCCCCATACATTGACTTTACTAGGGCATGGATGGGGGACCTAACTTTTAGGCGTGGAAATACATGGGGTGTTCCTGATTCTCGGGAGCATTCTTTTTTTGTTTCTGGTTGCAACAAGAGCCAGGATTAATGGAAACCTTCCGGATCGGGAGGGTTTTAACTTTTTTGTGCGTTTTAAGATGTAGCTGAGGGGCGTATACCAAGAAAGAAGACAAGAACAAGAGAGTTAAGCGGCATGCATTCTTGAAGTGCCGTATGCCTTCATGTTGTCATGCTATAAAGGAAATGTTGAAAACAGAGGATGTGATCTTATATGCACCATCTAAAGGGAATGGGGCAAAAATGCACAGCACATCCAAGATCCATAGAGAACATTCACGTAGCTACATGTACGATTGACCGTGACTGTGGCGCAGATGAAAGGCGCATGCTTTCCCTAAGAGGTGTGGACACCAAGGAAGGCTATGACCTCTTGATGAATGGCCCTATGGCAATGGTGGCGATATCGAATACATAAACCCATCAGATAATCGTGGAGCCGGTAACTGGGTCGGTAATCAGTTGCAAGAATATCCAGTCGGTACACTAGTAGAATTTATTTTTGAATGAGGTGAATGGTAGGGGTCATCTTTCAAATAGCATCAAAAATACAGTCAACGTTATGGATGGATATACAACTGGCACACTGTTTGTAGATGAATATTATGTTGGCCTACTGCTGGAGGGAGGGTCAAAACTACATTTGTATGGCAGCCAGCACATAGAGGTACGTAATGATGACGAATCATATGAGTCAGATGTACGTATCTGGGTTAAATCTGCGATAAAAAATCCGTTTGTAATACCCGATATCTCATTTCCCAGCTCTGTCATCATATTATCTTGAATATTATAGAAAATTCGACCTAGGTCTGATAGACTAACATTTTACATAATAGTTTAATAAGGAGAATGTCGCGTGGTTAATAAAACAATCATTAAAGAAGCTAAAGGCAAGGTACTCGTTAGGGCTGATTTTCAAGTCTTTACAGATGTACAGGTATTTTCACATGAGTTCTGGAGCAGCAAGAAAGCTTTTCTAGAGAGCCAGCAAGAGGAAACTTTCGATACCGAACAGCAAACTAGTAATTCCAAAGTAAGGGTAGTTAATGAAATGACAGATGATGAAGCTATACAGAAATTTAATGAATTGCTCGGACTTGACGATTAGATAAAAGAAGGCTTTTGCCAGTATACAGCGGCAGAGCCTCTTCTCACATATAATATCGCACCTTCTGTCTCTGGATAGCGATCAGCAGGGAAGATGAGCTGTAATCGCCACATCCTCTATGTTGCAGCCTAGCCAGCTTCCAACAGTGCTTTGCGTGGAGTTTAAACAGAGGTGCATTTTTGTTAATTCAGACTTAATACAATAACCGTTTCTTCGCAACGGACCACAATGAATCGTCTACACTAAGTTGGACAGAAAAAATAAAGGCTTGTAGAATAAATCTATCATGCTAAGGAGCGGATCCCTACAATGCCAAAACAACAACGACGTACTTTTACAGCAGAATTCAAAAAACAAATGTTCAGCTCTATGAAAACGGAAAACCCAGAACCGCCATTGTCGAGGAATATAACCTCTCAGCCTCCCCGCTTTAGATCGTTGGATCAAGCAGTCCCAGACCTCAGGTTCTTCAAGGAAAAGGACAATCGTTCACCCGAAGAAAATGAGCTGAATGCTTTACGAAAAGAGAATCAGCGTTTGAAAATGGAGAATGACATTTTAAAGCAAGCCGCGCTGATCATGGGACGAAAGTAGCTATCATCCAGAATAACCGTGATAAATACTCGGTATCAGCAATGTGTGACGTCCTGCAGATCGCAAGAAGTACATTCTATTATGAACCAAAAGAACAGCCTAAAGAAGAGAATCTCATGGAAGCCATTTGGATATTTTTCACAAAAACCAAAAAGCCTACGGCACCCGTAAGATCAAAATCAAGCTTCAGGATCAAGGCTTCAGCATTTCTAGACGCAAGATTGGCCGGATCATGAAAGAACAAGGCCTGGTTTCCACGTACACCGTGGCTCAGTATAAACCTCATAAAACGACATGTAACGAAGCGAATACGGCAAATGTCCTACATCGGGAGTTCGGACAAAACGAGCTCAAACGTTTCGTGGTCAGTGATCTGACCTATGTGAAAGTCCAGAACAGGTGGCATTACATTTGTGTACTCATTGACCTGTTCAATTGAGAGATTATTGGTCATAGTACAGGTCCAAATAAGGACGCTGCGCTGGTTTCCCGTGCCTTTTCTACCGTGAAGGGGAATCTGCGTCACATTCAGTGGTTTCATACAGAACGAGGCAGCGAATTTAAAAATGAAAAGATGGATGAGCTTTTGGAGACCTTTGACACGGCCGATCTCTTAGCAAAAAGGGCTGCCCCTACGACAATGCGGTGGCAGAAGCAACCTACAAAGTCATGAAAGCAGAGTTTATTCACCAGGTGAACTTTTAGAGTTTTCGTCATCTGGAGTTGGAGTTGTATGACTATGTAAACTGGTTTAACCATCACCGAATTCACGGAACACTGGGATATCTGACACCAGTTCAGTATCGCCAAGAAGCCCTTAAAAAAGCTGTCTAATTTTCTGTTGACAATCCACAACTCTGTCATAAGAGCATGATAGGGGGTGACTAATTGAAGCCATTCTTAGTGTCTCTAAAAGAACGTGCTAGTATCTGGAGCATTGTATCCGTTATTTTTGCATCTTTCCATAAATGTATTACAGGGGAATATAAGTTAAGTTCCTAATCCCATACCGATCATTAAGAAGGTTATATTTTATTCGCCCGACGACCGTTTCAAAAACTTAAAACCTTCCATACCTCAATTGACCAAATAATTTATTTGAAAAAACCGATATAGTATATTTAGATGACCATCTATCTGTAATGGAACAGTAGGAAATGAATACAAAGGAGAATAAACATAATAGGTTCGGAGGGAAGAACCGTGAATAAGAAAGTTACAGCATTGCTTCTAAAGAATCAGTGGAACTTTCAGAGATGAGGTTAGATAATTAAAAATACGTTTGAAACTGTTTCTCTTGATATTAGGGGAATACGATAGCGAGTGCAACTGAACTCCGAACCGAGTGGAAAATCAATCTGTAATTGGATTGAATGGTTTCCCTATGATATGGTGTGAAACTAAATCGGTCGACAACAATACATTAACTAATCGTTTGACTACATAATATTCTATAAGTGTAGATATGAAATATACAGTAAAGGGAGATATTAATGGTAGTTATACTACAAAGAGTTATGAGAGATTTTACACAAGCAGCAGAAAGATTAAGCCTTACTGGTTTAGTTAGCTTCCAAGGTGGGTTAACTTTAGATACAGCATTACACAAATATAAGCAAACAACAACAGCAGCAACTTCATTCAAAGAAACCAATTACTATAAAGATGCAAGACGAACTTGGGAGAGACTGCTGAAAGAAGTACCTGATGCAGTTTCTATGTACTCTCAAGAAGGGATTGTTTTTGAAGTTCTATCCAGATCAGGATTTGACGAAGACCACCTAAGTGAAAGAGTTATTATTAAATCAGATACTAATCATCTATTTGAATGCGAGATGTTTGTAGACATTAAAACAGGTCGACAATCGATTTGCATTTATAAAGAGTCAGAGAAGTCAAGCTACATACTCAAACTAGCAACGCTAATATGTTCAGCTATTTCAGGAAGAGCTGCAAATAGGCCTAGAGAACTTTATGAATTATTTTTACTAACTCACTTAACCAACTATGACTATAACACTTTACATAATGTGTTACGGGAAAGAGCAAATAAACCAAGAGGTCTAATCTTTCCCTACCCGGAACTAAGCTTTAAAGAATGTCAAAGGTATTACAAAAGCGCAAAGAACTTGACAAGTCAGCCTAACTTCTCAGAATTATACTACGCTATTCATGTCTTCTTGTATCCTTTAATTAAGAACATAAGCGAAAACAATAGAGATCTAATTTGGGACTGTCAAAAGAAAATATGGGTAGGAGGTAATACAAATATTAAAACGAACAATCTCAATCTCTTTGTTGTATAGATTTGGACGAGTAATAGAAATTGAGCTGAAATATCATACTTAAATGATATGGAAACAGAATACAAGAACTTGTATAGGGATCTCGTCGGATCCCTTTCTTTGTATATTGACATCCACAATTACAAAGACAGATTATATCTATTCAAAATTAAATCGTCGAGACTAAGTATATAGTTCAATGTTATTGCTAATTGATTTCCAAATTATAGGGGGGTGAGATCTATATGTTTCAAAATGAATATTTCGCAACCGTTAAAATTCTCCACCAAGAAAACGGCACCTCAGTAGGAGAGGTAAAAGAAGTAGTGCTTAATAAGTATCCAATGAAAGGTCAAATAGTATATCTTAATAATAATTTTTATCAAATCACCAAGAGAGTGGATGGTTTATTTGAACTTAAAGAAGTAGAAGCTATACTAGGGCAAGAGGTAAACTAAATGACAAATTAAATCCTAGTTATTGGTTTTTTTTATCTCTTCGCAATATCAAATTATTATCCTAAGGGTGACCTGGAGGATTAAAGTTGGATTTGAACCAATAACAGGATATTTGCTATATTACGTGGGCAAAGATACGCTTGAGAAGCACAATATTAAAAGATGCGATATCCCTGAGGACAGGGACCACATTTGGTGAAGTCAAACAAGAAAACAAGTTGTACATGACCTAATATGTTCACTCAGAAATCAATGGATTTAAAAAAAGGATGGCGTAGGGGACTGCACCCCTTATGTGAGACAGGGATCAAAACACCTTGCAAGTTTAAGTAGCCAGTCTTCGGAAATTTATCGGAGACTGGTTATTTAGTTTCGCTTGAATTCGAATTAAGTTATAGTAGTTGATGTATTCTCGAACGGTCTGTTCAACGATGGCCGTCGTTGTGCACCTAAGATCTTCGAGGTAGAACGTTTCAGACTTTAGTGTGGAATGAAACGACTCAATGGGAGCATTATCAGCGGGCGTTCCTTTACGGGACATGCTATGGTAATGCCTTTTCCCTTTACTACAGTCTGGTAAACTTGAGAAGTATACACGCTACCTTGGTCGCTGTGGAGCAGCATATTTGTCCGCTCTGGAAGTTGGTCCAGCGTATCCAAAACCAAGGATGTGTCCTGCTTGTCCGCTATACTGTAAGCGACAATCTCTCCATTGTACAGATCCAAAATACTTGAAAGGTATAACATTTTATTACCGAAAGGCAAGTAAGTAATGTCGGTCACCAGTTTTTGCAAAGGAGCTTCTGCATGAAATCTGCGCTTTAGCAGATGTTCCGCAGGTTCTGCTGGTTGCCCTGTGTTTTTTCGTTTTTTATCCTCACTCGGCACTGTAAGTCCTCGTACTGCATAATTCGCTGTATCCGTTTATGATTTATGGGACCTTCAATCCGAAGCAAGGCAGTGATTTTTTGATATCCATACCGGAACTTGTGCTGAGTACAAAGCTGAACTACTTTCTCGACCATCGGATCTGGATGCTTGCTCTCCCAGGTTGTCTTCCAGCGGTAGTAGGTCGCTCGAGCAATTCCAAGCCATGCACAAGCTTCAGTTATGGTCACTTCTTTGTGAATGGACTCGACCCAAGCGATAACGACTTCTGTTTCCACCTCTTTTCCAGTTCCTTGTACTTTTTTAGTAGATCCAGTTGTTGCTTCAAGAATCGGTTTTCTGCCTTAACTTTTTCGAGTTCTGTCGTGTGTTCTGGACCTCTTCCATAGCTATATTGCTTACCAACCTGTTGCTCTAAGCGATGTAATTCTCCTTTTCGATATCATCTCATCCACGTTTCTATCTGTGTCTTATTCCGTATTCCGAGCTGATCCATAACCTCTTTCACGGGTACCTCTGCCAATCTCATTTCTATGGCTTTCATCTTTAATTCCAGGGATAACTCACTCTGGTTGCCATTACCAAAACACCTCCAAGATGATTGGTCAAGACCCCATTTAATAGACATTGAAAAAAGACCCTAGGCTATAAACTGCTTCCGGAACTCTACCGGAGGCAGTTTATTTAGTTTTCGTTGTGGTCGATGTTGGTTGTAAAAATGGATATACGCTTCAATTCGCCTTTGTGCCTCGTCCATATTTCGGATATCATAAGGATAGAGTCCTTCCGTTTTGAGATGCGAGAAGAAGCTCTCCATCGAGGCATTGTCATAACAATTCCCTCGGCGAGACATGCTGATTTGGGCGCCAACCTTTGGCAGCATGTCGTGGTAGACATAAGACGTGTACTGGAATCCCTGATCGCTGTGAACGATCAGTCCCGTCACGTCTTTTGTCTTGTAACTTCTGACCTTTAACTGCTGGCATAAAAAATGCACCCCTTAGAATTTCATCGGATAAACCAGGGGTTTAATCCAATGTCTATTCTAAGGGGTGCACTTCAGATCTCCCTATCTTACGACAAGGTTTCATTCTCTTGAAGGTGTTTTGATTTGTCTCACGTTACGGGGTCAGTCCAGTATTATCCCTCAAGGTAGACAGTGAAAAAAGAGGTCATGTTAAAATGAGCTCAACACTGAAAAAACCGGAGGGGATTTTTTACTATGCTAGCGAAAAAAGTCCAAACCTTTAATCAATATAGTGAAGAAACAAGAAAGTGGCTGTTCGTCTGCGATTGAAGAAGACTGGACGTACAGGTCGGATCATGGAGAAGTTTGGGATTAAGAGTGAAAGCCAGATTATTACTTGGATACGGAAAAGCCAAAAAGGGGAGAGTTTTGAGGATTACCTGGGACGTTGGACGAAAAAGCATTTTAGTAGTGCAGAAGAAGAAAATGCGTATCTAAAAGCGCAGGTAGAATATCTAAAAAAGCTCAATCCGAACTTGCACGGAGAGCGAAGCTGGATTTCGAAGCCCGTTCCAGTCCACTCGAAGAAATAAGCACGTGGGATCCTGTGGTATGGCTGTGTAGAATTGCTGAAATTTCACGTGTAGGTTACTACAAATGGAAGAAAAATGCTAACCTCAGAGAGAAACGAGCAGATTGAGACGCGGATTTGAAAGAACACATTTTAGGCATTCATCGGCTTCGCCCTTATTTTGGCTATATAAATTGAACTAAAGAATATTTACACTGCACACTTCGATGACAGAATAACCTTCCGATCGCTGTTATCCCCAGATTTTTTTTGATTCCTTTTTATGAAGGGTAAATCCGGGGATAGCGTATGCTTCCGATGTAGCTTTCTTACAGAAAGCTTGTAGGCGCACGCTCCGCTTCTTCAGGTCCTTTCTGTCCTCTCCGTTTGTGTAAATGTTTAGTTCAATTTATATAGAAACGTATGCGAACCGCTTTAGGAAAAGAAGGCTTCGTGGTAAATCACAAGAAGTTACGCCGCTTAATGAGAGAACGCCAGATTCGTTCCGTGATTCGCAAGAAACGTCCATTTGCTGGTCGGAAACCGTCCGTTCTGTTCCGTAATGTCTTAAATCGAGAATTATCGACGACCGCTCCAGTACAGAAGCTCGTACGGATATTACGTATGTCCGGATTGGACCTCTCGGTGGTAATGGATCTGTACTACAACGAAACTGTAGCCTGGGAACTCTCCGATCGAAACGACCTAAAACTCGTGATGGACACGGTGAAGAAACTCGGATATGGACCATCCTTACTCCATTCGGACAAAGAATTTCAGTATACAACACAAAGCTATGCCAATTTGCTTGAAGAGAAAAAGCGGACGGGTAGCCATTCCCGGCGCGGGAACTGCTATGACAATGCCTGTATTGAGTCGCTCTTCTTCCATTTAAAGACGGTGAAGTTGTACTTGGAGAAGCCACAGCATCCATCTGGAGCAAGCAAGAAGCCAAATTATGGAGTATGTTTTTTTTACAACAAGGAACGTTTCCAAAACAAACTCGGCGACCTCTCCCCGATTGAATTCCGGGAAAAAGTCGCCACTTAATGATTTCTCTTTTTTTATTGTCTAATTGACGGGGCTATGGCCACCTGTACAATTCAGAAATCATCTTTTTCAGTAGTATAGTCTTGTTGGAACAGTCCTTTACATAGGGGGCAGTTTACCCTTTGGGTGCTTTTCATATTGCTTACGTGGTTCTGAGAGTAGTCTTACACCAGAGTGATCAATAATCAAGGGATTACTGACGGAAGTGCACAACCAAATGTGTATTAACTTTAGTTTTACTGCAAATAATCGATTCTACTTCTTGTATTATTCCGTACCTAGTAGGAGGTAAATTGATCATTTTCAAAAAAAAATAAAGAATTATCTCATCATCTATAAACTTCCTACAGACTACTGACGATATATACATTATCACAACAAGGAGGTTGGTAGTCCATGGGCAAACTATCTTTAACGCGACGACCAGGTGAAGGTATTATTATTGATAAAAAAATCAGAATTACGGTGATGGTAATCAATAACGTACCTAAACTTGTGATCGAAGCACCAAAAGATGTGAACATAGTCAGGGAAGAAGTGCTTACGGTCGAAGAAATTGAAATATGCAGGGAGAACGGACTCTCCCTAGCTTGAAAACCACATGGAGGTAGAATTTAAATGATTATCAACCACAATATTGCGGCGCTGAACACGCACCGCCAGCTGTCTGCTAACACAGCAAACACGAACAAAAACATCGAAAAATTGTCTTCTGGTCTTCGCATTAACCGTGCTGGCGATGACGCCGCTGGTCTGGCGATTTCTGAAAAAATGCGTGGTCAAATCCGCGGTTTGGATCAAGCTTCTCGTAACGCTCAAGATGGTATCTCTTTGATCCAAACAGCTGAGGGTGCTTTGAACGAAACTCACTCCATCCTGCAACGTCAACGCGAGATTGCTAACCAATCCGCTAACGGAACAAACACGGATTCCGATCGTCAAGCTCTGCAAGACGAAATGAACCAATTGACTTCCGAAATTAACCGTATCGGTAACACGACTGAGTTCAATACTCAAAAATTGTTGCAAGGTGATGGAAAAACAAATCTAGATAATACAGGAATTGCTAGTGCAACAGGCTCTATGGGTAGTGGTACTTCGGGGGCAACTAATCATTCGCAAGCTACACAAACGTTAAATGCTGCTGCCGCTCAAACTGGTACAACGTTAAATGGCACCTCAATGGAAGTGACGTTGAATGGCGAAAAACTAACTATTAATTTCAAGGATGATGCCTCACTAACGGGTGGCGATAATATTGCGGTAGATACTGCTGGTGTAACTGGTAATAGTATTACAATTAATGTTAAAGGTGCAATAACTACTGGTGGTACTGATTCAGATAATGCACTAGGAAATGCAATAAGAAGTGCTTTGACGTCAATGATTGGTAAAAATGATGTTTTAGCTGGAAACTTCTCGATTACAGGTAATGATGATGCTATTACTATTTCTGCAACAACAGAAGCATTGGGTGGGAAATTTGACGGATCTAAAGGTAATATAGCTGCATTCTCTGACGTAGCTGCAACAACTGCAACAGGTGCTGCTGCTGTAGGTACTACAACATACACACAAGCAACCCATGTAGTTGATTTCGCCTCAGTAACTAATGCTGCTGCTGCTGATGCTTTAGTTGGCAAAGGCTTCTCTGTTAATGACAATCAATATGAGTTTTATAATGCAGATAAAGGTGCGTACACTGGAAATGGGATTGGGGTAAATATCAGTGGAGTTACTTCTGCCGCTACAATGGCTGCAGCAGTAGCTGCACAAGTTAAAGGTGAAGGTTTTACAGGTGCGGTAACTGGTGATACGGTTGTCTTCACAGCAACAGCTTTAGGGAAAGACGGAAATAATAGTGTCGCTTTTAAAGATGGTGGTGTACAGGAAAGTTTCAAAACATCTTTCCAAATCGGTGCGAATACTGGCCAATCTATGAGTTTAGAAATAAACGATATGCGTGCTAATGCTCTTGGTATCACAGGTAAAGCTGGGGATTCAGGTTTTACAAAAACTAACTCCGTTACAAATGGTACAAATGATGTTAAAGGCGAAGCTGCTCTTAATATCGCCACAAAAGATGGAGCTTCTGCTGCGATTGAAGTCCTTGATAAAGCAATCGCTTCAGTTTCCAGCGAACGTTCCAAACTTGGCGCTGTTCAAAACCGTCTTGAACACACAATTAACAATTTAGGTACATCTTCTGAAAACCTAACTGCAGCTGAATCTCGTATTCGCGATGTGGATATGGCTAAAGAAATGATGTCGCAAACGAAGAACAACATCCTAGCACAAGCTGCACAAGCTATGTTGGCTCAAGCAAACCAACAACCACAAGGTGTTCTGCAATTGCTTCGTTAATCCAAGTTATCACCAAAAGGATCCTAGGAAATCTAGGATCCTTTTTCGTTTTGCAAGTTACCGAAAATGCGATCAAGTAAAATGGCATTACAGAGATTAACTTCTTGTAACTTTCTTTATATGGAAAATAGATTATAATGGGATACAAAATGGAGCATTCTGTAACTATCATCTCTTTTAATTTTATAAAAAAATGAGGAGGTAATACCCATGCCATTAATCTATATGAAAAGGATCTGGACCCCTCTCGAACTTTTTGGATTATCAATATATCGAGGAGAGGGTGGGATTTGGTATTCTAAAAGAAGAAATAAACCCATGAAGAAGCTTTTTGATTCGAAATGAAATGGTTTTTGTTTTCATCTAGCGTAATAATACATCTTTTTTTCCTAGAATCATTAAGTTTTTCGCGCAACTTGCCGATAAATGGTATATAAACAATTTCTATTTTAACGTTACGGAGTGTTTACATTTTAAATGATGACCTCATTAAAAGGCAATGAATCATTAAAAGCCTATATGGACAGAATGGATTACATTATTTTTATGATTGAAAATGACTCTGATCAAGAGAAGATATCTACCTTTATATCTGACTTACGAAATGATTTGCAAAATGTGCTAATCAAAATACAACAAAAAAGATACATTAAGTATCGAACTCGATACTCGGAGCACGTGTATTTGCCAGCAATAAAAGAAGCGCAGCTGAATATTTACGTGCGCTCAGGAGTAAGTAATCAACATGCTAGATGGGTAAGGCAGCTCATACAAGTGAAAATGAAATTAGAATGGTACTTAAAACTGGGCGAAAATACGTATTATGCTGATGTTAATTAATACATACATGTAAAAAGTGAAAAGACCAACTACTTTATCAAGCTAAAGACAGGATGGTATGAAATGAGACGAACAGCAATCTTAGCTTGGTGCATCCTTCTATTTTTAGGGACTTGTGTAAAAGATGTTAGACATATTCTAACGGATTTTCAGTTTGTGATTAATTTGCATCCAGAATGGTCTGAGTTTTTGCATAAAGACAATTACCGATCCACCTCATATATTATTCAAAAGATAGGCCACTTTGGTGGCTTTTTTGTGCTTTCAGCGCTAGCTAGTAATCTTGGGCGGTATAAAAGTGGATTAATGTTCGCAATAGGGTATGGTATATTCACTGAGCTTATTCAGCCCTTTTTTAGTCGAGATGGGCGGATTCTCGATATCTTCATTGATGCTGCTGGTGCAGTACTAGCATTTATTATCGGAAGTAGGATTTTCAGGGATCATCATCTGATAAATGGTAAAAAAAGCACAAGAAATTAGGTGTTTTATATCGAAAATTGTACTTTTGTGTTACAATTTGGATAGGAAGGAAATACTATTATTCGTTCTTATGTTCTAATTGCATAAAGACACCCTTATTTTAGGAGTTTTTAAAATGATTGATATTCATAGTCATATCATCCCTTTTGTTGATGATGGACCAACCGATTGGGATATTGCTATCCAAATGGCAAAGCAAGCCTACGCGGATGGTATTCGGGGGATTGTAGCAACGCCTCACCATAAAAGTGGAAGATACATCAACCCTGGTCACGAAGTAGTGCAGTGGGTTGGATTATTAAATGAAAAAATCCAGGAAATGAACATGGATTTGGTTGTATTCACAGGCCAGGAAGTTCGAGTTCATGCTGATTTGCTTGCCAGCCTAAGAAATGGTGACTTATTAAATTTACATGAGTCCCGCTATATGTTGTTAGAGTTACCATCTTCCAACGTACCTAAATATGCTGAGGACATTGTGTATGAGCTTTCTTTGCTAGGTATCCAGGCAATTATCGCTCATCCAGAGCGCAATGCAGAAATTGCAAACAATCCAATGTTGTTAAGTCGTCTTATCGAAGCTGGGGCATTAAGTCAAATCACGGCTCAATCCATCACTGGACATTTTGGCCGGAAGCTTCAAAAGATTTCCCTGCAGCTATGTAAGTTGAATGCCGTTCACTTTGTAGCGACAGATGCACACGATCCAGTCAAAAGGGTGTTTTGTTTATCTGATTGCTACCAATACATTGAGAGGAAGCTAGGGATTGAGTGGGTTCGCTATTTTAAGGAAAATGCTGAGAGGGTTATCAATGATGAACCAATTCATCAACCAAGGGACCAAATAAAAGAAAAAAGATCACGACTTTACATTAATTTCCTTGGCAAATTCCGTTAATCGGTTTAAGATGCTTTAATGGAATATACTTAGGCCAAACTTTATATTCAAATACATATTCAGAGGTGGAAAACGTGACGATCAAGAAGAAAATTACAGTATCAACACTAGCTGTTAGTATGGCAGCTGCATCGATAGCCAGTTTGCCTTTAAGCAGCAAAGGGCTAGCAAATTACTTTGGTAGTACAGTAGTTTCAGCAGCATCTAGTTCGAACTTGGATAATGTGAAACAGAGATTGGACCGTGTTTACGGGGCACTAAGTGCCAGTGATAAACTGAAGTTGCAGGCATTACGAACAGAGATTAATACCAAGATTACTAAAGAAAAGTTTGAGCAGATCGTGGGTCCTGTACTTCCACAATTAAATGGTTCGGGAGTCTCGACGGATACATTGTTTGATTTCTTTAAAGCCGTTAGCATATTAACGTACGATCCTTCCTATGATAATTTAGTAGCGATTCGTAATAATCCTACATATATTACCGCGATTAAAAACATTGGACAAGCCGGTGGAATTGATAACTTAACCGTTGATGATTTGGTTCAAGTAATCATGGGCGGTAATGGTAATGTAGGTGTTGAAAAGAAATTGGTTGATTTGATAAAAAACAAATCATTGGTAGAACTAAATAACATACTTAACAATAGCCAAGCACGTCATGATTTGCTACGTGAGGCATTCCAAAGTGTTTCGAATACTTCTATTGGAAACACGACCGTCTCTAGTGTGCTTTCTAATCTAGGTATTACTGATGAACAATTAGCGACCAGTATCATAACTACAGAAAGTGCGCTCGATAAGGATATCGTAAAAAGTGCATCACTAGCCTTGGTTCTTGCTTATTTAAAAGCAGAGGGCATTGATCTTTCTTCTCCTGGAGGCGGCAGTGAGAACCCAGGTGGAGGGGGGAATCCTGGCGGTGGAGGAAGTGCCGGCGGCGGAGCCTCAGGAGGAGGTGCAGTTACACCAACACCAGGAGTAGGCGGATCCTTAGAATCTTTGCTAAGCGTAGATGCTTCCGAATTGCTTATTATTCAAGATGGCAAAGCAACGCTGCAATTGAATGATGCAGATATCCTTAAGGTGATCGAAGCGATTAAAGCTGTAGCTGGAGCCCAACAGGATCTCACACTATCCTTGGATCTTGGAAAGGTAGAAGCAAACACAATCTCGGCGCCGATTTCTAAAACGATCTTAAATGCTGCTAAATCTGCTGGAATTAAAAATATCGCTGTAACGGTTAATGGATTGACGATTACACTTCCTTTGGAACAGTTTGAAGGAACGTTGAATCTGTCCATTACAAAACAGGAGGATACAACAGTAACATCATTAACAAAGCTCCAATTGGCATCTGATGTCTATGAGTTTGGAGTTCAAGAAGATGGGAAGCAGATAACATCGTTCCAAAATCCAATTACGATACGAATTCCGCTTCGTGATATGAATGTGGATAAAGAATTACTCTCGGTTGCAAAGATTGTGAACGGCTCTCTAGAGTTCCAAGGTGGAGTTGTTGATGATCAGTTTATTGTTGAACCACGGGATACATTCTCGTCCTATGCAGTACTCGAGAACAAGGTTACTTTTAATGATATCAGCAGCGTTGAAGCTTGGGCTGGACGTCAAATCCAAGTGGTAGCAGCTAAAGGAGCTATCGAAGGTAAAGCAACTGGTGTCTTTGCACCCAAGGACGCGGTGACTAGAGCTGAATTTGCGAAAATGCTGATTCGTGCACTGAATCTCGAGAACAGCTCTGCATCAGAATCATTCAGTGATGTCAATGCATCGGATTGGTTTGCTCCATACGTTGCAGCAGCGGTTGAAAAGGGAATTATTCAAGGCCGTACATCGGAACGCTTTGCACCGCAGGATCAAATCAGCCGTGCAGAAATGGCCACAATGATTTCACGGGCATTGAAAACAACTGGAAACTTGGAGGAAGTCAAGGATGTTACTTCTGTGCTGAGTCAGTTTAGTGATGCGAATCAAATCAGTAATTCACTGAAAACTGATGTTGCACTGGCTGTATCGAATGGTTTAGTTATCGGAGCAAACGGAAAGTTTAACCCTAATATCAGTGCAACACGTGCAGAGGCAGCAGTGATGATCTACCGAACAATGAACTTTACAAAATAATAAACACCATTAATAAAGGATACCTCTTCTCACGTGGATGAGAGGAGGTATCTTTTGAATGGGCTGTAATAAGAAGTATGGGCACTAAGTGGGAATAATTAAAATGGGCTCATGGTCGGATCTGTGTAGAATGAAGTCACTGCAACTACCATTCACAAAAGAGAATCCACCATGAGCTACACACACATCTTTGCAATAATGGGATGCTGAAAGCTAGAGATCATTTATCAACTGGAGGGAAGTTCCAGAGACTAGCATCCTGCAATCTTCAAAGAAAAACTTTAGGCGACATGGTCTCCCGAGCATCATGGAGTGTTTTAAAGGCAAGCGGAAGAAACCTGTGTAGACTAGCGGTACATCTGCCGCAGCTATCCATCTCCCAACATTATAAAGAGGCAGGCACTGGTCGTGGAAATGCAATGGAGTCCTTTTCATAAGAAATGTCACTCTTGATTTGGAAATTCGTCTTGCAATGGCATTGAATAGTAACAGAAATTTATATCACAGCTTGGAGGAAAGGCATGTGTCGCAGGAATTAGATTTAAGGGATTATTTCCAGATTGTGCGTAAGAGGAGCTGGCTCATTGTATTAATTGTAGTCTTGGTATGTTTGTTGGCCGGCGTCTATAGTGCTTTTATTAAAAAGCCCGTTTATGAGGCCTCGACAAAAATCGTTGTCAATCAGAAATCAACTCAATCTGATGCGAACCAACTAGATTTGAACCAGATTAACACAAACATTCAATTGATCAATACGTACAAAGAGATTATTAAAACACCAGCCATCTTGGATCGGGTGGTTACGAATTACCCAGAGCTCAAATTGTCGGCTGAACAGTTGTCGGAAATGGTGAATGTAAGTTCGGTCAATCAAACACAAGTTATGACCGTTCAAGTTCAAGATACTTCATATGTGAGAGCAGCGGAGATCGCAAATGCAATCTCAGACGTGTTCCAAAAGGAAATCCCCACAATATTTAACGTTCAAAATGTATCCATTTTAAATAAGGCATCGATCGAGCCGTTAACCAGACCAGAGCCAGTGGCTCCAAATATTCCATTAAATATGGCTATTGGATTTATCATAGCTTTAATGATTGGTGTTGGGCTTTCAATTTTGCTGGAATACCTGGATGATACGATCAAAACCGAGGAGGATGTTAAACAAATTCTGGATATGCCGACACTTGCAATGATTATCAAGGTAGGTCAGGAAGAGAAAAAGACTGAAACCCCTCGTTCACAAGCAAGTACAATTCCAAAGAGAGGGGAGAAAAATCATGGCACGATCTCAAAATAATAGAAGGCATCTGATTGTTCTAACGGATCCGCGTTCTCCTATATCAGAATCATATCGAACATTACGAACAAATATTGACTTTTCATCCGTAGATCAAGTTACCCAAGTCATCATGGTAACTTCGTCTGGTCCTGAAGAAGGGAAATCTACCGTTGTTGGTAATTTAGCAGTAACATTTGCCCAAGACAACCGAAAGGTCTTATTAATCGATGCGGATATGCGTAAACCGACAGTTCACCGTACCTTCCAATTATCGAATATTGCAGGACTTTCCTCTGTATTATCACGTCAGTTTAGTCCAGATGTCGCAATACAATCAACGGAAGTTCCAAATCTCTATGTCATGACAGCAGGGGCCATTCCTCCAAACCCAGCCGAGATGCTGAATTCAAAGAGTATGGCACAGATGATGGACAAGCTTCGAGAGCAGTTTGACGCCATTCTTATTGATACTCCTCCTGTATTAGCAGTAACCGATGCACAACTGCTTGCTTCGCAAAGCGATGGTGTATTAATGGTTATTAATACAGGGAAAGTGAAAAAGGAAATAGCTTTAAAAGCCAAAGAAACATTACAAAGAGTAAATGCAAGGATGCTAGGTGTCGTATTAAATAATGTGAAACGAAAAGCCAGCGAAGATTATTATTACTATTATTATGCGTCCAATGACAACTAGACCCATGTCTCGCTTGCGTTAGATCATTTTATACTTCGGAGGCGCTGTAAATGAATACTCGCAAAACTCTTGCGATGCTAATAATCATAGACATGGTTGTCGTATGGTTTAGTATTATAACGTCTTATTGGTTTCGATTTGACAAGGGGATTTCATCTGATTATCTGCTTCAGATGCTCCTCTTCGCTGTCATATCGACAATAAGTTTAGGAGCCTGTTTATATTATTTCCGGCTATACCGACGGGCTTGGAAGTATGCCAGCATTGAAGAAATCCTAGCTATTTTTAAAGCTGTTATCTCGGCTAGCGTCATCTCATATCTACTTTCTCTGTTTATCTTCCCCGAGCGTGTACCGTTATCCATTGCGGTGCGTTCCATGCAAACCATTCTCTTACTTGTAGGTGGAATACGGTTTTTATGGAGAGTGACGGGACTGCGGAGTGAGGGGGAGATGGGGAGTAATACCTTAATTGTTGGTGCTGGAGATTGTGGAACCTTAGTTTCAAGAGAACTTCGCAATTCAAGTCTTGGTTTACAATTGGTCGGTTTTATTGATGATGATTTGAATAAATTGAAGTTGCAAATTCTTGGGCACCCCGTTTTGGGTACTCGTGAAAAGATACCTTCCATTGTTAAAGAAAAGCAGATCAAGGAAATCATCATCGCCATCCCTTCCGCAAGCAAAAAAGAAATATCGGATATTGTACAAATATGCAAAAATACAGGCGTTAAATTGAAAATGATACCACGGCTGAATGATCTTATATCCGGGAAGGTGTCATTAAGTAAGATAAGGGATGTAAGTGTAGAAGATTTGCTGGGAAGAGATCCAATTAAGACGGATCTTAATGGAATAATGAATTATGTACAGCATAAACGCGTGCTTGTGACGGGTGCGGGTGGGTCAATTGGCTCTGAATTATGTCGACAATTAGCGAAATTTAGCCCTGAAAAACTACTTTTGCTAGGCCATGGAGAGAATAGCATTTTTAATATTGAGATGGAACTCCGAAAAAAATTCCCTGAAGTGGGACTTGAGACACTTATTGCAGATATTCAAGATCGGGAACGAATGAAAAACGTTTTTGACGATTATCGTCCACAAGTCGTGTTCCATGCCGCAGCCCATAAACACGTTCCACTGATGGAACGGAATCCAACGGAGGCAGTCAAGAATAATGTGTTTGGAACACAAAATGTGGCAGATTGTGCAGACCAGTTCGGAGTAGAGAAATTTGTCTTAATCTCATCAGATAAGGCAGTGAATCCAACAAGTGTGATGGGGGCAACCAAGCGCATTGCAGAAATGTACATACAGACAATGAACGTATCCAGCAGTACGAAATTTGTTGCCGTGCGTTTTGGAAATGTATTAGGCAGCCGTGGCAGTGTGATTCCATTTTTCAAACAACAAATTGCAGACGGTGGGCCGGTAACGGTAACACACCCAGAAATGGTCCGTTATTTTATGACGATTCCTGAGGCCGTGCAACTAGTTCTGCAAGCAGGCTCCTTCGCCGAAGGAGGCGAAATTTTTGTGTTGGATATGGGTAGTCCTGTCAGGATTTTAAACCTGGCTGAGGATCTGATTAAATTGTCTGGTTATGAGCCATATGAAGATATTGATATTAAGTTTAGTGGTATACGTGAAGGTGAAAAACTTTATGAGGAACTTTTAACAGATGAGGAAAATATAACAGCAACTCAGCATAATCGGATCTTTATAGGAAAGCCTTCTGATTTAAATCGTCGTCACTTGGAACTTGAGATTTTACGACTGCAGCGGGTGATGGCAGATGGATCGAGTTCCATTAAGGATATCATTGATCAAATAGTTCCTATGTACGAGGGAGTCTCCTAAAATAAAGTTATACAACAATAAAAATAGATGGAGTGATACAACGATGAAGAAATTAAAAATATTCCCAGTTACAGCAGCTGTCATTGCCTTACTAATGTTCATTTTGCCTATGTCTGCATTTGCAACAGGTAACAACGTAAAAGTGCAACCTATTGGCACGCATTTTATTTTTGACGGGAATCAGGTTAAGCCACCAGCAGGGCAATTTTCATTTAGTTATCAAAACACAACATACGTTCCGCTTCGATTTGTTTCTTATGCACTTCAAAAAAATGTGAATTGGGATGGGAAGCTTAAAAAAGTAACTGTGTCAGATCCGACTCCGAATCAACTGGTGTCATTAAAGGAAAGTATTATGAATTCGCAAGCGATGAAAGATACATCTATTCCATCGAATAAAATTAGTATTGAACAAATGAAGATGAACTTTGTATTTAATGGAGTGAAGAAGGACCTTCCAGCCGGACAGCTCAGCTTCATATATAAAGGAACGTTGTACGTGCCTATTCGTTTTGTGGCCGAATCTACTGGATCTTCTGTCACCTGGGATCAGAAGACCAAGACCGTAATTGGGAAATCCAAAGCCTACTCAGATAATGAAAAAACTACCGGGACAACTACAAACGATAATACCAAACCTGGATCTGACAAACCTTCTACGTCTCCAGAATCTAAACCATCTACAGGGGGAGGAACTAACACTGGGGTAACCCCGGGTAAATCATCTTACGACAATATCACAGATGCAACGCAAGCAAAACTAGAGGCATTACGAGCAGAAAGCAAAGCTGTTTTGTTTGATCTAGCTAAAGATTATTTATCGGCAACAGATGATACAGCTAAGAAGAAACTTCTTGCTGAGGGACAAAATAAGCTGAACGGTTTTACTGCTACATTTGAGAGCATTGTAAAAGATACAGAAGCCCAGTTGAAAGCTAATGGCTACAGTACGGAAATCATCAATGAATATCGAAAAACATTTAACGATGAAATCGAAGCAGGAAAAAAATTAGCAGAAGAGCTTGCATAAAGCTCTTTTTTCTGAAAGGAACTTAATTTCATGAGAGTAAGGAAGGCGATTATTCCAGCAGCGGGTCTGGGCACCCGATTTCTTCCAGCGACAAAGGCAATGCCGAAGGAAATGTTGCCGATAGTAGACAAACCTACAATCCAATATATTGTTGAAGAGGCAATTGAATCAGGTATTGAGGATATTATTATTGTCACTGGTAAAGGAAAAAGAGCAATTGAAGATCACTTTGATAATTCGTTTGAGTTGGAGCAAGTTCTCTTAGAAAAGGGAAAGCTTGAGCTTTTGAATGAAGTTCAAAAATCATCCAAAATGGTTGATATTCATTACATTCGTCAAAAGGAAGCAAAGGGCTTGGGGCATGCGGTTTGGTGTGCTCGAAAATTTATTGGGGAAGAACCATTTGCTGTATTATTAGGTGATGATATTGTAAAAGCTAAAACACCTTGCTTAAGACAGATGATGGAACAATATGAACGATTCAAATCATCTATTATAGGAGTTCAAAATGTAGCAGATGACGAGGTCTCGAGATACGGAATTGTTGATGGTAAAGAAATTCATGATCGTTTTTATAGCGTTAACAATTTAATTGAGAAACCTAAACGTGAAGATGCACCATCCAATCTCGCGATCCTAGGGCGATATATACTAAGCCCTAGAATTTTTGAGATTCTTGATCATCAAAGGGCAGGGTTGGGAGGAGAAATTCAACTAACAGATGCTATAGCAGAGTTGAATCGTCATGAAGCTGTGTATGCATATAATTTTGAGGGTGTTCGGTATGATGTGGGTGAGAAATTGGGTTTTATTCAAACAAACATTGAGTTTGCTCTACAACGCGATGAACTGAGACCACAATTATTGGAATACTTGAATAGGCTTTTAACAGAAGAGGTTACTGGTAAAAAATAAGTACCCCTAAGCCTTGATTTAATTTAGTGATTTGAAATTCGCCGAGTTAAATAGACGTTATATGAGTTAACTTTGGTGAGATGATTTGAAGGGAGCAGCTAATAATGTCAGGTCAGACTATGAATGTGGTCCACAACAAGATTCACCTCGCATCACCTCATATGAGTGATGAAGGGTATGAGATGAAGTACATACGTGAGGCGTTTGATACGAATTGGATTGCTCCTCTTGGAAATAATGTAAATGAGTTTGAAAATGAATTAGCCGCTATGGTCAATAGTAAATCTGCTGCAGCCTTAACATCAGGTACGGCAGCAATACATTTGGCATTAAAAGCAGCAGGAGTTGCTGATGGGGATATAGTTCTCTGTTCCTCTTTAACGTTTTCCGCTTCAGCAAACCCAATCATTTACCAGAATGCAATACCTGTTTTTATCGACAGTGATATTGAGACGTGGAATCTTAGTCCGGTCGCCTTGGATAAGGCAATAAAGAAATACACTCGTATGGGGAAGAAACCTAAAGCTGTGTTAATTGTACATTTGTACGGTTTAACTGCAGACATGGATAAAGTTATAGAAATTTGTCGGAGATATAATATAACACTAATTGAAGATGCTGCGGAATCTTTAGGGGCTCTATATAAAGGAAAACATACTGGAGCACTTGGAGATTATGGGGTTTTCTCATTTAATGGTAACAAAATAATTACTACATCTGGCGGAGGCATGCTTGTTTCAAATAGTGAGGAAAGTATTGAGAAAGCAAGGTTCTGGGCCACCCAGAGCCGTGACCAAGCAATACACTATCAGCATAGTGAGCTCGGTTTTAACTATAGAATGAGTAATATTGTTGCGGGGATCGGTAGAGGGCAATTGAAGGTATTAGATCAAAGAATTAAGAGAAAAAGAGAGATTTTTGAATTTTATCGTAGGGAAATTGGCTGTTTTGATGGAGTTAAAATGATGCCTGTAAATGATTGGAACGATCCAAACTATTGGCTAAGTTGCATTACGCTTAGCGGAAAAGTCAGACCTTTGGATCTTATAATAGCCTTAGAAAAAGAGAACATCGAATGTAGACCAGTTTGGAAGCCGATGCATATGCAACCATTTTTTGCTGGATATGACTACATAGGCGAAGGTGTCGATGAAAAAATATTTGACGATGGTGTTTGTTTGCCAAGTGATACAAAGATGAGCGACAGTGATCTCGAAAGAATAGTGAGAGTTATTAAACGATTGTGGGAGAGAAGATGAAGACTGATTATAGATCTAAAATAACTACTAAGTTACAGTTGAAAATTCGATTTTTTTTATATAAAAAGTTTTTAAAACGTCCAATGGATTTTATCTTATCACTTTTCGCAATTATCATATTATCACCAATTTTTCTTGTTTTGATTATACTTGTTAGATTAAAACTCGGCAGCCCAGTAATTTTTAAGCAAGAAAGGCCAGGACTCAACCAGAAAATTTTCACGCTTTATAAATTTAGAACGATGACAGATAAAAAAGATGAAAGTGGACGGTTATTACCTGACAATATCCGACTCACAAAATTCGGAAAAGTGCTTCGTTCAACATCTTTGGATGAATTGCCGGAACTTTTTAACATTCTTAAAGGTGAAATGAGCTTAGTAGGCCCTAGACCACTCTTGGTTCAGTATTTAACGCTTTACAATGATCATCAGAGTCGTCGACACGCCGTAAGACCTGGTTTATCTGGATTGGCTCAAATTAGTGGCCGCAACGCCCTGAGTTGGGACGATAAGTTTGATCTTGATGTTGAATATGTAGATAATGTTACCTTCCTTTTAGATTGTAAAATTATATTTTTAACCTTTAAAAAGGTGTTTATACGTGAGGGGATTAATAGTGGAAATTCGGCGACGGTTGAAGTGTTTAAGGGATCAAAAACTGAAGAAGCTAGATAAAGTGATAGAGATATGAAAAGTAAACTTCTTATTATCGGTGCAGGTGGTCATGGTAAAGTAGTGGCTGAAATCGCCTTGAAAATGAATAAATGGTCACAAATAGCCTTTCTTGACAATAATGGAAGCGGAAGATCTGCATTGAAATTTGAAGTAATAGGGAAATCTGACGATGCCATTAGGTTCATTTGCGAATATGACCTTTTTGTTGCAATCGGTGACAATAGGATTAGAGAGGAACTACAAGAAAAACTTGAAAAAGCAGGTGCTAATATACCTGTATTAATTCATCCTCAGTCCATTATTGGTGACGATGTTAGTATAGGGATGGGAACCGTACTTATGGCAGGATCTATTATTAACTGCTGCAGTAAGGTTGGCAAGGGTTGCATAGTAAATACAGGAGCGACGATAGACCATGACAATGTAATAGAGGATTATGTACACTTATCTCCTGGTACTCATTTGGCCGGAAACGTAAGGATTGGTAAAGGTACATGGATTGGTATTGGTGGTGTGGTTAGTAATAATGTAAGCATTATTACTCGAAGCATAATTGGTGCAGGTGCTGTAGTGATTAAAGATATTAGTACTACCGGAACATATGTTGGAGTTCCAGCTAGAGAGGTGAATTATGGCAAGGATTTTAATATTAGCTAACAGCGATATCGGTTTATATAAATTCAGAAAAGAGTTAGTGGAAAAACTCGTAATGGAAAATGAAGTATATGTGTCATTACCTTATGGCGATTTTACGACTAAGCTGGAAGAGATAGGTTGTAAACTTATCAATACAGCTATTAGCAGGAGAGGAACTAATCCGATTACGGATTTAAAGTTGTTAACTAATTACATCAAAATTATTAGGAATATTAAACCCGATGTGGTTTTAACTTATACTATTAAACCTAATGTTTACGGTGGGTTGGCTTGTAGAATAAATGATATTCCCTTCTTGGCAAATATTACAGGACTAGGTTCCGCATTGGAAAACAGGGGGCTACTGCAAAAGGTTACTTTATTTTTGTATAGAGCATCATTAAAAAAAGCATCGTGTGTGTTTTTTCAAAACAAAGAAAATAAGGAGTTTTTACTCAAGAACATTTCTATTAGTAATTATAGATTGTTACCCGGATCTGGAGTGAATATTGAGGACTACTCATTATTAGAATATCCTCCTCAAGATAATATAAATTTTCTGTTTATTGCTCGAATAATGAAAGAGAAAGGTATCGATCAGTATTTAGAAGCAGCCGAATATATAAAAGGGAAATACCCAAATACTACTTTCCATATTTTAGGTCCCTGTGAAGACGCATATGAAGGTGAATTGGAAATGATGCAGGAAAAAGGGATCATTCAATATCACGGAATGCAAAGCGATGTTAAAAAATTTCAAAGGTTGTCTCACTGTACCATTCATCCTACCTATTATCCAGAAGGTATGTCTAATGTATTACTAGAAAGTGCTGCTAGTGGAAGACCTATAATAACAACCAATAGGAGTGGTTGCAGGGAGATCGTTGATGATGGAATTAATGGTTACATTGTAAAGCAAAAGAATGGTAAGGATCTTATTGAGAAAGTTGAAAAATTCCTAAATTTAGACTATGAAGCTAAAAGGAAAATGGGTTTGCAAGGTAGGGGGAAAGTAGAGAGAGACTTTAATAGACAAAATGTTGTAGATGCATATTCAAAAGAGATAAAAAAAATAACTAATAAATAAGATAGGATAGGAATCACTTATTATGAAAAAGCCTATTCGTATACTACATGTATTAGGTCGCCTCAATAGAGGTGGTGCTGAAACAATGGTTATGAATTTATATCGAAATATTGATCGGTCAAGAGTGCAATTCGATTTCATTATTCATACAAGCGATAAATGTGATTATGATGATGAAATATTGTCTTTGGGAGGGATCATTCATCATATTCCTCAATTTAATGGGAAAAATTATTTGCAATATAAGAAGGCGTGGCATCGTTTCTTTAAATCACATCCAGAATATAAAATAATACACGGACATGTTAGAAGTACAGCGTCAATCTATCTCTGGATCGCAAAAAAATATGAGTTGATTACAATAGCCCATAGTCACAGTACATCTTCTGGTAGGGGTATCTCAGCGTTTGTCAAAAACACTCTTCAATATCCAATTAGATATATTGCTGATTATCTATTTGCGTGTTCAAAATCTGCAGGACAATGGTTGTTTGGTGAAAATGTAATAAAAAAGAGTAACTTTATAATACTAAAAAATGCAATAGATTCACAAAAATATATTTACAATCAAAATAATAGGATGAAAATAAGAAAGGAACTTGAAATTGAAGATAAATTTGTAATAGGTCACGTTGGAAGATTCAATGTATCCAAAAATCACGAGTTACTCATTAACATTTTTAATGTAGTACATAAAAGAAATAATAATTCAATTTTATTAATGGTTGGTGATGGAGAGTTACGTCCGGATATCGAAAAAAAGGTTAATGATTTGGGTTTAATTGATGCTGTAATATTTTTAGGTGTTCGCTCAGATATTCCTGAATTGTTACAAGCAATGGATCTTTTCTTGTTCCCTTCCTTATTTGAGGGATTGGGCATCGCTGCAATTGAAGCACAGGCTGCTGGACTACAATGTTTAGTGTCAAGCTCAATTCCTGAAGAAGCATTCATTACAGATTTAATACTGTCGCTTCCTCTTACTAGTTCAATAGATGAGTGGGCAGAACGGACCATATCACATTCTAATAAGAGTAGTAGGGGAAGTATGACGGAAGAAGTTAAAAGCTCTGGGTACGATATACACTATACTGTACAATCAGCTCAGAAATTTTATATAGAGAAATGCGGAAAATAATGGTGCATTGTAGTTTATTTAAAATATTAACAATATTGGGTAATGGGGTATGACTGAGATGAAAAAGATACTTTATTTTGGAATGACTGGGAGTTTGGGCGGGACAGAAAGCTTTATTATTAATTTTTGGAAGTCATTTAATAAAGGTAATATTTCAGTTGACTTTATTAAAGTAGGAAACTCACTTTATTTTGAAGAAGAGATTTTGGAGGAGGGGAGTAGCGTTGTTGCTTTACCGGAGAGAAGAAGAAATCCTATTAAATATTTTCTTTCCATTTATAAGCTATTAAAAGGTAAATCAGAATACGAAATTATTCATGTTCATTTAAATTCTTGTAGTAGTATAGAGCCAATAATAGCTGCAAAATTATGTGGAAAAAAAGTTTTCGTTCACAGCCACAATGCAATGAATAGAATGAAAATAATTACAAGAATTCTTCATAATATAAATAAAAAAATTATGAATCGCATGGTTGATAAAAGGCTTGCATGCTCGAATAAAGCTGGTCAATGGATGTTCGGTAAACGCGATTTTATTGTAATAAATAATGCGATTCCTTTAAAAAACTATTTATATAATAAAAATAATCGTCAAGAAGTTAGACATCAGCTCGGATTAGAGAATAAGTTTGTAGTAGGGCATGTAGGTCGCTTTACAAGTCAAAAAAACCACGAATTCCTAATTGACATTTTTAAGAGTATCCGAGAAATAAATAAAGAGGCCATTCTTCTATTAGTTGGAGATGGTGAACTAAGATCTAAGATTGAAAATAAAATACTAGAGCTAGGATTGAAAGACCACGTCATAATAACCGGAGCACGCACGGATGTTTCTATCTTGTTACAAGCAATGGATGTATTTGTTTTTCCGTCAAATTTCGAAGGATTAGGAATCGTCGCTATCGAGGCACAAGCAGCAGGGTTGCCTTGTATAGTATCTGAATCTATTCCAACTGAAGCTTTTATTACAAATTTAATAAAAAGTGTTTCACTGAATGAGAGTTCTAATAAATGGTCAGAAATAACATTAGAGCACAGTAAGAGTTTTAAAAGGAGAAATACTTATGAAGAAATTAAATCAGCTGGTTATGACATTTCTGATGCTGCATTAATATTAGAAAAGTTATATTTGAATGATTTTAACACTAAACAGTTTGATAATAGTTGAAAATTTTATTCCTTGTATCAAAATTGAATAAAATTTTAGTATCCTATATAATATAATTGGGGATTGATAAATGTGAATTTGGTAAATAATAATCTAAATAAAATACCAAATGATATGATTAAAAAATTTATAGTAATGATTTTTATAATTATTATCGCAAGTACTATTTCAACTTTATTATTGGTCTTTGATAAAAAAGTGCCAAGTTATTATAGTTTATTACCTATTTTGCCTTGCTCCTTTGGTTTAATTTCATGCATCTTTGCAAACATATATAGCTTGTTTCTGAAAAGTATTAGTATAACAATAATAACAAGTACATATTTTATACGATTTGTTGTTATACCAATTTTTTTGAGTATTGGGGGTTACTCAACGAAAGTTATAAACATTGATGCTTATAGCTATATAGAGAGTGCAATTTTACTAATGGTGTTTGAACTTTTCATCGTATATGGTTATTTATCATTTAATGTCGGAAAATACTCATATATACGAAATGATTTAGTGGAAAATAATACAAAATCATCATTATCTTTTCGTTTTATTATAATTTCATTGTTTTTGTACGTTGTATTTGTATTGATAAAATACCCTGAAGAACTCTCATATTTAGGTTTATTCACTCAATTCTCTGAGGCAGATCGGATACTAAGTGCTAAGAATCGATTATATGCGGTGCAAATAGTTCCAGGTGTGATTGATACATTTTTCACTATATTTATTTCAATTTTACAAGTGTTTATTCCTATTTTATGTATTAAATTTATCCAAAAGATGTATAGTAAAAAAAACCAAAAGAAAGCTGCAAATTTGTCTATCATTGTTGTTTTATGCACTGCAGTAGTTATGACAACAGAAAAAGCACACTCAGTTACAATTGCAGTTTCTTTATTTTTAATTATTTATAAATTATATCCTTCTGTAATGAAGAAAAGAGCGCCGTATTTTATTATTATTATGATTTTATTCGTGTTCGGAGGTTTAATTTTTAAAGCAGGCGCTAATCAGAGTGAAAACTTTTTAGCTTCTGTCTCTACTATTTTAAATGCTTATTTTAGTGGACCAATCAATACAGCAGTATCATTTATTATGAGAAATGATATTACATTGAATATTGTTTTTTCTGATTTAGGAAATTCTATACCACTATTAAAATATTTATTTCAAGATCTGAATACGAGTCCCAAACTTTTTAATCTAGCTTTATATGGCAACACAGATAACAGTGATCAAATAATTCCCCTTTTAGGGCAAGGGTATTTTTATTTTGGATTTTTTATAGCACCTATTTTATCAATAATTGTTGTTAAGCTGGCATTATTTGTTGAGAGATTAGCCCATTTAGAAAAGAATCTTCTTAATAAATATATTTATATACATGCATTATTGGTTATTTCGCTAGTACCTGTACTATACAATTTAAACATTATGATAAATTTACTTTTCCTTCTAGCGATAAACATTTTCATAGCAAAATGCTCGAAAAAAAATATATAAAAAAATGTGGAATTCATGTCATTCTCTAATGAATTATAATGTTGACAAAATCTGAGGTTATGCTAATGCTTGAACTGAGATTTTGCCAATCAGTTGGCAGAAAGGCATGAAGGAAGTAGAGCCTGTGGAACTCCTTTTAACAAACGCATGACACTCTGAACACCGTGATTAGAGCTGTTCATACGGCGTTGTCTATTGGGGTCATTTGGAGGCAGCGCTTCTCGATACACCTTCGGAACATTTTAAACAGCTATTGCTGATAAAGGCAAAGATTTTACTATAATTAGTTTTAACCTGAGAGCAACCTGTTGTTTACAGGTGTATTTCGCTGAAACTCTGATAGAACTAGAAGAACGTTCTTTACCTTATCAACCATATCCAACAAAAATGTATAGGTTGAAAGAATGTCCTAAAATCCTGTCCAGAAGAACTGTCGCACTCGGCTTGCCAATCTGTTCAATAGAAAAATTATGACGAACTTTACTATAAGGGGCTAATTTGAGTTTAAATGTTAAGAACTAAAAAAGCATTAGTTAATATTATGGTGGCTTTAATTGGACAAGCTCTCGGATTGATTGTTAGTTTCATTGCTCGAATATACTTCGTTAAGTATCTTGGAGCAGAATATCTTGGACTGAATGGCTTGTTTACTAATATCATAAGCATATTATCACTTGTTGAATTGGGAATAGGTCCTGCTATTATATACAGTTTATACAAGCCACTGGCTGAAAATGACTTGCAAAAAGTGAAGTCACTAATGCATTTGTATAAAAAAGCATATACACTAATTGGCTTTATTATTTTTATAATCGGATTGCTTATCATACCTGTTTTGCCTTTTTTTGTAGCCGGAAACGCAAATATTCCCAAATTAAAACTTATTTTTGTATTATTTGTAATAAACGCTGCTATTTCGTATTTTTTCTCATACAAACGAAATCTAATAATAGCAGATCAATATCGTTATGTTGCAACTTTGTATCGATATTCCTTTTTTCTTCTTTTGAATGTCCTTCAAATTTTCATTCTCTTTTTGACAAAAGACTATGTGCTTTTCTTAATAATGATGATTTTATGTACTTTACTTGAAAATATTTTTGTTGCAAGAAAAGCAGATCGAATGTACCCCTTCTTAAAAGACAAAAAAGCTTCAAAGCTTGACAAACGTACCATACAAGAAATAAAAAGAAACACAAGCGCGTTGATTTATCATAAAATTGGCGGCGTGGTCATTAATTCCACTGACAATGTTTTAATCTCAATAAATCTTGGTGTAGTATGGGTTGGATTATACTCCAACTATCTACTAATAATAACAGCACTACATACAATGATCGGCCAAATCTTCACTGCAGTTACTGCTACCATTGGAAATTTAGTCGCTGTGGAAAGTAAGAAGAAATCACTCTTCATGTTTCAAGCAATATATCTTGCTAATTTTTGGATATATGGGTTAAGTGCTATATGTCTATTTCAATTGATCAACCCTTTTATAAATATTTGGTTAGGGAAGAAAATGTTGATATCAATGGATGTAGTGTCCTTTATTTTGATTAATTACTATATACAAGGTATGAGAAAAACAGTACTTACTTTTCGTGAAGCTTCGGGTCTTTATTGGAATGATCGATATAAACCCCTTTTTGAAGTAATAATTAACCTTGTAGTTTCTATTGTCCTAGTTCCTTATTATGGTGTATCAGGGATATTTATAGGTACAATAGTTAGTACCATGACAATATGTTTCTGGTTAGAGCCTTATGTTTTGTATAAACATGGTTTTGATTCTCCTTTAAAACCATATTTCCTAAAATATATATATTTTTTATTTGTAGTATTAGTAGCCGGATTTATAAATTATGAAGTTACATCGTTAATAGCTGGAGATTCAATTATTGCGTTTATATTTAGAGCTTTAATAAGTCTATCCGTACCTAATGTCATTTTTCTAATGTTTTTTTATCGCACGAAGGAGTTTCAATATTGGTGTAATTTATTCAAATCTATTTTGTCTAAAAGAATGCAAAAAAAGTGATTTATTAATCAGTTAGTTTCATAAAAAATAAAGTAGACAAGTTTTTTTGAACCTTTTTTTAATAATAAGTAAAGGAAGATTTGTAATGTATAAAATAGCAGTAGCAGGAACAGGATATGTCGGTTTGGTCGCAGGTGTTTGTTTTGCTGAAGTTGGCCATCATGTTACGTGCGTAGATATTGATCAAAGTAAATTGGAATTAATGAAATCCGGAGTTTCTCCAATCTATGAAGCAGATTTAGAAGAATTGATGCAGAAGAATTATTCTGCCGGAAGACTAAATTTCACAACCGACTATAAATCTGCATATAAAAATGCGCATGCTATCTTTATAGGAGTCGGAACACCTGAACAACCGGACGGATCAGCAAACCTTTCTTATATCGCAACTGTTGCAAGACAAATTGCTGAGTCAGTAGAAAAGAATTGCTTAGTTGTAGTCAAATCAACAGTTCCAGTCGGAACCAATGATAAAGTAGAACAATTTATCCAAGACTTCTTAACCAATGATGTGAGAGTAGAGGTTGCATCAAACCCAGAGTTCTTAGCACAAGGATCTGCAGTGCATGATACATTACATGCAGAAAGAATTATTATTGGAACGGAAAGTGAATGGGCTGAAAAAAATTTGCAGGATATTTATAAGCCATTTAATCTTCCAATTGTCTCAGTGAACAGAAGATCTGCTGAGATGATTAAATATGCTTCAAATGACTTTTTAGCATTAAAAATTTCTTATATGAATGATATTGCAAACCTGTGTGAGCTGGTCGGTGCGGATATCCAGGATGTTGCAAAAGGAATGAGTTTTGACGAGCGTATTGGTAGTAAATTTCTAAATGCAGGTATTGGATTTGGTGGATCATGCTTCCCTAAAGATACAAAAGCATTAGATTACCTTGCAAGGCAAAATGGTTATGAGCTAAAAACAGTACAAGCTGCTATTGATATAAATAAAGAACAAAAAACAATGCTTTATAAAAAAGCAAGTCGCCGACTTATTACATTTAACGGTTTAAAAGTTGCTGTACTAGGTTTAACATTCAAACCAGGAACAGACGATTTACGTGAAGCTGCTTCTCTGGAAAATATTCCTTTATTATTAGAACAAGGCGCAGACATTTATGCATATGACCCAGTTGGCTCCGAGAACTTTGCTAAGATTCATCCTGAAGGAAACAATGGAAATGGAACAATTACGTATGTATCGGACATTGAGCAAGCGTTAGCAGGAGCGAATGTATGCTTTATTTTTACGGAATGGGGCGAAGTGAAAGCTGTCGAACCTGAATCATATAAGAGACTGATGCGCACTCCTCTTGTGTATGATGGAAGGAATATTTACGGTGTGGAAGATATGCAAGTAGCGGGAGTTGAATATCATTCGGTTGGAAGAAGATCTGCTGTTCCAATTAGAGGCGAGTTGAAGGAGTTGAATAGCCTTGAATTACAAGCCGCTAGATTCTAGTAAAAACTATCTTGTCACCGGTGCGGCGGGGTTTATTGGCTATTACCTGTCCAGGAAACTATTGGAACAAGGCTGTGTCGTGATTGGCATCGACAACTTAAATGAATATTATGATGTTAATCTTAAGTACGCTCGCTTGAATCAGCTTAAGTCTTTTGAGAGATTCACGTTTATTGAAGGCGATATTGCTGACAAGATAGTGATCAAGTCGATCTTCGAAAACTATAAGCCGAATATAGTTGTGAATTTGGCTGCACAAGCTGGAGTGAGGTATTCAATCGAGAATCCGGACGTCTACATCCAAAGCAATATCATCGGATTTTACAATATACTCGAAGCTTGCAGGCACTATCCTGTAGAGCATCTCGTGTACGCATCCTCAAGTTCGGTGTACGGATCCAATAAGGAGGTACCCTTCAGAGAGAGCGATGTCGTGGATAGCCCGGTATCGCTGTATGCAGCTACAAAGAAATCCAATGAATTAATGGCCTATACATATAGCCATTTATACCACATTCCTGCTACAGGACTTCGTTTCTTTACGGTTTACGGCCCACTGGGACGGCCGGATATGGCTTATTTCGGCTTCGTAGATAAATATGTGGCGGGCGAGCCGATCAGGATCTTCAATAGTGGCGATTTTGAACATGATCTTTATCGCGATTTTACGTTCGTCGATGATATAGTGACAGGTATTGTACGCCTACTGAGCAATCCATCTATTGGAGAAGATGGTGTCCCCCACAATGTATTTAATATCGGTAATAATAATCCTGAAAAATTAATGATCTTTATTGAAACGCTCGAGAAGTGTTTGAGTAATGCTCTTGGTAAAGAAGTCGTATTCGAGAAGGTATATGAGCCTATAAAGCCAGGCGATGTGCCGGCCACATATGCATCGACTGACTTATTACAGCAAGCAGTAGGGTTCAAGCCAGAGACTCCGATTAAAGAAGGGTTGCAAAAGTTTGTGGATTGGTATGTTGATTTTTATAATGTGAAATAAGACGGTATGGAAACGACTTTAGTTTCAGAGAATTCTCTACAATACAACGATTATCTTCTTATGTCTTGATTGCGTTATGCCCAGCAATTCAGAATTGTAAAGAAAATGCAACTTTTTTAGTTGGTGACCTATATGTCCTTGAATGTTTTAGACTAAATGGAATCATATTTTAATTACTTTTAAAGTCTGCGAGGTAGAAATAATGACTGAAGTTAAAATTAGAAGGAAAAGAAGAAAAAAGAAGCGTAAAGCCCTATGGATTACCTTAATTACACTGCTCACTCTTGCTGGATGCGGCTGGGGTGGATTTCATTATCTTACCCATAAGGATGTTCAGGCTGAAGACGTTGGAGTAGATCAGGACTTCTTTGACTTCTCTGAATTTGAAGTTGGACCTGATAAACCATCAGTCTCCAACAGTGGAAAGGAAGAAGATAAATCTCCATCCAAAGTGGCTTCTGGAAATTCCAGCGATGAACCTGGTATTAATACGAACAATGTAAACGTAGATAATGTAACGAAACCAGCATCGGGGGACACGGAACAAGAGCAAAATAGAGATCCAAAGGATATTGCGCAGAAAATTGAAAATAAATATTCTGCTACTTTTAAGAACTTAGAGACTGTCGCTACGTCGAAACTTAACACATTAGCTGAAAATGCATTGAAAGACTATAAATCTGGTCGGTCACTAACGGATCTCTCCTCAACCTATATGAGTGCATCCAATAAATTACAGGATAAAGTGGATTCAACATTCTATAAGGTATTAGACGAAATGAAAGCAGAACTGAAAGCAAACGAACTCAATAATGACCTAGCAAAACAGGCCGAGTCTACTTACACACAAGCCATTGCAGCTAAGAAGTCAGAAATGCTGGATAAAGTGCTACAGTTTAAATAAAAGTGAGATAACAGGTTTTGTTTACATTTGGATTCTTCGTAACCGCTCCTATTTTTTTGAGAAGCGGTTGTTTGCTTACCTGAGATTACAAACCATTTCAAACCGCCAATTGGTACAATTTCATCTGATTAAAAGATGGAACTAAACGTAACGTTGTTTCAAGGAATGGAATGCAGAGTTAAACAAAGATTGACGAAAAATAAATCATATTAAGGAGGTGGATATATCGGATTAAATATAAATTGCTTGGTGATATATAATCAATTTATGGAATAATTAAATTAGAAAATAGGCAGGTGACTTTTTATGGTTTACTATTTATCTCAGAATAAAAAGAAGTGCTCTGAATGTAATAAGGACTTGATTGAAGGAAGAGATAAAGTAACATGGCTCTCTGAAGAAGGACAAGAGCCACTGGAACTTATCACAGACTTGTTACTGTGCACTACATGTAGACGTTTGCATATCAAAAGCAATCGAAAAAAAGTAAATGGAGAGGTATATTTCGTTCCTACGGTGAAAGTTACCCCCAAAAACAACAAAGGAGATAATCAGGCCAAAAGAAAAAAAAATTTAGGAATATGTGCTTCTACTAGCAACAGTAAAAGGTGTTCCACATGTGAATTTCATTCAAATCATGTATGTGCCATCCATTTGATCAAAACAAATACAAACGATCTATGTAATCAATATAAGAATCATTATAAACGAATAGTTTATGGTGGAAGCTTTTCTTCAAAATAGATAAGAGATTATGCTAGTGTACTTGGGGTTATGGTTTATGTAAGTTTGAGTTCATTATTTGAAATCTCTCCGTTGTTTAGCCAACCATAACACCATACACTCAATACTATTCCTTCTTTAGTAAAACGGATTAGGATAGGATGTATCATTAATCTGTTCTTCCAAGGATAAAATCAATTGAAACATGAAATACATCCGCGAGCTGCGATAGTATGTCAAGGTCTGGCTTCCTGCGATTCTTCTCATAGTGAGACAACGCAGCTCTGCTTATCCCAATTGTCGAAGACAATTCCTCTTGAGTCCATCCTTTCTTTTCCCTTAGTTCCGCAATCCGATTGCCATAATTCATTTATTTCCCCCCTACTGATTTGAACAATATTATACAGAGATTTACAACCCCTGCGTTACAGAATGTATCGTAAATGAGTTGCCACGTCAAGTACCAGGCATGATATTTTAATCTGTTATTCCATAAGTTAAACAGGGAATTGATAATTGAGTCATTGTCACTACCCTCAAGACAATCACTGCCTTATTCTACTTTTTTAATGTGGATTTATTGTTCTATAAGCTACAAGTAAGTATGGGAGAATATCAAGAAATTAATTGATTACTACATCAAAAAGGGGTTGACATGATACAAACTGTATCTTAAAGTAAAGTCGTTAACGATACTAATTGTATCATAATTGCTTAGGTACTTAAAGATGTATCAGGCAAAAATGGATTACTGGTTTTCCATTTGAAAAAATGAGAGGAGAAAAAATTATGGCAAGGACCTCGAACAAAAGTACATTGGTTACTGTAATGAATCCCCTGTCTCCTGCAGCGGAGGGGTATCGCACGCTTCGAACCAACATCCAATTTTCGATATTGGATAAACAAATCCAAGTGATAATGGCCGCGTCTGCTCAAATGAATGAAGGAAAAACAACAACGATTAGCAATTTGGCGGTAACGTATGCACAAGAAGGGAAAAAGGTCATGATTATAGATGGGGATCTCCGCAAACCATCTTTACATCATATATTTATGCAGCCAAACCATAATGGTTTAACAAGCGTCCTAAGCCGGCAGTATGACCTGGATGAAGTCATCAGGCAGACATACGTTGATAACTTGTATCTCATTCCTTCTGGGCCGATTCCACCTAATCCTACCGAGCTTTTAGGCTCGCAACAAATGAATGACCTTATGGAACAATTAAAACGAGATTATGATGTCATTTTATTTGATACCTCACCAATAATGGCCGTAACGGACGCATTAATCATTAGTTCTCTATGTGACGGGGTGGTCTTAGTTATTCATGGAGGCAAAGTTAAAAAGGAAATTGTTCATAAGGCAAAGGCACAACTTGACCATGCTAAAGCAAACATACTAGGCGTTGTACTCAATCAAGTATCTATCCGTGGAAATGATGCTGATTATATCTTTTATAATGATACAAAATCTAAAGACGGGGTTTAGCTCGTGTAACGTACGAAATTGTACCGTAGGCGAGTTCCCGGTAATTTGAGGGATTTGAAAAGGATCTGGTCTTCTTTTGCGATAGAGCCGCATATCTATAGCATGCTGCAGACTATGCTGTGTAGAAGACAATTCCACAATCTCTTCTAAACGAATTAATAGGCAAGGTTAACAGACAATTGCGACAGTTCTAAATATTTTGACTAAAAGTGAGCAGATAATTTTTCTTGATGCATATAATCAATTACATCTCAAAGTCATACCGCTCAACAGACGTATTTTGCAAGAAAAGTATTTTGGTAAGTTATCCCCGCGATGGTTAACAGAAGAACGTTCTGTGCTTTTAGGCATTACACCATTGTAACCAAGGATGCTCTTGGTAAGGAAATGAATAGATACGTTAAAGAAAGATAACTTTCGGATCTTAACTCTTCGGGAAATCGTTGGCGTGGCTGTCTGTCTATACAACATGCAGAGAAAGTGTTGAAATCACACATTTTTGAAGCTTCATATGTAGAGGTATATTGAAATGCCTTGCCGTAGTTGGAGCAATGCCTCCGCACCGCTCAGCCATTTTAGATGAAGAGAAAGACTGGAACTGCAGCAGCAGGCGAGTAGTCCTTCAAAGATCAGTCTGTGGGCCAAGGAAATGGCGTATTGCTTTTATCCATACCGGTGTTTGATGATGTGCACTGCTGCTTTCCTTAATCTTTCTGTTCTATTTAAAATGGTCCCTCCCTACATAACCAAACCCATATTTGATCAAATAGCTGCTCCTACTGAACGGACGTGGAATCTTCTTTGGATGACCGGTGGCTTTACAGTGCACTTATCGGAAACACCTGTTCTGGTGACCCGTGGATACATAAGTATTCATATTAGCGACACGCTTGTTGGTGATATTCGGCGAGATATATTTAATACGCTCATAGAGCAACCGTTACTTTTCTTTATTAAACCCCATATCGCAATTCATCGGAAGAATACATCATGATATACCGAAATGAAATCATTTTGATCGGAGACATTACATAAATTCTGGTTCGGATATTAACCGCTGAATGCAATTTTTGCATGTTATTCTACCTGAACTGGTGGTTATCATTAAAGGTTGTGGTTATGTTGCATATATTTTTTTGTGTGATGTGATTTTGACCAAAGATCCGCGTCCTTTGGCATGTCCATTGGCGATATGCAGTCCATATACAAGTAGGATCGGAGAAGTATTTTAGGGCAATTCGTGCCTTCTAGGCTTTTGGGCAGGAAAAAACATATAGAAGAATCATCTTCTATACAATTTTTGGCGTGCTTATCTGGTTTATAGGCGTGCGGAGTGTAATCTCTGTGAGATGACGATTGAAAACCTAAGCACGTATACGGTTTACTGAATGATTTTTTTGGTCCGATCCGATGGTTCTGCCCATCGATTAGTTGGGTGAGTCGAAGCGAAGCAAAATTATAGGATTACAAAGATTTTATTGGGCTTTTCACTTCGTGGCAAGTGGAGTCAGTGGGTTTGAAACGTCAACACAGATTATGGAGAAATAACTTTCTATACTGGAAAAGAAAAAATCAGATTAATGTCTTACAATGACAGATTGAGAAGGAAGCCGTTTTGAAATCCCCGATATTTTGCTTCTAGATGCTCACAGCGTAAAAGAATGGACAAAATTCAACTAATTCTCGGATAACTCTTCTTATTTATACATGTGTTAGCATGAAACTATTTGTAGCAACAAAGTTAAATAGAGAAAAATATGGCTTGACACGATACCGTATGTATCATATATTGAATTACGATACATATTGTATCGGTAGGAGGGGTCGTTAATACCAAAAGGGGGGGAAAACGTGGAATTAGAATTGAAAGAATACGCACAAATTGTCAGAAAAAAATTATGGCTCATTCTTTTTATCGTGATTTTGATTAGTTCGACAACAGGAATCTACAGCTATCTTTTCGTTCAACCTAAATACGAAGCGAGTAATAAACTAATCATCACCAGTGGCGAGAAAGATCAAAAAACAGGTATTCAAAAGAATGATGTAGATATGGGGATACTGTTGGTCGATACGTACAAAGAGATGCTTTCAACGACTGCTGTTCTTGAGAAAGTGGTTGATCGCTATCCTGATCTGAATCTGACTGTAGATGCCCTTCTGGAGAACATGAAGGTTGAAACGGTGGCAGATACTCCTGTACTGATTGTTTCTGTTAAAGAATACAGTTATTCTTCAGCATCGCAGGTAGCGGATGCCGTGTCTGATGTGTTTAAATCTGAGGTTCCCCGCATTATTCAAGCCGGCAGCTTAACCATTTTAAAAGAAAGGACTAATAATCCATCTCCAGTCACTCCCAGCCCTCTAATGTACACGATCATCGCAGTAGTAGTTTCCCTGATACTTGGCATCGGTCTAGCCTTTTTAATTGAACATCTGGATGATTCCATCAAGAGCGAGGAAGATGTAACAAAGCTTCTTGGGTTAACGACACTAGCTGTTATTCGGAATATGAAGGCATCAGATCTACGGGATAAAAAATCCGTCAGCTCAAAATTACAAAAATCACGGGAGACGGGCACGGTTATTCAGCAATAAGTTTCTCAGTACATTTCCTTCCTGTCGACTCAATCAGTCACACAATCACCTTGAATCTAGCCTATGTTGATTTCTAAATAAACGATTGAAATCAAAAAAATTATACTCGTTTGATGATAGGAGGAAGACTTGTGACAAAAATTAAGAAGGCCATAATTCCCGCAGCGGGTCTGGGCACAAGATTCTTGCCGGCAACGAAAGTGATGCCTAAAGAAATGTTGCCGATCGTTGATAAACCCACGATTCAGTATATCGTGGAAGAAGCTATCGAATCGGGGATTGAAGATATTATTATTGTTACGGGGATTGGAAAAAGAGCGATAGAAGATCACTTTGATCATGCATTTCAATTGGAGCAAAGGTTGTTTGAAGCTCAAAAAATGGATCTATTAAAGGAGGTTCAGCAATCTTCAAAGATGGCGGACATCCATTTCATTCGGCAAAAGGAACCGAAGGGCCTGGGACACGCCGTTTGGTGTGCTCGGAAATTTATCGGAAATGAGCCGTTTGCAGTTTTACTCGGGGATGACATTGTCAGAGCTAACACACCATGTTTACAGCAACTGATGCAACAATATGCCCATACCCAAAGTTCGATCGTTGGCGTGAAAGAAGTTGCGGATAAAGAGGTTAGCCGCTATGGAATAATCGCGCCTGGAGAAGAGCACTCCAATCTATACCATATCAATTATCTGGTAGAAAAGCCTTCACCAGAGCAAGCCCCTTCGAACTTGGCTATCATGGGCCGCTACATACTCACACCTAAGATATTTGACTTCTTAGACAAAATGGAAGTCGGAGTGGGTGGTGAGATCCAGTTAACTGATGCGATCCAGAAGCTGACTCAGGTCGAAAGAGTATACGCCTATCATTACGATGGCATCCGTTATGATGTCGGGGAAAAGTTAGGGTTTATTTTGACCACATTGGATTTTGCTATGATGAGGGAAGAGCTTCGTGGACCGCTGCTGAAAGCGATGGAACAAATACTTGATCAACAACACAATCCGGTAAGTTAGGTATATAGCCATGAATATGAACCTATTAGATAAAGCGTTGGTTGTAGACAAAGTCAATGAAGCGTATAACGTTCCTCTATCGAAGGAACAAGTCCAATATTTAATGTGCAAAAGATCTCTGGATGTGATTCTCTCTTTTTTAGGCCTAATCCTGCTGACCCCTCTATTTCTTCTCTTAGCCATACTGATAAAAGTAGAGGATCCGAAAGGACCAGTATTTTTTTCACAAACCCGAGTTGGTAAAAACGGGAAACTATTTAAAATGTACAAATTTCGTTCAATGGTACGTAATGCTGAGGAAAAATTAAGTGAACTCATTCATCAAAGTGATGTACAAGGTGCAATGTTTAAAATGAAGCATGACCCTCGGATTACGAAAGTTGGGAGAGTGATCCGTAAGTCCAGCTTAGATGAATTGCCGCAACTACTAAATGTATTACGGGGAAACATGAGCCTTGTTGGCCCCAGACCACCCCTGCCTCGAGAAGTTAGTGAATACACTTCCTATGATCTACAGAGGCTTCAAGTTGTCCCTGGGTGTACGGGGCTATGGCAGGTCAGTGGTAGAAATAGTATTGGATTTCAAGAAATGGTGGAATTGGACTTGAAGTATATTCGCGAGCGAACTTTTAAAAAGGATTTATATATTCTACTCAAGACCGTAAAGGTGCTCGTCGGTTCTGATGATGCCTATTAATATGCTAAACCTAAAGGAGAGGTTTTTGGAATGAATCTTGACTCTAAAATTTACATTGCTGGACATTCAGGGCTTGTGGGTTCTGCAATCGTGAGGGCACTCAAGGCACAAGGATATCGGAATTTGATTTTCAGGAGTAGTCAAGAACTGGATTTGCGCGACAAGGAACAGGTGGTTCGTTTCTTTAATGAGACTAATATTGATTTTGTATTTCTCGCTGCTGCTAAAGTAGGTGGGATCGTAGCGAACAACGATTATCCAGCAGACTTTATCCGTGAAAACCTCCAAATTCAAACGAATGTTATTGATACATCTTACCAGTACGGTGTAAAAAAGCTTTTATTTCTTGGCTCTACTTGTATTTATCCAAAGTTTGCTCCTCAACCGCTGCGGGAGGATTACTTGTTGACGGGTGAATTGGAAGAGACAAATGAGGCTTATGCAATTGCAAAAATTGCTGGCATTAAAATGTGTCAGGCCTATAATCGACAATACGGAACGAAGTATATTTCGGTTATGCCTACCAACTTGTATGGTCCGAGGGATAATTTTGATCTGGAAACCTCCCATGTACTACCTGCGCTGTTACGAAAAATACACGAGGCTAAACAGAATCACCTTGGCACGGTCGAAATTTGGGGGTCAGGGAGCCCCCGTAGGGAATTCCTCCACTCCGATGACTTGGCAGATGCTTGTCTATATTTAATGAATCACTATGAAGGAGAGGAAATCGTCAATATCGGCACGGGAGAGGATATTTCCATATATGAATTGGCCAATCACCTCAAATCTATTATTGGATTTGAGGGAGAGTTTGTATTTAACACGACAAGGCCTGACGGAACACCAAGAAAATGGGTAGATGTATCCAAATTAAAGGCGATGGGATGGGCCTCGCAGATCTCCCTTGTTGATGGCTTGAAAGCTACATATGAGTGGTATACCGAACAAGAAAAAATACTTAGTAATTGAGGGGGATCACGCGGATGAAAAGAGCGTTAATTACAGGTGTCACCGGACAAGATGGTTCTTACTTGGCTGAATTTTTGTTAGAAAAGGGTTATAAAGTCTACGGGGTTCGCCGTAGAACAAGCACGCCTAATTATGAGAATGTGCAAAAAATTAAGGATCAAATTGAATGGATATCTGGTGATCTTACGGACATGGCTTCACTGATGGAGGCTGTTCGGATTTCACAGCCTGACGAAGTTTACAATTTGGCAGCTCAGTCCTATGTAGCTGCTTCATGGCCACAACCCCTTGCAACGGCTCATATGACCGCCATTAGTGTGACGAATATGCTAGAAGCTGTTCGTTTAATGAAACCAGATGCGAAATATTATCAGGCATCAAGCAGCGAAATGTTTGGGAAAGTACAGGAAACCCCACAGCGAGAAACTACGCCATTTTATCCTCGCAGTCCATATGGTGTTGCCAAAGTGTATGGACACTGGATTACCGTTAATTATCGTGAAAGTTTTAATATGTTCGCTTGTTCCGGAATTTTGTTTAATCATGAGTCTCCCAGAAGAGGGTTGGAATTCGTAACCCGCAAAGTCACTGACGCTGTCGCACGTATCAAATTGGGGTTACAAACTGACCTTAAAATGGGTAACTTGGACGCTCTTCGTGATTGGGGATTTGCGGGAGATTATGTTAAGGCAATGTGGCTGATGCTGCAGCAGGAGGAGCCTGATGATTATGTCATCGCAACTGGTGAGATGCATTCAGTAAGAGAATTGCTTGAGACTGCTTTCTCCTATGTTGATCTTAATTACCGTGACTATGTGATCATTGATCCTCAGTTTGTTCGTCCTGCAGAAGTGGATCTACTTCTTGGGGAGTGTAACAAAGCCAAGGAACGGCTTGGTTGGGAAATTGAACTTAGTTTTAAACAGCTCATTCACATGATGGTAGACGAAGACTTAAGACGCGTTCAAGCTGAACAAAAATATAATGAGGAATTATCCCGGGTGATGATCTAAGGAGCTCTGTAAAGATGAAAACAAAGCTGAGATTGTTGAACAACCGGGTTATCAATGGTGGCATATGGACATTTATTGGAAGATCCGTGTTTGCTTTCTCAGCACTGGTCACAAATGGACTACTGTCAAGACTGCTAAATACTATGGATTTTGGGACGTATATGCTGGCTTTTAGTATTTCCTTTTTTGGAAATATCGTAGGTATTCTTGGAATTAATCAAAGCATTATTCGATTTACAACGGAGAACCTCCAGCGAAAACGCTATTTCCAAATGAAAAGAGCGGTTCATGCATCATTGTGTATCGCGTTGGCAGGAGCCATAGGAACTGTTATTTTGTACGTTCTGTTTCAGCATTTCGTCCTGAGCCGCTTTATGAATTCATCTCAGCTGGATAACATTGCGCTATTAACTGGACTCTGGATTTTAGCGAATGTAATACAGCAATTTATCGGAGAAACCTTCCGTGGGTTACATGAGATTAAGTATGCTTCCTTATTTGGTGGAGTACTTAGCAACATATTATACATCACATGTCTAATCACAATGATGATTATAGGATCCGGACAATTGGATCTATCTACAGTCATCCTTACGGTGAGCCTATCGCTATTATTAAACTGCATTTTAGGTGGGTGGATTCTTCGTAAGAAACTGAAGTCTTTCCCTAATCATGACCAAGGGACCGTTCTAACTACAGATAAGGTGAAATCTTCAGTTATATTCCGAGTTTCATATCCGATTATGCTTTCAAATGTGGCGATTTTTTTTCTTACTTCCACAGATCTATGGATCTTAGGTGTCTTTCAAAGTGAAGATCAGGTTGCGATCTATGGGGCGGCCGTACGTTTGATTGCGACAATCAATTTTTTTGGAGTTCTCCTCAATCTGGTTTTGTCGACACACATATCTGAGAAGTATGCTAGCGGACAGCTGAATGAACTAGAGAAAACGGGGAAATTAGTAACCTTCATTGTGACTCTTCCAGCCATTTTCCTGGTACTTGTTTTTATGTTTTTGGGCGAAGAGATTCTTGGTGTCTTCTTTGGTTCCTACTATTCCAAAGCAGAGCCAATACTCATTGTACTCAGCATCGGTCAAGTAATTAATTTGCTCGTAGGCCCCTCAGGTTTGATCCTTACGCTTACAGGCAATGAAAGAATGATGCTGAAAATCTCCTTGTTTACAAGCTGCATCACGATAACTGGAGCATGTATTGCAGCGAAATTAGCTGGTCCGGTTGAAGTTGCTATTGTTATGGTAGCTGGATTGGTATTGCAAAACGCAATATTGCTTTATGCGACTAAGAAGAAACTAGGCATCATGATATTTTTCAATCCTTTGCTTATGTGGAAGTATTCTCGTTCTGGTATACGTTTGGTCCGTTTCTGGTTCAAGAAAAAATCAAGGGAGACTATTTTAAATGAATAGAGCGGGAGTACAACCAAGATTAATATCTGGAGGAGTATTCATTTCAATCGTAACGGTTTGTAAAAACAATAAAGAAGGACTTATACGTACTTGGGAAAGCGTTTTGTTACAGGAAACGAATGATTGGGAATGGATTGTTATCGATGGAGTCTCCGTTGATGGAACACTCTCATTTTTGAATGAACTTTCCGATCCAAAGGTCACTTATATTAGTGAACCAGACAAAGGTCTTTATGACGCCATGAACAAAGGCATTGAAAGAAGCTCCGGTCAATATATATTATTTTTGAACTCGGGCGATCAGCTGCAAAATCCCGATGTAATCAATTTAATCAAACATTCAGCAAAGCAAAATAAATGTCCAGATTTCTTATATGGTGATTCGTATGAAATGACTCTACGAAAGGATCTCCTTTATAAACGTGCTAGAACTTATCGGACATTATGGTACGGCATGTTCACAAATCATCAGGCGATGGTGTACAAAAGGTCAAGTATCGGGGACATACGATATCGCCTTGAATATCCGATCGGTGCTGATTATGCATTTACAGCAGAAATACTTCGTACCAGCGCTACTTCCTACTATATTCCGAAATCCATATGTATTTTCGAGCAAGGCGGTCTTTCTTATACACACCAAAAGCGAGGAGAAGAGGATCAATGGTACATCCGCAGGGATATATTGCGATTGTCGTGGCTGCTTAGAGTCCTGATCAAATTACTCCATGTAACTATCTTTCGGTTTAAAAAAAGTTTCCCCAAATACTATGAGAAGGTGCGATTTACATATGGAAAATAAAATCCCGGTTTCTGTCATCATCATGACAAAAAATGAGGAGAAGAACATACGCAAGTGTATAACATCTGTCTCAGATTTTGCTGAAGTATTTGTTGTTGATTCAGGTAGTACGGATAGAACGACCGAGATTGCATCCAATATGGGAGCGAACGTCGTAGATTTCCGTTGGAACGGTCAATACCCTAAAAAGAAACAATGGTGTTTGGATTATCTCCCTTTTCAGCATGAATATGTACTCTATGTGGATGCTGATGAAGAAGTTACTTCTCAGCTTGCGCAGGAAATTAGAACAATTTTCCGAAAGGGCACACTAAATAATGGATACTTTGTAGGTTTTGATCTTGTGTTTATGAACAAAGTGCTCAAGTACGGGCACCGGATGTATAAGCTTGTTTTGTTAAACCGCCACAAAGGTAAATTTCTTGATTATAACGATTTAAATGCCTCAAATATGTGGGAGGTTGAGGGACATTATCAACCGCAAATTGAGGGAGACACAGCCGTTCTGAAAGGAAGCATGGTCCATTACGATCACGACTCGTTGTTTGATTATTTTGCCAAACATAACCGGTACTCGGATTGGGAGGCGGTTGTCCGTTCGAATGGTGCTATGAGCAATTTGAATGAATCCCAAATCTTTATCCGAACTTTCCAAAAACGCATTTTTAATCGAATTCCAATGAAGTGGATGGTGTCATTTCTCCATTCTTATATGATCAAGCTTGGATTCCTCGATGGATCTGCTGGATTCCATTACGCATTTGCTCGTTGTATGTACTACTGGCAAATAGGTATCAAAATGAAAGAAATTGAATTTCATCAGAATCAGCAACGGCGATTGAAACTGGAGTCTGAGCTTAGAAAGGCGCAGGAAGGGATATGAGTTCTAAAACGGCGGTGACGGTGGCAACGCCACGAATTGAGACTGTACTAGTGGGAGGGAAGGCGTGGACTAGTTATGCATTTATTTGCGGACTACTTATTTATGCAGTATACAGTACACCCTTTCCAGCCCAACCAGGTCTTATCGAAGGCATTATTGCCACACTCCTCATCGTTTTCGTTTCCGTTCCAACAGGCATTGTGGTTATGAGTGGTGGGTTTACAATCTACCAAAAATATAACCTTTTCCCGGTTGCGCTTCATATTGGATTCTTTACGATGCTGTGGTTAAGTCTGTTCAACGGAGCGATTGTATATTCTTGGAACGTTGTTGATATCATTCGAGATCTTATCCCATGTGTGTACATATTTGCTCCCTTTTTGCTGCTACCAGCGATGAAGCGATCTAAATTAGATTGGTTCAAGATACTACCTTGGATTTTGTCCATTAACGGAGTGGTATTCGCTATAAGATTTTATTATGAGGCAGGTATCTCTCCGTTAGATGTTGGGAAAATGTATTACTCCGATAATCTTCTATATTTGCCCTATGATCCGAGCGTAAGTTTTGCAAGTATATTTCTTCCCATTATGGCCGTACATACCTGGAAGGGAATTAGCCTATTACGTTGGAGCGGTAGTCTACTTATGCTCGTATCCGGCTTAGTCTCACTCGGTTCCTTGATGGCTGTGGCCCAACGGGCACCACTCGGATTAGCTGTGCTTAGTTATTTTATCTACTTTCTGATCGGGTCTCGGAAATCATTCAAAAAGATAATACTACTCCTTATCACATTGATCTCTGTTTTCATTGTAATGCAGGACCAGTTAGCAAGTACATTCGATTTGCTAATGACCAAACAAGAGGATTACGGAATGAATGGAAAAAATAACGAGATGATCGCTGTACTGCATGAAACTTCTCGGTCTATATACTCTTTGTTTTTCGGAATTGGGTGGGGTGGGCTATTTTATGATCCAACCTATAACGCAGAAGTTTCATTTACTCACTCAGCTATAACCTTCTTTTTGTTAAAAGGAGGAATTATTGGACTATTGGTTTTTCTGTATTATCTGTTATGGATATCTAGAAGAATACTGTTGAATATGACAATTAGCAAACTTCCATATAGTTTGTCGGTTATTGTCCCACTTACCATCGGCTTAATATTTCAGCCAACGTTTAAGACACTTTCATATGGAATGGTGCTTACATTCCTGTGTCTACTGTTTCCCAATTCACATACAAGGAGGCAGGAATCGTGAACCAGAAAACTGTCATGCATGTTAGTCTAACCTCTCTTCATATGCTGGACTTCAGAAAGAATGTTCTTGGCAGTTTAGCCTTTATCATCGCGCTGCTAAGCTATTCCCTTTTTAGTGCTCCTTTTCCAGTGAAGATGGGCATTGCAGAAATATTAATTGGAGGCCTTCTAGTTTTATTTGTGTCCATACCGACAGGACTTATTGTAATGACGGGAGGATTTACGCTTTATCAGAGATATCATACTTTACCAATGTGGCTTCATATGGGGTTTTTCCTTCTCTTATGGTGGGGATTATTTAACGGTGGGATTATCGAAGGATGGAATGTTACAGATATTGTTCGTGATATCATCCCTTGTGTTTATTTGTTCGTTCCCATGCTGCTACTTCCTGCGATGCAGCGATCCGGAGTAAATTGGCTACAATTTCTCCCATGGATCATAGCCATTATGGGGGTCATCTTGTCCTTGCGATTTTACCAGGTCGCTCAAATCTCACCACTGGATGTAGGCAAAATGTATTATTTTGATAACTTCTTATACTTATCATATGATCCCTCTGTAATTTTTGCCGGTATCTATTTACCGCTAATGGCCGTTCATACCTGGAAAAGCAATAAACTTATCCGTTGGTTAGGAAGTCTTATTATGGTATTAGGTGGCTTCTTGGCACTTGGATCATTAATGGCCGTTGCGCAACGGGCTCCACTAGCACTGGCTGCCCTTTGTTTCGGCGTATATTTGCTAGTTGTTACACGTCAGTCTTTTAAAAAGCTGCTGTTCCTGATCTTGTTACTCGTAGGAATAGGTTTTTTTGCCCAGGATCAAATTCAAAATTCATACCAATTGCTTGTTGATAAGCAGGAGAGTTTCGGTGCTAATGGCAAAACGGATGAGCTTGCAGCCGTTTTGAAGGAGACTTCCCAGTCACCTTTCACATTATTGTTTGGTGTGGGATGGGGAGGGGTTTTCCATGACCCTGCTGTAGACAATATGCAGGTTACTTACACGCATTCAGCACTTACCTTCTTTATGCTTAAGGGAGGAATTGTAGGTGTAATTATATTCCTTTCTTATTTGTTATGGATTTGTAGAAATCTTCTTCAGGGCTTTTCCATAAGTAAATTTCCGCTGATACTAGCATGCGTTGTCCCCATTTTCATCGGCCTTTTATTTCAAGTGAGTTATAAGACCCTTTCATACGGCATGATACTCACATTAGTATGTCTTCTCTTCGATGCAAAAAAGTTGAAAATGAAAACAATAAATGAGCAAGGGTGATGATATGTCCAAGAAAAAGATTGTATTTGTGGCGAGCTACTTTTATCCGGACTATGCTTCAACGGGGCAGCTTCTAACAGAGCTGTGTCTAGAATTACAGCATCATTTTGACATTACAGTCATTGCAGTGCAACCCGAAGTAGATGTGGCACCATCCAGAACTAACAAAAAGAAATTATTTGAGGAAGATTATTTAGAACAGATTCGAATTGTTAGATTAAAAGCACCCTCGGTTGATAAAACGAATAAACTTAGCCGAATCAAGTTTATCGTATCTTATTTTATTTTGGCTTTAGTCGCGCTATTGAAACAGCGTGAGGTCGACTTGATTTACACGATTTCATCACCACCTATCATCGGGGGCTTAATCGGAGCTATTGGAAAATTAATGAGGAGAAGTAAGCTCGTATACAATATCCAGGATTTTAATCCTGAACAGGCAGAGGCCATCAGTTATACACGCCAGAAGTGGTTGTTCAAAATAGCCAAAAGTCTGGACAATATTAGCTGCCGTGCCTCCAATCACATCATTACAGTCGGTAAGGATATGCAGGAAACACTGGTTTATCGTTTCCGTGGAAGCCGGGTTCCAGTTAATAGTGTGATAAATAACTGGACGGATGAAGAGGATATTGTTCCTCTGCAGCGAGATCATCCTAAAATCAAACAATTTTTGGCGGAACATCAGCTTGAGAATAAGTTTATCGTTATGTATTCCGGGAATCTTGGTCTTTACTATGACTTGGAAAATATTATACAGATTACGAGTGATTTTAGGGATGATCCCGAGTTTATGTTTGTCTTTATTGGAGAGGGCGGAGTCAAAGGGAAAATGGAACAATACGTTAAGAAGCATGGAATTTCTAATGTATTGTTCCTCCCATTCCAGCCGAAAGACAAAATCAAATATACCCTTAATGCGGCGCATGTACATTTGGTTGTCAATCAGAAAGGGATTAAAGGGGTTTCTGTCCCAAGTAAAATATATGGTGTGATGGCAGCTGGCAAGCCAATCATTGGTGTTCTTGAGAAAGGGAGTGAGGCATCGACATTAATTGAGAACAGCGGTTGTGGCGTCGTAGTTGAGCCTCAATCTTATCGGGAGTTGGCTCGGAGTATAGAAACTATAGCACAAATGAATCGGGATATGTTGGATCAAGTAGGGCTAAAAGGTAGGACGTATTTGGAAAATCATTTGGCCAAAAAGACGGCGATTGAAAAGTATAAGCACTTGCTTCAAATGGTTTCCAACAATGGTTGAGGGGGATAATTCCATGAAAATCATTTTATTATCGGGTGGATCCGGCAAACGTCTGTGGCCGCTTTCTAATGACCTTAGATCCAAGCAGTTCTTGAAGGTTCTCTCTGGAACTCGGGGTGAACCTGAGTCTATGGTGCAAAGGATTTGGAAACAACTCACGGAGTCCAGTTTAGATAAATCAGTCTTTATAACTACTGGAAGGGCTCAAGTCGATATGGTACATAGTCAGCTTTCAAGTCATGTTCCGATCATTGTAGAGCCGGAACGGAGAGATACATTTCCCGCAATTGCTCTTGCATCTGTTTATTTATATTCCATTGCTAACGTTGACTTAAATGAAACAGTCGTTGTATTGCCAGTAGACTCCTATGTTGATAATAGCTTTTTTGAAACAGTTAAAGGATTGGACCGCATTCTGGAAACGTCCGGAGCTGACATAGCGCTTGTTGGTGCAAAGCCCACATACCCATCTGAAAAATACGGATATATTATTCCTCGTGCTGAGAAAAAGACGGGGGAATCGTTCCAGCGAGTGGCTTTTTTCAAAGAAAAACCCCAAGAAGACCAAGCCCAACAGTATATTGAGCAAGGCGCTCTTTGGAATTGTGGTGTTTTTGCTTTTAAGTTGAACTATTTGATTCAAATGCTCATTGAAAAGCGCGTCTCTATTCAATATGAGGAACTATCAAAGCAATATGCGAATTTATCTAAAATCAGCTTTGATTACGAGGTCACGGAGAAAGCAAAACATGTGGTAGTTGCGTCTTACGAAGGAGATTGGAAGGATCTAGGCACATGGAATACGCTGACTGAACATATGGGTAGCGCGATAACTGGTCATGGATTTATCAGTCATGATTCTGTTGGTTCGCACCTGGTTAACGAGCTAGATATCCCGGTAGCTGTTCTTGGACTGTCTCATATTGTCGTTGCAGCTAGTCCAGATGGAATATTAGTAACAGAGAAGTCAGCTAGCCCAAGACTCAAAGAGTTTATTCAACATATCGATCAGAGACCGATGTATGAGGAAAGAAGATGGGGATCGTACCGTGTTTTAGATTATCAGAAATGTAACGATAACCATGAAGTTTTGACAAAACGAATACGTATTCATTCAGGAAAAAATTCAAGTTATCATTATCATTTATATCACGATGAATTTTGGACTTTCCTTTCAGGTAGCGGTGAAGTGATTATTCAAGATCAGTTACAGCATGTAAAAGCAGGGGATGTTTTGAAAATTCCTGCTGGTACCTTGCATAGCATTCGGGCAATCGAACACATCGAGTTAATTGAAGTTCAATCGGGTACGAGTGTCACGGAAGAGGACACCGTGAGGCTAACACTTCATTGGGCTGAGATGGTTCAATCAGTGGTGTACTAGGAGAGTGAAACGTTGTTAAGGAAATTGAAGCCATCCAAAGGGAAAATAATCGTGTATAGTTTTATCGCCATTATCTGGGCTGGGTTTATATTTACAATGTCATCTCAGACTTATGTTCAGCAAGATATCCAGCCCCTGTTACAAAGACACCTGCCGATTTACCGGATCGAGGAATCACTATCAACCCTGGAGTTCAACTATGGAGGTGAATCGATCAGTATGCGCGAATCCGGAGCGGCAGGTTTGACCGAATTTATCATTCGTAAGGCGGCACATTTGTTCGAGTACATTGTGTTTTCTTGGATTTTACTTCAATTGTTTTATCGGGGATTTTGTTTATCTATTCTTTATTCCGCGCTTATCGCGATAGTGGTTTGTTTTGTTTATGCGGGATCTGATGAGTTTCATCAAATATTCGTAGAAGGTAGAAATCCCAAGTTGGCAGATGTCATATTAGATACAACAGGTGCTGTTTTAGGAGTATCCATTGCCAGTTTTCTTGGTTTTTCTAAAATGCGTAAAAGTCAAAGACTTACGATAAATTAAATTCAATAGGCTGACTTTTTAACCGATGGATACCCATTCATAGTTATCTGCAGCATTCTTTTTACAAATATACAGCATATCTGAAACCCCGCTACCGCCTTCAATTCTAATTATTTTTCCTCTATATTCTATGCTGGGATTAGGCAATTTACTCGTTGGAGTAATGGTCAGCTCAGCTGTTTCTGAGACTGTTGCAATGAGTTTGGAAACAGCTGTCGATTCAGCCCCATACGGAATCTGGTTTACAATGTTTGGAAGTACATAAACAGCATAGATGTTAAAATCGACTGGTTCATAAACCACAATGTCGACGATATTAGTTGACTGCTTTCTAAGTGTTTTATTGATTGTGAATCGTTCTGATCCACTTGGAAGAATTAGCGTTAGATCATTCGTATCCCCACCGAGGTCAACAAAAACTGGAGATGACTTATGAGCATTGTTACTTCCAACCAGTACAAAAGTGTAAAAATCATATTTGTCTAGCTGCTCGCTGGTGTACATTCTGAGCTTCTGCTTTCCATTAGATAAACTTTGTTTGATTCTACATCCAGAAGGGGAAAGTTGAGCAAAAGTAAAACCATGATCGGCTTCAACAGGAGATTCTGTTGGGGAGGAGGAAAAAAGACCGGGATTTTTCAGTAGATTAGTCCCTGATTCTCCGATAACAGGAACAGTTCTTCTTTCTGTCAGATAGAATGAGTCTCTAAACGGTGTATTGTCTTCAAAGTTCATAACCACGACGCAGCCAACAGGATCTAAAATGACGGGACCGTGTGTAGTATCAGGATGATTAGATTGCACACGGTAATTACGAGGTCCCACAATGATAGTAGTCGAACTAGTTGATTCAGGGTCAACAGTGACGATGTAGCCTTTGTTAGGATTATAATCCGTTATGGCGTAGTGATCGAGTCTGCAGCCATCTATGATGACTTTCGATGAATGATTGTAAATTCCAACGAAGGTTTCATACGTTGCTTCTGCATGAGATTCTAGGATAGAGATAGAGTGGGAATTATCGAGTTTAATTAAAGGAGCTGTCATCTTACTGTTGGCTGCCTGTGCCTCGATTTTGACCATCTCTTCTGTTCTTCCAGCGGAAGGGTTCGCTGGGGGAACGTATTGCTCTGATCTTTCAAATGCGGTAGATGTTATATGAACGCCATGGCTATTAACTATCTCCAGATGTGGGTAATTACGAACAGATCGTGAAAAGAAACAGTTATTAAATTCCGTACATAATACAATATCCTCTAATTTTACACCTGTACCTAAATAACCAGTCTCTTGCCAAAAACGGCAGTTTCGAAATGATAACATGTATGAACCGTAGCCTTCCATACTTGTCCCCGAACGCATACCCTGAATATAGATACCGTACTTCCCTTCACCGCAGGCACTGGAGAAGAATCTCTCAAACATTTGATGAGCCCCTTGAGGAAGACATATTCCTCCTCCATTGGCATGGTTGATATAGAAGTCTTGAAAAAGAATGGTCTCAGCTAAGTCCTTATCCGAAAATATTGCGTAGTTTGAGCCGGTATAAATAAGGCCGCTGTCATACATTCCATCGCCGATCATTTTAAATCCTGTCCCCTGAGTTGCACTAGTATTTGGCCTCGCTTGTTCGGGCAGTAACAGTGTCTTGGTGATTTTGTATCTTCCCCTAGGAAGATACACTGTGGTATAAGCCCCAGAGGCACATGCATTTATTGCCTTCTGTATTGCAGCTGTATCATCAGTTTTCCCATTTCCCTTTGCACCGTAGTCTTTTACGTTAGCACGGTAATCGGTGAAAAAATTAGCCATACTCCTCACCATCCCTTTTTAAAAAAATAGAAATGCCTTATACCATTTCTGATGTAACAGCATATTCGCTCAAATTATGGTTTGTACTGGTTAAATACATGAATTATTCATGCTATGTGGCTAATATTTTTGCATCCCTTTGGTCATTAGAAATTTTTTGTGAAATTATATCAATAGAGAATAAATAAACATGTCTAAAAGTGTTGCGTAAGGTTAACAGACTTAATGATTTAGTTTATTAATCCTGATTTGAGAATGGTTTTGAATTCTATTGGCACGATTTACATAACGCGGATGGCCATGGTTTTATTTATGATGGCTGGAGCAACATATAATATAGTAAACCATTTAAAGATGAAGGAGTGCTTGATAAGGTGTTGCTTTTTTATGGTATAAAGGGAGAGAAAATTAATTGCATGAAGTCCTTAGTTTGATGAGAGGAGCTTGATCAAAGAATGATAAAATTTTATTTAGTTCAACCTCGTTCAAATCGCATAAAAGCGATAAAACGTTTGGCTTCCTCTTCGGTTAAGGTATTTCCGTCGATCGTTAAGTTAAAATTCTTCAGCAAGTCCTCATCAGATAGTTCAAGCTGATCCAGAAAATCTTCTACTTCCGGATCCATAATAACATTGGGCTGCTTAGTGCGGCCGACGAGATAATCGATTGATACGTTAAACTTTTCAGCGAGCTTTGTGAGAATTTTAAAATCGGGTTTTCGGCGGCTCTTTTCATAGTGGGAGAGAGCAGATCTTGTAATACCTATGGAATGGGCCAATTCCTCCTGGGTCCAGTTTCGTTGGTCCCGCAATTCTGCGATGCGATTACCTTGATTCATAAATTAATCTCCTCCGATCACCTGGAAAAATCCAATTAATTAGAAACGAACACCGCAAGTTTGCAACAAGGGTGTTAACATTTATACCAATTGTAGGGGTTTCACGATTATTATAATGACATAAGATTTATATAATGCGTTTATCATTTTATCAAGACGGGAACGAAACGTCTATGTTTCGGTTAACTCGTCCTAAAATTCCTACGTTACTTGTCTAATTGTCATTTCTTATACCCCCTTGCGAGTTGTCTGAAGCCTCGGAAAGGTACAAACTTTTAGTTATAGACAAGACTTTATTATTGTATTCCCTCATCGCAAAGGAAGACACCGGCAATCACACACAGTCCTGCAGAAGATACGGCCTTCATATAAACACATATAAAATTGCGACCTAGTAACGGATATCGACATACATTTTTAATATCAAGAATAATTGATAGTTTTCTAAATGGGAATAGTCGTATTTTATTATATTTACACAAGAGTCATGATTCTTGGTTTAGAAAGTGAGCAAACTGTGCCGGCTCGGAGAAGGGTTTTAATCAGAAAAACAAGCATCAGAAGCCTGTGCAATTTGCGATAGGCAAGCACATCCCCCAGCGCTCTAAAAGAGGTACATTCTAGGGAAATGTTTGGGCATGAGGAGATGGATACGGTGGTCTACGGTGTGGAAAAGTAGGGGCTTCGTGGCTACATTCATCGAACAGATAACACAGCAATTCACATACGGATCGCACAGCCTTGGTTTATGGAGACCGCTTTTGGGGTGCCTACTTCACAAGACTCTTCTGAGGTATTCCTGATAGATACAGCTGACCATGCAATGAGTTTGCCTGTTATATGAACCTGGAGGACACTCATGGTCCACAGGTGTATTCCGATGATCCCGTATTCATGACCAATCATTTCGTGGTCTGTGATTAATTAAATCCAGTAAATGGCGAGTTTTTCATCTCCAAATTGAGTGGTTCAATATCTTAAATAAAAAAAAGAGTCTGTGCATATCGTGCACAGGCTCCTTACCTTTAGGGGGAAACTCTCGCAGCAAGCTGTCTTAGTTCACTTGACCCGCGTTGCCAAGACTTGGCTGGATTGTCAACAGAAAATTAGACAGCTTTTTTAATGGCTTCTTGGCGATACTGAACTGGTGTCATATATCCCAGTGTTCCGTGAATTCGGTGATGGTTAAACCAGTTTACATAGTCATATAACTCCAACTCCAGATGACGAAGACTCTGAAAATTCACCTGATGAATAAACTCTGTTTTCATGACTTTGTAGGTCGCTTCTGCCACCGCATTGTCGTAGGGGCAGCCCTTTTTGCTAAGAGATCGGCCGATGTCAAAGGTCTCCAGAAGCTCATCCATCTTTTCATTTTTAAATTCACTGCCTCGGTCTGTATGAAACCACTGAATGTGACGCAGATTTCCCTTCACGGTAGAAAAGGAACGGGAAACCAGCGCAGCGTCCTTATTTGACCTGCACTATGACCAATAATCTCTCAATTGAACAGGTCAATGAGTACACAAATGTAATGCCACCTGTTCTGGACTTTCACATAGGTCAGATCACTGACCACGAAACGTTTGAGCTCGTTTTGTCCGAACTCCCGATGTAGGACATTTGCCGTATTCGCTTCGTTACATGTCGTTTTATGAGGTTTATACTGAGCCACGGTGTACGTGGAAACCAGGCCTTGTTCTTTCATGATCCGGCCAATCTTGCGTCTAGAAATGCTGAAGCCTTGATCCTGAAGCTTGATTTTGATCTTACGGGTGCTGTAGGCTTTTGGTTTTTGTGAAAAATATCCACAATGGCTTCCATGAGATTCTCTTCTTTAGGCTGTTCTTTTGGTTCATAATAGAATGTACTTCTTGCGATCTGCAGGACGGCACACATTGCTGATACCGAGTATTTATCACGGTTATTCTGGATGATAGCTACTTTCGTCCCATGATCAGCGCGGCTTGCTTTAAAATGTCATTCTCCATTTTCAAACGCTGATTCTCTTTTCGTAAAGCATTCAGCTCATTTTCTTCGGTGAACGATTTGAAGGAACCTGAGGTCTGGGACTGCTTGATCCAGCGATCTAAAGCGGGGAGGCTGAGAGGTTATACTCCTCGACAATGGCGGTTCTGGGTTTTCCGTTTTCATAGAGCTGAACATTTGTTTTTTGAATTCTGCTGTAAAAGTACGTCGTTGTTGTTGTTGTTTTGGCATTGTAGGGATCCGCTCCTTAGCATGATAGATTTATTCTACAAGCCCTTATTTTTTCTGTCCAACTTAGTGTAGACGATTCACTAGACAAATCCGTCAATTTATATTTTTAGGATGCAAAAGTTCCTCATCATTGGAGTTACTTAACCAGCTTGATATAAGATCTTGTACGTACTCTAAATCTTTAGGATCAATATCATAATACCAAGTATTTCCTCTCATTTTTCCGTTTCCTTGAATCATGTAATTTTCAAATGTAGGAGGAGAGTCCTTTAAATAGACGTTCTCTGCTAAGTTCAAAATAAATTCAGAATCCATATTAGTAGCAAAGTTAGAACCAGCCAGATCTATTAATTCAGGTATTTTAGAAATGTTTTTAAACTCCAAAACTTTATCCATCAAAGAACTGATAAAAATACGTTGACGCTCGGTACGTTTATAATCAGAATCTCCACGATAACGGACATAGCTTAACGCATCTGGACCATAATACATTGGCTTATTAGCCTCTACTCTTAAGCCTTCATTGTTTAGAAATGCTTCTGTTATGGGAAGTTTAACTCCGCCTATTGCGTCAACAATATCCTTCAGCCCGTTAAAATTAACTACAGCATAGTAATTCACTTTGTTTTTCAGAAGATTCTCAACGGTATCTATACTCATTTTCGCCCCACCATGAGCATATGCAGAGTTTATCTTTGATGTTACATCTCTTCCTATTATATTGGTATAAGAATCTCTAGGGATAGAGAGTAGTAGTATTTTACCATCTTTAGGTCGTATTACAGAATAAATAATTGAATCTGATCGACTAGGTTCCTCTTTACGTTGGTCGATACCAAGCAGTAGTAAAGAAAAAGGTTCACTCACTTCTAATATAGGGATCTTGTTTTCCTTCCCGACTGGTTTGTAAGATTTATCCAGAGTAGTTTTGACTTCTTTTTTTAACACTGCATTGAAACCGACCACAGATAGCTCCTTTCTATACCAATAGCTAATGCCAGCCAGAAGAATAAGGGTTATCAGAGAAATTATCGCCCACTTTTTGTTGAATTTTCTACGTTTATTATTTTGCTTTTTTGATACCATGAATTATTCCACTCCTTCTAAATAATCAATACGAATGGAAAGCGGGTTCTAAGAGGAAGAATTCATTCCTTAATGAAGACGAGTTGTCAAACCAAGTGCAACAGATCCTCTAAAAGATTCCTCAGAGGTTCTCCAACCTAAGCGTTTCGTGGTCTGATGAGATGAAGGGTTCTTTCTTTGTCTGCATCGGTAATGCGAGCGAAATCCGTCCCATAGGGAAAGAACTCTCTCAGCAAGCCATTGGCGTTCTCATTTAGAGCTAAGCTGCAAGGAAGAGTTACGAATCAGCATAGTAGACTTGAACGTCATAGGAAGGTTCTAGGCTCAATAATAGGCAAACTCCTTGCTCGGTCAGCTGTGGTGGTTCTTGAAGACGCCGACAGGGTACCGTAAGGCTACACCATAGGCTATCTTCATGGATAGCGCCGTGCGATCTGGCATCTGAATCATAGATACAGACGTATCTTGCACTCGACAAAGGTAGGTATACACGACGGTATCCATTTCCCGGTGCCAAACATTTCATGAAAACAGCAAATTTTTGGACCTTTTGAAACGGGCGTACCTACCCGGAAACGTGCCGCGGGTTTCTGACGAGTGACTTGTGCCCTAAGTATAGTAAGCGTACCTTTACTCAGCAAACTTGTTTACAGACAACAATAAATGGCTTTGAAACATACTATACGTTGTCCTTCTTGACACAACTGTTCTGCGATAATTAACCTTGAATCGCGAGATTCTGAGTTACAATTAATGAAAGTTCAAGCTCTTGTTGAGCTGAGGCGAACGAATGGAACACTGATCCACTTCAACCATTCCATTGAGCTGAATCGTTTAAGTTTTGGGAACTAAAGGATATTGATTAAGCAATTTCTGTTTATGTACGTACGCGTTTTGAGGCCGATTCTCAAAACGTTATGCATAAAAACGCGAGATAAAGCGCACATATTGGGTTGAGGTTAGCCAAGAGGTAAACCAGGAAAAAATATGGATATTCCCATAAATTTGTTTGATAAGATATCGAAGTCGACATGAGAAAAAACGAGAGGAATGAAGCAACGCCTTTCGATTACTACATTGATCTCGATTTGGTCCATATTTTTACTTTCGTCAATCATTTAATGCGTAATCAGCCTTTTTAGGTTTTGTGGAAGCATAACATAGGAAAGCGATTACAAACAGAGTGTGGATAAGACACCTAATTATTTCTATGAAGGAGCACACTACACTATTGCTTTCCTTTTTCATAAGGCGGTTTGTTTTCAGACTAAGAGGGCTACAGCTATCAGGATCCGGATGTGGGTAAGCAATTGGTCCAGCAAAAAAGACAAATTTCTGTTGAATATATTATCGCACATAAACGAGACGCAGAAAAGAAAAGAATCAGAAGCTTTGTTTCCTACTAGTTGTGGTGAAACTGACCAAAGTACAATAGAGGGAAACCTAACAATGATCGAAAGTTCGATACAAATAGATACTTAGTTAAGTCGTATGAGGAGGTGTTCGATTTCCAGACAGCTTTAAATGAAGACATCATTGGAATTATGCAGAGCTATATGTGTGAAATTAGTTTGATAATCTGCTTTTGTAATAAACATTTATATGTAATACATCTCCAAAAAACACCTAGAAGACAAGAATAGCTTTTTGATGTTTCATTCTTAATTAATTTTTGTGCTGAGCGATCATTCCTCTCACATATTCTATGCATTACCCGAAACCTTAGTTATATCCACACTTTTAGAATTAGCTTCATGCACATACTATCATTGTAACAAAACATAAATCCGAAAAGATTACAGCCACAGTAGTAGCCGGAAGCAAAGCTGGAGAGTATATCGTGACGTATCATAACGGAGGACAAGAAACAGTGAAAACACTTACTGTAGCCTTCGTAGTCCAAGCTTCGCCTGTG
>NZ_JBBCYH010000022.1:0-72240 GCF_037144955.1 Paenibacillus sp. USHLN196 | reverse complement strand
TAGCCTTCGTAGTCCAAGCTTCGCCTGTGGTGGTGAACGTGCCTGTAGTAAATGGAGAGAACGCAACTAAAGAAGCGAAACTCGCAACCGTGGAAGCGCATGTTACACAACCGCTGGAAGGTACGCCGATTACAGCTACAGTAGTAGCCGGAAGCAAAGCTGGAGAGTATATCGTGACGTATCATAACGGAGGACAAGAAACAGTGAAAACACTTACTGTAGCCTTCGTAGTCCAAGCTTCGCCTGTGGTGGTGAACGTGCCTGTAGTAAATGGAGAGAACGCAACTAAAGAAGCGAAACTCGCAACCGTGGAAGCGCATGTTACACAACTGCTGGAAGGTACGCCGATTACAGCCACAGTAGTAGCCGGAAGCAAAGCTGGAGAGTATATCGTGACGTATCATAACGGAGAAGAAGAAACAGTGAAAACACTTACTGTAGCCTTCGTAGTCCAAGCTGCGCCTGTTGTAGTGAATGTGCCTGTGATTGACGGAGAGAACGCAACTAAAGAAGCGAAACGTATTTTATAACAATAAAGTAAGGTACTTTGCCTTTCTGTGGAACACTACCTCTGATGATATTACGGTGGGTTCACTCTTCGGCGAAGCACCTGAAGTCATGCATGATGGTAAAGACGGACAACCACTGGTGCTAGCATGGGGATCAGACGAAGGACATCCTTTGAAAGATTATGCAGATGCCTATGCGACAGGGGTAACATCCGATCTTCCGATTACATTCCATAAAGAGGGGACTTTTGTAATTAATTTCTCTCTTCGTGCAATAGACAGCATTTACGGCGGACCATGGGTGTCCTCTGCTACTACTGTAACAGAAGATATATCTAGTCTTTTCAAAGTAGAGAATGCCAAGACTTCAGCAACATATGGTTTTGACCTTAATGTGGCAGATAGCTATGAAAAAAGAGATCTGTTGTCACAAGCACCGATAGGAGATAGCCCGGAAGAACTTGCAGGTCTGAACCCAGTGCACGTGAAATTGAAGGAACTTACCCCTGGAACGGTATATGAAGGCAAAGCACGCATTGCTCCGATTGGTGCACAAAACGTACAGCTTTGGGCGAAAGACACAGCCGGTAACTGGTATGATATCAATCGAACCGGGTGGGGCCCAGCAGGAGGATTTGACATTAATCTGGAGACCACAACAGAAGTGTATGTACTGGTGGGTACAGAGGCAGGCGACCAAGTTGAATTGACCCTTAACCTGGTGGATGCCGCTGATACAACCAATGTGATCGCAACCAAGAAGATATCAGCGAATGCTGCAGATGTAACACTTCACCCATAAGTGTAATTAATGTATTAGAAAGATCTTTGTTACTTTACTACCTACCATTTCTCATAAAGTTAGCAGCAGAAAATCATTGTCGAGGGACAAGAACATGGTCCCATTGAAGTCGCTATTTTAGCGGCTTTTTTATTTTATAGGTACAAGTTCTTGTCCCGAGCCAAGGACAAGAACTTGTACCTATTGCCGGAATGGACAAGAACATAGTCCGATTACCGATTAGATATACATCTAAACATTGATCACATGCACTTAAAGCTTTATTAAGTACCATAATACATGAAAATGTTCACAATGTTATGTGACAACTGACCAGATGAGAGGTTAAACACGGTTGCTAGGTATTAAAAAGGCGAAATATCGGACTGAAAATAGCTGCTGAGGACAAGAACATGTTCCTATTTCCGATTAGACGTGTATCTAATCGTCATCTTGTCCTTCAATTCCTTAAACTAACGGGCAGGATAGTTTAAGCGCTGAACCGTACCACAAGGAAGGGCAGTTTTTTTCTGTACTACACACAGATTAGGTTTGAATGGCAGACTCATTCTTTAGAATAGGACGTAACCCCCTTTGAATAGAGGTTGTCCACTAACTTGAAAAACTCTTCTGACGATAAATCCTTTTGTCGCTGGAGCCAAAGACGAAATAAGGAAAGGGAGGTTGACAGGTAAAACTCAATCAAGTATGGCGTTAAGGAAGGGTTTTGCGGAACATTTAATTCCAACCGATTTAGAGTAATTTCTTTTTTTAAGCGTTTTAAAAAACGGGGACTTCCAAAATCACCTAAAAGGGCATTGAGAACCAAAAGATGTTCTTTTTTGTCCAGACAATGGAGCGCATCTTGAACCGTATGCATCGATAGCTCTTTTTTCGCCAATTCTTCTTTTATGTCGTTCAATAAGTCATTTTCTAGAGCATCTAACAATTCGTAAATGTCAGTGAAGTATTGATAAAAGGTGCTACGGTTATATCCTGACTTATTCGCGATTTCCTGAACTGAAATTTTCTCAATTGGTTTTTGGCTATATAACTCACAAAAAACTCCAACAAAGGTTTGTCTTGTTTTCTCTGTTATTTGAGGTTGCTTTTTCATGGTTTCCTCCTACTAGCGTCTAAGAATATCATCCGACAAATCATAAAATACTGATGGTTGATCAATGAATATTGAAAATTTATAATCAAATCATACAACATGTTGTCGGATAATTAAATAAGAATTGATAATAGGTAGGAGTGGTTTTAATGTCAAATAAACAAGATCGAATTTTAATTTTTGGTGCAGGTGTCATCGGGAGCATGTACGCAATTAAGCTTATAGAAGCAGGGTTTGACGTTATCTTATTCGCACGTTCAAATAGATATAAATCATTAAGAGAAAATGGCCTTAGATATAAGCAAAAAGGTACAGTTAGATCGATAAAAGTGAATGTCATTGATACACTCGAAAACGACGATGTATACGATTTTATTTTCGTTACCGTTCGTTATGATCGGTCCGAATCAGCGTTGTTAACGCTAAAAGATAATCAAAGCAAAAATATAGTTACGATGACTAGTAATTCAATGGGATTTTCTTCGTGGCTGGATATCGTAGGTGATAGACTATTACCCGCTTTTCCGGGCTTCGGTGGACAGATTAAAGATGGAGTATTGCATGCTCGATTTCTACCAAAGATTATAGCAGCAACAGCATTTGGAGAAATTAATGGTGTAGTGACAGAACGCATAGAAAACCTCGCAAAAATATTTAAAACAGCAAAGCTTCCTTACGTTATTAAAAAGGATATGCAGTCGTATCTAATCACACATTCCGTATCAGACATTGCCATGCTGAGCGTTTTACAATCCGAGAATAAGATAATTGACAAAAAAACAGCCAGAACCAGAAGGACGGCACGCAAAATAACAGTCACTTTAAAAGCGTATCTGAGGGCAATACAAAAAGCTGGCGTTTTATGTCGAAGGACACGAATATGGTCCCATTGAAGTCGCTATTTTAGCGGCTTTTTTATTTTATCGGTACAAGTTCTTGTCCCAAGCCAAGGACAAAAACTTGTACCGATTACCGGAATAGACAAGAACATAGTCTGATTGCCGATTAGGCATATATCTAATCTGTTTTCGCCTGTCAATTCGTAAAGCTAACGGGCAGGTTAGTTTAATGGATTGCGTTTTGAGTAATTCGTAAACCAAGGTATTTTTGCTCCCACCATATGTTTCGACGATTAAAAGACCTATTGCGACTGGACATTAAACAATAATACGAATCAATGTTTATAATAATTTTTCCATAGCCATCACATCTACAAAATTCCCTTCTAGAATGCCTTGGCTCTGGAATACACCTACCTCTCGGTATCCGGCTCTATGATATAAGCTCTGACCTAGAGTATTAAATGGAAAGGTAAATAGAACAAACTTATAAAAGTTATTCTGTTTACCGATTTCCTCTAATTTCTGAAGCAACTGTTTTCCGATCCCCTTGCCGCGATGATCCCGATGAATATAGATTGAGAGGTCACCAACACCATCATAAGCACTTCTAGGATTATATACATTAATGGACGCCCATCCAATAACGCTCTTGTTCACTTCAGCGACGAGTACGGTGTAGCGTCCTTTGTATTTATTAAACCATTCGTTCATATATAATTCGTCTTTTAACTCACTTTCTAGCGTGGCAATTCGGTCTTCAATACCTTGGTTATAAATAGTCAGAATACTTCTCAGATCCACTTCGGTAGCTTGCCGCAGAATTACCATGTTGATCACTCCTTCGTTTTGTTTTTGTATATGTTTATATATCACAATGTAATTTAAAATGGGAAGGGGGAATGGAAAACCAAAAAAACATTTGCAATTTGCAAATAATTAGAGTATAATTATAACAAGAGGTGAGGTAATTGGAAAACAACGTAAGAGAGATGTTTCAGATCATGACACGGCGTTTTGGATTGTTGGATAAAAACTGTTGCACCGCAGGAGGGTTAGATATTTCACTTGTTCAGAGTCATATCATTTATGAAATTGATCGTAAACATAATCCATCCATTCAGCAAGTGGCAGTTGCACTCTCCATTGACATCACGACCTTTAGCCGCCAGGTTCAAAGTCTCGTAAAGTTGGGTTTGGTTCAAAAAACGCCTTTACCTGAAGATCGACGGATTTACATATTATCCTTGACTTCACAAGGTAAGTTTGTTGCTACGGTCATTGATGAGCAAATGAATGATTATTTAAAAGAAGTCTTTTCGCATATGTCTGAGTTTGAACGGGATATGGTCATCAACGCCGTCAAATTGCTAAACGAAAGTATGGCGAAATCCAGCGTATGCTGTACACCACTGGGATAGTAAATATCCCATTTATTTAATATAATACTTGCAAAATGCAACTAATAATGAGGAGGAAACTAAGATGATTAAACATATCCCTATGAACCAAGTGAGCTGCTGCGAAGCACCAGTACAAGAGAATGGCAAATTACCTGTTGCGATCATTGGAGCTGGACCGGTTGGTCTTGCGGCAGCAGCACAACTCATTTCAAAAGGTGAGCCGTTTATGTTGTTTGAAGCTGGAGATGAAGTGGGGGCAAACATTCGCAAATGGGAACATGTACGACTGTTCTCGCCATGGCAGTATAACATCGATAAAGCTGCTAAAGAGTTACTACTAAAGGCGAATTGGGTTGCTCCACAAAACGAAAAGATCCCAACAGGTAAGGAAATTGTTGAGCATTATCTAAAACCTTTGGCTGCGCTACCTGAATTAAGTCCAAATATACATTTGAATACGAAAGTTACTGCGATCAGTCGTAAAGGGTTAAGCAAAGTGAAAACAAGTGGGCGTGAGAAACTGCCGTTTGTGATCCATGTTGAACAAAACGGATCTTCGTTTATTTATGAAGCACGGGCTGTTATCGATGCTTCTGGGACATGGTCCAATCCCAACCCGCTTCGTTCAGACGGTATATTTTCAGAAGAGGAAAAAGCGCTTAATAGTCACATTTCATACGGTATTCCTGCTGTATTAGGAAAAGAGAAAAATCGTTATAGCGGCAAGAAGGTGCTTGTTGTAGGAAGCGGACATTCTGCGATCAACACGTTGCTTGAACTTGCCCAGCTTCAAAAAGAGGAGTCGGGAACTGAAATCGTTTGGACTATTCGAAAGGCAAATATTGAGGATGTTTATGGCGGGCGAGAATTAGATGGGCTTCAGGCAAGGGGTGAACTGGGTACTCGAATTCAAAAAGTGGTTGAATCCCGTGCTGTAAAGGTCCTGACAGGATTCCATATTGAAGAACTTCAAAAACAAGGTGAACAGATCCAGGTTTCCGGAACCATTAAAGATGAAAAAGTGGTTATAGATCACATCGATGAAATTGTAGGTAACACAGGCTCTCGTCCTGACTTATCAACGGTGAGAGAAGTTCGGGTATTAACGGACCCAAGCTTAGACTGTGTTTATGAGCTTGCACCATTGATTGACCCCAATGTACACAGCTGCGGTACAGTTCGACCACATGGCGAAAAAGAACTGCGTCAACCTGAAAAGGACTTTTATATCGTGGGTGCCAAAAGTTATGGAAGAGCGCCAACCTTCCTATTGGCAACGGGATATGAGCAAGTCAGATCCATTGTAGCGGCTTTGGTGGGAGATATGGAGTCAGCTCAAAAAGTAGAACTGGAACTGCCGGAGACGGGGGTTTGCAGTCTTGGTGCTAATAGCAAGGACAGCTGCTGTGAACCGGTTCAAGTGGAGGAAACATCATCTTCGAATCGCTGCTCTCCTTCAAAAACAGAAAAGGCAGGATCAAATTCTTGCTGCGGATAAACAAGAATTTGAAGCTACTGCATCCGGAACGTGATGCAGTAGCTTTTTTTTATAGAAGGAGGGAGAGAAATGAAAAACATGATTTATGATTGCATCGTTATTGGTGGTGGTCAATCCGGTTTGGCAGCAGCCTACTACTTACAAGAAGCTAAACGGAACTTTATCTTACTGGAAAAGAGTGAAGAGCATTTAGGATCATGGGCAAATTATTATGATAGCTTAACGTTGTTTTCACCTGCGTCGTATTCCTCATTGCCAGGACTCGCATTTCCAGGCGGTTCAAATGTTTATCCGCGTAAAGATGAGGTTGTTCAGTACTTAAAGTCTTATGCGGCTACATACAATTTTCCAATACATTCAGGGCAAGAAGTAATCAAGGTAGACAAGGAAAGCAATATCTATACAGTCCATACCTTAAGCGGAGAACAGTTTCGAACAAGGTCCATCATTTGTGCAAGTGGGGCATTCGTAAATCCTCATACTCCAGACATTCCTGGCATGTATGAATTTAAGGGGGAAATGCTTCATGCCAAAGACTACCGAAATGAGAAAGAGTTTAAAAATAAACGGATCATTGTAGTGGGAGGAGGCAATTCAGCGGTCCAAATAGCGGTTGAACTTGCTAGGACTGCTCATGTAACGATTGCATCTAGAAGCCCGATCAAATTCAAGCCGCAGGTCATTGTAGGGAAAGATATTCACTTTTGGCTAACTATACTTAGGCTTGATCAAACCAATTGGGGCAAACGATTATTGCAAAAAAGCAGTGACGGTGTCCTTGATACCGGTATATATAAAAGTGCTATCGATCAAGGTAAGCCAGATGCCAAACTGATGTTCAAAGCTTTTACGGAAAATGGGATAGTGTGGGCAGATGAGACTCGTGAAAATGTGGATACAGTTATTTATGCCACAGGTTATATTCCGAATTTCGAATATCTTAGTGGATTGAACGTTCTTGATTCATCTGGTGTACCTTTAAAACAAACCGATGAAAGTATTCACTTCGTAGGTATACCATGGCAGACCTCATTTGCTTCGGCGACGATTCGAGGCTCAGGGAAAGATGCGAAAAAAGTTGTACAATCACTTGTGAAAAGATTGTGAGCTATTGAATCTCAGGAGGATGTTATAATTGGTGATTATAACAATTCTTGAGGTGACTATAATGAAGGGCACACTTTTGTATACCGCAGCACAACTTAATGATGCAATCTTAAAACAATGGCATGTAGAGGTATATCAGCATGATGAATTATTAGATCAAGGTGGAGTCATTGAGTATCAAACGAAAGATATAGTTAAGATGAAAGACGGTCATTATTTTATTAAATCAAAATGTGAATTTTTAGTTCGAGAGTAAAGTCGGCAATCTTTATTGCCGACTTTTTTTGTGTACTAATACTCTTTATATTCGTCGTTGATTATATAAGTGATTTATTATATGATTATATCATTAAATGAATCCGACCATAATCTTCACAGGGGGTACATATGGAACAAAAAATTCAGAAGATGGCTGAGGCGTATAAATTATTAGCTGATAAAACACGTCTGACCATTGTTGCGCTACTTCAGGAACAAGAACTTTGTGTATGTGATATCACAGACATTATTGGCATGTCACAACCAAACGCCAGTCAGCATCTTCGAAAACTAAAGGCAGCCGGTCTCCTTAATGAAAAGAAAAAAGGGCAGTGGGTGTACTACTCTCTTAATCCAGATGCAGAAGCATATGTTCAGTGTGTGTATCCGTATCTGCCATCCATGAAAGATATAATAGCAGGATTGAAAAACTGCTGCGGTCCTCAGGAGGAAGCATGACCATTATCGCGATTTTAATCTTTTTACTTACACTGACTTTTGTGATTTGGCAACCTAAAGGACTGAATATTGGATGGTCAGCGTCAGCTGGAGCTGTCCTTGCTCTCCTTTTTGGAGTCGTAAGTCTATCCGATGTAGGTACGGTCACAGGAATCGTATGGAACGCCACGCTTGCTTTCGTAGCCATTATTTTAATTTCGCTGATTTTAGATGAAATCGGATTTTTTGAATGGGCTGCATTACACATGGCAAGGCTCGCAAGAGGTAATGGCAAGCTGATGTTCGTTTATGTTGTGCTGCTTGGAGCAGGTGTAGCAGCGTTCTTTGCAAATGACGGTGCCGCACTGATATTAACACCCATTGTGCTTGCCATGGTCCGAGCGCTCAAATTTGATCAAAAGATGATTTTACCTTTTATCATCGCAAGTGGTTTTATTGCAGATACAACTTCACTTCCGCTCGTCGTTAGCAACCTTGTCAATATCGTTTCTGCGGATTACTTTGGTATTGGATTTGTGGAGTATGCAAGTCGTATGATTATTCCGAATTTCTTTTCATTATTAGCGAGTCTTCTGGTCTTATTCTTGTTCTTTAGAAAGAGCATTCCAGGAAACTACGAAGTCAGTCAGCTCAAAAAGCCAGCTGAAGCGATCAAGGATAAGAAACTGTTCAAAATATCTTGGGTGATCTTAGCCGTGCTACTGATTGCGTACTTGATGAGCGAGTTCATTCAAGTTCCGGTGTCTGTTATCGCTGGGGTTATTGCCATCTTGTTTATTTTAGCTGCACGACGGAGTCACGCTATTCAAACCTGGAAGCTCATTAAAGGGGCTCCATGGGCAGTCGTGATTTTCTCCATTGGTATGTACGTCGTCGTTTATGGACTGCGAAATGTAGGATTGACGGATGAACTTGGTAAGGTCATTCAAGCTATTGCCGACCAAGGGCTCTACATCTCCACACTTGGTATGGGTTTTCTAGCTGCAGTATTGTCTTCGGTTATGAACAATATGCCGACAGTGATGATTGATGCGCTTGCTATTGATGGAACGAGTACGCAAAGTGTCATCCGGGAATCGCTGATTTATGCCAATATTATCGGCAGCGACTTGGGTCCAAAAATCACACCGATTGGATCGCTCGCCACACTTTTGTGGCTACATGTACTGTCCCGCAAAGATGTAAAAATCACGTGGGGAAGTTATTTCAAAATTGGAATTGTGCTCACCATCCCAACGCTCTTTATCACGTTAACAGGACTGTATTTGTGGCTACACTTGATTCATTCAACAAGCATAAACGTTTGGTTGATGATTGCCGTAATCACAGTAGCATTGGTTGTTATCGCTATGATCATAAAAACATTAATTAACTCAAAAATGGGCGAAGCGAAAGTACAAGTAAGCCAACCCAAAGATAAAGGAGATCAATAATCATGAACAACAAACCACTTGTTTACTTTTTGTGTACAGGAAACTCTTGCAGAAGCCAAATCGCCGATGGATTTTTAAAGGCGCTTGGTAGTGACAAATACGAGGTGAGAAGTGCAGGGTTAGAGGCGCATGGCTTAAATCCTCGCGCTGTTCAAACTATGAAAGAAGCTGGGATAGATATTTCCAATCATACATCAGATGTCATTGATCCTGAGATCTTAAAGCAAGCAGACTACATCATCACGCTTTGTGGTCATGCCAACGATAATTGTCCGGTTGTACGTAATGACAAAGCCGAAAGATGGCACTGGGGCTTCGATGATCCAGCTAAGGCGACAGGTACAGAGGAAGAAATCACAGCTACGTTCGCCGAAGTCCGTGATTCAATTAAGGCTCGAATTGAGCAATTCTTGAAAGAAGGTAAGTAAGATGAATCATGCTAAAAAGGAGTACCATGCACTCGTTGCGGATAAAATCTTTATGGGCGGAGCTGCAGACGTAGAGGAAATGGTTCTTAATGAAGGTATTGAAGTCGTGGTGGATCTGCGGGAAGAAGCAACAGAATGTGCATATCCAGCAGCTCATGTGAAGTGGGTAAAGGTTCCGCTTGATGACAACACGAAAGAAAACGAAGCCGAACTTTTTAAACAAGCAATTGATGAGGTTGTTGGAGCTTATAACGCCGGCAAGAAAGTTGCCTTTCACTGTGGGGGTGGCAAGGGCAGAACGGGGACCGTTGCAGCTGGAACACTGTTAGAACTAGGGTTAGCCAGTACAATTGAGGATGCTGAGTTAAAGGCAAAACACATCAGAAATATCATTAATATTAAGCCAACGCAAAAGGAATTATTAAAGAAATTATACTAAAACGAGGCTTTTAATCGTTAAGCTAACGGGAAACTATAGCTCAATATTACAAAGATGCAGCTGATCCATGTGATCGGCTGCTTTTGTTCAACTAAAGGAAAAAATTTGCATTAAGTAGGTTAAAATTACATACTTGAAGCTTGCACATCAAATATCTAGTTTATCTCCCTAAGGACTATTTTTATGTTCTCGGAGCCTTTCTGGCTATATTCTGTACCTAGAATAGACGTTCTTTTTTGAGCCGTTTGCCTAAATAGCACAGTAATTTTATGAACAATTACTGAATGTTTCGAATTTAAACTGTATTCTATTCATAAATACACTACAATGTGTAGTACATGATTATTTAAAATTTTATATATCGGGAGGCTTATAATGCTAATTACATTATTAAGTATAGTAATGATTATCGTTCTATCCGGATACATTGTGCTGAATACCTATAGACGAAAAGATAGAGTCACAGGTATGCCTGGAATGATGATTGCTATGAGCATTGGGATGATGTCTAGTCTTGCCCTTGGTTTTCAACTAGGCATTGTGTTTGATCATGATTTGGCTGTCCCTACCATCATCGCTATTTTATTCGGTTTGGGGACCGGTTACTTTACAGGAAAGCCTGTGAGTGTACTGGCATCGTTAGATGGCATGTTAGCTGGAATCATGGGTGGAATGATGGGGGCCATGCTCGGATCTATGCTTGGATTTACTTATATCATGGCATTGTTTGTTGATATCGTGTTTATCCTTATATTTTGTGTTGTTCTTCAATTAACAAATTCAGATTCAGTTAAAACCAATAAAACAACGAGCAGTGGGATTAGCGTGCCCTTTAGTGCAGGTATAATAACTGTTGCCTTTGGTACTGTTTCGGTGGGTTTGCTGCTATTTAATCAGTATCAAGAGAATCAAAACCCTGTAGTTAATGCGCAAACAAAAGAACAGAAATCTGTTCAAGAAAATGCAGGATATCAAGTGATTTCAGTAGATGTAAAATCGGATGGCTTTAGCCAAGAGAATATTGTAGTTAAAGCCGGTGTACCTACAAAAATTAATTTCCTTAAACCAACAGGTTATACATGTATAAGAAGTGTTGAGTCTGCTGATTTAGGTATAGATGTGTATCTTGAAAAGGGGGATAACTTCATTACCTTAAGTGACTTGAAACCTGGAACTTATCATTTCAATTGTGGGATGTATATGTATTATGGGACTATTACAGTTGTATAATTGAGTTTTGACTGAGTTCACTGCATTTAAAGCTTTTCTTTTGAAATTTTTCATGTGACTTAACCCATAGTTTGGCGTGCAATGGCCGCTTTAAGAAATTATCATGATTTCTTTAACGCAACTTAGAAGCATAAGTTTGTTGGGAGATCCAATAAAATGCTATAATTAAAGTAGACAGCCGACTAATTAGTCGGCTGTCTTTTCGTTAAGCTAACGAGTAGGGTAGTATAGTAATTACAAAGAGGACCGCCTTTCAGCGGTCGGATCGTATTACTTTTCTTTTTGAATTTTTAAAAGTCTTAAGCTGTTAAGGGTCACAATCAAAGTTGCTCCCATGTCAGCCAGAATTGCAAGCCATAAGGTCAACCATCCGGGAACGATAAGTATTAAAGCTAACAACTTAATCCCTAAGGAAAAAGCTACGTTTTGTTTAATGATAGCCAGTGTTTTTTTACTTAAACGGATAGTGTAAGACAATTTTCTTAAATCATCTGCCATCAGTGCAATATCAGCTGTCTCAAGAGCAGTATCAGTACCTGCGCCACCCATGGCTATACCCACAGTGGAAGCCGCAAGTGCAGGTGCATCATTTACTCCGTCACCCACCATCGCTACATGAGAATACTCTCCTCGGAGCTTCTTGATGTAATCCAATTTGTCTTGAGGTAACAGTTCTGCTTTAATTTCTGCTACACCTACTTGCTGCCCAATTGCGTTAGCTGTCGCCTGGTTGTCACCAGTGAGCATGATCGTCTTTTTTACGCCTATAGAATGTAATTCATTAATAACAGCCTTACTCGAAGTACGTACGGCATCGGCAACCGCAATTAAGGCAATGACTTCATGTTGCGTCCCCAGCACCATTACCGTCTTCCCTTGTGTCTGAAACATGGTAATTTGTTCACGTATTGAAATGGATACCTCAGCTTCCAGTTCATCAAACAGTTTAGGGCTACCAATATAATATTGCTGTTGTCCGACCGAGGCTTTGACACCCTTCCCTGTGATTGATTGAAAGTGATCAACTGAAAGGGAGAGATCCGCCCCCATTTGTTCAGCTTTTCGTACAATCGCTGATGCTAGTGGATGTTGTGATCCTTTTTCAATTACAGCAGCAATGGAAAGCATCTCGCCCTTACTATGTTCACCAAAAACAGTAATATCCGTTACCTCCGGGAATCCTTTAGTAAGGGTACCTGTTTTATCAAATGCAACAGCCGAAATGCGCCCAGCTTCTTCAAGATGGATGCCCCCTTTAATCAATACACCGTTTTTCGCTGCATTCCCAATAGCAGTAACAATAGAAATTGGTGTAGATATAACCAATGCACAAGGACACCCTACTACAAGCAAGGACAACCCACGATATATCCAATCTCCCCAGTCCCCACCCAACAAAGGCGGAATAATCGCAATGCCCAAAGCCAGCACCATAATTGCAGGCGTGTAGTATTTAGCAAACCGGTCCACAAAAGCTTGAGATGGTGCCCGTTCAGCTTGTGCCTCTTCCACGAGATGAATGATTTTGGAGATTGTTGTATCTTCAACATGCTTAGTAACTCTGACTTCAAGCAACCCTTCCTCGTTTAGTGTTCCGGCAAACACTTCATCGTCAACAGTTTTAGCAACAGGAACAGACTCTCCCGTGATTGCTGCCTGATTTAACGTCGACGTTCCTTTTATTACAACTCCATCCATAGCCAGTTTTTGTCCTGGCTTGACGATCATAACGTCTCCAACTTGGATATCATCAACACTTATGGTCATTTCAGCAGAATCACGTCGAATCAGAGCTTCTTTAGGGGCAATGTCCATAAGTGAACGGATCGACTGACGAGCCTTTTGCATTGAATACCGTTCTAATGCTTCGCTAATGGCAAAGAGTAACACAACAACAGCACCTTCGCCCCACTCTCCGATGGCAGCGGCTCCAATGATGGCAACAGTCATCAGCGTGTTCATATCAAATTGCAGCTGAAATAAGTTCTTGATCCCTTTTTTAAACAGTTCATATCCGCCAATAATTATGGCCGCTCCAAATGCCATTACAGGAACCAAGGCTTCTTCTCCATAGTACGAGGCCAAGTAATAACCTGCCGCCATCAATAAAAGGGACAAAAGCACATTCCAATTCTCTTTCCAAAAAGGCTCTTTCTTTTCTATAACCCGTTGTTTCTCAGGCGTTATCTTTAGGTTTTCAAAAGCACCTGCCTTTTCTAACTCTTCGACAGTTGCATTTCCCATAACGGTTATTTTGGCTGCCCCAAAATTAACCTGTGCGTCTGTGACACCAGGAAGACTTTTTACGTTATTTTCAAATTTACCGGCACAGTTTGTACAGGTAAACCCTTGTACACGATAGACCTCTTTGTTACTTATTTCTTCCTCATGTTGTTGCATGCGTCATCAACTCCTTGCTATGTGTTGAAGCTAAATGAACTAATTGGCGTACGTAATCATCTTCCAGTGAATAAAACGCCAACTTTCCTTCTTTCCTGTATTTAGCTACTCCAAGCTGTTTTAGCGACCGCAAATGGTGAGATGCGGTAGCAAGTGATGATCCCGTAATATTGGCCACGTCACATACACAAAGTTCGTCTTCTTCACATAAAACAAACGCGATCTTCATTCGAGTTTCATCAGCCAACAACTTAAACATCTTGGCCATGCCCTTTATATCTTGCTGTTCTAATGCCTTTTGAACTTTACGAACTTTAGGCTCGTCATAACAGTAAATTTCACAACTATCCTTCATAAATATATCCTCCAGTCAATCAAAAATGTGTTTGATTGTTACACTACCATATTTTAATTATTCAATCAAACGTAAGTTTGATTGATACTAAACAGGCTAATCTACATTAACTCAATTGAAGGAGGATAACTATGTTCGATGTGTTAGTTATTGGTGCTGGACAAGCAGGATTGGCCGCTAAAACAAACTGGTTTAAACTTTATCATTCTGGACGATGCATCATCAATAGACGATTCACGCCGCTACGAATCACTCCATCTCTTTACGCCTCGTATGTACGACGGGTTATCTGGCATGCCGATAGAAGGTGATCAGAATGGACTGCCAAGTAAAGATGAGATTGCAAACTATCTTGACTCATATGCAAAGAAAATGGATCTACCCGTAAAACTGGAATGTCTTATTAAACGGCTTTGGAAGGATGGTAACTTTAAAGCAGAGACAACTGAAGGTATATTTGAGGCTTGAACATCATCGTTGCAACAGGCCCTTACCATGTGAAAATACTCTGTCCTTTTCCAATTCATTGTCAGAGAATGTTACCCAGTACTCTTCAGAGTACTTAAACCCAGATCAATTGAGCCCAGGAAATACAGTAGTGGTTGGTGGCGGAAATTCGGGTGCTCAAACACAGGTAGCAAACTCTAAAATTGTAACTACGTTTATCTCAAACTGCGGTCGATAATTTTATTGCACCTGCCAGTATATTACCGAAGGAATCTTCTAGTACAGCTATTCCTAATTAAGGATGGTTAGCTGACGGACTTCTGATACCGTTATTAGGTGATGATATTGATACGGCTTTCTTTTTCCTAACTGAGGAGTATCGGATTCATTCTCAAAATATGGATTCTGATGTAAGTGTTGCGAGCAAAGTGTTACATTAGTCTTGAGAAAGGATTCTCCCACTTTTTCCATCAAGGGGAACGTTATCCAAGCGCAAATATTTATAAGTCATACACCAAGAGAGTTAATGAGCAGGAACGACAAGAGATCCACCGAGTAGGTCGCATTATTCTTCGAACTTATTTAGAAGGGCAGTAAAAATTAAGATAGGTATATGTATTGAGCTGCATTAAAGATAGTCCCAGATTTCATACTTACGTATTTAGAAGCAGGATTTAAGCCAGTATAATTTATTGACTCTTCATGGATTGCCGAAGTTCCAGATTAATCATTGATCACACTTTACCTAGCTGAATTCCAGATGAAGGACCAAAGCTCTAAGGATCAACAATGGGAAGAGTTTATAAACGAGTATTACGAAGCATTTGACAAAGAGATTGTTAATAGATGTTAATCAATGTACCGTTCCTAAAGAAAAGGAATGTCCTCCTAAATAAATAAAATGGATCAATAAGTGGATCTTCACAATATCTTCAATGTTTTTGGGTAAAATGTTAAAGTGACTCGATTTACACCCACGCATAAGTACAAAAATAAAAGTAAAGGTGTGTGATAACAGTGAAGAAAATACTGATTTTACTTAGCTTGGCAGTTTTATTGGTGTTGAGTGCATGTGGGAACAAGGAGAACAACAACAACAATTCCAATACGACTACAGAAAGCGAGCACTCGAATATGGGTGAGATGGATCATTCAGGATCGGGAGAGGTTCCTGAGGGCATAAAAGAAGCCGAGAATCCGACTTATAAAGTTGGAGACGAAGTCGTCATCCATGCTGATCACATGGAAGGCATGAACGGAGCAAAGGCAAAAGTAGTAGGCGCATATGATACTGTAGCGTACGCAGTAACTTTTACTCCAACCACTGGAGGTGATCCAATACCTAATCATAAGTGGGTTATTCAAGAAGAAATCAAAGATGCAGGTAGCGAGCCCTTAAAACCAGGGACCAAAGTTACCCTTGAAGCTGACCATATGGAAGGCATGATGGGTGCTGAGGCAACTATTGACTCAGCTGAGAAAACAACGGTTTATATGGTCGATTATACACCAGCAACCGGTGGAAACCCGGTTAAAAATCACCAATGGTTAGTTGAAAGTGAGCTTTCAACAAAATAGATCCCTTATGGAATGACGTCAGAAATGACGTCATTCTTTTCTTTTTCTACGCAACATCAAGGTTTATGATATTGGGTTGAAGTTAATTTACATACTTTAATTGTCTCTAGTGTTCAAAATTAATATGTATAGGGAAGATTGATGTTTACCTTAATAGATATCGTACCGGGTAGCTTTTCTATTCGTTACAAACTCTAGTCCTTAAGTCGATAACTCTCCCCATGAAGACAAGCAAAAACTGTGTAAACATGAGGGAATCTATAAACTATGGAGAATATATGAAAAAAAGAACAGACTTTGTTATATAAATCCTAAGAAAAGCTATGAGGGTCTTTCTATTTTTATTGTGGGTCTGGGATACGGAATGTTGTTCTATTCTATGAAAAAGCGAATAGAAATGGTAGAGACAAAATGAAAAAGGAAGTGAAAATGAAATGGCACGAAGAAGAAGAAGGAGTAAGTTAGTCGTTTTTACATTTCTATCATCTTTCATTATCTCCTTGAAAGTTATCCCTATGTACATTGACTTCATTCCTGTAGAGGAAAGCGTACCTCCACGCAGCCAGGTAGTGGTGAACAACATTACTTCAGATCAAACAGGTGGCATAGAATCTAAAGAAATAACCAAACTGAGTAAGGGTACTCAGACTTCTAAAGATAAGATAACCAACCAATCGACTAAAACAGAAAATACAAACCATGAGCATGTGACTAAGAAGCCAAACAACATAACCGCGACGAAAAACACAAACCAGCAAAAAAGTGCTTCACGATCTACTCAACCGCAAATTCTTATTTATCATACTCATAACCGTGAATCTTGGTTACCGGAGCTGCAAGGTAAAACCTCCGCAGATGAAGCATTTGATTCTAATATTAATGTCACCTTATTGGGAGAGGACCTCACTAAAAAACTAACAGCGAAAGGGATGAATGTGATTCAATCTACTGCGGACTATCCAAGTATAGTTAAGAACTTCGACTACGCTAAATCTTATAGTTATTCAAAGGATACATTGAGCCAGGAATTGTCTAATCATAAATCCATTGACTACGTCTTTGATATCCATCGTGATTCACAACCCAAAGATCAGACGACCATTGTGTTTGATAAACTTAACTATGCACAATTATATTTTGTGGTAGGAAAAGAAAATCCCAATTGGAAGGAAACTATGGAGTTTGCCACCAAATTACAGAATAAATTAAACAAGAAAATACCTGGAATATCGAAGGGAATATACTCAAAAGATCATTCTAGTGGTAACGGGAAATACAACCAATCGCTTGCCGAATCTAGTGCCTTAATCGAAATCGGCGGCGTAGAAAATGTACTTGAAGAAAATTATAGAACGATTTCGATCTTGGCCGATGTGATCCACCAAATCTGGCATGAAGACCATGGATCAACACTTTCATAATAGTAAGATATACACTCCCCCTAATTAGCTCTTGCTGATTGGGTTTTTTATTGATTTTCCCCCTACTAAAAGCTGATCATAGGCTGACTCATGAGGAATCCTGTGACCATATGGCTCCAGATGGTTGAAATATATATATATTTTTAGGTTATTACATCATGTGATTATAGAGTATCCTCCTGCATATTTCCGTCAATACACTCAGAATCTTCACAATTTTTCACTATACTGACATAACATTATTAAAGGCAAGGAGAATGATCAATGCAAAAAAAGAAAAAAGGGTTTTCCCTGGGTATGGGCTTTTATCTCGCATTATCATTAGTGGTGTTTTTCGGTTTTATTATTTGGGGAGAGGGCAGAGAAGACAGGAAAGTAAATTTGGATCTATTAACACCCCAGACCACCACCCATCCTCATATCTTTAGTTTTGTAGAAGATGATACAACCATATGGATGGGGACTCATAACGGAGTATATGAATTTGTAGATCAAAAATGGAAGCGAGCTAGTAAAGAACTTATGACAAGTGATGTCATGGCAATTGAAACGAATCCCAATAATCCCATGAACATCTTTGTCGCAGGCCATGGTTTTGTGAAACGTTCTAATGATGGAGGGGAGACCTGGGAAACTACAGAGAATGGACTTCCCAATCAAGCAAAACCCAATGAGCCGGATGTTCACTACTTAGCGATGGATCTGAGGAATTCAAGTCACTTAATTGCGTTGTTGGCTAGTGCTGACAACAATTTGTACGAAACGAAAGATGGTGGGGAACAGTGGCAAAAAGTCGGAAGCATACCTCAAGGGGCTTATTCGATTTCTATATTTCCTTCGGCTACAGAAACCATTTTGGCTGCAACGGAAACAGGGCTGGTTAGCTATACTGACAAGGGCAGAGATATGGAACAAATTCAGATTACAAATGAGCCGGCATACGGAGTACTGTCTTTGTCCGATGGAAGGACGATTATCATGTCAGAAAGTGGATTTTTAAAATCTACTGATTTGAAAATATGGTCTAACCTCGACGTAGACTTAGATGGTGAGATGCCTTTGGGGATCAAAAGTTCAAAACAAGATCCGAATAAGCTCATCATTGTAACAGATCAGTATTCGGTCTATGAAAGCAATGATGGTGGAGAGAAATGGTCTTTAAGGGAATCATGAAAGAATAAACCTTAGAGGTATACTCTTATCCTTATTATGAAAGGCCCAAGAGGTACGGTTAAGCAGCATGAGCTAATTTAATTTAATCTTATTTAATGTGTAAAGAAAAGCTTGAAAATTATACTATAGGGGGGTATTCTAAAGATAACTCAGTGCACTCATGTACCCTAAACGGTGGAACCTGGTAAGAATTGCTTTGATACAGTCATATAAATGAGTACTTTATACATGAAGAAGGCTTTAACATTAATCGATTAAAGGAGAGTAAGAAGTGAATAATGAAAGGTTGATGATTGCAGTTTCCCCACCAGTTCAAGTAGGAGGTAGCTTGTTTACTGCAGTGCAACTTTCAGCTATCAGTAAACTTGTTGGGCCAGAGCAAAAGACCGAGATGACTCCGTTTAAACAATTTTATATTGAAATATCGGCTGAATCAGAAGGAGTCGTAACTGACAATCTTCGAAGCATTGGACTTGAGGTAAACCCTGCAGGTTATGCAACTAAGGCCCTGATCGCTTGCAATTTTTGCAGAGGAGCTGAGGAGTCTGGAATAGACATTGCTCTAAAATTAAATCAAGCTATAGCGGGGATATTGACACCGACACCTCTTAAGGTCGGATATGCTGGGTGTGCACTTGGGACTAGTGAACCCCTCTTGAGAGATATCGGAATCGTTAAAATGAAAGATAAATTCGATATGTATATAGGTGGAGATCCAAAAGGGATCAAAGCTTCTTTGGCAGAACTTTTTCTAGCTGGTTTAACGGAAGCGGAAGTGACACAAACTGTAATGAAAATAATTGATTATTATAAAATTCATGCAAAAGGTAAGGAAAAATTCAGTAAGTTTTTGAAGAGAATCACTGCTGAAGAATTAAAGAGAGTGCTTTAATCTATAGTAAATGGCAAAAATAAATTAAACAGGGAAATATTTATGAGTCGCCATAATGGCGACTGTTTTATTTTCCTAATAATGATATCAAAAGGTGATATATTCGGTGTGGAATAAAATTCATTTAAAACTCAGTTTTACCATTTTCAGCTTGTTTATTGGGATTTTAATATTGCTAAGCATTGTACTTAACCTCATATTCACGAATTTTTTGTCATCTAAAGTACACGATGAAGCCAACGAGTTAGCAGCACATTTGTCTACTATGCTTGAGGAGCAAGGTAACAGTGCAGAACAAATGGCCGATTTTACGGGGGTCCAGATGTATATCTTGAGCGCACAAGGAACATTCATTGAATCAAAGACTTCAGACGCCTCAACTCTCCCTGACTATATCTGGGACAATGATAAATTGTTTGAAGGGAAGAAGGTGGAAAGAGAATTCACATTAAATAACGAACTTTACCTGCTTCATGGTATCCCCGTGACCACTAATCCAACGGTCAAAGGGATTTATGTGATTAGTTCTCTAGAAAAGATGAAAGAATCGATCCAAACGATCAGAAATTTACTATTTATAACTGGATTTGGATCACTGTTATTGGCGTTGGGTTGCATCTTTTTTCTATCCAAAAAATTATCGAATCCATTACTGAAAATTGAAAGTGCAACTCGCCAAATTGCCAAAGGAGAACTGAATCTTGAAATTCCGGTGGAAACTAAAGATGAGATTGGTTCATTGTCACAAGCCATAAACGACCTCGCTAGAGAATTAAAACAATATCGAGATAATCGTTCGGAGTTCTTTGCCAACGTCTCTCATGAATTGAAAACACCCATTACCTATATGGAAGGGTATGCAGACATATTGGCTAAAAATCTGGTGGAAAATGAAGAAGAAAAGAAAAAATATTTACAAATCATTTCTGAGGAAGCACAACGTTTAAATGTAATCATAAATGATCTCTTTGAACTGTCTAAGATGGAGGAAGGTAAAATTGACTTAAAACTAATGTCTGTCGCACCCACTTCGATTATCCAAAGGTCTATAGATAAGGTTCAATTAAAAGCCCAAGAGAAAGATCTTACGATTCAAAGTAACCTGAGTTCCGTACCTCATATTTTTGTAGACCCTAACCGACTGGAACAGATCATTCTTAATCTGTTGGATAATGCCATTCGTTACACAGCTGAGGGGTATATTCAAGTTTCTTTAAGTTCTGAAACAGGTGGGGTGGCGATAAGTATTTGCGATACGGGACCCGGAATTTCAGCAGAAGAACTTCCGAATATATTTGAGCGCTTTTACCGAGTTGAGAAATCCAGATCTCGGGCATATGGAGGAACTGGACTTGGGCTGTCTATTGTTCAAAGTCTTGTAGTACAACAAGGAGGAACAATACAGGTAGAAAGTAAAATTGGAGAGGGCACGCGATTTAAAATAATTTTTCCGACCATCACGTCTTCTTCATTGAAATCACATAGTTCCAAAATATAATATGTAAAACAATTGAGCTAATGATATTTGAAAATTAAAGTAAGAAGAACGGCTATGTTGTAATATATCTATAGATTTTTGTATTGGATGGTGATGACCATATGAACAAGTTGAAAGCATTAGTTATTGATGACGAATGGAATATGAGAAATCTATTGCGTATTTATTTAACTAAAGAAGGTTTTGATATTACGGAAGCTCATAATGGAACCGAAGGACTGTCCTATCTTCAGAAAAATTCGTATCATGTCATTTTATTAGACGTTATGATGCCGGATATGGATGGTTGGCATCTTTGTAAAAAAATCAGAGCATTTAGTGAAACTCCTATATTAATGCTTACTGCTCGAGGGGATGTGAAGGATAAGGTGCATGGCTTAGGAGTGGGTGCTGATGATTATATGGTGAAACCTGTAAATTCAGATGAACTCATCGCTCGCCTGTTTGCACTTATTCGACGATCTTCACAGTCTTCGAGCCTAAAAGAAGTCGGTAGAAAAATCGTGTATTCAGACATGATTATTTATCCAGATCGAAGACAAGTTTTGGTATTAGACACAAATCTGGATTTAACCCAAAAGGAACTTGATATCTTGCTTATGTTGGCTGAGCACCCACAAAGAGTTTTCTCTAGAGATGAAATCATTGAACGTCTGTGGGGAAGTGACTTTTTTGGGGATAACCGAGTCGTGGACACCCACGTCAAAAATATCCGCGAGAAGTTACAGTTGGCTGGATTAGAACAGAATCCCATTCAAACAGTTTGGGGCATAGGATATAAGTGGTTGTATAGTGTAGAAGAGCCTTGAGCTTATAAGTAGAAGCTGGTAAAAAAAAGAATTTGTCCTAAGAAGCGATCGTTCCCTGAATTTAACAGGGGACGGTCTTTTCATTTTTTGTAGAGTAAGATATATGAGAATTCTACATAAAATCCACACATTATAACAATATAATACTCTATAGGTTACAAACATTTAACTATTTTTGCCGAATTTCGTATTGAAAACGGGGGAACCATTTGTTGGGTGAATTATTCTTGCAAGATAAGAATATAGGGAGCCTTTAACCGAATCCTTAAGCTAACTCCGTAGGCATCTAAGGGAGGAACAAAAGTTTGAAAAAGGTCATTTTGTCGGTGCTTGGAGCAGCAGTTTTATTTACCTCCACAGCAACGGGAGCATTTGCTAGTCAGGCAAAACTAACTGAAGAAATAAAAGAAGTGGTTGGAACGCCCTACCTTTATGGTGGGACCACAACATCAGGTTTTGATTGTTCCGGTTTTATCCTTTATGTTTTTAATGCATTTAAACTAGATTTGCCGCGCACCTCTAGTATGCAAGCAACAAAGGGATCGTTTGTAGAAAAAGAAGAACTACGCCCAGGAGATCTCGTTTTCTTCAATACAAATGGTCGCAGCATTTCCCATGCGGGCATTTATGTAGGTAACAATCAATTTGCACATTCATCAAGCAGTAAAGGTGTTCGAATTAGTAGCTTATCTGAAAGTTATTATAAATCCAGATATGTTACAGCTCGCCGAGTGGTTAGCGAGCAGAACTATCTTAAAATGATTGACGACAGTCATTAAAAATATGGACAAGCCCGTGAGGAGACGGGTTTGTCCATTTTGTTTACAACTTGCCTCGAACATATAGAATCACTCCAATGAACTAATCCAGTAAATATATAGATAACTTAAAAGAACGTGATTTATGATATAGACAGTATTCTTACACAGATTCCACATACATGAAGGCTAAACTAATCTTATATCGATTAGAGGAGATTAGCCCAATGTGTGGATTTGTAAGTTTATATAACAAATATCATGTGCCAGTAGATGCAAACATTCTGCAACAGATGACGGACTCCATAGCTCATCGTGGCCCAGATGATGAAGGGATATATATCCATGATCATATCGGTCTGGGTTTTAGGAGACTAAGTATACTGGATATTGAGCACGGGGCACAGCCCATGACCAATGAGAACAAAGATATTTGGTTGGTATTCAATGGAGAGATTTATAATTATAAAGAGTTGAGGGATTGGTTGAGTCAGAAGGGGTATACATTTTATACAGATTCCGATACCGAAGTATTACTGAGGCTTTATGAGGACGTTGGAATTAAATGTGTCAACTATTTACGAGGCATGTTTGGGTTCACCATATGGGATCAAAGGAGTGATCTTTTATTTGCGGCACGGGATCATTTCGGAATCAAGCCTGTTTATTACAGTGAGACCGCCTCCGGATACATGATTGGCTCTGAAATTAAAACGTTGCTGGCTTCAGGTAGGATTGATAGGGAAGTGGATGAAAATGCTCTTTATCAGTATCTCACATTTCAATATGTACCTGAACCTCTAACGATGTTCAAAGAGATCCATAAACTGAAAGCAGGCCATTATTTGATTGTACAGAATAATGGAATGACCATCAGACCGTATTACGAAGTGAAGTTTGAGCCCCATGAAAGTAGGTCGTATTCCGATTTAGTAGAGGAAACACGATCAGTAATAACGGAATCTGTTCGTATTCATAAGAACTCAGATGTCCCTAGGGGAGCATTCTTATCGGGTGGTATTGATTCAAGCAGTTTAGTTGGTTTACTTCATCGCTTGGAGCCAACCCAAACATTCAGCGTTGGATTTGATATGCCGGGCTATAGTGAATTGGATGATGCTAGGAAGACAGCAGCCTATTTAGGGACTGAGCATCATGAAATTCGGATTAATGCCCGCGACTATATAGATATACTACCTTCTCTAATATGGCATATGGATGAGCCAGTAGCAGACCCATCAGCCGTGGGTCTCTACTTTGTATCGAAGTTGGCTAGTCAGCATGTTAAGATGGCATTTTCAGGTGAAGGTGCAGATGAATTTTTTGGTGGCTACAACATTTATCGGGAACCCTATGCTCTCCGCATGTTTCAGGGTCTTCCAGGTCCATGGAGAAGTCTTGCAGGACATCTTGGACGATTACTGCCTACCGGCATGAAAGGCAAAGGATTCTTGGAAAGAGGGAGTCTTATTCTGCAAGAACGTTACTTTGGAAATGCGAAGATTTTTATGGATCATGAAAAAAGTAAGGTATTAGCACCATGGTTATCGGAGCAGGGAGTATGTAAACCAACCCAGCAGGTGACTAAGCCACTTTATGAACAAGCGAAGTTATATGATGAAGTCACACAGATGCAGTATATTGATATTCATACGTGGCTACGTGGGAATATCCTAATGAAAGCAGACAAAATGTCGATGGCAAATTCCTTGGAACTTCGCGTTCCCTTTGTAGATACCAAAGTATTTGAATTAGCTGCTACCATCCCTACTAAGTATAAAGTTACACCCACAGCAACTAAATTATTACTCCGTGATGCTATGAAAGATGTGGTTCCACCTGATGTACAGCAACGAAAAAAATTAGGTTTTCCTGTCCCAACGAGAGTATGGTTAAAAAGTGAATGGTATTCATGGGCTAGGAATCTGATTATGACAGCAGACGTAGATCAATGGATCAATAAAACGTATGTATTGCAGCTACTTGAGATCCATAAGGAAGGGAAATTGGATGCAAGCCGTAAATTGTGGACCATTCTTGTATTTATCTTATGGCATCAAATATATATTGAAGATCGTGCGTATTCCTTTTCAGGTCCATCTTCCAATAGAATGATATTGTAATAAAAAAGTCAGTAACGTCGCCAATATAGTTCTGAAATATCGTCCCCTCGGATTAGAGTTCATTTTAATGAGTTCTCTATACCTGGGGGATTTTGGTATGCTAGCTAATAGAAGAGAATGATATGCATTTAAGCGCAACAGTATCGCTTTTTTACAATTAAGGTGTTTCTAAAAAAATGCGGCAACCAATCCTCGGTTACATTCCGGGAAAGATCGCCGCATTATAATTTCTTCTGTTTATCTTTTAACGTATTATTAGCAGATCTTAATAAAGAGTAAATCAATGCTACTTATTTATTCCGCTACGTTCTCCACACTCGGATCAGGTGTATAGTTACTTTCATAATCTGTATACATGACTTCCGTTACCATTCCCGCGGAAGCATGATGCAAGTCATGGCAATGGAACATCCAATTTCCAGGGTTATCGGCTTCAAAAGCAACAACATAAGTTTCCCCTGGTTTAACATTTAGTGTATCTTTTATGATCGTTGACCCCTGATAGGATTGACCATTTTTACTTAGCACTTGGAAAAACTGTCCATGGAGATGCATAGGATGGTCATCCGTTTTGGACTGATTCACAAAAGTAACTTTGACCTTGTCACCTTTCTGGACTTTTATGACATCTGTATCCGGAAATACCTTTCCGTTAATGGTGTACACCATTTCTCCATCTTTCATTTCCGTATTTAAATTCATTGTCACGTTTTGATCAAATATCTCATTCAACGAAAATAATGGATCTGACATGTTACCATACTTTTCGAAGTCAAACACAGGAAGCGTAGCTGAAGTATTGGAATTGTCATTTTGAACTTTTGAACCTTCGTATTGGATAACGGCTTTCATATTTTGTTTCGGCGATTCAATTCCATGTTCTTCAAGTAGCCAGGAGCCTGGATTATCAGCTGTAAATTCAATATCATAACGTTCTCCAGGAGCTATAGAAAGTAATTGATCTTTTATCATCTCGGGTTCATTTAGGGGCTGTCCATCCGACGCTATTACTTTAAAATTGTGGCCATGTAAGTGCATTTGATGACTGATGTATCCTGCATTAATTAAGCGAATTCTAACTTTATCGCCCTCTTTAACCATGAGTTTATCAATGGCAGTACCTGATTTCCCGTTTATCGTGTATAGGTCATACATGCTCATATCATGTCCGCCCATACCCGTAGTGTTCTCGTCCATGTTCATATCCGATCCGGACATATTCATTTCATTATGATTCATCTCTTTCATACCCATATTGTCGGAATCACTCGTATTCATGTCGCTGGAACTCATCCATTCATCTAACATGAGAGTATAGTCCCGGTCATAGTCATTTTTCAGTTCCTCAACAACAAGGGAACCGTACAAGCCTTTATCCACTTGGTTTACACTGTCTTGATGAGAATGATACCAATAGGTACCTGGTACATTAGCTTTGAACGTATACGTAAATGTTTTACCTGGTTCAACGGCATCTTGTGTAACGCCAGGAATGCCATCCATGTTATTCGGAACGGGGTAGCCGTGCCAATGAATGGAGACAGGCTGATTCAACTCATTTTTTAGATTGATTTTTACGTTGTCTCCAACCTTTACACGGATTTGAGGTCCGGGGACAGAATTGTTGAAAGTCCAAACAGGTAATATCTTACCTTTGGAAACTTCAAGATTGCTCTCTTGTGCGGTGATCGTAAATTCTTTGCCATTTACCACTGGAGTACTAGATGTGAATTTCACAGGACTGGAACCAGCCGAAGTAGGATTATTCGTGTTTGAATGATCCATTCCTTCCATTGCATTATTTTTAATCGCATTAGTACATCCCGTAGCGAGAATAGCTAAAGAACCAATTACGATAAACCTCTTTAAAAGCATCAATTTCATATTCTTTCCTCCACCGTTTTGTATTTGATTGGTAATAACGATAATAGTATAGAAAATATATGTAGAAATAATGTAGATGAATTTCATTTTGTATAGTATAGGGGGGCTATAGTATAATATAAGATAAAATAATGAGGAGTGATCGGAAAATGGGAGACCTAATTCAAGAGCATGAGTCATGCAACACGGAAGAACGCAGGAGCCATCATTCTGAGAAAACAAAGAATAATTTAATTAACCGACTTAACAGAATTGAAGGACAAGTTAGAGGGCTAAAAGGATTAATCGAAAAAGATACCTATTGTGATAATGTGCTGAATCAGATCTCTTCAGTCCAATCGGCTTTGAACGGTGTTGGAAAACTTTTGTTAGAGCATCACATGAAAAGCTGTGTAATTGAACGAATTCAGGAAGGTGAAAACGAAGTTATAGATGAATTGTTAGTGACCATAAATAAATTAATCAAATAGTGCTGTAAACAAAAGAGGGTTTGCAAAAACTCTTTTTTTGTTTACAGCTAAATACTTTGACAAATATAGTGAGGGGGGGTATGGTATTAATGAAGGAGGTGATGTACATTAAAAGTCATTCATTTGGACAATATAGGATGAAGTTAATGGTCCAATGACAAACAATCATTGAGGCCTAATGCTCCTATCCGCTGCAGGTGCACTTAATGGAGTCAACAAAGCATATTGAAGTAGTGAATGAATTAATCAAAAGAGTTCATGCCTCAATGAAATAACATATATTTAAACTCAATTAAAGGGGAGTATGAAAAATGGAAAATGTTACACTAAAAGTAAAAGGTATGTCATGTGGGCATTGTGTAAATTCAATTGAAGGTGCCTTAAATCAAATAGGCGTAGAAGGAAAAGTAATTCTCGCGGAAGGTAAGGTTGAAGTTAAATTTGACGAAACCAAACTAGAGTTTTCGGATATTAAAGAAGCAATTGAAAATCAAGGCTACGACATAGTCGAATAACATGATCTTCTTGAATCATTACTTCAAGTTAGAAGAAGGTGAAGCGTATGCATGTCGAGGTATTTACAACGCCAACTTGTGAAGATTGCAAAAATTTCAAAAAATTCTTAAATGATCATCAAATACCGTATACAGAGTTTAGTATAGCTGATCATCCAGAAAATGCTGTCCTTCTGCGCGAACGAACAGGTAAAAATTTGGTCCCTACAATTTTCATTGAAGGTAAAGTTTATTTCGGATTTGTCTTCAATCGTCAAGAAATTGAAAAAACACTTCTTGGATAAGAACCCTAAATGATATTTCGGTTCACTCCATCGATTGTGAAATGTGCACAGAATTATCCTCTTTCACACTCTAGAGTAGTAGATTATCTTCTGAAATGCCGCCATGAATAGAAATTTCTATATGGGGTAAATATAGAATAAGGGACTACCCTACTACTTTAGATACGAGAGGAGAATTATAATGTCACATCAAAAGTACAAAGAGTGTATTGAAGAGTGTTTAAAATGTATGGTTGCATGTAATCATTGTTATGTTTCTTGTTTAGATGAGGAGCATATTGGAATGATGAAAGAATGTATTCGCTTGGATCGTGAATGTGCGGATATCTGTGAATTTGCCGCTCATGCCATGTCGATCAATAGCAAATATGTTAAAGAGATATGTCTTGCTTGCGCAGACGCTTGTGAAGCTTGTGGGAACGAATGTAAAAAACATGATCATGAGCATTGTCAACAATGTGCAGAAGCGTGTTTTGCTTGTGCAAAAATGTGTCGTGAAATGGCCGCTTAATAAAAGAAATGTAGCACAGAAGGAGTTTTCTCAGAATCAGTTCATAAATTCTGAGAGAACTCCTTTTATTAAATTCCTAAGAAATAATTCGAATTTTGAAAAGGAAGAATAACATAATTACATATCAACAATAAAATGGGCTTAAAATTTTCGGGTATTGCGCTTGACAAAATATAGGGTAGGGGGGTATGCTTTATACATGAAGTGAAGTTAATATTACTGAAATAAAAATCTCATATATAAGGAGAAGTGAATTATGAAAAATGAAGTGTTAAATGTGAATGGCATGTCTTGTGTACATTGTGTCAACTCAATCGAAGGTGCTTTGAAATCGCTCGGTGTTCAAGGGAATGTTAATCTTGAAAATGGCACTGTTACCGTAGTATATGATGAAAATAAGGTGACTCTAGAGACCATTAAAGTGGCTATTGAAGAGCAAGGATATGAAGTCTAAAAGGTGAGGTGTATATATAGTGTCAACAATTGAAGAGAAAAAATCACAAACATCAATTCAACTCTCAGGTATGACTTGTGCTGCTTGTGCTTTAAAAATTGAGAAGGTTTTGAACAAGCTGGAAGGTGTATCAGAAGCTAACGTAAACTTTGCGATGGAAAAAGCGACAGTAACATATGACCCAAGTAAAGTCGACATCGGTAAGATGGAAGCAAGCATTGAGAAGCTTGGCTACAGTACAGTTAAGGAAGCCGTTGATTTGGAACTTTTCGGTATGACTTGTGCGGCTTGTGCCTTAAAAATCGAGAAGACTCTGAATAAGTTACCTGGCGTAAGCACGGCCACCGTAAATTTCGCCATGGAAGTTGCTCATGTCGAATATAATCCGGCAGATGTTTCTGTGACTGATATGCAAAAGAGAGTAGAGAAACTCGGCTATCAAGCTGTACCGAAACAGGAACAAAGCGACCCAGCTGAACGTCGACAAAAAGAATTATCAAAACAAAAAAGAAAACTTCTTATTTCTGCGATTTTATCGTTTCCCTTACTCTGGGCAATGGTAAGTCACTTTTCATTTACTTCGTGGGTATGGTTACCAGATCTCTTTATGAATCCATGGTTCCAATTGGCATTAGCAACGCCAGTTCAATTTTATATCGGAAGACCCTTCTATATTGGTGCATATAAAGCTTTACGCAATGGCAGTGCAAACATGGACGTTCTTGTTTCATTAGGGACCTCAGCTGCTTATTTTTACAGTCTGTATTTAACCATCGTTTGGGCAATTGAAGGCGGTAGCGTACATCATGGACCTGCGATGTACTATGAGACAAGTGCCGTGTTGATTACCTTAGTGGTTATGGGGAAACTGTTCGAATCCCTGGCAAAAGGACGTACGTCAGAAGCTATTAAATCCCTAATGGGACTTCAAGCCAAGACGGCGATAGTTGTCCGAGAAGATCAAGAATTGACCATTCCCGTGGAAGAAGTGATTGTAGGTGATGTTGTAATTGTTCGACCAGGGAGTAAAGTGCCTGTGGATGGGGAAGTTCTGGAAGGACTCTCGTCTGTGGATGAATCGATGCTTACTGGTGAAAGTCTCCCTGTAGAAAAAAAAGTGGGGGATGCTGTTATCGGAGCAACCATAAACAAAAACGGTGTGCTTCGAATGAAAGCAACAAAAATAGGTAAAGAAACAGCTCTTGCACAAATTATTAAAGTTGTCGAGGAAGCGCAAGGATCAAAAGCTCCTATTCAACGGGTAGCAGACGTCATCTCAGGGATTTTTGTGCCGATTGTTGTAGGAGTCGCTGTAGTGGCATTCTTGGTATGGTACTTCGGAGTAACACCGGGTGATTTTGCTGGTTCTTTAGAAAAAGCAATTGCCATTCTGGTTATTGCTTGTCCTTGTGCACTTGGGCTTGCTACACCAACCTCCATTATGGCTGGTTCTGGACGTGCAGCTGAACTTGGAATCTTGTTTAAAGGTGGAGAACATCTGGAACAGACCCATAAAATTGATGCAATTATTCTCGATAAAACAGGTACAGTAACAAAAGGTAAACCTGAACTTACCGATGTTTTGGTCGAGGGCGATGAAACAGAATTCCTTAAACTTGTGGGGGCAGCTGAGAAAAATTCAGAACATCCATTAGCTGAGGCTATAGTTGCGGGCATTATGGAAAGAAATATTGAACTGCTCAGAACAGAATCCTTTGAGGCCATTCCAGGCTTTGGAATCAAGGCTGTTGTGAGTGGTAAAGAGTTATTAATTGGTACACGTCGTCTAATGGATAAATTCGATGTAGAAGCAAAACAAGCTTACAACATGATGTCTACTTTAGAGGAATCCGGGAAAACAGCTATGCTTGTCGCTATTGATAAAGAGTATGCGGGGATGGTTGCTGTGGCAGATACCATTAAAGAAACCTCTCAGGCTGCTGTCAGCCGTTTGAAGGAGATGGGTATCCAGGTCATTATGATTACCGGGGACAACGAACGGACGGCAAAAGCGATTGCGGCTCAAGTTGGCATTGACCACGTCCTGGCTGAAGTTCTCCCTGAAGGTAAAGCGGAAGAAGTTAAAAAACTGCAAGCACAAGGTAAAAAGGTAGCGATGGTAGGAGATGGTATAAACGATGCTCCGGCCCTTGCTATGGCAGACATCGGAATGGCTATTGGTACAGGAACAGACGTTGCTATGGAAGCTGCTGATGTAACATTGATGCGTGGCGATCTTTCAAGTATCCCTGACGCTATTTATATGAGCCGTAAAACTATGGCTAACATTAAACAAAATTTATTTTGGGCACTCGGTTACAATACGCTGGGTATTCCAATAGCTGCGATCGGCCTTTTGGCTCCATGGGTAGCTGGTGCTGCAATGGCATTAAGTTCAGTATCTGTTGTTCTTAATGCACTTCGGCTACAACGTGTGAAAATTCGTAATTCTTAAAAACTGACGTGATAAAATCATTGTATAATATAACGATAGGGGTACGTTTGTGTTACATTATATAAAGTATCAGTAACAGGGGTACCCCTATGTGTACGTTAGAAAAAGATTGCCAAAACTCACTTGTAAACTAGAAATTCGTTCAGGAGAATGTTAGGTTGAAAAAATGGATTATATTCTGTATTAACCTGGTTGTATTTATGCTTGTTTTCATGAAGCGGGATTTATTGTATGCATGGATAGCTGGGGATAATACGGCTAGCTTACCTCTGATGTTTCTTGTAATTACTATTCTTGCTATGTTTCCTGTGATCCCGTTTGGCATTGTAGGTGGAGTGATCGGCGCTAAATATGGTGTAGTATTGGGCAGTACTATGAACGTGGCCATATCCACTTTAGCTGCGATTATTGTCTATCTATTGGCAAAATACTTACTTTATTCTTGGGGAAGAAGGATTACCCAGAGATTTACATCTCTAGATCAACTACATGCGATGAGTAGCCAGCGCCTGTTTTGGATGATTCTATCAGCTCGCATCATACCCATTTTACCAGCTGCGGCAATCAATATTTACGCAGGAGTATTCCATTTAAATTTTAAGATTTTCATACTCGCAACCTTATTAGGTAAAATCCCCGCAATGATGACCTTTGCCTATATAGGGCATGAAATATGGAATGAAGGAACACGACTAGTACAAGTCAGTTTGATGTATGCTTCATTTTTATTACTGGTTTTTATCGGCTATAGAATATATCTTCGATATAAAGAATAAATACAATTCAATAAGGTGACTAAAAAGGCTCTACGTCCTCGTAGAGCTTTTTTGGTTTGCCTTCAGCTATTTGAAATTTGGTTGTATTGATATAACAAAAAAACACACTTCCTTCAAATTTAAAATTTACACTGTTACTTAAGAACGACCAAGAGGAGTATTATCAGATGAACAATCATTACGATGCAGAAGAACCAAAACCAATCAGTTCTAAGTTTCGCATTAACTTTTTCTTTTTTGTATCCTTTGTCATTTTTTCAGTTATCATCATTCGTCTCGCTTATATGCAATTCGTAGAAGGCCCCGAGCTTAGCCGTTTACAAAGTGAAAGTGTCACCAGAACAAGTCCTTTGTTGCCCGTTCGTGGTTCCATTTATGATTCATCAGGTAAAATAAAATTGGCATATTCCGAGCCCATTCAGTCGTTATACATCACATTGTATAAAAATTATAGTCAACAGGAGGGGGGGCCTAAAAATCCCAATCGTGAGGAAGCTGGTCAATTTGCAGAAAAATTGTATGAAGTATTTCAGGAATTTAAAGATCCAGGGAGTAAAGAGTTCTCGGTAGATGATATTTTGAATGCGATGGATCTGGAATATCGACAGACCCAAGGTTATTCTCCGAGATTGATCAAGAGTGACCTATCTGATAGAGAAGTCGCTTACTTTCTTCAGAATAGAAATATCATTCCTGGATTGAGTGTAGTGGAAGAAAGCAAACGCAAATATGATAAGGATGGCGTGGCTGTTCAAGCTATTGGTTACATGAAAACATTCAAAACATCAAAGACACTAGCAAAATACAAAGAAATTGATCGTTTAAATCCAACTCAAACCAATCCTGGGCTTGTATACTCTGAGCTAGAAAATGTTGGTGTTGATGGTCTTGAACTTCAATATCAGGACGTGTTACGAGGACAAAGTGGTTTTAAAGAGATCCCCATTAATGCGTTAAATTTGCCTGAAGAGGGAGGAAACATGCTCCCTCCAGAAAAAGGATACGATATCATCTCGACCATCAACAAAAACGTACAAGTTCAAACAGAACAAGCTATAAAAGAACAGTTGAATTGGTTACAGCGGACTCCAGTTTCAGGAAAACTTCATACTAATGCAAAAACAGCTTTTGCTGTCGCAATGGAAGTAGATAGCGGTAATGTCGTGGCTATGGCAAGTATGCCTGATTATGATCCGAATGCGGAATGGGATTATGAAAAGATTAAGTACATCTATAGAAATGGTACAGTTGAATCCTTTCCTCCAAACGACACCGGAAAGCACCCAGAGTCAACCGTATTATTGGGGTCAACAATAAAACCATTAAGTGTTTTGATTGGCTTAAATGAAGGTTTTTTTGCTCCGAATTCAACATATCAGGATCGCGGATACGCGGAGTTTGGTAAAGATCGTACCAGAGTCAGAAACTCTTCAGGAAGCGTATATGGTCTTTTAAATCCAGAGACAGCAATCACGAAATCATCAAATGCTTTTATGATTGACATGATCGGTGAGCAGCTTTGGAACAAGTATAATGTGGAAGGTATTAAAGTATGGGACAGATATATGAAAGAATTCGGCTTAGGCGTGGATACTGGAGTGGATTTACCCAAAGAATTTAGAGGCAGAATTGAATATAACCAAGAAAATCAATCTGCACTCACAGGCTTGGCTTTTGCTTCATTTGGACAACAAGGCAAATATACAACAATGCAGCTCGCACAGTATACCGTGATGTTAGCGAATAAAGGACAACGTCTTGAACCACACCTGGTAAAAGAAATACGTGACTCTGAAGGTAATGTCGTTAAAAAAATTAAACCAAAAACACTAAATACAGCAAATTATGATGACAGATACTGGCGCACCATTCAACGTGGAATGTCTACCAATGTAGATGCCGCGTTCAGTGGGTTTCCCTATGATTTCGCGAGAAAGACAGGCACCTCTCAACAGACTATTTATATAAATGGTCAATCGATTAATGTTGAGAACGGCGTATTTATCGCCTTTGCACCTCGTAAGAATCCAAAACTGGCAGTAGCCGTGGTTGTACCTGAAGGGGGGTATGGATCAAGTAGCGCAGCACCCATTGCTCGTGAAATATTTGATGCCTATGATAGGGAATATGGACTGGGTAGCAATCCAGCAAAATGAGCCGTCAAATAAAAACAAAAATATTATTCAATTGATTTATAGTGACCATATGATAGCAAGAGTTGTTAGTAAGAACTGGGGGATAGGGCAGAATTCCGATTGTTGCACGCTTTTCTTGTTTGGACTTGAAAAGTGAAGAAGAAGTCACTTAGGGGATATCGTTTAGGCTCCTGCGACACAACACAGAAATAACTATATCGGAGAACAACAACCTAGGCTGAAAATCATAAATGTCCTTGGATGTACTAGCGAGCAAGCATTTGATATAAACTAAGGTTCATCTTAGACATAGTATTCGGCTATGGAAATAAAGTAATAGCACAAGCCTCGAATTTCATATATATCCTCCATTGTAAACAATTCCATTTGGGATGGAGGAGTACTATGGTTATCACACCGGATATCCCGGATCTTCCCTTTACCGTCGAAGAGGGAATGAAGTGCTTTGTGTTAGTTGCGGAGCCTGTAACGAGAGAACTATTGCCTGGAATAAAAATGAAGGGCTGGGGGTATAACGGTTTCATTCCGGGTCCAACTATACGAGTTAAACAAGGCGATTGGGTTAAGATCAGGGTTATAAACCATCTACCGGAGGCAACCAGTGTCCATTGGCATGGCCTGGATATCCCCAACTCTATGGACGGTGTTCCTGAAGTTGAACCAACACCCAAAATTAGACCAGGTGAATACTTTGATTATTGTTTTCAGATTATGAATGCACCGGGAACGCATATGTATCATACTCATCACAATACAGTTACTCAAGAATTAATGGGACTAGGGGGTGGATTTATAATAGAATCGGGATGTAATGACTATATTCATAGAGATTACTTCATCATGCTTCAGGAATTTCATCTTCAAGGCCTGCCTAAGGGTGAATTGAGGAAAGGAGATTACGATTTAGACCCCTTAACGGACAGTTTTAATTTTTTCACAATGAATGGGCGTTGTTTTCCATATTCTAATTCTTTACCAGTTAAATATGGCGAAAACATTCGTATTCGTCTTGGGAACATAGGAATGAATGCACATCCCATTCATCTTCATGGACATCAATTTCTTCTCACAGCTGCAGACGGTAATGAAATCTCAAGTTCCGCCAGATTACTTCGAAATACGATAGAAGTTTCGAGTGGAACGACATACGACTTACTCTTTTGCGCGAATAACCCAGGAACATGGCCCTTCCATTGCCATATGCCACATCATATATCCAATAACTTCACTAAACCAATTGGTGGAATGTTTAAGACAATTGTCTATGAGAAATAAGAAAAAAATGATAACCCAGTAAAGAAAGCGAATGGAGGGGCTAAAATCTCATTAAGTGGAGAAATATTTTTTGATCCAAAGACGGGATTAGAGAACCTTACGATCTGGTCCTCTATAAATAACAAAGAACTACATGCATCAATAACCATATATAATGATCAAAAGAATACAACCTCACTTTTAGTTCATATATTCTATAATGATGGTTCGTACATTTTTCCAGTATACCCCGGAAATTCAAGAGCATGTAGCTGTCAAAACATAACCCAAATAATTGTAGCACCTGAATCAGAAATTACGAATAACTGTAGTGGGAAATTTATTATGGAAATATTCTGACTACATTCAGCAGTTCTAATGGTAATTAAATGAAAAAATGAAAAGAGATCCTCAAACCTCTCGCTATGCACACATTGTGGCAGCAGACCGCAGATGGCGAGGGACAAGAACATATTCCCATTGAAGTCGCTATTTTAGCGGCTTTTTTATGTTATCGGTACAAGTTCTTGTCTCAAGGTAAGGACAAGAACTTGTACCGATTGCCGAAATGGACAAGGACAAGAACATATTCCGATTAGATGATCATCTAAATAATAAGCATATGTAGTTAAAACCTCAATAACACTTAGAGGTTCACCGAGTATCGGGAGAAGGCTGTTAGCATTTAAAAATTAAACTAACTCTCAAGAGTAATTAAAGCTTTTTCTGGACAAAATTCTTGAGTATGTGCAGGAATGTCTTGATCTACCCCAATCAACCGTATCTCAACATTTGCAGAAACTTCGCAGTGCCGGTGTTGTCGCTACAGAACGGATCCATTATGTGGTATTATTTGGATTGAAGATAAAGCTCTACGGAGGACGTACAAAATATGTAGGAAAGGGTGTAATTATGAAATTAAATCATCTGAACCTAACAGTTACTGATGTTCCTGCTGCTCGCGAGTTTTTAGAGACTTATTTTGGTATGAAATGTGAAGGTACGAGGGGAAACGCATTTGCAGTTATGTTTGATGATGAAGGCTTTATTCTCACTCTAAAGAAAGGTAAAAACGTACTCTATCCTAGTGACTTTTCATGCATCCATGGGTGGTACTTCTACTGCTGTCGCTGCGCCAAATATACCGGAATTTTGCTCCCCGCCGGAAATAATGTTTAATTTGATGTTAAATTTATCCTTGATTATCTTCCCAAACCAACCCGGCTGCTGGTATGGATATATATGGTATGGTAAGAACGATATCAAATAATCTCATATAATTACGTAAAATAATAATTTGACGAATAAAAATATTGAATTATAATATGTACAAAGTATCCTTTAGAAAAAAGGAGAATCCCATGGAAAAGCAAACAAAAATTAAATATTTAGAACGTATTGAAGAAAAACTTGATGATTTGCCCTGGTATGTTACAGAGTATATAGATAGCAGAAAAAGAAAATTATCACCAACCACCATGCTCAACTATTGCCATGATTATATAATTTTTTTTGACTGGCTAATTTCTGAGGGGCTTGTTAAATGTAGTCGTAAAGAAGTTGAGTTAAGTACACTGGAATCATTGACTATACGTGATGGGGAAAATTTTCTTTTCTTTTTGGAGAATCAACTAGGGAACTCTAAAAGTACTGTGAACAGAAAATTGGCTGCACTTAAATCATTGTTTAATTACTTACAGAATAAAGCTGAAACTTCTGAATTAGCTCCTTATATTAAGCGTAATCTGATGGCCAAGTTAGAATTAAATCCTGTTTTAAGCACAGCTCAGTCGAGTGCACAAAAAATCAGTGGTAAGATTCTGAAGCATGAGGAGTTCAATCTATTCAGACAATTTATTGCAAATGATTATGGTGAATTGATTAAAGGAAATAAGAGATTATATAACTATTTTTTATTTAATCGTGAGCGTGATACAGCCATCGCTTCTTTGATTCTGGGATCTGGATTGAGACTGTCCGAAGTGGTTGGCGCTAATATTGAAGATGTAGACTTGACTGAAAATTTACTACGAGTAGTCCGTAAAGGCGGTAAGGAGCAGTATGTTTACTTTAGTGATCTTGCATTATATGACATCAAAGAATATATAAAAATTAGAGATCAAAAGTATAAACCCAGCTCAAAAGAGATAGCCTTATTTATAGCTGCTCCTGTAGGAAGAAAAGGAGGCACACGAAGACTTACTCAAAGAGCCATAGAAAAGTTAGTTCAAAAATATGCTAATCTTTATGGTAAACCATCTTTAAATGTGCATGCATTGAGACATTCATTTGCAACTCGATATCATAAGGCTAACAATGATGTTCCAAAACTGAAAGATCAACTAGGTCATTCATCAGTACAGACAACGATGATATATACACATTTATCAGATGATGATTTGAAGAAAGCGGTTAATAAAATGGATTTAAATTTTTTTATGCAATAAACTTTAAGTTCAATTGTTAACTCAGTAGATCATTATTGAAGATAAAGTTATTGCATATTGGATGGATGCTATGATTTAAGCAATAACCTTATCTTCATTCATTTTTTGCTTGTGCAATAACCTTAAGTTCACTAATGCAGTAGGGTTAACTTCAACGGACAAGATCTCCAGAAAAATGTCGAGGGACAAGAACATAGACCCATTGAAGTCGCTATTTTAGCGGCTTTTTTATTTTATCGGTACAAGTTCGTGTCCCGAGCAAAAGACAAGAACTTGTACCGATTGCCGGAATGGACAAGAACATAGTCCGATTACCGATTAGATACACGTCTAAATAAAAAGAGAAATAATTAAAGTCTCAATAGTCAGTATAGTGCAGGACAGTTTTTTCATTTCTAATGGATCAAATGAATTGATTAGAGATAAATCACGGGCAGATAGGGTAAAGAAAGCGAAATATTGTTATCGGAACTAGCTTTTAGGACAAGAACTTGTACCGATTGCCGAAATGGACAAGAACATGATCTGATTACCGGTTAGATGGATATCTAAATAATCAGCGTATGCACTTAATACTTCATTAAGCTACATTAAACATGAAAATGTTCACGTTGTTTTGGGACAAAAGGCAAGATGTGAGAAGTAAATATGGGCGGCTTGGCATTAAAAACCGAAATCTTGGTTACTGGAATTTGCTTTTGGGGACAAGAACTTGTGCCAATTACCGGAATGGACAAGAACATAGTCCGATTGCCGATTAGGTATATATCTAAACATTTAACACACGCAGTTACAACTTCATTAAATACCTTAATACATAACAATTTTTATATTGTTAAAGGAAAACTGACACGATGAGAGGTTAAACACGGTCGGCTTGGCATTAAAAAAGAGAATTATCAGAATGAACTGGCAGTTGAGGACAAGAACTTGTACCGATTGCCGGAGTGGACAAGAACATAGTTCGATTACCGATTAGACATATTTCTAATAAAGTTTTCGCTCATCAATTCATTAGGCTAACAGGTAGATTAGTTAAACAAATGCAGAGAAAAGGAGGTGGTTCATAAAAATACAAACGACGGTTGCCTTTGAGCTATACTGTGGATCATAGCAAAGACGGCTGCCTACTGCAGAGGAAGAAAAATGACTCTTAGCATGCACAACGTTACAAGACCAAACAAGATGGTCTGATTATAGATCATTTCAAAGAAGATCCTTCAGTCAAGCTATTTGGACTATGGTGATGAAGTTGATTTCATTATTTCAGGCAAGATGCGTATGCAAGTAGAGTATTACTGAGGGGTTTCCCTTCTCAGTGATTATGTTTTTTTGTACATATTAAAAATCGACCATAATGCTTGTTTTTAGGCTTTTAATTAAAAATGCGTATACGGGGATTATCAAGGGTTATCATAAGTATTACAACTCTATTTCGTTGGTTTAAATGCTATATTGACCTAAGGTTTTAGGTCAATTATTATGTTCAGGAACGCGTTCAAGTTGTTTTACATGTTGTTGTTGAGGAGTAGGTGTAATGGAATTTATATGGTATTTGGCTTTAATAATTCTCAGTACAAAAATAGCAGGACATGTATCAGTGAAATTGGGGCAACCTTCTGTGCTCGGAAAACTGGTGGTCGGCATTATTTTAGGACCTGCAATTCTCGGGTGGATTGATAATAATGAATTCATTCATTACGTCTCGGAGATAGGTGTCTTATTACTTATGTTTATTGCTGGATTAGAAACAGATATAGACCAATTAAAGAAAAACTGGAGATCAGCAGTTGCCGTTGCTCTTGGTGGAATTATCTTACCTTTTGTAGGTGGATTTGGAGTAGCAGATCTATTTGGACTATCCACGAACTATGCACTTTTTATGGGGGTTTTATTCAGCGCAACATCTGTAAGCATTTCAGTACAAGTATTGAAGGATATGGATCGCTTAAGTTCAAGGGAAGGCACAACTATCCTTGGAGCTGCCGTAGTAGATGATATTTTAGTCGTTATCCTTTTGGCATTTATGATGAGTTTCTTGGGTACAGGTCAGGATGTATCTTTAGGACTCCTAGTAGGAAAGAAAGTGTTATTTTTTCATAGGCGTATTTGTTGCAGGGGTATTTATAGTTCCTCGCGTTATGAAGTGGCTCTCCACTCTTAAGGTAACAGAACCCATAATATCTATCGCACTCTTCATTTGCTTTGGATTTGCGTACTTTGCTGATTTGATGGGGATGGCCGGTATACTTCACTTCAGTTATTATAATGGTTATACTTACAACTTTAATAGCGCCACCAATGTTAAAGATGTTATTTAAGCCACGTAAGGAAACTGCTTCAAAAGAAGGCGGACTATAAGAGTAAACGGGGGCTGATTATCATATCTAAACTCTACTTGTTTTCTTACAAGCCTAAAAATGAAGGATGGACCGAGGAGTGTATTAACTTTCATCTTGAACATCTGTTTGAGGTCAAACATCTTCATGACAGAGTGTATTTAATTAAAACAGCTGATGATATTGATTTGTTAGATAAGTATTTTCTTGAGTGTCTACGTACACACGATAGTTATTTTTTGCTACAAATTAGTGAAATGCCTGTCACACATCGTCAGAATGGTCTTATATCTGAAGATGTAACTAGATGGCTTCAACTCTAAATAATTTTATCGGACTTTCATTAGATAGTTCGTTATAGACAGGTTAGTTTAATTTTATGGCCCCATGTTCTTGTCCTGGTTGAGGACATGAATGTGGGGCCATTACAAATTACATTGCGAATCTAATATTCTAATCTAAAAAATTAATTCGGATACAATCAACTCTAAAACAATCGTCTCTCTTTCAATGGAAAATCCCATGGAAGCCTCTTTATTCCTTATTACCTGCCGGTTATGCAAAATGGCCTGGTGAATGTCGACCCAAACGGCAGACATGCCATTATTCATCTCATAATCTTCGAGTTTGGCTTCTCCAAGCTGTTCATGAATGTTGCAAACATAGTAATAAGATAACATATGGATCAGATCATATTCGGGTTTGTAATGGGGACGATACTCTTCAATGTAGCCGAACTCGTTTGTCACCTCAACCTGGATAGCTCCGGTTTCTTCAGCAATTTCTCTTCTTAGCCCACTTAGTAGGTCCTCATCCGCTTCCACACCACCTCCGGGAAAACTGTAGTCGTTATATCTACGGGTATAGAGTAGAAGAATCTCAGAACCACGCATAATAATGCCACGTGCTGCTTTTCGTTCAAAAATCCGTCCATTTAGGGCGGGTGTATCGGGATGAATTAACTTTTGAATCATTCTCATTGTTTAGTCGTCCTTTACTTGAGTAGGATGTGAAACGCTATGAATGGAAGAGAAAATGACAGGAGTACGTTGTAATTGTGAGTAAAAGAAGTTCTGGAGTACTTCTGAGATCTTATGTTCCCAGATTTCACAGCGGGCTTCTTTTTTCTGCTCTAGTCCATATAGTGCGGATTTCAAATGTGATTCTGCTGTTTTCATTAGTTCATTAGCATCTCGTACATAGACAAACCCTCGGCTAATGAGGTCAGGCCCTGCTATCATTTGGCATGTCTCATTGTTTAAGACAAGTGCGACAATAAGTACGCCATCCTTAGCCAATCTATTGCGTTCATCAATGAGTTCAGGCTCATGACTTTCAACTTTACCACGTATCACAAATGACGATCCCGAAGGGAGATTTCTTCCTTTTCGAGCATGATATTTAGTAATGAGGAGAGGCTCTCCAATATTCAATACATATATTCTGTTGGAGGGTATTCCAACTTGCTCAGCTAGTTTTTGATGACTTACCAGCATTCGATATTCTCCATGGATCGGTATGAAATATTTCGGGCGCATGGTCCGTATCATCAGTTTTAAATCCTCACGTGATCCATGCCCGGAAGTATGAATGTCATACTCCGCTCCGTAGAGGACAGCGGCTCCAGAACGCATCAGCATATCTATGCTTCGATTGACTTGAATGATGTTACCAGGAATCGGAGAAGAAGAAAAGACAACTGTATCTCCTGGAAATATTTGAACGTGACGGTGGGAGCCGGCTGCAATACGGGTTAAAGCTGCATTAGGCTCTCCTTGACTACCCGTGCATAAAATGATGACTTGATGATGTGGAGTGGTGTGGATTTCCTTCATATCCATTAGCATACCTTGTGGTATATGAAGGTGTCCAAGTTCTTGACCAATGGAGAATATTTTTTCCATGCTGCGGCCCAGTATTAAAATTCTCCGATTACACTCCGAAGCAGCATGAATAACTTGTTGTAACCTGTGGACATTGGACGCAAAAGTCGCAAACAAAACTCGACCTTCACATTGCTGGATTAATTCCAAAACAGATTTACCCACTGTATGTTCTGAAAGAGACTGACCTTCGCGTTCACTGTTGGTACTATCAGACAGCAAAGCAAGCACACCTTTTTCACCTAATTGCATCATTTTATGAAGGTCCGCTGTCTTTCCTTCAGGTGTCATATCAAATTTGAAGTCACCTGTGTGCACAATAGAACCATAGGGTGTATCTACAACGATACCAAAAGCATCGGGTATGCTGTGTATTGTTCGGAAAAAATGAACAGAAAGATGCTGAAATGACACGCGTTCGTGATCCTGAATGATATGAAAATCCACTGAATTCGTTAACTTGTGCTCTTCCAACTTGGCTTTGACCAAGTCGATCGTTAGTGCACCGCCATAGATTGGAAAGGAAAGATGTTTGAGCAAGTAGGGGACAGCACCAATATGATCTTCATGTCCATGGGTAAGGAAAAGAGCTTTGATCTGTTGAGGCTTGTCCAGCAAATAACGTATATCAGGAATAATGTAATCTACACCATTCATATGGGCATCTGGGAATTTCAAACCTGCGTCAATCAAAATGATTTCATTTTTGTATTCGATCCCATACATGTTCTTTCCAATTTCCCCGAGACCTCCAAGCGCAAAAATACGTACAGCAGGAGGAAGATAGCGTGATGTTTTTTGTGGTTTTTGAGTCTTTAATTTGGAGTGTTCCAAGATATTCTCTCCTCCAGTCAACGTTTAAATGATCTAATTCCTTTTAGAAAAAGAAGCGAGACCTCTGCAATTGCAGAGGCCCCATGCTTCATATCCATCATCTATTTCACAATCATAACTGGACAATGAGCCCTCTTAACGACTTTATGACTCACACTTCCAAGTACGAATTCCTGTAAGGAGTTCAGTCCCCGACTTCCGATAATAAGCAGATCAACGCTGTTCTTATTCGCGTAATCAACAATCGTAGGACCAGGATCTCCATTTACGAAGGTAACTCGATAGTTCACATGTTTCTCTGTAAGTTCTTGCTGAACAGGCATAAGTTTCTGTTTACGTTTCAGTTCAATTTCCTCATGATTCTGAGAATGGAGAACTTCCTCTTTGACCTTGGACAGGTCTACAACAAACAGAATCTCAACTTCGACATCTGGAATCAATGATGCAATATAAGCGGCTTCTTTCGCTGCCCGAATGGCATTGTTAGAACCATCTGCAGCAAGTAGAATATGTTGATACATGTTCATCTCTCCTACCTTAATGTGATTTTAATTGTGCATTTGGATCTTGATACACCGCTAACTTATTTACGAGTTTTTCACTTGACGTATTCAGTCCTTTAATCTTAACTCGGTTATGATTCTCCCGATATCTAATGACTACTTTATCGACAGCCCCTACACCTGAGTCATCCCAAATATGTGCATTTGAAAAATCAATGACAATTTCCGAATCCGCAATCTCGAAGTCAAAAGATTCAATAAACCCTTCCACGGATGCAAAGAATAATTGACCCGTCACATCAAATCTTACGTTTTTCTCCGTGGAGAGATGCCTCACTTTAACCTTTGAGATTTTGGAAGCGAAGAATATCGCACTAAGAATGACGCCGACAATGACACCCAATGCAAGATTATCGGTCGCTACAACAACAATAACGGTGACTAGCATCACAAGTGCATCACTTTTAGGTGCTTTACGGAGATAAGAGAAGGAAGACCAGTCAAACGTTCCGACGGCTACCATGATCATGATCCCGGCGAGTACAGGCATAGGGATCTGAACAACGATACCGCCAAGTACAAGGATAAGGAACATGAGGAATACGCCTGCAACGAGTGTAGATAACCTTCCTCGCCCACCAGACTTGACGTTGATCACAGACTGTCCAATCATGGCGCAACCTGCCATCCCGCCGAAGAAACCGGTAATGACATTGGCAATTCCTTGTCCGCGAGCTTCTTTGTTTTTGTTACTGTTCGTTCCCGTCATATCATCCACGATGGAAGCCGTTAATAGAGATTCAACCAATCCGACAATAGCCAGAGAAATGGAATAAGGGAATATAATTTGCAATGTTTCGATATTAAAAGGAATATCGGGAATAAAGAATGAGGGAAGAGATTGTGTGATAATGCCTAACTCTCCAACTGTTCCTAAATTCAGGTTCCCCCAAATGGCAGCTGCGGTTAGAACCACAATGGCAATAAGAGGTGCTGGAATGGCTTTGAAGAATCGGGGTAAAACATATACAATAAGTAAGGTAACTCCAACGAAGATGTAGGTCAGCGTAGATATGCCTACAAAATGGGGAACTTGTGCCATGAATATCAGAATAGCGAGAGCATTCACAAAGCCGATCATGACAGCCCTCGGGATGAATTTCATGAGTTTCCCGATTTTGAATACGCCAAAAAGCAATTGGATAACCCCAGTAAGAATGGTGGCAGCCAGTAAATACTGAACGCCATGTTCCTTGACCAAAGGAACCATAAGTAAGGCCATGGCTCCAGTAGCAGCCGAAATCATCCCTGGTCGGCCACCAATAAATGAGATGATGACAGCAATACAAAACGATGCATACAGACCCACCATGGGATCTACACCAGCAATAATAGAAAATGCAATGGCTTCGGGGATGAGTGCCAATGCCACTACAATCCCGGCTAATATGTCCCCTCGAATATTAGAGAACCAATCTTTCTTAATCCGTTCAATCACGTGTACTTCCACTCCTTATCTTTTTTTATGACTCTTACTCGACTAAAAGTCATATCCGGTTGAAGTATATTGATCTTATCACAGGGAGTCCCAAAAAGGAACCATTTTGGTTCTTATTTTGTGTTATAATTTTATAATGTCAGTTGCAGTTAGGAGTTTTAACATGATTATTGGCTATATGAGACCTTCACAGGATGATCCGAGATGTCAAAATCAACACGAAATTTTAAAACGGAAATCCTGTGATCGAATATTGAAGGAAGAACATTCATCTGCAAAGCAAAGAACGCAGCTAAATGCCATGATGAACGAGCTCCAGGTAGGAGATGTCGTCGTTGTTACTCGATTGTTCTCCTTAGCTGACTCTACAAAACATCTTGTCGATCTGCTGAAGGAATTTCAAAAGCGAGAGGCCCATCTGTATTCTCTGAATGAAAATTTGAATACACAGGACAGTTCTGGTCGTATTTTTCTGGAGCATGTGAAGGCTTTACTTGACTTCCAAGGAGATTTAAGCAGTGAAAGCACGAAAAAAGGAATGGATGAAGCGAAGGAAAAGGGGACGAAGTTAGGTCGTCCTCGTAAATTGGATGGGAACGTAATGAAGGCGATACAAATGTATGAAAGTAAAGAGTACAGTCTTGCTGAAATTCGTGAAGAAACAGGTATTAGCAAAACAACGCTGTATCGATACCTCGATAAGTAATTAAATTAAGAAATAGCCTGATTTTTCTCCACGACGATGAAGAGAAATCAGGCTTTTGTAAATTGCATTAGAATACGATCAACTAACTTTCAGAAGACATGGCAATGGCTTTTGTTCCATGCACTGTCCCATAAGGATGCTCAGGCGGTGCATAGATCACGTACACTTTAAGAGGTATACTGCCTGTGTTGGTGATATTGTGCCATTTTCCAGCAGGCACCATAACGGCATAGTCCTCACAGGCCATCGTTTGAAAATTCAATTTGTCTTTCTCGTCTCCCATTTGCACAAGTCCCTGACCTTCTTCAATCCGTATGAATTGATCGGTTGTCGGGTGGACTTCCAGACCGATATCTTCGCCAACACGGATACTCATCAGAGTCACTTGAAAGTGCTTTCCTGTCCATAGAGCCGTACGATAATTTTGATTATACTTTGTAGCTTGATCAATATTGATTACAAGTGGTTGTTGTCCATAATCTCTTAATTCTATATTTCCACCAGGGTGACTAAGGTTCACATTTCCATGGCAATACGGAGGGGTGAGGACCTGTCCGTTGTTATTCCGGATGTTAGGCACTGGATTATGCCATTGATTTCGATTTGATAATTTAGGGTACATAGTCATTCTCCTTCTTTGGTGAAATATCTACTCACACCCTATGCAGCCGCCTATAGAAAGGTATACAACATTTGCAATAATGGGCATAAGCCTACATGTTTACATTGGTTTTATGACGTGGAGCGTTTACGTAAGTAAACGTTATAATTTTTTTACCGAGCGTTTTAATGAACACTTCCAGGGTAGCTTTTTAGATGAGATAACTAGTCATCGAAGAAATATACTTGCAATTTGCAAATAAACAATTATACTAAACGAGTACATACCTTGTAAGAATGAATCACTCTAATTATATTTGAAGGAGATGTGTTATGGAGCCAATCTGGGATGTCATTGTTATTGGTGGAGGTCAGGCAGGACTTGCTTCCGGTTATCATTTAAAAAAGAAAAGGCTGTCTTTTTTGATTTTGGAGGCAGGAGGAGCAGCGGTAGGGGCGTGGCCACAGTATTACGATAATTTGAAGTTATTCTCACCGGCCAAGTACTCGTCTCTGCCGGGGCTTTCGATAGATTCTCCAGGGGATCGATACCCACAACGTGATGAAGTTATTCAATACTTGAAGGACTATGCTTCTCATTTTGGATTGCCTTTGGTTTATAACAGCCATGTAGATCAAGTATCCAAAGAATCCGGGGTTTTTACAGTAACAACTTCAAGTGGAGAGAAATACGTGGCTCGCAATCTGATTTTGGCAACTGGATCGTTTAGTAGACCCTATACCCCTTCGATTCCAAACCATGAACAATTTGAGGGAGAAATCTTACATTCCGCGACGTATCGAACACCGGCCCCTTTTCATAATCAATCGGTCATTGTTGTAGGGAGAGGAAATTCCGCGGTTCAGATTGCGATGGAACTATCCGAAGTAGCTGAAACAACACTTGCTGTGAGAGAACCAGTAGCACTAATCCCGCAGCGTCTCTTGGGCCAGGATATTCACTTCTGGTTTAAGCTAACGGGGATCGATTCGTTTTGGAAATTTGGGAAGTCATTTGCAAACGGGTCATCCGTTCTGGATTTGGATGGATATAAGCAGCGGCTTAAAGCGGGGAACCCGAAACAAAAGAAAATGTTCACCGCATTTTATGACAGAGGTGTGATCTGGTCTGATGGAACACAAGAAGAGGTCCAAACCGTCATTTTCGCGACAGGATATCGTTCCAACGTTTCTTATATTGATGCATTAGGTGGACTGGATGGTCAAGGCGAACCCGAGCAAAAGAACGGGATTAGCAAGACAATCCCCGGACTTTATTTTGTAGGCTTGTCTGGACAGCGCTCCTTTGCATCAGCAACTCTTCGGGGTGTGGGGCCAGATGCTGAGTATGTCGTTAAGCATATCCAAAACAATTTAGAAAAGCAGAATAATTTAAAATAGTTGCAATATACAAATAATATGATTATAATAGACACCAAGAGGTGATCATGTTGCCGGATAACCAAAACCCAAGAGAGTTATTACAGATCATGGTACGTCGCTTCGGCTTGCTGGATAAAAATTGTTGCACGGTTGGAGAGCAGGAAATATCTTTAATCCAAAGTCATATCCTATATGAAATTGACCATCAACATGAGCCATCTATGCAACAAATTGCCGAAACGCTAGCCATGGATATTACAACCTTTAGTCGTCAAATACAGACGTTGATTAAGAAAAACCTGGTCTTAAAAACACCTCATCCTGAAGATCGGAGAGTATACATTCTGAGATTGACGGTAGAGGGGAAGTTTGTAGCGACAGCTATAGATCATCGGATGAATACACATCTGGAAGAGGTTTTTTCTTTCATGACCGATACAGAAAAAGCAATCGTTATGCAATCTGTTAAACTGCTTAATGAGAGTATGTTAAAATCGAAAATGTGCTGTACGTCAGTGGGGTAATGAGCATTATTACCCCGTTACATTTCTCTAATACTTGTAGGTTGCAAATATATTTAACTAACTACTGGAGGTCATTTGAAATGAAAAACATTGAATTTAAACCAGTCGAGTCCTGTTGTGAACCTACGCTCATGGAAAAGCAGATCTCTCTTCAAGATCCTGTACACCAAGGAGAGCTATCTCATTTACCTGTAGCCATCATTGGTGCTGGGCCTATTGGTCTGGCAGCAGCGGCACATCTGATTGAAGCTGGCCAATCCTTTATCATTTTTGAGGCGGGGAGTAAAGTAGGTGAGAATATCTCCAAGTGGGGCCATGTTCGTCTATTTTCGCCATGGCAGTATAACCTAGATAAAGCAGCAGAAAGGTTGTTGACGAAGAATGGGTGGATTGCCCCATCTCCAGACGAATTACCGACGGGACATGAGCTGCGTGATCAGTATTTACGACCACTCGCTGAGTTACCCGAGATAAACTCCGATCTTCATTTGAATACACGTGTTGTTGGGACCAGTCGCAAAAATACAGATAAAATGAAAACACCCGGTAGAGAACAACAACCTTTTGTCATCTATGTAGAAGAAAAAGGAAAGGCCAAACAATATGAGGCGAGAGCTATCATTGACGCTTCGGGAACCTGGGGAAAAGCAAATCCGGTGCTTTCAAGCGGAGTACTGACTTCGCAGGAGCAATCTCTTCATAAACAGATATTCTATGGTATACCGGATGTACTTGAAGCCGATCAAGTGCGCTACACGGGTAAACATATTGCTGTCGTAGGTGGCGGCCATTCAGCCTTAAATACCTTACTTGATTTAGCTAAACTGCAAGAAACGAATGCTCATACAAAACTGACCTGGATTATGCGAAGAGATCAAGTAGAGGAAGCTTATGGTGGAAAAGCGAATGATCAACTGGAAGCTAGGGGGGAATTAGGCAGTCGCATGCATGAATTGGTGGATTCCGGAAAGGTTAGTGTGGTCACTCCGTTCCACATTCAGGAGTTGAAGCAAGATGGGGAGAGAATCACTATTCGTGGAGAGCAGCTTGGGGAAAGCCGCGAACTGCAGCACATGGATGAAATCATTGTGAATGCAGGAAGCCGACCTGACTTTTCCTTCCTTGGCGAACTACGTTTGAGCATTGACCAGGCAACAGAAAGTGTGGAAACGTTGGCTCCGCTGATCGATCCGAACGTTCATAGTTGCGGTACCGTTCGACCTCATGGGGAAAAGGAATTGCGTCATACAGAACCAGGCCTGTATATTGTGGGTATGAAAAGTTATGGCCGTGCACCGACCTTCCTGATGGCCACAGGTTACGAACAAGTTCGATCTGTAGTTGCTTTTCTGGCGGGTGATCTGGAGGCTGCTGCAAAAGTAGAACTCGATCTGCCTGAAACAGGGGTATGCAGTGTCAGTCGTCCACAAGCAAAGCAAGTTCAAGCCACCGGTGATTGCAATTCCTCTTGTTCTAATGAAGGATGATATAAGTTGAAATTTCAAAAAAGGTACGTTAACAACCTAATTGTTAACGTACCTTTTTATATTCTTCTTGAATTTTCCTGCTTCCGTCAATTATTATGGCTCGGTCTACTTCTTCAAACGGTAATTATGTTGATATGGTTATCTTTTAGCCACTCAATCAGGATTGCTGAAAACCAGCCTTTTGTAAAATTTCTGTAAAACCATTTGCTTTAGGCAAATTGAGTATTACAATATAAGCATAGGCTTATATTTGTCTGAAATAAAGTTTTTTTATCGACACTCAAGTATCTCAAGAAGATTGATTATAGTCTACGGAAGAAGGTGTGCTTTTGCTTATGGAATGGATGGACTTTGTACCAAAACAAATTTTAGTTATTCATCATAATCCAATGATGATCAGCTTATTACAATTCGGTTTATCCAAGCAAGGATACCACGTCAAAAACTTTGAAGATAGACACTATACAGATTCGAGTCATCTGGATCTGATTATTTTAGATTCGAAGCGAGCCAAGGAGAGGGATATTCTTTTGACAATACAGTCTTTTCGACATACGCCACCAATTCTCTTGCTTGCTGAGACGCCCGTTGATGATGAAAGAAATGAAGCTGGAGAAGGTTTAGATTTTGTTAAGGAAAATCTTAACGTTCCTTTTGAATTTGAGGAATTGAACTTGAAACTAAAGTTGATTTGGGCCAAGTACAGAATGAAGATTCGACCTTATGACTGGCAAGTATCTGTTCAACATAAAGCATTTAAGTTAAATGAAATTGAAATTTATCTCGATTGTATGGAGATACGTTTGGGGCATGTTCGTCAGGCACTACGCAAGGCAGAAATTTATCTGTTAATGCAACTTCTTCAACGGCCAGAGCAGTATACATCGGCTGAACAGCTAAAACTTTTGCTAGCGAAAGACATTGTACTGGACCGGAGGCGTGTTGAGTATTACGTGAATGAACTGCGGCGGAAGATAGAGATATTTGATGATTTGATTCATATTCAGACGAAACGAAACTTTGGATATTGCTTGCAATTTAAAGGAGTGAGTTAATGAAGCAGCCCAAACGAATATTTTTCTGGTGTACACATAATCGTTGTCGAAGTCAGCTCGCGGCTTCGTATACTTCTTTCTATGCGGACAGACGGGTTCAGGTCGATAGCGGAGGAATTGATCCGAGGCCTGTTCATACACTCACCGTTCAAGTTCTTCAGGAAGAACATGTGCCTTGTCATGAAGAGTCGGGCAAGCTCCTCAATATGATTTCATTTGTAGATTCCGACGTTATTATTATACTGTGCGATGAGACCAGAGAGGCCTGTCCCGTAATCCCTTTTGGTCTGGATTACCGAGTATGGCCGATTACCGATCCACTCGCTGCAAATAATCCTACGATCCTTGCTGTTCGTCAAACTAGAGATGAGATCAAAATGTACGTGAGAGAGCTACTTAACGAATATGGATTACTCCGGACTTTTTGAATCCAAAACGATTGTGGCTAAACCTTTTACACAGATTTAACACAAAAGGAGAATTCATTTAATCATATAAACTAATAATGATATGTGTATATAAACATTAAATTTTAGGAGCGATGGGGATCATGAAAAAGGGAAAATGGTTTTATATGCTGTTGGTGCTGGTAGGAGCACTATCTTTGTCAGCATGCGCAGGGGGTACAGCTAGTACAGGTAGTAACGAGAGTTCAGGGAATGGACAAACCGCTACATCAGAAGAACAAGGCACCTCGGAAAAATTGACAGGAACGGTGGATATTGACGGATCAAGTACGGTATATCCCGTTACTGAGGCGGTAGCTGAAGAGTTTGGTAAAGAACATGGAGATGTCCGTGTCACCGTTGGTGTTTCAGGTACAGGAGGCGGGTTTAAACGATTTGCTAACGGAGAGACGGCGATTAATAATGCATCCCGTCCAATTAAACCGGAAGAAGCCGAAAATGCGAAAGCAAATGGCGTAGAGTATCTGGAACTTGAAGTTGCATATGATGGTCTTTCCGTCTTGGTCAATCCCGAGAATGACTGGGTCGATCATCTGACTGTAGAAGAGTTGCACAGCATCTTCAAACCTGGAAGTACAGTCATGAAATGGAGTGACGTACGCAGTGAATGGCCAAATGAGAATATTAAAATCTACTCACCAGGTGCCGATTCAGGAACATTTGACTACTTCACAGAAACGGTAAACGAGGAAGCGCAGCAAAGCCGGAACGATGCGCAAGTTACATTCAGTGAAGATGATAATACACTGGTTCAAGGTGTGGCAGGTGAGAAGTATTCCCTTGGGTATTTCGGATTTGCTTACTATGAAGAGAATCAGGACAAGTTGAAGGTGGTTCCCATTGATGGAGGAAACGGTCCAATTACACCTACACACGAAACGATTAATGATGGGACCTATGCACCTCTATCCAGACCGCTTTATATTTATGTGAACAAACAAAAGCTGGAAAATCCTGAAGTTATGGCATTTGTTGAATACTACTTGACGAATGCTGCTGAATTGTCAGAAGAGGTCGGCTATATTCGTTTGCCAGAAGAAATGTATAAGGAAGATTTGGAGAAGTTAAAGTAACCGCGTAAACCTTAACGTGTGTGATGCTTCTTGGGGACCAAGAGGCGTCACACACGCTTTAGTTTTTAATGAGGAGAGCTGATATGAACACAATACCCCAAGGAAATCATCCTTTTCGCTCTAACCAGGTGCGATACGCAGATTATGTGATGCCTTTCCTTTTATTCTTATGTGCATTGGTGTCCATCCTTACAACAATAGGCATCGTATACACACTCGTTTCAGAATCCATTGCATTCTTCAAGCAGGTGCCGATTCTTGAATTTTTAACAGGTACGACTTGGGCGCCGTTAATTCAGCCAGTAAGCTTTGGGGTAGTTCCGTTAATGTTTGGAACATTGATGGTCACGCTAATTGCTTGTTGTATTGCCATCCCTGTAGGGCTGGCAACAGCCATTTATTTGAGTGAATATGCAACACTGCGAGTACGAAACATCGTGAAACCTGTGCTAGAGGTTTTGGCCGGAGTTCCAACCATCGTTTATGGATATTTTGCCTTAAGCTTTATTACCCCTGTCATTCAAACGCTTATTCCCGGAACGAGTCTGTTTAATGCCCTAAGTGCAGGAATTGCCGTTGGCGTGATGATCATTCCTATGGTTTCATCACTCAGCGAAGATGCCATGAGAGCTGTGCCCAGCAGTTTGCGATACGGGGCTTATGCGCTGGGGGCAACACGATTTGAAGTGGCTGTACAAGTTGTTCTTCCTGCAGCATTATCCGGAATTATCTCTTCATTTGTTCTTGCCTTTTCTCGTGCTATAGGAGAGACCATGATTGTAACTGTTGCAGCAGGTGCGACTCCTCAGCTTACGGCGAACCCACTTGATAGTATTCAAACCATGACAGCTTACATCGTGCAAGTGAGTTTGGGTGATACTCCGCATGGATCACTAGCGTATGGATCTATTTTTGCTGTAGGTCTTACGTTGTTTGTAATCACGCTTATCTTAAATATCATTGCTGCGGCTGTATCGAAAAGATATAGGGAGGTCTACTAAATGCCTGAAACGGTTGTGAAGCAGAACATCCAGAGTACAGAAACAAAACAGGTTCAGGCCAGAAAAAAAAGAGACGGTTGGATGAAAATTTTGTTTCTGGCGGCGACGTCCGTCGGGGTACTTGCACTTATGCTTCTTATTATCGATATTATGATTGACGGAGTTGCTACATTTACTCCTGAGTTATTTACCAATTACCCTTCTCGCAGGGCAGAGGGGTCTGGCTTGAAGTCAGCCCTCGTTGGAACGCTCTATATGGTCTGTATCATGGCTCCAATTTCATTTCTTATTGGTGTCGGAGCAGCTATATTTTTGGAAGAGTACGCAAAGAAAAACAGGCTGACTAGACTAATACAGCTTAATATTAGTACACTTGCCGGAGTTCCATCCATTGTCTATGGTATCCTGGGACTCACCATTTTTGTGAGAGGATTAAACCTGGAGCGAAGTCTGATATCCGGGGCATTAACCATGACACTGCTTGTCCTGCCGGTGATTATCGTGTCTGCACAAGAAGCGATAAAAGCCGTTCCAGGTTCCCGCAGAGATGCTTCTTTTGCACTGGGAGCCAGCAAATGGCAGACCGTACAACGTTCTGTCCTTCCGTCCGCTTTTCCAGGGATCTTGACGGGGATCATTTTGGCAGTGTCCAGAGCAATCGGAGAAACGGCTCCTCTGGTGATGATTGGAGCTTTAACCTATGTAGCCTTTTTACCTAGTAATCTGATGGACCAATTTACGGTGCTTCCTATACAGGTATACAACTGGATATCCAAACCGCAGACTTCGTTTCACGATTTAGCCGCGAGTGGTATTATTGTTCTGCTCATTCTGCTGCTTACACTTAATCTGATTGCCGTTGTATTGAGAAATAAATATCAGAAAAACCTGTAATTTTAAGGAGACATATTGTATGAACGCCATTCAAATTCAAGACTTGAGTGTATTTTATGGACAGCAACAGGCTGTGAAAAATATTAGTCTAGATGTACCTGAACATTCCATTACTGCGTTTATTGGTCCTTCGGGCTGTGGAAAATCAACACTTCTTCGAACCATTAACCGGATGAATGATCGTATCGATGGGGTGCGAATTGAAGGAAATATTCGCATTATGGGGCATGCTATCTATGATGATCAAGTGCGTGTGGAACTACTCCGAAAAAAAGTGGGAATGGTGTTTCAGCAGCCTAATCCGTTTCCCAAATCAATCTATGATAATATCGCTTATGGTCCTCGGTTACACGGCATTACCCGCAAACCCGAGTTGAATGATATTGTGGAGAAGAGTCTGAAAGCAGCGGTTTTATGGGACGAAGTGAAAGACCTGCTAAAAAAATCCGCTCTGCAGCTTTCAGGAGGACAACAGCAGCGCTTATGTATCGCCCGAGCTCTGGCGATGAATCCTGAAATTTTGCTGATGGATGAGTCTACTGCTGCATTAGATCCGTTATCCACCCTTAAAATTGAAGAACTCGTTAAAGAACTTCGACAATCCTATACGATTGTGATGGTGACTCACAACTTGCATCAAGCTGCAAGGATTTCAGATCATTGTGCCTTTTTTCTGGATGGAGAACTGATTGAATACGACGACACAAGCCAAATATTTAGTAACCCGAAAAATCCAAAAACGGAGAATTATGTTGCAGGTCGTTTTGGTTGAAGGTTATGTTCACGAAAGAAGCATTACACTGACTTCCTTGATTTCAACATATCCTTGCTTTAGAATATAAATATAAACTTATATATCAGTTAGGATTGTTGAACGCAGGGAAGGATGAACGCAAATGGAATCTATTGAACAAATTTCAGATAAGTTAAAGTTGCTTGGAGATAAAACCCGTCTGACCATGCTCATTCTCTTAAGAGAGAAAGAATGGTGTGTATGTGATTTTGTTGAAGTACTTGATATGTCTCAACCCGGAATTAGCCAACATTTACGCAAATTAAAGTCTCAGGGGATTGTTAGCGAAACACGCCGGGGGCAGTGGGTATACTATTCCTTAGATGTAGAAGATAAGCCATATATTAAAGCGGTGCTCGATCAGATGCCAGATCAGGAAACTGTGCTACTGTCTTTGGGGAAAAAAGGAGTCGGTTCCCAGTGTTAAGGGAGGCTGAATACTCAACCGAATAAAACGGTGTGCGTGGACTTTTTATACCATGGAGTCGACGCACACTTTTTTTACGGTAAAGGATTGATACAATTAAATAATTATATTATAATATAATTATTAGATTATATATTCTGGAAGGAGGAATTCAATTGAAGACCATACATGAAGCGGCAGACAAACTAAAGCTCTTGGGAGACAAAACCCGTTTAACCATGTTGACGCTCCTTAAAGATCGGGATTGGTGTGTTTGCGAATTTGTTGATGTCTTGGATATTTCTCAACCGGGGATTAGTCAGCATTTACGTAAATTAAAGGATCAAGGGATGGTTAAGGAAAATAAACGAGGACAGTGGGTCTACTATTCTTTAAATGTGGATGATACACCTTATATCAAAACCGTTCTGGACGCCATGCCTGATTCCCAAAACATTCTCCGGACTTTGAACAAGGTGGACGTACCTCGCATTTGTAGTTGAACTTTTGATCATTATATAAGTACATCATTATATAATGATTGAATGACATGAAGGTATGAGGAGAATGTTATTAGCTATACTGTATTTGATTAGAGGAGGTAGAACTTGTGTTTTCTGTCGTCATGGCCTGCATTATCTTTTTAATTACGCTAGTCCTCGTCATCTGGCAGCCTAAAAACCTGTCCATTGGTTGGTCAGCTTGCGGCGGAGCAATTCTTGCTTTACTTGTGGGTGTGGTCAATCTCCAAGACGTCTGGGATGTGACGCAAATTGTTTGGAATGCCACGCTTGCGTTTGTAGCGATCATTCTGATTTCGTTAATTCTGGATCGTATCGGATTTTTCGAGTGGGCTGCCTTACATATGGCCAAGGCTGCTCACGGAAATGGTGTCCGGATGTTTGTTTACGTCTCGATCTTGGGTGCTGTGGTTTCTGCCTTCTTTGCCAATGACGGAGGCGCACTGATTCTGACACCGATTGTTCTAGCCATGGTACGCGCACTGAATTTCGATGAGAAAAAAGTGTTTCCATTCATTATCGCCAGCGGATTTATTGCGGATACGACCTCTTTGCCACTGGTTGTAAGTAACCTGGTCAACATTGTATCTGCTGACTTCTTTGGGATTACATTCATGGAGTACGCAGGAAGGATGTTTGTTCCGAATCTGTTCTCACTGGTTGCGAGTATCGGCGTATTGTATCTCTTCTTCCGAAAGAGTATTCCCAAACGTTTTGATGCCAGTGAATTGAAACCTCCGGTATCTGCCATTAAAGATATGAAAATGTTTCGATTGTCGTGGGTGGTCTTGGGAGTTCTGCTCATTGGATACTTCACCAGTGAATTCGTTGGTATTCCCGTATCCCTTGTGGCCGGTGTTGTCGCGATATTCTTCCTGTTCATGGCTTCCCGCAGTTCTGCTGTACCGACTACATTGGTGGTCAAAGAAGCGCCGTGGGCCATCGTATTCTTCTCCATCGGCATGTATGTCGTAGTTTATGGTCTACGTAACGTGGGTTTAACGGATCTCCTGGCCGTGGTCATCCAGGCTGTGGCGGATCAAGGATTGTTTGCTGCAACGATTGGTATGGGCTTTATCGCAGCAATTATTTCATCCTTGATGAACAATATGCCTACCGTGCTAATTGATGCACTTGCCATTGATGCAACAACGGCTACGGGAACGGTTCGGGAGGCGCTCATCTACGCCAATATTATTGGATCAGACCTGGGGCCAAAGATTACCCCGATCGGTTCACTGGCGACGCTGCTCTGGCTTCATGTGCTTAGCACGAAAGGCGTCAAAATCTCATGGGGAACTTACTTTAAGACAGGTATCATTATCACCGTTCCGACTCTGCTTATTACGCTATTGGGTCTGTATCTGTGGTTAAGCATTATATAAAAGCATTCTATAATTCAAACAACGAGGAGACGATGAACATGAGTAAAAAAACACTGTACTTCCTATGCACAGGCAACTCTTGCCGGAGCCAAATGGCCGAAGGCTGGGCCAAGAAATATCTAAGTGAGGACTGGAACATCTATAGTGCAGGCATCGAGGCACACGGTCTGAATCCAAAAGCAGTGGAAGCCATGAAAGAAGTTGACCTGGATATTTCCACTCAAACTTCCGATATCATTGATTCAGAGTTGTTGAACAATGCTGATTTTGTAGTCACATTGTGTGGAGACGCCGCGGATAAATGTCCAATGACACCACCACATGTCAAGCGGGAACACTGGGGATTCGATGATCCTGCCAAAGCGCAAGGTACAGATGAAGAGAAGTGGGCTGTATTCCAAACGGTTCGTGACCAGATTGGGGAGCGCATTAAAACGTTCGCTGAAACCGGCAAATAATACAAACTGCCGGGAGAATGTTTCCCGGCTTTTCTAATTTCGAAAGGGGTGTTCGGTTTGAAAACAATGGAGATCTACGATCCTGCGATGTGTTGTTCTTCCGGCGTGTGTGGTCCGGGTGTTGATCCGGAACTGATTCGTGTATCTGCTGTCGTCCATAATCTGCAAAAGAAACAGTTTCAGGTATCTCGTTATAACTTATCCAGTGAACCTGATGCTTTTGTGTCAAGTCCGCTCGTAGGACAGCTTTTGGCTGAAAAGGGTCCCCAAGTGCTGCCAATTATTATTGTTGATGGGCAAGTCGTAAAGGAAAGTGCTTACCCAAGCAATGACGAATTTGTTCAATGGACGGGTCTGACGGAAGAAGAGCTAGTGGCTAAACCGAGAATACGACTTGAAGTCAACACCAAATCTAAGCTTTAGGGAAGAAGGTCCTCTCAACATGTTAAACCGATTTGAACCGAAATCCATGTCGTTAACCCCTTATCTGTTTTTTACCGGAAAAGGGGGCGTAGGCAAGACGTCCACGGCTTGTGCAACAGCCGTATCCCTTGCCGATTCGGGAAAGCGTGTTTTGCTGGTGAGCACCGATCCAGCTTCTAACCTACAGGATGTTTTTGGTATGGAGCTTTCTAATCACCCCGTACCTGTAATTGGAATGAAAAATCTGGATGCCGCCAATCTCGATCCTGAAACCGCTGCTAATGAGTACAAAGCTGAGATGGTTGGGCCATACCGCGGCGTGCTTCCAGACACAGTGATCGCGACGATGGAAGAGCAATTATCTGGAGCCTGTACGGTTGAAATAGCTGCCTTTAATGAGTTCAGTTCCATGCTGACTAATCAAGAACTGCGAGAGCAGTATGATCACATCTTGTTCGATACGGCTCCGACAGGGCACACGCTGCGTTTGTTGCAATTGCCAACCGCCTGGAGCGGGTTTTTATCTGAAAGTACACATGGGGCTTCCTGTCTGGGACCGCTTGCCGGTCTGGAAGCGAAAAAAACATTATATGAGGATGCCGTCCAGACCTTGTCTGATTCCAATGAAACGACACTTGTACTGGTCACTCGTCCGGATGATTCTCCGCTGAAAGAAGCTGCGCGGGCATCGCAAGAGCTTGGAGAGATCGGTATTCAGAATCAGTTGTTGATCGTGAACGGGATGCTTTCTTCGGTTATGGAGCAGGATACGGTTTCTTCTGCTTTTTACGGTCGACAGGTACGTGCATTGGAGAAGCTTCCTGAAGCCGTTCAGCAGCTTCCAATTTATCAAATTCCTCTAGCGCCATTTAACATCACTGGCATTGAGCATTTGCGTCATTTCTTTGATGCCCCGGAGGTTAGCCTGGTACAGGAGAAAAATGTAAATCCTTCGTTGGTTTTCCCCTTGCAACATCTCATAGATGATATGGAGAGCAAAGGGATCCGAGTGATCTTCACCATGGGAAAAGGCGGCGTAGGCAAAACAACGGTTGCATCTGCTATTGCAGTTGGTCTGGCAGAGAGAGGTCACCGGGTACATCTGAGCACAACCGATCCCGCTTCCCATCTGAGTCATGTGCTCGAACAAGAGACGGACAACATCACCGTGAGTTGTATCGATCCGAAGGTTGAACTGGAACGATATAAACAGGAAGTCCTGGAGCAGAACAAGGATTCTTTGGACGAGGATGGTCTGGCTTACCTGGAAGAAGATTTAAGATCGCCTTGTACTGAAGAAATTGCAGTTTTCCGTGCATTTGCCAATCTGGTTGAACGAAGCAGCCATGAGATTGTCGTTATTGATACGGCTCCAACAGGGCACACGTTACTTCTTCTCGATGCAACGGAAGAGTATCATAAGGAGATTGCACGTTCAGCAGGTGCCATACCGGCTGCGGTTCAGCATTTGTTACCACGACTTCGTGATCCGAATGAAACAAGTGTTGTTATTGTTACACTCGCAGAGGCTACACCGTATTATGAGGCTTTTCGTTTGGAACAGGACTTGCAGCGGGCCAGTATACCAACCAAGTGGTGGACTATTAATCAAAGTTTTGCCGTGACAGACACCATGGATCCTATTCTTAGCGGACGAGCCATTGCTGAGCAGGAATGGATTCAGCAGATTCATAAAGCTTCAGAGGGAAACACCGTAATTATTCCTTGGGAATCCAAAGAGGTTGTTGGTTATGACAGTCTAAAGACCTGGACTGAAGTAGTAAGCCCGAATGAAGTATAAAAGGAGACTGATCGACGATGGTGATTACCGATGGAGCAAAAGCCTATATTGTAGAAATGATGAGAGAAGCAGGCGTGCATACGCTTCGATTTGCCATGGTTAGCGGAGGGTGCTGTGGGCCCAGTTATCAACTAGGGCTCGCTGATCCTGATGAGAATGATGTGGTACAGGAAATAAATGCGATTCGCGTAGCTGTTGATCCTGAGATAGTAGCTACCGTAAAATCAATCACCCTGGATGTGGAACAATACGACGATGGACTTGGACTCGTCGTTAGTGGAGGCTCAAGTTGCTGTTAAGCACAATTAGAAAACAGGAGGATAACGATGTCTAACTATCATGAACTGGTTAAAGGTAAAGTATATATTGGGGGAGCAGATGCTGCTCTAAGTGCGATTAAGGAGCAAGGTGTAACTGAGGTATTTGATCTCCGAGATGATGGTAAGGCACAAGAAGGATTTCCTGATTCAGCACACCGACATCATTATCCAATTGTTGAAAATCGGAATGATCAGGAAGAATCCATCAAGTCCGCTATTCAAGCCGTGACTGAAGCTGTTCAGGAAGGTAAAAAAGTATTCTTTCACTGTGCTGGTGGCCGGAACCGTACGGGTACAGTAGCTACAGCTCTTTTGATGAACTTGGGTGAAGCTACTACAGTTGAAGAAGCCGAAAAACTCGCAATGGAGAGACGTCCGGACATTTCAATCAAGCCTGAAATGCGTCATGTACTGAAGAATATGTATGAAGCAAATAATAGTTAATATTATTTCTTTTAATAAAGGGACGTTGTCATACACAATGACGACGTCCCTTTATCATTTTTTTTAGTAGTCGCTGAAGAGCGTTGTTTTCATCCCTTTATCCGTGCATTCCAGCTTGGTGAATGAGTTTTTCCATAATCATAATATCAATAAGTTCGCCATCCATAATACCTTGCTGTTCAAAAACACCTACAGTTCGATACCCCAGTTTCTGGTATAATCCTTGCCCAGCCTTATTAAAGGGAAAGGTAAACAACACAATTTTATGAAAGTTATGCTTCCTCGCTTCATTTTCTAACTCCAAAAGGAGCGCATTTCCAATGCCTTTTCCACGATACTCTCTATGAATATATATCGACAAATCAGCGACACCGTGATAAGCACAACGGTGCGAGTACGGATTTAACGAAGCCCATCCAATAACTTGTTCTGATACCTCTGCTACCAATGCGACATGTCTCCCTTGATGTTGGTTAAACCATTTTTGTATGTATATCATATCTTTCGTTTCCGTTTCTAGCGTTGCAATTCGATCTTCAATGCCTTGATTGTAGATGCCCAATATACTATTTAAATCGTTCACTTTGGCTTGGCGGATAGATACCATTTGCATATAAGAATCCCTCACTTTTTAACTATCTATTGTAAGTAAATAATGAATTCATGAACAGACTTTAGCATGACTGTTTTTGGAAATCAACACTTAAATTTAATGTTGAACAACGAAAAATAAAGTTGCTATTTGCAAATTATCAGAATATAATAAAGGAAAATTATTCAAGTAAATGTATTTTGTATCCTTATTTTAAGGTGAATTAAGCCATAAATAATGAAGTGTATTCAATGTGTGATTCTTATTCATTTAAATGTGATATATAACAAGGCGTGTAATTACTTGCGTTAAACAACTATTATAAGTGAGTTATCATGTCTGTCTTTACATAAGGATAGATTGATATAAATGTACTAACCATTCTATCGTGAGGTGAATTTAAAATGCTCCAATTATTGCCTGAGCTACATCGGAAGTATACTGATTTTGTGGAAGAAGCTCTAAGAGCGGAGTACCTCTCACCCAGAGATCGAGCATTAGTTGAACTAACAAGTGCGATGATAATCGGAGATCAAGAAGATTTGAGGAAGGCACTTATTTCTGCTAAGCAAGAGTTCATTACGAACGAAGAAATTGGACAAGTTGCCGGTATCATCGCCGTAGCCAAAACAAAGAAATTATTCAATGAAACCTCCACTCAAGAAGGTATCTTGCCACAGAGTTCCCAATCCGAGTGTTGCAGATAAGGAGGGATTAAAATGGTGAATCGTCCTGCAGTTCTGCTTATTGGTCGGCGAGATGATGTTGAGGAAATCCTTTTCATAAAGGAACAAGGCTATAAGGTGGTTCTCATGAATACGAAGATACCTTTTGAAGATGCCATGATTGCAGATTTCCCTTTTGAAATGGATTTGAATCAGGAAGAAGAGGCAATCGCTAAGGCAATCGAAATATCTAAACGGCTTTCTATTGTTGCTGTGTATACGAATAATGAATATCGCATCGTTCTAGGTGCGAAAATAGCCGAGGCCTTGGGTCTGCAATTCCACTTATCTTCACAGGCCGCTTTAAATTGCCGCAGCAAAGCACAAACCCGCGCATGTTTAACCAAACACCAGGTATCCCCCATCCAATACGCTTTAATCCAAACACCTGCAGAGATACTACACATCCTTAGTGAAATGAAGTTACCCGTTATCGTAAAACCTTCTAATGATGCGGGCAGTCATATGGTACAAAAATGTAATACGTTAGAAGAAGCATGGAGTGCTGCTGAACTTATTAGCACTAATGCTCTAAACTGGGTTGGACAACCTTTAGAGAAGCATATTCTCGTAGAGGAATACATCGAAGGACCTGAATTTAGTGTTGAGTCATGTACGATCAATGGAACCACACATATCATTGCAATTACCGCTAAAAATACATCCGCATTAATTGAAGAAGGACACTTGGTACCCGCTCTATTATCAGAACAGGATTCTACCCTGATTCAAGAGGTCGTTATTAAGGCTTTGGCGGTCCTAGGCGTAGATTATATTGTCTCCCACACTGAAGTTAAGCTTTCTACTCAAGGACCCAAAGTAATCGAGGTGAATGCGAGGGTGGGCGGAGATCAAATTCACAACTTGGTTCATGCTGTTACCGGATATGATCTGCGTAAGTTGGCATTTCATATTGTTACGGGGGGAACCTTTGCAAGTGCTCCTAGGGACATACCCATCACGGATTCAGCCCAAATTCAATTTTTACTTGCGTATCAAGATGGAAATGTTCGATTGAACAAGAACGCAGCTCAATCAATTGAAGGAATAAAGCAAGTTGAGATCTCTGTTCAAAATGGTGATTACGTAACGATGACTAAAAGCAACTATAATCGGTTGGGCTATATGATAGCTCATGGTGTAGATGGTAAGCATGCATCTCAAGTCTTGAATACTGCGAAAGAAGCCATGCATTTTTTCATAACAAAGGATCAAGATGGAGAGGTGCCTTCGTCCACTGATAAACGTATGGGTGTCATATGAAAAAGAATATTATTTTCCTGTGTTTATCTGTCTTTATATTGGTCGTAGGTACCGGGATTGTAGCGCCACTACTAGCTCCTTATGCAAAAAACTTAGGGGCAACCGGTTTGTGGGTCGGAACGTTGTACAGCGGATTTTACGTAGTTCGTCTTTTAATTGGTACACCGATCGGGAGATTGGCAGATAAAAAAGGACCTAAAGCCATCCTGATCTATAGCCTGATACTTTATCCCTTTATCGCACTAAGTTATGGATTAGCAAGTAGTATAGCGGGACTTCTAGGGGCGCGGTTACTTCATGGCGTAGCATCAGCCATGATGCTACCTATGGCTATGGCTTACATGGGCGAAATCAGCCCTAAAGGGCAAGAAGGCAAGTATATGGGGATATACAACACTGCTATTTTCTTGGCAAATGGGTTGGGACCCTTGCTCGGTGGATATATATCAGTTCAGTACGGGACACAGAATGCATTTTTCTCCTTACTCGGCCTTGCGATCATCGCCTTAGTTATTGTCTTTGTTTTACCTTCATCAAGGGCGAAGAAAGAAACCAATGTGGCTGATCTTAACGAAACCAATTCAGAGCGTACTCATCTGAAACGATCTCCCTGGAGACATCCCGGGATTCTAGCATTGTCCTCCGTCAATGTCATTGTAGCTGTTCTTTCCATGTTCATGATTTCCTTCTTCACCCTATACGCACAAAGCAGAGGGCTTAATGCCCTGATGATTGGTTTATTAATTGCCTTAAACAACATTATTATAGGTGCAACACAGGTCCCGCTAGGTTGGGTGGTTGACCGTTTTAATAAAATGAAGTTAATTCTCATCTCAGCTATGTTAACCACGATTCTTTTAATGATGTTTCCATCTATGCATTCGCTTTGGACGATCGCCTTACTAATGATTGGAACCGGCCTAACTTCTGCAGTCACGCTTGCTTCATCTTCTGCACTGTCAACTGTTCTAGGAAGAGAGGCGGGGATGGGGGCGACGATGGGATTCCTGGGTTCTGCGACAAGCTTGGGAATGATTTTGGGTCCGCTGACATCTGGCATTCTAATGGACACTTTTCAAATTGACACTACGTTCTATTTCTCAGGTTTCCTTTGGATTCTAGGCACCCTTGTTTTCTATGTATTATGGACTGCCTATGTCCGTTCCATAAAAATACAAAGCATCTCGAAGGGAGAAATAACAAATGTCTAATCAAGAACTGGTAGTTTCCAATGTTTCAAACTGCTGCTCACCTGGTCCAGCTGAATTGGATGCAGCAACGCAAGCAATCAAAGACTTTTATAACTCTGTAGCTGAAGGTGAAGGTAACTACTCGGAAGGAACGGATAAATTTTCTCCGTCCGGACCTACAGAACGTATTAAAGAGTTTGTTCTTGCTTCAGATAAACAGCGAATTCTCGATATCGGTTGTGGTATGGGAACAACACTGCTCTCTTTGGTGGAGTCACATGAAGATGGAAAGCAATTTATTGGTGTAGATTTCAGTGAGAACATGATTGCCCGTGCCAGGGAAAAAAGCACCCAATTTCCAGATGGGTTTCGTAAAAAGTTGGGCTTCTTTGTTGCCGATGTCCAGTCGCTTCCGTATATGGATGGCCAGTTTGATTTGATATACAGTGAGTGTGTTCTGAATCTGGTGCCTGACCGGATTAAAGCCATCCAGGAAATTACACGTGTGTTAGCACCTGGGGGTACCTTTATCTACACGGATTTTGTTTCTTATGCACCCGTCCCGTCTTCCATCAAGAATGATTTGTCCTTGGTTAGCGGTTGCCGCGCTGGGAGTATTCAGTTAAGCGAGAACATTGCCCAAATTGAAGAAGCGGGGTATATCGATTTGGAAGTTATCAATTTTACAGATGACAAAAACAAACGATATCGTGAGCTGATGGAATCGAGTGAAGAGTATAAAGATGAATATCTGCAATTTCAGCAGGATCATGCTGAGGCCCATCATTTTTTAGAAGAAAAAGTAGGCTATTACTTGATTAAAGCCACGAAAGTTTAACCGAAGAAGAACCTTGAAAGATAGGGAGGAAGGCTCATGAAGGTCCTGTTGGTTTCTAACTTTGAAGGTGGCTATCAACCGATGACGGTAGCTACAGCCTTGACCGCTTTATTACATGCAGATTTCGATGTGTCTGTGCTTGATACTTATGTCGAAGGAATTGATGAAGGACGATTTCTGGATCAAGAGCTTATCGCCATTTCCATTCCATTATTTGATGCTGTTCAAGCGGCCACTGAACTAACTCAAATCATTCGTCAGGTTAATCCCAAGGCTCATATTACGTACTTTGGTCAGCATGCAACTATTAATGCCAGCCGACTTGCCGGGAAGTATAGTGATTCCTGCGTTTGTGGAGAGTGGGAGAGACCTTTGGTCAATCTTGCAAAGTATCTGTCTGGAGACACTGATTGTACCCTGGATGGGGTTCTCATCGGACGTGATGCTCTGCAGGGTAAAGAAATTCATCCGTATATGTCGAGAGATCATTTAAGCGTTCCGACACGGCATATGCTTCCGCCGCTCTACAAGTATCCCCAGAAGCAAATCAACAAACTATTAGGCTCTGAGCAGATCGTGGGCTCCACTGAAATCGCACGCGGGTGTCATCATAAGTGTCTGTATTGCTCGGTATATGCTGCCTATGAGGGTAAAGTCATCCTGGTATCTGAATCGATTGTACTACAGGATGTCAGAAACCTTGTCGAAGGGGGAATGACGCACTTATCCTTTATTGATGCAGACTTCTTTAATGCAAAATACCACGGTATCAAGATATTGCGTCAGTTACATGAGGATTTTCCTGATCTCACTTACGACTTCACTACCCGAGTAGATCATATTCTTGAAAATAAAGAAACATTAGCTGAAATGAAAGGGCTCGGTGTTAAGTTCATTACATCAGCGTTAGAATTTCCATCGGAAGTTGTACTGGATGCCGTAGCCAAAGACACCTCTATTCAAGATATCGAACAGGCTATTGCATATCTCCGCCACATCGAGATTTCACTCAATCCAACCTTTATCATGTTCAACCCCTGGACCAATACAGAGGATTTAACAACTTTCCGCTCTTTTGTAGATGATAATGACCTGAAGAGCATCATTGACCCCATACAATATGAAACAAGACTGTACCTATATAAGGGCTCCCCTTTACTGAGACAAGCCTCTATACAAACACTTGATCTGATTGAACATGAGTTCTATTACGAATGGAAACACCCTAACCCCGATATGGATGAACTATTTCAAGAGATCGTTACTGTTCCTGAAGACGGTATTTTTAAACGCTGTTGTTTAAAATGTTAAGAGGGGGGACAACCATTTGAATGCGACAGAAGTCAAAGATGGTTTTCCATTATTGAGCTTTGAAACCAGTCGCAGTTCTTTACTACTTGATCTCCGAAAAAAATGGATAGCTGAGTTTATTGGAACCTTCTTCTTAGTATTTGCCGGCACAGGTGCGGTAGTAGTAGATACCACTACAAAAACATTAACACATATCGGGGTAGCTATAACGTTTGGGCTTGTGGTCATGGCTTTGATATATGCTTTTGGACATGTATCAGGTGCTCCCTTTAACCCGGCAGTCACCCTCGCTTTTTATTTCTCAAGACAAATCACAGCGATTGAAGCCTTCTCTTATGTTTTCATACAATGTGTTGGAGCCTATGCAGCGAGCCTTACCTTACTATTTATGTTTGGTAATGTAGGGAGATTGGGAGCAACGCTTCCTTCAGGTCCCTGGTTGCAAAGTGCCATTTTGGAATTCATTCTATCCTTTATTTTAATGATGGTCATTTTAAGTTCTGCTGTCCATGCAAAAGCATCAAAATCATTCGCTGGAATCGCTATAGGAGGAACAGTCGCTCTAGAAGCGATGTTTGGAGGTCCTGTAAGTGGGGCATCTATGAATCCTGCACGATCTTTAGGCCCAGCTTTGGCCTCCGGACACTTGGAGTTTTTATGGATATATATCCTATGGACAACCATGGGCGCGATCACGGCTGCTTATGTCTACAGAATACTTCACGAATAACCATTTTGAATGAAAGAGGAGGAGCGTTTATATGAAAAAGGTCCAAATGGTGTTGTTAGGTGGCTTCCTAGGAGCGGGGAAAACAACAACAATGATACAAATGGCCAAAGTTTTACAAGAGCAGGGGAAACAGGTCGCCATCATTACTAACGATCAAGGGAAAGAATTAATTGATACTGAACTCGCACAAATCAGTGGACTGGAAACCAAAGAAGTAACAGGGGGATGTTTCTGCTGTCGGTTTGAAGACTTGTATGAACATTTGAACCAACTTACTTTAGAAAAGAAACCTGATTACATCATTTGTGAAGCCGTTGGTAGTTGCACGGATCTCGCTGCAACGGTCATTCAGCCCTTAAAACAGAATTATGCTAACGAGTTCACAACGGTACCCTTGACTATTGTGGTTGATCCGGCTAGATTGTTGGCTGAATTAAATGAAGAAGAAGCAGGACGTCTTCTATTTTCTCAATCGGTTAGTTATATTTTTGAGAAGCAGTTGGCCGAGGCAGATATTATTGCTGTAAATAAACTGGATCAATACACGGAAGAAGAGATGGATAGAGTGGTCACGTATCTTCATCAACGCTATCCGAATTCAATCATACAGCCGATCTCAGCGACTACAGGTGTTAACTTAGCCCCTCTACTCGATTTATGGAATAGTACAATTCCAAGCGGCCACAAACTTTTGGATATTGATTACAGTGTGTATGCTGAAGGGGAAGCCAAGCTTGCGTGGATGAATATGCTGGGTGACGTGAAGCATTCGGATGGAAAAGCATTCGATCCTCAGCAGTGGGTAGATGGACTTTTAAGTAAATTAAACGGGCATTTTTTGAGGGAAAAGATGGCCGTAGCGCATCTGAAGGTACATGCTGGTAATGATACAGGCTATGTCAAAGCAAGTGTTGTTCAAACAGGTGCAGCACCTATATACACCAATAGCTACTCACAAATGGGTAATCAGTACCGGGTCGTTCTGAACATTAGGATTGAAGCTTCACCGGGACTTCTGGACTTAGTCGTATCGGATGCGATTGCCTCCATTGATCAGGACCTGGAAACGGTTTGGGATCAAACGTACCACGAATGTTTTAGTCCACTGCCTCCACAACCGACTCATCGGATGAAAGTAACTTCTTAAAGTGAGGAGGAACATATGTTGAATACAAAAAACTCTATCGAACTCTTTCCAAATATAAATAGTCAGCAAACAACAGATTGTTGTGATGAAAATGGGTTAGAATCTGCCGATTGCTGCTCTACTCCAGACTATTCCGCTTCTTTGAGTGTATATACTGAAATTAAGCAAAAATTAAAAGAGACATTTGAAAACGAAGTTACTATTCATGTGTATGATTATTCCCTACCTATGGATCGAGCGCTTGCAAAACGGAAGTTAAGATCTCTATTCGAAGAGCGAGGTTTTGCACATATACAGTCAGATAAGCTCATCGAGTTTGCTACACCTGCCGTTGTCATTAATGGTGAGCTTATGAGTTTTGCGGAACAGGTTGAATATGAACATCTCGAGAAAGCTTTACGTTCCAAGTACACACTACAGTAATGTATGAAGACCGCCGAGAGACCTCGGTGGTCTTTTGTTGTATGTAACATAAGCCAGATAATAGATATCTTAAAAAATCTGTGACTGTAGGAGGAGTTAGAGTGTGTGTTTATCCCTTCACAGGTTGACAACAGTTATCAGATTGAAGCATTGCTTTATTCAACAGTTTAATTGAGTTAATCACCATCTCCTTCTCAAATCCACTCATATGCGAAAAGATTTCATCTAGATAGGCACTCATTTGCTGATCAATAGTGGTTGCAACAAACTTCCCTTCGGTTGTAAGTGAGAGTAGATATACACGTCTATCTGTAGAATCTGGTGCTTTGTTAAGTAACTTAAGCTTCACCAAGGATTGAACCTGTCTACTGAAGGTTGTAATATCTGTTCCTAAAGTGTCGGCAATTTGCTGCATGGAGGGATTGTGCTGACGATCTACCTCATACAATATATGACTTTGGGCCGGCGACACATCAATAGCTCCCACGGTACAACAATTCTTATTGAGCAGACCAAACCGTCTGGTCATGATTTGGAACAACTCGCGTACATTTTCCATGTTTTATCACCTCACTTCAGTTATATCTTAACGCATGCAAAATCACAATTGTATATTTGGATTTTCGTTTGTTGAAAGTGTTAGCAGATAAGAATAACACATAGGACTACATAAAACTCAAGTTTTATATAGGAATTATAAGAATTTGTACTGTTAATGTCAGTTGCAAATATGTAACATGTTTTATAACATATGATTCGAGAAATCCCCTTAATCCATGTCATATCAGACACAACAGACTTTAATTTAGCTTTTTCGTTTTGTGTGTTACAAATATCATAATACCACCTCTCAATTGATGGAATATTTAGGTGATTATACTGGCTGCATGTGGTACTATTTTACTAAATATTGTATAGATTGGAGTGAACAAATGTGAACGATGAGGAAGAATTAGAGATACCAATTCCTGTTATTCAGAAGAAAATCACAAATGCGGATTTACTCTTAGGAAAGACTATTGAACCGATTAAAAGATTACAAGTTATTTCCGAAGATGACTTTGAAGATTTAGTTTGTGAATGGGCTACAGGATATCTTGCTCAGACATATGTAAAGGTTCGCCGCTGTGGGGGAGCCGGTGATATGGGTAGAGATGTAGTTGCATATTCAGTCTATGACAAGAAGGAGCAACTTATATGGGATAATTATCAATGCAAGCATTACGATAATGCTCTTACTCCCAGCAATATTTGGATAGAACTTGGAAAACTTTGTTACTACACTTATATTGGTAAATATACTGTTCCTAGAAAGTATTACTTCGTAGCCCCAAAAGGTGTATCTACAACTTTAGGAGATTTAATAGATGAGCCTGAATCTCTAAGAAAAGGACTCATAGCAAACTGGGAAACAAAGTGTAAGAAAAAGATTACCATTAAGCAGAATATTGAATTACAAGGAGATTTCTCTGATTATGTTACCTCCTTCGATTTCACTATTATTGATAGTGTTGAACCACAAAGATTAATCGAACAACATGCTCAAACTAGATATTTCCCTTATAGGTTTGGTGGACTTCAAAAGAACCGGCCTCAGCCAGTGCTTCCTCCTGAACAAATTGCAGAAGATGAGTTGTTATACATTACGAAGCTCCTTGAGGCATATTCTGATAGTCATAAAGTAAAGCGGATTATTGTTAAAGAGCTTCCTGAACATCATAACTTTTTTAACCATTTTGAAAGGCAAAGGAAATCTTTTTATTCTGCTGAATCACTAATGAGGTTTGAAAGAGATACACTTCCTCCTGGTGTAGATGCTTTTAAAGAGCTGAAGGAAGAAGTTTACGATGGCATAATAGATATACTTGAGTCTGAACATGAAGATGGATTTGAGAGAGTCAAAAAAGTTTGTCTAGCAGCTCGAAACCTAAATGTACCGAGTTATCCTCTATACAATTCACTGAAGGGTAATGATTTGGCAGGGATATGCCATCATCTGGCTAATGAAGACGAAATTAAGAAATGGGTGAACTAATGGCAGAGCATTCGGCGAATGATATGGCTTTTAATTCTCCATTGGAGATTGGATTAAGAGCTTTAATCATATTATCAGTGAATCAGCCGGCTTATCTCGATTTGCAAAGATTGGTTTACTACGATTACTTAGTATTACATACCAGGGATATCGGTGATCCCAATTCACCGGATTCAATTCACCCCGCTACTCCTCATCGTTCAGGAGAAATTGTTGTTCGAAGGAAAGCTATGCAAGATGGGTTGGATTTAATGTACAGTAGAACCTTATTAGAAATTGTTTTTGGGGGAAATGGTGTTTCTTATATAGCCACGGAATTATCAAATGCTTTTCTAGATCTTTTTGAGTCTGAGTATTATAAGTTATTACGGAACAATGCATTTTGGGTTAGTCAATTTTTTTCAGAATACTCGGATGAAGAACTAAAAGGATATATTGATAATAAACTTGGAAGTTGGGGAGGAGAGTTTATGTACGAAGCTCTTACAAGGAGTGGTCTTGAATGATTTACGGCTTTGAACTTAGAAAGCTCCGAATTATAGGGAATGATGAGAAAGCTTCAGAGGTTTCGTTTAAGAGTGGATTGAATGTGATTGCAGGCCCGTCGAATACAGGGAAAACTTATATTTTTGAATGTATTAACTTTATGTTAGGTGGTACCGAGTTACCTGAACCCATCGATGAAGCTAAGGAGTATCACACTGTCCAGCTTGAGATAATCAGCCGTAATAACCAAGTCTATACTCTTGAGAGAGGACTGACAGGGGGAAAAGTTAAAAAATATAACTCAGCTATTTCGGAAATTGAATCTAATAGCAAATTTACAGAATTAGCTCAAAAGCATGCGAAGAAAGAAAGCGTATCCAGTTTTCTCATGAAGTTGTCTGGCTTTATAAACACAGAGTTATTTGTAATTGACAGATTGTCAAACCAAGTGCGACAGTTCCTCTGTGAAAGATTCGTGAGCGGTTCTCCAGCCCAAGCATTTTCGGGGTCTGTGGTTAATCAGATCCAGTGAGTGGCCGAG